>NZ_JANEYT010000027.1 GCF_024357955.1 Photobacterium pectinilyticum
AACTAGAAATCAACTAGTTGGGATTATCGCCTAACTGCAGGATCGTTCAAGTTAGCTTAAACGATCGGCATTAGTCCTTATGACGGCTTTTTGTTTATACCAACCGACATAAATATTTGATCAACGACTTATCCAAATTGGTATTACTCCCCCCACTTCTCTACCAGCGCGAATTTCCATTCAATACCTGTATAGCCCCTATACTTTATGTTGTCATTACCCAATGACAAATCAATCCATGATGATAATTTCAAACTAGGTGGAGAAATAATCATGGTCAATTTTTTAAAATCAGCTCTTTGTATATCTGCAGTACTTTCAACCAGCCTGATTGCGATTCCTGCAATTGCAGAAGACAGTAAGATGGCAGAAGACTTGATGACCGAAAAAATAGGTCGAGCCAAGTCTGCCGCCCCTGCCTCTATCAGTGGCGATGCAACAATTGTTGTTGATGGCAAGGTTGTGGTTGAAGGCTCAAACGGTTGGACATGTATGCCTGATACGTTCCCTGATGATGGTATGCCTATGTGCAACGATGCGGTTTGGATGGAAATGCTCACGGCGATGGTCAACAAGAAAGATTTCACAGCAACAAAAATTGGGATTTCCTACATGTTGCAAGGTGACCGTGGCGCCGGAGTCAGTAACTCCGATCCTTATCACTCCGATCCTAAGTCCGCTGATGATTACGTAGAGACAGGGCCGCACCTCATGATCATTGTGCCAAAAGCCATGCTTGAAGGGATTACCGATGATCCGACCACCGGCGGGCCTTACGTCATGTGGAAAGACACACCTTACGTGCACATCATGGTACCGGTTGCCGACAAGTAACCCCCATAACTATGAGTGCCGTAACAAACAATCCGCGCACAATCAGCCCAGCTATCAATAGCTGGGCTTTATGCAAAGATAAGACAATGCCCCAGCCTAAACCTGAATAAGCTATTCATTATTCTTAATGATTAGTGCATGGCTTAATCACGCTTTTCGTTTGTAGTTCTAATACCAATCTGGCTAAGTCGTTGATCAAGTATTTGCACTGGAAAAACCGTTGTTATCAAGGCAGAGATTGCCGTAACTAGTGGCTCTAATTACAAAATATCTAACGCAGAGAACAGCGATTTTAACCAGCAAGACTGATCAAATATTTATGTAGGTTGGTATAAGGTAGGTTGGCGTAATGATCAGTGTTAAGCAGCAACTGTTACAACCGTTCTCTTTGTCTTTGGCCCTATTAAGCTTGGTGTTTATACAAGGCTGTGAAGATAAGGAAGCTGCACCACCTCAAGGGCCACAATACGATATCGGCTATGTCACAGTAGTGTCTAAGTCGGTCGAACTACGTGATGAAATGCCGGGAAGAACAGTCGCTTCTTACGAAGCTGAAGTACGCCCGCAGGTGGGTGGCATTATCCTCAAGCAGCTGTTTGAGGAAGGTACAATGGTACAGAAGGGACAACCTCTATACCAAATAGATCCGGCGCCATTCCAGCTTTCCTTGGACCAAGCACAATCTGAACTAAATAAAGCTTCGGCGAATCTAGCTACAGCAAGAAACCGTGCAGACCGCTACCGCCGCCTAGTCAGAGAAAAAGCCGTTTCAAGGCAGGATTATGACGATGCTGTTGCGACATACCAAGAAGCACAATCGAATGTCGCCAGTGCGAAGGCCGGTGTTGAAAACGCCAAAATTAACCTTAACTACACCAAAGTCAACGCCCCGATAGATGGTCGTGCTGGCCGCTCATCCGTCACAGCAGGTGCTTTGGTCACCGCGAACCAATCTGCACCTCTGGTTACGGTGCAAACGTACAACCCGATGCACGTCGACCTGACAGCGTCAAGCACTGAGCTTTTACTGTATCGACGAGAGTTAGTACAAGGGGCTTTCAAGCAGACAAAAGCAGAGCTTGGCGATATTCAACTTTCCCTTGAAGACGGCACGACATACGACAAATTAGGCACTATCCTGTTTTCTGATATCAACATTGATGAAACAACGGGCTCGTTTGTTCTTAGAGTTTCCTTCCCCAATCCACAGCAAATTCTTCTTCCCGGCATGTTCGTTAGGGCATCACTGCCTCGAGGGATTGTCGATAGCGCTATTTTGATCCCAGCCAAAGCCTTAACCCGGACACCAAAAGGTGAGGCACAGGTGAGCGTTATTGGCCAAGACAATAACGTTGAAGTCCGAACCGTCAAAACTGAACGGCTTATAAATAATCACTGGTTGATCACTCAGGGGTTAAACGTTGGCGAGAAAGTCATTGTCGATGGTTTGCAGTTTGTCCGCTCAGGGGCACCTGTTAGTAAGTCGCATGAAATAAGCACCTCAACGACTAACAATCCTTCGAAGTAAATAGGACGGGGTCATGGCACATTTTTTTATACAACGACCTGTTTTCGCGTGGGTGCTTGCAATTATGGTGATGCTTGCAGGCATTATCTCGATTATCCTGCTGCCTATTGCTCAATATCCGACCATCGCGCCACCGGCGATACAAATTTCGGCCACTTACCCTGGCGCCTCGGCAAAAACTGCAGAAGACTCGGTGACACAGGTGATAGAACAACAGATGAACGGGCTCGATAACCTGTTGTACATGTCATCGACTTCCGATTCATTCGGTAATATTACGACCACCTTAACTTTCGGTGCGGGTACCGACCCTGATATTGCGCAAGTACAGGTACAAAACAAGTTATCAGTTGCCACCCCCTTACTGCCACTTGAAGTACAGAACCAAGGGGTAAAAGTAGAAAAAGCGAGTAACTCAATCTTGATGGTAATCGGGTTTGTCTCCGATGACCCTTCTTTAACCAATGAAGACATTTCAGACTATGTTTCCAGTAATGTGCTGGATCCCCTCAGCCGGGTAGATGGCGTTGGTCAAACCCAGCTTTTTGGGGCTGAATATGCAATGCGGATATGGCTCAACCCGTACCAGTTGGAAAACTATGATTTAATGCCATCCGATATTGTGGCCGCTATTCAAGAGCAAAATGCCCAAGTTTCAGCCGGACAACTCGGCGCAGCACCTGCGGTCCAAGGCCAACAACTCAATGCCACCATTACGGCTCAGTCCAGATTGCAAACTGTAGAGCAATTCAAAAAGATTTTGCTCAAGGTCAACCCTGACGGCTCTCAGGTTCTGATGGAAGATGTTGCCAAAGTTCAGTTAGGCTCAGCCTCATACCAAACCGTTTCCAACTACAACAAGCAGCCAGCCACCGGTATTTCTATTGCGCTTGCAACAGGTAAAAATGCCTTAGAAACTGCCGATGCCGTCAGGGCAAAACTCGCAGAGCTCGTCCCGTTTTTCCCTGAGGGGATCACCATTGTTTATCCTTACGATACCACTCCCTTTATTGAAATCTCGATTGAAGAAGTGGTAAAAACCCTACTTGAAGCGATCTTCCTCGTTTTCTTGGTTATGCTGTTGTTCTTGCAAAGTTTCAGAGCAACGCTGATCCCAACGATTGCTGTACCTGTTGTGGTACTCGGCACCTTTGCCGTACTGCTCACTCTCGGATATTCGATCAACACACTCACTATGTTCGCGCTGGTTTTGGCTATTGGCCTGCTGGTGGATGATGCCATCGTAGTTGTTGAGAACGTTGAACGGATCATGGAGGAAGAAGGGTTAGAGCCTAGGGAGGCAACCGAAAAGTCCATGACTGAAATTACCAGCGCTCTCGTTGGTATTGGTATGGTGCTCTGTGCTGTATTTATCCCCATGGCTTTCTTTGCTGGTTCAACTGGAGCAATTTATCGTCAGTTTTCCATTACCATAGTAACCGCAGTTGCACTCTCGGTAATGGTTGCGATTATCCTAACTCCGACCTTATGCATCAGCCTACTCAATAGTTCCGACGGGCATAAAACAACGGGGTTTGCAGGCTGGTTTAACCGCAACTTCAACAAAGCGACGGAGAAATATACCTCAGCAGTCACTTTCATTACTCACCGCAGCTTTCGCTTTTTGTTGATTTACCTAGGGATAGGCGTTGTGATGGCTTTACTGTTTTTACGCCTTCCAAGTGGTTTCCTTCCCGATGAAGACCAAGGCACCATGATGAGTATGGTGCAGTTGCCCAGTGGCTCAACCCAAGAGCAAACCTTGAACATCCTCGATAAAGTTGAGGATCATTTCCTCGAAACAGAAAAGAAAAATGTAAAATCTGTCTTCTCTGTTTCAGGCTTTAGTTTCGCTGGTTCCGGTGCAAATACCGGCATGATGTTCATTTCACTCAATGACTGGAGTGAGCGCACAGCAGAAAGCGACAAGGTCAATGCTATTGTTGGTCGTGCGATGAAGGCTTTTACCGAAATACCGCAGGCGTTAATCTTTGCCTTTGCCCCTCCCGCTATTATGGAGCTCGGTAACGCCACCGGCTTCGACATGTTTTTGCAAGACCGCTCAGGCCTCGGTCATGAAAAAATGACTGATGCGCGTAATCAATTATTGGGAGTGGCAGCTCAAAACCCTAAACTATTTCAAGTTAGGGCTAATGGGCTTAGTGACACACCGCAATATCATATCCAAATTGACCAACTCAAAGCGCGGGCACTTGGAGTCTCCATCAGTGACATCAACAGCACACTCGGTACCGCTTTGGGGAGTAACTACGTCAATGACTTCGTTGATCGGGGCCGAATAAAACAAGTCTATGTGCAAGCCGACATGCCCTTTCGCATGAACCCAGAAGACATCATGGAATGGAAAGTCAGGAACCAGTCTGGCGAAATGGTGGCCATGCGGGTGTTCAGTAAGGGTGAATGGACCTACGGCTCCCCCCGACTCGAGCGTTACAACGGCACATCGGCCATGGAAATTCTAGGAGAGCCCGCTCCCGGCATCAGTACCGGTGAAGCCATGTTGGAAATGGAGCAGATCGTGAACCAATTACCCAAAGGGGTCGGACTGGAATGGACAGGCATGTCTTATCAAGAAAGGATCTCGAGTGGTCAGGCACCACTGCTCTATGCCCTGTCCATCCTCATCGTTTTCCTCTGCCTTGCTGCACTTTATGAAAGCTGGGCAGTCCCCTTCTCCGTTATCCTCATTATCCCCCTTGGTGTATTGGGTGCGGTATCAGCGACCTTGCTGTTTGGGCTCGAGAATGATGTCTATTTTCAGGTTGGCTTACTGACAACCATTGGCCTTGGTTCAAAGAACGCCATCATGATTGTGGAATTTGCCAAATCGTATCATGACTCAGGTGAGGACATGTTCAAAGCAGCCATTCATGCCGCCAAAATCCGTCTGCGCCCAATTTTAATGACCTCTCTCGCTTTTGGTATGGGGGTTGTCCCCTTGGCGATATCTAGCGGAGCAGGTTCAGGTGCACAGAATGCGGTAGGTACAGGGGTTCTTGGTGGGGTTATTACCGCAACCTTCCTCGGAATCTTCTTTGTGCCGTTGTTTTTTGTTGCCGTGACACGGGTATTCTACGGATCAGACAAACCATCAGCCCCTGCAGAGGAGACCACGAATGACTAGAACCACGTCGCTGGCATTCTGCATATACCTGACTACCAGCCTAGCCGGCTGCACCAATTTCATCCCGAGTTACCAGCAACCCGTTGCGCCCGTCGAATCGGGCTGGCCTGTGGATGAGAGTGCCAATAACTTCTCTATCTATACTGGGAGTAATGTCCCAGGCACCTCAGTTCCAAACGCTTCGGATACTCTAGCACCTGGACCAGCAACATCGGTCAACCGAGTTTCTCCCTATGAAGACTGGCGGGCATTTATTCAGAGCAATAAGCTTACTAACGTTATAGAACTTGCCCTTCGCAACAATCGTGATGTGCGTATTGCTGTTTTAAATATCCAGCGCGCAGAAGCTCAATACGGTATCCAGCGAGCAAACCGCTTACCCAATATTGATCTAGGCGTAACCGGTGCCAACCAGCGCTTGTCTGAAAACGTGAATAATGGTAACTCGACGATTAGCCGCCAGTACAGCGTAGATCTTGGCGTCAGTAGTTATGAAATTGATTTCTGGGGCAGAATTCAGAGCTTAGAACAACAAGCGCTGGAGCAATACCTATCCACGATCGAAGCACGTAAAAACACCCAGCTCAGTTTGATCAGCAGCGTGATTGAATCATATCTCACCCTGATTGCCGATCAACGCTTACTACGTTTAGCGGAAGATACCCTTAGGGTGCAACGAGACTCTCTGGCCCTGACTGAAAAAAGCTTCAACAGTGGTGTTGCAACAGGGTTGGACGTTGCCCAGGCAAAAACAACTGTTGCTACCGCGCTCAAAGATGTGGCTGTTTTCACTAGCCAAGTGGATGTAGACATCAATGCACTGAATACCTTGGTAGGTAAAGCTGTCCCCATTCACCTTCTTCCCCAGTTAACGGATAATATCGGATTTGCCCCAGTCCATGTCGGTGTACCGTCAGATGTACTTCTACGTCGACCCGATATCTTATCTGCCGAACACCAACTACGTTCTGCTAACGCAAACATAGGTGCAGCGCGCGCGGCCTACTTCCCGACTATTTCTCTCACGGCAACAGGTGGTCTACTCAGCGCTTCGGCCGACGATCTGTTTTCCGGAGATAGTCGAAGTTGGGTATTCACGCCTAACCTTGTTTTACCCATCTTCAATTGGGGTGAGCTGGATAGTCAGTTAGATGTGTCTATTGCTGATCAACAAATTGCCTTAAATCAGTATGAACTCGCCATACAAACCGCGTTCCGCGAAGTATCAGATGCCTTGGCGAACCAAGCCACGATAAATGATCAGGTATCAGCACAGCAGATGCTGGTTGATGCCACCGGAGAGAGCTTCAGGTTATCGAACCTACGTTTTGATGAAGGGGTTGATGACTACTTTACGGTGCTAGATTCACAGCGAGAGTACTACACCGCCCAACAAGAGTTGATAAACACTAAGCTCTCAGAAGAGCTAAATCTGGTGACACTATACAAAGTGCTCGGAGGTGGGTGGGTAGAAACTGATGTACCAATACCTGACTCATTGCCTTCAACAGGAGCCTTATACGAAAGCCAATGAAAAAGTGGTAGTGAATTGTTCTAATTACATAAACTTTGACGCTTCACAACAATCATATATAACGCTGATCGTACCTCTCTTGACTTATGTAATTAAATTACATGACACCCGATCACGCATGATAATAAACGCTTGAATAGTGACCTAAGTCACACTAAAATTCTCCTTGTGGTAGCAATACAGCCACAAACTGTAAATTAATTACAAAGGAGTTACCCCATGACTTATGATTCTCTTATGGCAATGCACTATATCGTTTCTAAGCGCGTTAAAGCCCAAACAAAGCAGAAGCGTAAATAAGCCAGCAATTCCTTAGCGCTCAATTTTCAGCTCTGAGCAAAACAGAACACAAATCATCACTATCAAATAATATAAATCCTCCCCCTCAGGGGGTGTTGATTTAAATAGCTTCCCCGCCTACTTCTTATTTTTTTCATATACCGTACAACAACTCGGCGAGCACCCCAACACCAACCCAAGTGGTTTTATACCAACCTACATAAATATTTGATCTGTCTTGATAGCAACGATTTTTCCAGTGCAAATACTTGATCAACGACTTATCCAGATTGGTATTACAGCTAGATGCATGGTTTTCAGCGTTCTCTTTTTCTTTTAATTTAGCTGGCAGCCTGCTTTTAATCATAAAAAAAGCGCAAGCCACACACGTTGGCTTGCGCTTCAATGTTTCTTAAGTATTGTCTTTACGACTGACTAGCAACTTCTGCTTGTTCCCAGCCTTGCTGAGCTTGAGCTTCTGCTTCAGCCTTCTTGCCCTGCATTCGCAGAACAGCCAAAGGACCAGTGACCAATGTCACAGCCAACAGCATCGACACAGGAACCGCCGTGATCACAATGAACGACTGCAACGCATTCAAGCCACCGTCACCCGCAAGCAACAGCACGCCCGCAATAACACCCATCGCCAACGCCCAGAACAGACGCTGTGATTTTGACGGCTGGCTATCGCCAGACACAACAAGCGCAATTGAGTAAGCCATTGAGTCACCCGTTGTAACAACGAATGTCGTCGTCAACACTAAGAACGCAGGGATCATTAGTTCGTTGAACGGCAATTGTGCCAACGATGCAAGTAATACCGCTGGTAGGCCAGAGTCAGCAAGCGGGCCTGAAATGGTTCCTGGAACCTGAAGTTCAAAGAAGATTCCTGTGCCGCCTAGAACGGTAAACCAGAAGTTAGTCACAATCGGTGCAGCCACCGCAATGGTCAAAATCAGCTCACGGATGCTACGACCTTCAGAGATGCGTGCGATGAAAATCGCCATCATAGGTGCAAAACCGATAAACCAACCCCAGAAGAACCACGTCCACCACTGGCTCCAAGCAGGGCTATCCGCATTCACACTCATTTCGGGCAGATGCTGAATATAAGACGCGAAAGCCAGACCAAAGTGCTCAAAGATAAACTGGGTTGGGCCAAACACTAACATCACCATCAGGAGGGCAAAGGCACCCACGATGTTGAAACGGCTTAGCCACTGAAGACCTTTATCCATACCTGTGAAAGCAGAAAGCGAGTAGATCGCAACAACCACAGCCAAAATAACCATCTGGCTAGAAGAGTTGTTTTCGATATTTGCAACGACTTCTAGGCTGTAACCTAGTTGAGAAGCCAAGAAACCAATTGGACCGATTGTACCTGCTGCAACAGCAATAATTGAGCATGCATCAATAACAGAACCCAACCAGTGGTTTTCTAGCTTGTCACCAACAATAGGATAAAGCAAAGCGCGTGGACGTAGTTTTACCCCACCTTGGTGGTGCGCATACATCAACACAATCGTCGCTAGTGTGCCAAGACATGCCCAGGCCAAAAAGCCCCAATGCATAAAGCTTTGGCTAAGAGCAGGAACGACCGCAGCAGCAGACTCTGCTTGAACACCATCAAAGCTCGGTGGTGTCGTCATAAAGTGATAGATAGGCTCTGCAGCTGACCAGAACACACCACCACCTGCGAGCAGCGTACACATGATCATCGCCAACCAACGGAATGTACCAATTGTTGGCTTGCTGTTCACAGCACCTAGGCGTTGTTTGCCATATGGACTAACCGCTATCACTAGGGCAATAACGAAATTAATCACCATCAGCCATTGCCAAAACTGGCCAAAAGCAGCAGTAGAATAGGAAAACGCGGAATCGATGATCTGGCTGACTAAAGTCAAATCATAGAGAGAAAAGAGGAGAAACAATCCTAGGAAACCAATACTTAGAACTGAAACTGTTTTGTCGCTACCTTTTAGGGTATTGCTTAGCATAATTATCTCACGGTGTGTGTGAGGGACAGCACTCTAGCAGCTCATCCCCCAGCACACCAGTGAAATATTTCTGAAAGATTTATAATTACAACTCAAGCACCTAGCTAATAAAACTGTCATTTTTTAAAAATAGCTAGCCATAATAGGGAGTTATCGCATTCGTTACTTTCTATGCACCAATTGTTTTGAACACGAAATATTTTTTGTGATGCAGTTCAAAATCACACCAAACACAACGTCATGAATTGCTCGTGATATTCACCTCATTTCACTTGACTCACCAAGTACTCCGCTAGCAAATGGCTATGGAGATTTCGCTGAGTTAAAGCAAGTTCCTGTTTACCCGAAATAACAACGTCAAGCCAATGCTCTGCCATCGCATGAAAGCCCTTTGCAGCTAGCATTGGTGTCCAGTCTGCAAGCTTTAAACGCTTTTCTATATTATTCTGCCAGCGGCTCCCCTCGGTAAAAGAATCAAACCGATAACTGACATTCTTATAATTGGCAGAAACCGTTTCCATGGTCGCACCGTGCTGGCGGTTCATTGACGCGTGGAACAACGCGCCATTCTGTTGCCATTGCACATCAAGACGGCCAAGTTGTAACTGCGAGCCTACCGAGGCCGACTGGCAAGTAATATAGAGGTCTTCCAGATCGATGTTCGCATTCACATTGATGCTATCTAATGGATGGATGAAATCATCAAAAATAAAGGTTCTCCCTTCGCCCGGTAAGCCATGACGGTGTTTTTCCCAGCGTAATGACAACAATGGTCCTGAGGAAAGTTGCTCTGCAGGAACATGTTCCTCTCGTTTAGTATCAATAGATACTCCCGAAAGATGCTGCTTATATAGAGGGATATACCGACGATTGAACCCCATAAATAAGGGGGCTTGCTTACTTTCAGCAAGATCATAAAGGCGTTCGCACTGCTCATAGTTATCGGCGAGAGGCTTATCAACAAAGACCGGTAAGCCAAGGTTCAAGAAAAACGCTGCCAGCATAGGATGCGAAGATGTCGCGCTATGGATCATCACCGCATCGATACCTGCCTTGGCTAATTCTCGGTAGTCAGTATAAGTTTCAGTCACATGGTATTGCTTAGCGAGTTGTTGCAACCGCTGCGGATTGCGGGTACAGAACACCCACTCCACATTCGGCAGTTGGCTCAATACCGGTAAATGCGCCTTTATCGCGATATCGCCTAATCCTATCAGGGCAATCTTCATTTCAATCCCTACTAAACGTAAACTAACGATTTATGACACTTATTTTACTTTTTAAAGCGTATACTTTGCTAGAATCCCGTCTCAATTTTTATGAAGTGTATTGATTATGTTCCTCCGTCCATTCATTGAGCGCAAACTCCCTGGCCTCATCGCATTATTGTTAATGACCACCCTATTGTCAGCGGTGCTGGTCTTTTATTCTCAAGCCGACTTGAATGGTCCAGTTTCTGACTTTAGCGGCATGCTTTTTTCTTTATTAACCCATTCAGCTGGAAATCCAGGTTTCTTGGTGACGGTAGGCTTATTTATGATGATACCCGTTATCATGAAGCTACCGCGTAAGACATTGATCAAACTAGGCACTCAATTTGCCCTTCTGCTTGCCTTAAGCTTTATCGCCAAAACCGTAATGAAGCACATTACTGAAGTCCCTCGCCCTTATACTCATCAACTGCAAGCCTTGGACATCGTAGAAACTCCAGACGCTTTTTATACGCTTAGTCATATAGAAAAGGATGAAGCGGTTAAACAGGCAAGCGAGAGTGTCAGCCATTGGCGCATCACTCACTGGCAAGGTGAAACAAACTACTCGCTACCTTCTGGCCACACCATTTTTGCAGCTGTGTGTGTTGCTTTTTGGGGTGGTTTTTTCCTAAGGCGCCGTCAGTTTATTCCGGTCGGTATCATCATTACATGGGCTGTTAGCGTTGGGATCAGCCGCATTTGGCTTGGCATGCACTGGCCTACAGATCTACTCGCCTCAATTTTTGGCGCGGCTTGCTTATACCTTTGTATCCCTGAATGGAGGGTATTGCCTGCAAAGATGGCTGAACAAACTCAGCAGCAAACATTTCAAGAAACTAAGTAGCACTTCTAAATAGTAAGTTGTCCAGATTGATTACTGGTTAAGGTCTCTTTGCCAGTAATCAATTTCATTCAACTAAAATCTCTCCCCTCCGATTCACATCCATTTAATACGAATCACTACCCACATCTCATAAAATACGATAAGTTGAACCTTGGTTTATCCAAAAGTCATACAAAACGTCGCATAAGGGATAATGTGCTTGAGCAAATAGTAGGGATCCTATTTCCCGTTTTCACACTGGTATTAATAGGCTACGCAGTAGGTCGCTGGCTAAAGCCTGACTTTCGCCCCATCAACCGCATTAATATGGATGTATTTACCCCAGCATTGGTCTTTTCTTCGCTGGTTGCCATGCCGCTCGATACCGATCAACTCCCCCTACTTTACGCCTCGTTAATTGCCATTTTGGTACCGGGCATAATGATGCTTCCTGTCTGCCGCTTGAGCAAACTTAACTTTAAAGCTTGGGCACCACCACAAATGTTCCGTAACAGTGGCAATCTTGCGATTCCCCTCTTTACCTATGCATTTGGTGATTCGGCATTAGCACCAGCCGTCTTGCTGTTCGTGGTGTCAGCCTGTGTGCACAGCAGCCTCGGCCTAGCATTGCTCAGTAATGGTAATCCAATCAAGCAAATGGTCCGGATGCCGATTTTCATTGCGACATGTGCGGCGCTTGTGTTGAACATAAGCGGCTTGGGTATATGGAAACCTTTATATGATGCGACAGCACTACTGGGACAAGCAGCTGTCCCCGTCATGCTTCTATCGCTTGGCTCTCAAATGTGCAATTTACGTTTAGATGGGGTGAAGGTAGGTATGGTGTGTACTTTCCATTCATTAACCACTGGCGCAGTCGCTTTCAGTCTTATTTACTTCTTTGTTCCTTTGCCCACGTTACAGCTCCAGATGATGGTACTGTTTACCATGTTACCGCCAGCGGTCATGAACTATTTGTACGCAGAGCGGTTTGTCGTCGAGCCCGCAAATGTCGCTTCTATGGTGTTATTTGGCAATTTCTTCAGTCTCTTTGCCCTACCGCTGTTGTTGATGTTTTCCCTGTCCTTGGCTTAACCCATATTGATATGACAGCATCAAAACAGCCGCTCCCTAACTGTTGATACCTATAAACAAGAACACCCCTGAGGTCAGCCTTCATAAAGAAAACTGACCTCAGGGGTGTCAAAAAAGCTTGCATTATAAAGGCTTTACACCCAGTAACTGTAAGTTACTTAGGCCGATAAAATGTATTAATGCACTTCAACACTATGAATGTATTCAACAACCAGCTGATTACCGTCGTAGCGTACATTTTTAATTTCACCATCAACGATAAATGTATTGGTCAGCGTCACCGAATTTGGCAGTACCCCACCCATTTGGCTGCGCAGTGACGGTAATGTGAGCAAAGGATCTACACCAATATAATTACAAAACTGGTTAACAAAACGGTGCTCAAGAGGAACACTGCCACGAAGGATATCAGAGAATACCAATTGACTGACGCCAAGACGTTTAGCCATTTCAATTTGGGTAACTCGCATCTTTGCCTTGTAGCTCATCCAAGTGTCATGAAGAACCTGACGGTCTTGTTCAGTATATTGCATCATCGTTTCCTTGCGCACTGTTGCTAGCGCATTAGTATTTTTTCGTTGTACTTATTTAAGCCGATCCTTAAACCAGTTTTGTCAGAGAAAAGTAAGGCTTTTTTGCTTTCAAAGCCACGTCACATATGGCTTGAACTCAGTTTCATTAAAAACAAAAGCGTGATCATAGACTTGTCATTTTTTGTTCAAACGATAGCCAGTCTTGTACTTGAGGTTGTTCAATTGACTAAATACTAGACATGATGTGTTTGTATGTTCTATGGCTCTCTATGCGCCTGCAAAAGCGCATGGTCGGTCTTGCTGTTCCGGGCATGCCTCTCGGCTCTCCTGGCATGGAGCATAACGATCAAAAAGCCCCATATGAGGTTTTGGCCTTTGACGAAAATGGCCGAGCTATGGTGTGGTCTCGCCAGAATCAGTCACGATGATAATCTAACCGGTTAAAGGCGCCGTTTGGCGCCTTTAATTGAGTAACGTACTGAGTTATAGCAGTCTATAGCTTATCAAACCACGCCCGATTAGGATCTTGATGCTCAGCCCATTCTGGCTCAAGCTCTCTATGCTCTAGATAAATTTGCATCGCGGTAAAATAGGTAAAAGCCGTTAACTCAGAATCGGCACCGAAGTGCTCAAAAAAAGCATCTTCTTGCTCAGATAATTGATTCAAGCTCTTGATACCTTGCTTGAAGACCCATTGTGTCGCATGCGGCGGAATCAAAGTACGATGTAGAATCAACTCGGCAATATCACCAATGTTCACATCAATGCCCTTTGCATTCTGTCGTTCAGGTAAGGTCAATACCGCCTCTTCTGCTAGTAACGCTTTAAGGCTATCAATACTCGCCGCACGCTCTGCTGTCGAATACCCGTACGTCGCTTTGGCAAAGCGGATGGCATAAGACAAACGGTCACGCCCTACGACTTCCACCACTTCTTCTAAATACGGCTGCGGGATATTGTACGACTTTGCCAGTTGCTCTACCGCATGGCTGAGGCCGGTATAGTTGATGCCATCAAACTGAACATGGAAGCTAGTACTCAAGCTCGCGACAGGCAACCCATCAATGGTTAACGGCCAGCCCAGGTAGTTAACCCGCTCCTTGGCAATTTCAAACATGCTCCAAGCACTTTCACGAAACCCTTCAAGCGCCTTACCTTCAAATTCTGATTGCTCTAACTCTTCTTTTGTCCAATTCACCCCTATTTGCAAGTGTTTTTGGTACTTACGGTGAAGTTGCTCTTTCACCTTATCGCGCAGCAGCTCCAAATCACTCGCTTTAATGCCTTTGCAGATGCCATAACACTCTTGGCAACTCGGCAGAAGAATTGGCAGTTTTTGGTGGTCATAGTTAGGTGATGGTAAAAAGGCGTAAGATTCAAAATATGGTTCACCACAAAACCAACAGGTATGGCGATAATCAAAAGGTACATCAACGGATTGGTAGGTCGCTGTCATAGCAAAAATACCCAAATGAAAAACTAAGAATATTATGCTTGCCATGCCACCAAGACACAAGGCAGCACGTCGTCAAGCGACAGATAAATATGACCACTCATCTCGATTTCACAGATGCATAATTTACCCACAATAAAATTAACAAAGTACTTAACTGCTGAGGAGTCCGAATATCCTCTCGCTAAAAACTGCATAAACTATCCGCTAAAGAGAATTGTGCTAGCTTAGGGAAAACGTTAAAATGTGTGCCCTTTTCTATCATGGTGTAATCGAATGTCTGAACAGAAGCGAAAGGCGCTCAAAAAAATAGCGAAATGCCTCGAGCTGGGTAACTCTGCAAACGTCAATGAAGCCGCACAAGCCATTAAGATGGCGCATCGCCTGATGCTGAAATACGGCCTTGAACAAGATGACATCGAATTTATCAAGATGGGTAAAACCAAAACTAAGACCTTACTCCCGGCCGACATCAGCCAGCAGATATTGAAGATTATCCGCGGAATCAACCGTCGCTTTGGTGTTGAATGCGTGCTAACCAATCACAAAGGGCTCAAACAAGCTGAGTTTATTGGGGTTGCAGAAAGGGCGATCTTTGCCGCGTTTGCTTTTGATATTGTGTATCGTGAAATGAACCAGCAAACAGGCCAGTTCAGAAACAGTTTCCAAGGCTCCGGCACCAGTAATGCCGAAGTCACTCGTCGTGTAAACTCTTTCTTAGCCGGTTGGCTTGAAGGCGCGTTGGAAAAACTACCCGAGCTCAATACCGATGATGACCATGATAAACGCATGTCTAACTTCATCGATAAAGAGTTTGAAAATATTGATCGTGAAACCTTCAAGAAACAACTGCAGGAAGCGATGAATGCCCTTACCGATGATTACGAAAAAGGGATGAAAAAAGGTCGTTCAATTTCAGTAAACCGACCTGTTGCTGGCGAGAAAGCGTTCAAACCAAAACTGCTTTCATAACCAACGAGTCGCCCTAAAAGCCCCTACTTTCACTTAAAATGCGCTGCATCCAAGTAACTTGGTAGCTATAGCGACTTGGGGCTATATGAACACTAAGGTACAACTATCTTTAGTTTTAAAAGAAACAGCCCATATTGCGGCTGTTTTTTTATTTCCCTCCGAACAAAAAAACAGCAACCAACCTCAAAATATCACCTCAACGTCATGAAGTGGGATGTAAATCTCGTTTTTATGATACAATGAAACAAAATCCCCTTTAACCGATAGCCTTCAAACATGAAATTCCCTGGTCAGCGTAAATCCAAGCATTACTTTCCAGTCAATGCCCGCGATCCATTAGTAGCTCAAATCCAGCAAGAAAATCCGCTATCTCGTACTCACCTTGTTGGTGTTGGCCAAACTATCGTAGATATCGAAGCGCGTATCGATGATGATTTCTTGGCTCGTCACAATCTAAGTAAAGGTCATTCACTTGTTCTTGAAGAAGAGAAAGCTGAATTACTTTACCAAGAGCTCAAAGAACGCAATCTTATCAGTCATGAATACCCTGGTGATACCATTGGTAATACCCTTCATAACTATTCTGTTCTTGCTGATGACAAATCTATTCTTCTTGGCGTAATGAGCCAGGATCTAAAGATTGGATCTTACGCTTACCGCTATCTTTGTAATACCTCTAGCCGAATGGACCTAGATTTCTTACAACCCGTTGAAGGCCCTATTGGTCGCTGCTACACCCTTATTACCGAAGACGGTGAACGCACTTTTGCGATCAACGAAGGGGAAATGAACCAGCTTAAGCCAGAATTCGTGCCAGAAAGTGCATTTGAGAATGCTTCAGCGCTTGTTCTCTCTTCTTACTTGGTTCGTGGCAAACCTGGCGACCCGATGAAAGAGTCGGCACTTAAAGCTATCGAGCACGCTAAGAAAAACAATGTACCTGTTGTGCTGACCCTAGGTACTAAATACGTTATTGAAGGCATGCAGGATTGGTGGATTGACTTCCTAAAAGAACACGTTACCTGTGTAGCGATGAACGAAGAGGAAGCTGAAGCGCTAACTGGCGAAAAAGATCCACTCATTGCCGCTGATAAAGCACTTGAGTGGGTAGACCTTGTTTTGTGTACAGCAGGCCCTGTCGGCCTTTACATGGCCGGTTATACCGATGAAGAGCTTAAGCGCGAATCAACATTGCCACTTCTTCCTGGCCGTATTGCTGATTTCAACAAATACGAATTCAGCCGCCCAATGAAGAAAGACTCGTGTGCAAATCCAATCCGTGTTTATTCACACATTTCGCCTTATCTTGGCGGCCCTGTGGAAATTAAAAACACCAACGGTGCCGGTGATGCAGCATTGTCTGCACTGCTACATGATATGTCAGCCAACCGTTTCCACAAGGCAAACGTACCAAATTCAGGCAAGCATATCGGTGAGTTTTTAAGTTACTCTTCTTTCTCTCAGATCTGCCAATACTCAAACCGCGTCAGCTATGAAGTATTGACCCAACACGCCCCTCGCCTATCTCGTGGCCTGCCAGAGCGTGAAGACTGCCTAGAAGAAGCGTACTGGGAGCGTTAATCGTCACCAGCTAAACATCAAAAAACGGAGCATTTGCTCCGTTTTTTATACGCTAAATAATCACTGAGTTAAAAAGTGTACACCCCAGTATGAGAAGTATATTCACAAAATAATGATCCTTCCCTCGGTTGATTGACATCAACACACAGCAGCACATAGTTGATATAATCAACCAAATTTCGCTTTGTCGAATTCAATACGTACGAATCCATCTTACTGACATGCTTTTGTCGGTGAAACATTGAGAGCATCAACTTGAAAAAATCCCAACCGATACTGGGGAAAAATGGAACACTATTTTTCCTTGTGATTATCAGTGCCTTTCCGCCACTCACCATTGATTTATACTTGCCGGCACTGCCGCAAATGGTCAATGTGTTCAATACCGATCAGTCGATGGTCAACTTAACGCTCAGCAGCTACTTCATCACTTATGCTGTTGGTCTACTTTTTTGGGGACCGTTAAGCGAAAAGTTTGGCCGTAAGCCTATTTTATTTATCGGTATTAGCGGTTACATAATCGCCAGTATTCTTTGCGCAATGACGGGGAGTATAGAGCAACTGATTGGTGCACGGGTACTCCAAGCATTTTCCGGCAGTGCGATCACAGTTGTTGCGACGGCTATCGTCAAAGATCTCTTTGATGGGCTTCAGCGTGAAAAAATCATGGCTACAATTATGTCGTTGGTGATCATCGCCCCTATGGTCGCCCCTGTTCTTGGTGCCTTTTTGCTTAAAATTGCGTCCTGGCGAATGATGTTCGTGACACTTGCCGTTTTTGGTGTCTTCGCCTCTGTTTTAGCATTCTGCTACAAAGAAACACTCGAAACAAAATACGACGGCTCAATACTTCGCTCTTGGGGCAGACTGGGAGTGGTGTTGAAAAACCCAAGGTTCGTCGCATTGCTCGTTATTTTCTCCATCACTCCCATTGCCATGATGGCATTTCTTGCTGCCGGCTCTTATATCTATATCAATGGCTTTGGTCTTACTGAGCAGCAATTTAGTTACGCCTTTGCTTTCAATGCGTTGTGTGCTTCATTTGGCCCCTCAATATATATGAAGCTATCACGTCGAATACCGGTGCAGAAAATTATTACTTTATGCTTCTTCCTACTTGCCACGGTAGGTCTGTTAACCATAACCATCGGTCATATTTCACCTATCGTATTTGCATGTATTGTCGCTCCAGCAACGTTAATGGTGATCACCATGCGAGTGCCAGGCACCAATTTGATGCTTAACCAACAAGATCACGATACTGGATCCGCAGTGGCATTGATACAATTCTGCGGCATGCTTTGTGGTTCACTTGGTATGGTCTTGGTGTCCATCCGTCCAGAGTCTTTGATAGAAAACCTTGGTATCATTCAACTGACCGTTGGTATCGTAGGTGGCTCGCTCTGGTTATTGGCAAGAAACCGTCCCTTTGTAACCGATAAGTTAGTTACGCGATAATACACAGCTAATCTACAATCACAAAAACAGGCCAAGGTTTTCACCTTGGCCTGTTTTTAACCTAACGCTATAACGTTATAACGCTCCAATCATTACATAGTTATCGACCACAAGTTATAAAAACTCACTCGACCGATCAATTCACCGATCATCACCAAACCACACACTGACAGTAGGATCGGCTGAGCCGATTTCTGTTTCAATAGTGCAAACAGTGCCACAGCGCCACCAATCAATAACGCTATTGCTTGCAATACCCAAAGGCTGCTTTGCTCAGCGGCAAGTGTCGGTTCTACGCCAGTGACAAACGTAATATAGTCAAACCGCAGGGCTAACGTGACAAAAACGGCGGCAATAGACACAGCGACACCGTGACGAAATGCACCCAGTACTGCCGCTAATGCGCCACCAGTTACAAAGGCTGATGTCAGCATTTGAATGGTGGTATGCGACGTATCCCATGCAGCAACAGTGCTTAATTGATATACCTTGGGAATAGTCGCTACAAAAGCAATAGCAAAAATAGCGGTAGCCCATCGCAGCGCTTTTCGCTGCCCCGGTGTGCCTTTATCGTAAAAGCCAGCCAAACCGACCAATATACCAAGACCTGCAAATGCCCCACCGAGCAAAATTTCATTGCTCATTGGTGAACGCCCGACCCCAGCAAGAAGGTTCAAGGCTCGAACTGGCATACCAAGGTGGAACATACCAACCAACATCCCGACAGACAACAGCACCATTGAAACCAAGATGCCAATGGACAGCTTTCGCTCATTCATGCCATTGAAAGGCTGACTCAATAGCAATATCAAATAAGCACCTGCGGCTGCTTGGGCCAATACGGTAAAAAATACCAAAGGTAATTCATGCATAGTTACACCTCCGCCCTATTTTGAATTGCGCCCGCTTTATCGCCACTTGGCCTTGCGTTGGAATGCGGATGAATAACCAGATTGGGCTTGGTTAAACTCGCATTCGGTAAAGGAGCTATCTCATTCAATTGGCCGTACTTCTGCCTTAATTCGGCAATCGGACCAAACTCAATCGCCCGTTGCGGACACGCCTCCACGCATACAGGAGATTTACCCTGCTCTAGCAGATCAAAACAGCCATCGCATTTGCTCATGACTTTCTTTTCAGCATCAAACTGAGGCGCACCGTAAGGGCAGCGCATTTCACAATACCGACACCCTACACACTGGTCTTGATCCACAACGACCAATCCATCTTTTTCCCGTTTAGCCATCGCACCAGTGGGGCAGCCTTGGACGCAGGCTGGCTCATCGCAATGATTACAAGCGATCGAAACATAGTAGCTATAGACATCATGTTGCCACAGCCCCTCCCTTTGCACCCAAGTACCACCACCGTATTCATACACACGCCGTAGCTTAGGGCCAACATCCAAATCTTTCTTGTCTTTGCAGCTCACCAAACACGTTTTGCAACCGGTGCACTTTGCCGAATTAATATAAAATCCATATTGCGCCATTACTCACCCCCTAAGCCTTTTGGATTTCCACTAAGTTAGAATGCTGCGGATTTCCTTTTGCCAAAGGAGAAGGCCGCTGTGTCGTTAATGTATTAATACACCCTCCGACATCTATACCTTTTGCATTGGGCTGGTACCACGCCCCTTGTGGAACAGCAACAACACCCGGAATGATCCGTGCGGTGACTTTCACAGGCATATGGATTTGACCACGATCATTGAAGACAACAACACGATCCCCCTGGATCAAACCTCTCGATTGTGCATCAACCGGATTCATCCATACTTCGTCACGTACCGCTTCACGAAGCTGAGGAACATTATGGTAGGTTGAGTGGGTTCGACCTTTGGTGTGGAAACCTGTCATCTGTAGCGGGAATTGTTTCATTCGTTCTGGATCACCCAGCCCTTCGAAGCCCTCGCAATATTCAGCCACCGCAGTAATTTTATCGCCTTCTGGTAGCTCCCATGTCTGGGCAATGGTCGCCAACCGCTCTGAGTACATTTCTATTTTACCTGATGGCGTTTTGAGCGGGTGTGAATCAGGGTCTTCTCGGAACGCTTTGAGCGCGATATGATCTTCACTCTTTGCCAGCTTACGGTCGATGACACCCATTCCATCAGTTTTGGCATACTCTGGTAAATGTGGATTTGCTTTACGCAGCCCCTCATAGCTATGCGCTATCCACTCTTCGTAGGTACGACCTTCAGTAAAGGCGTCATGAGTCCCCATTTTCTTGGCAATATCCGCTAATACATCGTAAGTCGGACGGTTATCCCACAGGGGTTCAATTGCTGGCTGGAGTCGGGTTACATAATGGTAAGCCCCTGTCGCGTAGGAGTTATCAATCAGATCACTGGTTTCCAAGGTGGTGACATCCGGCAACAAAATATCGGCATAACGCGCTGACGGGGTCATATGATGATCCCACACCATGATAAATTCACACATAGATTCATCTTGCAGGATCTCATGGGTTTTATTGAGATCAGAATGCTGGTTCATTGTGGTATTACTAGCGAAATGCCACAAGAACTTGATGTTTGTATCCAGCTTGTCCTTATTGCGGATGAAACTGTTTTTAGCCGTCATTTCTGTGCCGCGCGTGATTGCATCCGTCCACAGAAAGCAAGGGATCGATGTCTTAACCGGGTTCGCCGTGGCAAACCCAGGAACAGCATATTTCACACTGCTACCCCAGTTACCAGTGTTGGTACCCAACTTACCGAACTGCTTGGTCATCACCGGTAACATCATAATCGCTCGCGCTGATTGCTCACCATTGGCGGTACGCTGCAAACCCCAGCCTTGTGAAATCCAAGCCGCTTTTGCTCCCGACATTTCCCTGGCTAATTGCTTGATCCTGACTGGTGAAATACCACAGATTTGACTCGCCCACTCCGGTGTTTTTTCAATACCGTCAGGCCCTTTACCCATGATGTAATCTTTGTATGAAGCATTCTTTGGTGCTGATTCCGGTAATGTGCTGGCATCCCAACCCACACTATAGCGATTGATAAACTCATCATCCGCCAGCTCTTCAGTGATCAAGGTATGGCCTAACGCGGCAACCAAAGCAGCATCTGTTCCTGGTTTGATTGGTATCCATTCGGCATCAAAGGCAATACTACTATCCGACATCCGCGGATCAATAATGATGACTTTGGCATTACTTCGTTTCAGTGCTTCAAAGGTTTCTGCAATCTGACCGCCACCCGACATCCGAGTTTCTGCCAAGTTCTGGCAGAACATCACAACCAAATCAGAATGGGCAATATTTGATATCAAACTTCCTTGGCCACTACCGTAAACGTAAGGCTCAACCGTTGATATCTGCGCGGTCGAATAAGTCCCGTGCTGCTCCAAGAAACCACCAATCGTATTCAAAAAGCGCTTGTTGGCATTTCGGCCGAGTAAATTAGCGCCTGTTGAACCAGAACCATACTGATAATAAATAGCTTCATTACCGTACTGTTCAATGGTGTATTTCAGCTTATCAGCAATGATGGTGGTGGCTTCGTCCCAACTGATACGTTGAAACTTTCCTTCGCCACGTTTTCCGACGCGCTTCATGGGGTATTTCAAACGATCTGGACTGTAGGTTTTCCATTTAACTGAACGACCACGCAGGCAAGGACGGATCTGATGCTGCCCCCAAACCGCGTCATCAATTCCACTTTCAGTGGATATTTGAGTCACAACGCCATCTTTGGTATGGACTTTGAGTGGGCAACGACTACCGCAGTTGACCAAGCAGGCACTGTAAGAGATCGTTTCTTTGGTCTCTTTCGCTGCAGTCTGTGCTTGTGCTGTTTTAGAGAAAGGAAGTGGGATACTCGCAGCAATTGCCGCCATTCCCCCAGCCTTGGCCGAATGCCCAAGAAACTGCCTACGAGACAATCCCTTCATGAAGGCATTAAATTTATGACTATCCATTGCCACCGCCTTAATTATGTTAATTTCTGTAACCAGATTACGGCGAGTAATAATGTAATTATTGACTAATATCAACTGATTTATCAGCAACGAAAGGCATAACCATAAAGTGGTATGGTGGTCACTAACACGAGCAAATATGCGCTTTTTGGAATATTTGAAGCTAGTCAAACAAATCTATAAATGAGAATTGTTAAGAGCAAAATTTAGATAAAAAAAAGCAACCCAATTACTTAGGTTGCTATTTATATAAAATTGAAGAATCAGACTACATTAACAATCGTTAATCGCATTGCGAACGCGCTTATCAGACACCGGATATGGTGTACCCAACTGCTGAGCAAAGTAACTCACACGAAGCTCTTCAATCATCCAGCGGATCTCTTTCACCTTCTCAGGGACAGGCTGGCCTTTCGGGATCTTATTAAGCAGCTCTTTATAATCAGAGACGACTGATTCGATCTTCAGAATATGCATGCGGTCTTTATTCGGATCGATTGGCAGCTTTTCCATGCGGCGCTCAATGGCTCGCATATAACGAAGAATATCAGGCAGCTTTTTCCAACCACATTCCGTCGCAAAGCCTTTGAAAATCAAGCTTTCGATTTGCGCCTTAATGTCTGACAGCGCAAAGGCCATCGATAGATCAACACGGCCTTTCAGCTTCTTGTTGATATTGAATGCTGTGGTTAGGATCTCTTCAACCTGCTTGGCGATATCCACTACCGTATCACCGAGCTCTCCACGTACATGCTCTTTCAACACTTCGAACGCTTCAGGTTGCCAAACAATGCCGCCCTTTTCATCGATCAATTTATCGATACCACAAGCGATACAGTCATCAATCAGATCCATTACTCGCCCGTATGGGTTAAAGTACAGACCCAGCTTCGACTTGTTCGGTAAGTTAGCATGTAGGTATTTAATCGGTGACGGTACATTGAGCAGTACCAATCGGCGTTGGCCTTGCTGCATCGCCGTACGCTGCTCTTCTTCGGTCTCAAACAGTTTGATACCAACCGAGTCTTTGTTATCAACGATTGCAGGGTAAGCTTTCACTTCAAAACCGCCGCGTTTTTGCTGATAGCGTTCAGGTAACTGGCCAAAGCTCCAGGTCTTCAGGCCTTCCTGCTCGATATCATCATCAGCCACTTTCGATAGCGTTTCTTGTACCTTCTCTTTCAAACCGTCTTTCAAGCTGTAGAGATCTTTGCTCTCACGCAGCTTACGGTTGCGATGATCCACAACACGATAAGTGATCTTCAAATGATCCGGTACCTGCTCAAGGTTCCAGTCATCACGCAATACCGTCACACCAGAAATACGCTTGAGCTCTTTTTCCATCGAATCTAGCAGCGGCATCGCCATCGCTTCTGCACGGGACAAAAACGCATCAGCATAGTTCGGCGCTGGTACAAAGTTACGACGTACCGGTTTTGGTAACGATTTAATTAGCGACACCACCAGCTCCTGACGCAAGCCTGGGATCTGCCAGTCAAAACCATCGGGTTCAACTTGGTTTAGGATAGGCAACGGTACATGCACTGTTACACCGTCACTGTCTTCGCCAGGCTCAAACTGGTAGCTCAACTTAAGTTTCAAGTTACCCTGATGCCAGAAGTTCGGATAATCCAGATCGGTGACATGGCTAGCATCGCCTTTGAACAGCATTTCACGTTCAAAGTTAAGCAGCTCGGCATTTTCACGCGATGCTTTCTTCCACCAAGCATCGAAATGACGGCCAGAGACCACCGTATGCTCAATACGCTGATCATAGAAATTGAACAGCTCATCATCGTCGATCAGGATATCGCGGCGACGAGACTTATGTTCGAGCTCTTCAACTTCACGCAACAGCTTACGGTTCTGCTGATAGAACTTGTGCTTGGTGTCCCAATCTCCCTCGACCAAGGCCGAGCGGATAAACAACTCACGAGAAATCACTGGATCAATTTGACCGTAATTGACTTTCCGCTTGGCAACTACCGGAATGCCATAAATCGTCACTTTTTCGAAGGCAGCGACAGATGCCTGCTTCTTCTCCCAGTGAGGCTCACTGTAACTACGTTTCAACAAGTGCTCTGCTAGCGGTTCAACCCATTCAGGCTGGATCTTAGCCGCAATACGGCCCCATAAGCGTGATGTTTCCACCAACTCGGCGACCATAACCCACTTCGGCTGCTTCTTGAAAATGCCTGAACCCGGGAAGATATTGAACCGTGCATTGCGAGCACCTTGGTATTCATTCTTCTCCTGATCTTTTAGACCAATATGAGAAAGCATACCGGCAAGAATTGCAGTATGAATACCTTGGTAGCTTGCTTCTTGTTCATTGATCCGAAATTCAAGCTCTTTGACGACTTGGCTAACTTGGAAGTAGATATCCTGCCACTCACGTACACGCATGTAGTTGAGGTAATCTTTCTTACACTGGCGACGGAACTGATTACCAGACAGCGCTTTTTGCTGCTCTTGAATGTAATCCCACAAGTTAACAAATGTCACAAAATCCGACTCTTTATCATTGAATCGACGGTGCTTTTCATCTGACGCTTGTTTTTTATCCGATGGTCGCTCACGCGGGTCTTGGATAGACAGTGCACAAGCAATGATCATTACTTCACGCAATGATCCGTTCTTTGGTGCTTCCAACACCATACGGGCAAGCCGAGGGTCAATTGGCAAACGGGCTAACTGGCGACCAATCACTGACAAGCGCTTACGCGGATCTTTTGCCTTGGGGTTAATCGCACCCAGTTCTTCAAGCAGGCGGATACCATCTTGGATATTGCGGTTATCTGGCGCTTCAACAAATGGGAAGGCTTGGATATCACCAAGACCAATCGCGGTCATCTGCAAAATAACAGATGCTAGATTAGTACGCAGAATTTCTGGGTCTGTAAACTCAGGGCGAGACAGGAAGTCTTCTTCCGAGTACAGACGAATACAGATACCTTCTGCCACACGGCCACATCGACCTTTACGCTGATTAGCACTCGCTTGTGAAACAGGCTCGATAGGAAGACGCTGTACTTTAGTTCGATAACTATAACGACTGATGCGCGCAGTACCTGGGTCGATAACATATCGGATGCCCGGCACCGTCAACGAGGTTTCGGCAACGTTAGTCGACAGTACGATACGGCGGCCAGCATGAGACTGGAACACACGGTTCTGCTCTCCCGCCGACAATCGGGCATATAGAGGCAATATCTCGGTGTCGCGCAGGTTTCGCTTCTCCAGCGCATCGGCAGTATCGCGGATTTCCCGTTCACCGTTCATGAAGATTAGAATGTCACCTAAACCTTCATCACAAAGCTCATCAACCGCGTCGAAAATAGCCTGAAGCTGATCGCGGTCGTTATCTTCGCTGTCTTCCGATACTGGGCGATAGCGTACATCTACAGGATAAGTACGGCCTGACACTTCAATGATCGGCGCATTAAAGAAGTGCTTGGAGAAACGCTCAGGATCAATGGTTGCCGATGTAATAATGACTTTTAAATCAGGGCGCTTTGGCAACAATTCTCGCAAGTAGCCCATAATAAAATCGATATTAAGGCTACGTTCGTGAGCCTCATCGATAATGATGGTGTCATATTGGCTTAAGAAGCGATCGTTTTGTATTTCGGCCAGCAATATACCGTCGGTCATTAGCTTGACCTGACTGCGATCCGACACTTTATCGTTGAATCGAACCTTATAACCAACATACGAGCCCAATTCACATTGAAGCTCTTCAGCGATACGACTCGCTACCGAGCGCGCCGCCAATCGACGGGGCTGGGTATGGCCAATCATGCCCTTGGTGCCAAGCCCAAGTTCCAGACAAATTTTTGGAAGCTGGGTCGTTTTACCCGAACCGGTTTCACCAGCCACAATGACGACCTGATTATTCTTGATCGCTTCGGCAATTTGGTCTTTTTTCTGGCTGACCGGTAACAACTCTGGGTAAGAGATTTTCGGGCGCTGGGTAGTACGCATTTCAACGGTTTGCATCGACTTGGCAATGTCTAGTGCAATTTCGTCAAACACGGCATGCTTTGCCTGCTCTTTCTTGATTCTGGCCGCACCTTGCACACGCTTGTGCAAACGAAACTGATCGCGAATCATGCAATCTTTAATCGCGGCTTTAAGTGTTTTTTCGTTGTTTAAAACGTTAGCCTGAGGAGTATTCGACTGAGTCAATGGAATTCCTGATATTTCAGCTGGGTATTTCAAAAAATTGTCCGAATTCTACCACAAATCTGTCGATTTGCGGCATACGAGAATTGCAGCCCAATTTTTTGATAAATATGTGACATAATTTGCAGCAGTTTTATGTCTTCATGTATTATTTTGTCGCAACTTCATACATAGAGTAAAAATAATGAAAAAAACACTCGTTAGCCTTGCGCTTGCAGCCGTAATGGCATCACCTGCTTTTGCTAACCAGCCTGTACAGCTATCCGTACCAGGCAATAACCTGCCTGACGGTAATGTTCACGGTTTCCGCGCTTCTCTTTTATATGGACAAACTCCATCGGTAACAGGTTTCCAGCTTCCAATGCTAGGTTTGGCTGAATCTCAGACTTTCAAAGGTCTGAGCTTCGGTATTCTGTTTGGTGCCAACCGTGTTACTGGCGATTCTACGGGTGTAAAGTTTGGTCTTGCTAACTGGAACGACAACACAGCAGCAGGCGCTGACTTTGGTTTTACCAACTACACAGGCAGCCAATTCACCGGCCTTCAATTTGGTGCGCTGAACTATGCAGGTAGCCTAAACGGTCTTCAGCTTGGTTTCATCAACGCCACTGACCGCATTGAGAAAGGTATTCAGATTGGTCTAATCAACTATGACAAATCTGGTACTTTCATCAGCAAAGATGTCCCTGTATTCCCGATTATCAACGCCCGTTTCTAATCACCATTACTGAAGAATGATTGCAGTCCGGAGCCAAAACTCCAGGCTGCTATTTTTCAGTCATTCCAGCCCCTCTCTCAGGCCATTATTGTTGAATAACTGCTGACTAAACATCCAACTAAACAGCGCGTAAGGAACTCCAAGCCTATCTAAAGAGTCATATACTTAATAGAAATGAAACTTGAGGCTCAGCATGTTCAAACAATTGCGTACAATTTTCCGCCAAGTCATGAATGAAGGAACTGATGGCGGCGCTGTCGATACCCCGACTCTCCACCTTTCAATGGCATGTTTGCTATGCGAAGTATCAAATGCTGATCACCGTGACGACCCAAGAGAAATTCAAGCCAAGCGCCACCAGCTTGTTTATTTGCTTGATATCAGTGAAGAGAATGCAGATGCATTGCTGGAAAAAGCACTACTGCAAAGCAAATCGTCCATATCGTTATACGACTTCACCAGTAAGCTACGCACCTTAGAGCCCGAGCAGCGATATGAACTTATCGAAGCGATGTGGCAAGTTGCCTATGCCGATGGTGTGTTGGATCCAATGGAAGAAGCGGTGATCCGCCAAGTTGCCGAACTGATCTATGTCGACCACTCCGAATTTATTCGTGCGAAATTAGCAGTGCAGAAAAGCTTGAAGAACAACTAACACCTAATCATAAAATATCTTTAAATATCCATTTGAAGTACTAGTGAACTAGAAGAGAGTGACAGCGGCCAAAGCGTTTTGTATTATTATATTTCAAATATTGAACTAGGTAAAAAAAGACTCGATTACCTTTTACCTTGTCTTGAGAGCCACCATCCTGATCTTGTTGTAATTTTACTGGGTACTAATGATTTGAAGTCTCGCTTCAATGTCACCGCCAGTGATATATCCAAAGGTGCTGCACGTTTAGTTCAGGTCATACAGAACTTTAAGCATTCATTTATGCCAAAAGCACCTGAAGTTTTGTTGGTTTCTCCCGCTCATGTATACGAAGTGGACCCATTAAAAGAAGGCTTTACTAATGCTGAAACGAAGTCGAAAGAGCTTTCTCATTACTATGCGCTACGCTCAAAAGAATTAGGCTGCCATTTTCTAGATGCAGCAACCTTCATCACCCCATGTGAACGAGAAGGTATTCATTGGCAAGTTGACCAGCATCAGAAGTTTGCAACAAAGTTAGCAGAGATCATACCTACTCTACTGCCAACAACATAAGTTAGCAGGTAAAGAATCTACGATAAGATATGGAAAACACAACATCATTGTAGAAGTTCTTTTTTAACCTCGTAATGCCAGCCAGAAGTTAGAGATATCTGACTTCTGTCTCTATTGCACTATCTACGTGGATTATCCACATGAATATAGCTATCACCCTGACGTTTATAGTAAAAATTATCAACGATCGCGTAACTTACTCCCGAAATAACCGCAAATGTTGCGATCTTAGGCAAACTGTTTCTTTTATAATGTTTATGTGATGGAGCCGATCTTTTATTTACAACAACGACCTTTGTCGGCGTCTTTTTTGCTGGAGCCTTCTTCACAACGGTAACCTTATTGCTTTTATTGTTAGAGTTGTGGTTATGCTTTTTTGCTTCAACTCCCGAAGACATGCCCAAGCCACATACAATAACAACGGCTGTAACAATTGATTTCACTGTATGTGGATTTAAACCACTTTTTTTAGCATACGGATGTAAATTCATAACGGACCTCTTGTTCTGTTATGAACAGTGTACATTAATTTATTTAAAGCAACGTTTTTTTAGGTAAAGTAATGTCAATATCTATTCGAATTCAACTTATGCTAGATTCTCAGCCATCAAGCCTGTAATGCGCTCAAATTCTTTCAGCTCTTCGTTACTGATCCCTTTCATCATTCTCTCATTCATCTGACCATCAATAATGGCCAGGTTCGCCAAAATCTCAGCGCCTTCACTAGTAACCAACAAACATTGGCTGCGTTTATCTTCTGGATTTGGCACTTTTTCGATCAAGCTCTGCTTAATCAGTTCATTGAGCAAACGGGTCACCTGAGCTTTGTCGCGATTTAAGAAATGAGCAATATCAACAGCAGTACATATTTGTTTTTTCTTGATAATTTTCAGTACACGCATATGCATAGGCGTAATGCTCAAATCCAGTTGCTCAATATGTTCATGCATGTGGCGCTTTAGCATATGGACTAAGTGAAACACGCTTTCTAGTGACTTTGACTCTGACATCCAGGTATCCTTAAACGAAATATAGTTGACTTTATCAACCAAAACACTATAGTTGACATTATCAACTTAATTGAAAGCAAATTCAAGTCTGGAGAATTAGATGACTGCAGAAGCAACAATGACAGCCCCATTACCCACTCAAACGAAGACACCTTTGATCTACAAGATACTGGTCGTGCTAGGAATGATGACCTTGATGGGAGGCACTTTGACTGGAGTAATGACATACATGAACGTCGGTTTCACCGACACATTCTTAATAGACTGGCTAACTTCATTTCTTAAAACTGTCCTGGTAATGATGCCAGTCGGGATGGTCATGATGACATTGGTCACCAAACTCGTTACCAAGCTGATGCCGAATGCCAGCGAGCATAAACGAAACCTCGTCGTAGGTTTGAATATGGCCGTAATTATGGAGTCAATTATGGCCTTTACAACGACCGCGAATAACATTGGTTTTAGCGACTTAAATCAGTTTACCCATAGTTGGCTACAAGGTTTTTTTGCAGCCCTGCCTATTGGCCTAACGTTGATCACTTTGATCTCATTAACAATTAAACCGAAAATCGAACGCTTTCTAAAAAGCTAAGCTATTCCATTGAATAAAATGGCAAATGAAGCATTGATAAATCTGGAGAGAAACATGAAACAGCCAAACCACTACCGTATTACTATCGAACGCACCAATACTGAAAATGAAAGCAGCCAGCAAACGTTGCAGTTTGAAATGCAAGACCGAGAAGATATGTTTGCTATTGTTGAAAAGCTAAAGCAAGGCAGCGGCTTAGATGAACAGACGTCTACCCGTGTTGGTGTTGCATTGCGTCTACTTGGTCCTGCGATGATGCAAGACCGCAAGCACCCTGTATTTGTAGATTTCTTCCCGCACTTCAAGACATTCATGCAAAACGTGAAAAGCAAATTGAAAAACAACAGTTAATCTTAAATATAGAGAAAACCAAGCTGCCCAATTTCCATAGGCAGCTTCAGGTTTATACAGCAAGCAATGACTCAACTTAGTCGTAGCATCTAGCGATCTCGCTACAGATTGCCCCGTACCATAGACTAACCTTACTACCTCACATCAATCGTCCGACTGGCTTTACGGTATTGTACCTTCCACCCTTGCCAGCGTGGCAGTTCCCAGCGCTTGGGATCGGCTTTACGATTCCCGCTTTCATGGACGGCCAATACCAGTTTTCGAGCTATATGGTATTCAATCCGCATGGTGAGATCGGTCAGCGAAACCCTGTAAGGATAGGCTTGGTCAAAATCGGGGCGCTCCCAATCAGGTATACCATTAAACATGAAGTCATCAGTCGTGAATAACTCGAAGTCTTCAGCTGATTCAACCCCTAGCGCTTCTATCTGCTCACTAAGCCACTGACGAACTTCCACAGGCTGTGCAGCACGAGTACACACATCAGATTGGTATTTACCCATAGCCAAGTACAAATTCCATTGATGGATATCCGCTGTAATTTTCTCGCTCAAGCCCGGTAAAATTGAACCCGCCAGAATCATATCGACAAATGTATCATGAGCAGAGGCCCCTTCCGGTACCACCCAGTCAGATTTAATCACACGTCCGGCATACACCTGCTGTTTTTCAACCAGGCAACCTTCATCCGACACACGCGTTTCGCCGAAGCTCGCTTCCCCCATCTCTAGTTGATTCATCAAATCAAAAGTGATTGGTGCCATACATGTAGCCAACACCAAATTTTGTTTAACCCCTTTGCCTGGCAACGCAAATTGATCAAACACGATGGCAGCTTCGGCATTTTCAGGAAAGCGACTCTCACGACCAGTACTAACTTCACTAAATCCATTGCCTAATGCCTGCCGCCTTTTCTGACGACAGACAAAAACCAATTCAGGTGCGGCTTTCATTACTGCCGTCAGCCATGCACCTCTTTTTACCGAAGACGCCACTTCAAGTGCTGGCAATCCAAGGGCCTCACGCATCTGCTCAGATAGCATTTTCGCTTCAGCCAACACATCTTTGTCAAACGTTAGCCATTCCGGCTCACTACCGCGTAACAGCTTAATTAGAGCCATCGCGTCACAGTGCTTTGGCTCCCATTGAGTCAGTTTTTCACGGGCTTCTTCACCCGACGGCATCTGCCAAATCCGCTGATACACACTCAGCGAGGCAGCAAGATCGACCATGGCTTCTCGACTGGCTTTATCAGGCATCGCCGTGATCAGATGGGCAAACAGCGTATCAATGGGTAGCGGATATAAGATTTGACCATGCTCTGTGGCCGCCCCGTCATTATCTATTGCCTGCATCTGGATGAGTTTATCCTTAGCAAGCAATAAAGACTTTTCAGGCACCGTATCAACAAAACTCAGTGTCTCGAACGGGTAGCCACAGCAAGCCGCAGCAAGCATAGGTTCGACGAGTTCTTCACGTTGCATTTCTGGCGGTGTAATAAACTCAAGCGGTGCTGCCTTGCCATACAGTCTAATGCACGTACCGTCAGTCACCCGCCCCGCCCGGCCTTTGCGCTGTTCGGCGCTGGTCTGGGAGATGGCATGCAACCCTAGCACCGTTCGCCCGTTTCGCTGGTGAGTTCGGCGCTCTAGGCCAGTATCAATAATCAAGGTCACGCCGGGGATGGTCAGCGAGGTCTCCGCAACATTGGTAGCCAGAATAATTCGCTGTTTATCACTTTCGGTCAGCGCACGATGACGCTCATCATCACTGACAGATGCATGTAAAGGAATGATGTCTATCATACCCAGTTCAATTTTATCCCGTAGGGCCTGCTTCAATGTCGATAAACATTGAGCGATTTCCTTTCGTCCCGGCAAAAACACCAAGATATCTTGATGCTGCTCATACCGAGTCACCACAGTCTCTTTGACCTTCTTTTCAAGATCACGAATATCCGGCATGTTTCGGCTATCGGTCGCTATATGCTCAACGGCAACTTGAAAGTTGCGCCCTTCCGCCCGCAGACATTCCCCTTGAAGGTAAATCGCCAGTCGCTCGCTGTCCAAGGTTGCGGAAGTCACCACTAACCGGTGGTTGTTTTCCTGCTTGAGCATCGCCAACAGCAAATCGGTATCCCAACGCCTTTCGTGGAACTCATCAATAATTACCGTGGTAAAGCTTGCTAGCCCGTCTTCGCTCAACCAACGCAAAGCGACACCAGGCGTGACAAACACAACTTGTGTGTCATCTGAAAAGAAATTCTCAAAGCGGATAGCATAACCTACCGACTTACCGATTTTCTCCTCCCTTTCACTGGCAACAAATTCAGCCAAGGAGCGGCAAGCGACCCTTCGGGGTTCGACCACTAAAACACGTCCGCACGTAGCAGCCCAAATAGGAAGTCGAGTCGATTTACCCGAGCCAGTTTCTGCCGAAACGACAAGGTGGGATTGTTCAAGAGAGGCAAGGAACTCGGCTTTGAGCGAGTCAATAGGCAATGAGATAGACATGACAAGTATTTAATTCAACAACATGAATCGTATTGTGGCAATAATTACTGGTTATGTCATGGCTAGCGGTTAAATGAACCGCTGAATTGCCGACAAATTAAGACAGATTATTTGCCAGTTCCAAACACAGTTTACGCAGCAACTCCACATCTTCGGCCTTCATACTGGATTTTGCCTCTAACTGTGCCTTTAGATCTTTGGCTTTATCTCGCAGGGCAAGGCCTTCACGGGTCAATGAAATGACTTTTTTTCTCTCATCCTCAGCCGAGACTTTGCGAGTCAATAGCGCTTTCGCCTCAAGACGCTTCACTATCGGCGTTAATGTGCCCGAATCTAACTGGGTACTGATAGAGACCTCTTTGAGGCTTACCCCATCGTTATACCAAAGTGCCTGCATCACAATGTATTGCGGATAGGTCAAATCAAATTCGTCCAGCAACGGGCGATAAGCCCTGACCAACGCATTCGAGGCGGTATACAAGGCAAAACACACATTGTCAGAAAGCTTATGGGCCATACTAAGATCCGAGTTAATTTATCGATTTCACTGCGATGATAACAGAAACATTGAAGAACAAAATACATTGCGCACAAATTATTTTCCCACAAAGCTATTGCATCTTTTCGTCGCTATCAGTAAGTTAATAGACAAATAGTTTGCGCGCAAATGTTTTATGCAGCAACGAATACGACAACTATCAAACCAGTTAGATCGTATCAAACAGAACTGATAAGGATTGAGAATGAACAGCCAACAGATCCATCTTGCATCCCGCCCAGAGGGCACGCCAACAACAGATAACTTTGAGCTTCATTCAACGGCGCTTCCCGATCCAAGAGAAGGAGAAGTTCTAGTAAAAAATACCTGGATGTCCGTCGACCCCTATATGCGTGGCCGCATGGTTGATCGCAAAAGTTATGTGCCGCCATTCCAGATTGGTGAAGCACTCGAAGGCGGAGCAATTGGTGAAGTGACCGAGTCCAACAATCCTGATTTCCCTGTGGGAAGCAAAGTAAGCAGCATGTTAGGTTGGCGCACTCACTTCATCAGCAACGGCGAAGGGTTAACGCGACTGCCTGAAACTGCCCTGCCTGACCAAAGCTTCCTTGGTATTATGGGTATGCCGGGTATGACTGCGTGGACTGGTCTATTCCGTATCGCGGAATTAAAACCAACAGACACAGTGTTTATTTCGGCAGCATCTGGCGCTGTAGGGAGCATTGCCTGCCAGATTGCAAAAATGCATGGCTGCAAGGTGATTGGTTCGGTCGGTTCTCAAGAAAAAGCCGATTACCTGCTTTCACTAGGTGTCGATGCGGTAATCAACTACAAAGAAACAAACAACTTGACTCAAGCTCTAGCAGAAGCAGCTCCGCAAGGGATTGATGTATATTTTGAAAATGTTGGCGGAGAACACTTGGAAGCAACCCTTAACAATATGAATGATTATGGTCGCATTGCGGTATGTGGTTTGATTTCTCAGTACAATGCAACAGAGCCACAGCCAGGCCCAAGTAACATGGCGATGCTTATCATCAAAAAGCTAAAAATGCAGGGCTTCATTGTCTTTGATCACTGGGCACACTACGGCGAATATGCACAGCAGATGGGCCAATGGATTACTGAAGGCAAAATAAAATGGGAAGAAACCGTGTTCGAAGGTATCGACCAAGCCCCCAATGCTTTCATTGGCCTTTTTGAAGGTAAAAACAAAGGCAAGATGCTCGTTAAGCTATAACACATCAGCTTGAGCCTATCTGACAAAGCCACCAACATTGCAGAGTTGGTGGCTTTCATTGCTTTTCGGTAACGTAGCTAAGGCATGCTGATTGAGAAATACCCCACCTCGCTAAAATCCATCGCTATCCAGTCATATTCTTTCATAAACCATTGACATTTAGCTGTAACTCCCTAGCTTATACCTCACTGAGCATTATCCAATGAGGCAAACGTCATCATGACTCGCAAAGAGATTTTTAATCCTGAGCTTTGGGAAGAAGTTCCAGGGTTCGACTTTGAAGATATCACTTACCACCGTGCCAAAGATCAAGGTACTGTTCGTGTTGCACTCAACCGTCCAGGCTGCCTGAACGCCTTCCGACCAAAAACGGTTGACGAGCTTTACACAGCGCTAGATCACGCTCGCCAATGGTCTGATGTTGGTTGTGTCTTCATTACCGGTAACGGCCCATCAGAAAAAGGCCAATGGTCATTCTCTTCAGGCGGCGATCAGCGCATTCGCGGTAAAGACGGTTACAAATACGAAGGTGAAGGTGAAGAAGCCGGTAAAGCAGACGTTGCTCGCATGGGTCGCCTTCATATCCTTGAAGTTCAGCGCTTAATCCGCTTTATGCCTAAAGTGGTTATCGCTGTCGTTCCGGGTTGGGCTGTTGGTGGCGGTCATAGCTTACATGTTGTTTGTGATCTGACATTGGCGTCGAAAGAGTATGCCGTTTTCAAACAGACTGATCCAGATGTTGCTTCATTCGATTCAGGTTACGGCTCTGCTTACTTGGCCAAGATGATCGGCCAAAAACGTGCCCGTGAAATCTTCTTCTGTGGCTTCAACTACAGTGCTCAAGAAGCGTATGAAATGGGTATGGTAAACAAAGTTGTTGACCACTTTGAGCTGGAAGAAGAAGCCCTTCGTTGGGCTAAAGAGATCAACAGCAAATCACCAACGGCTATGCGTATGCTGAAATATGGCTTCAACTTGCCAGATGATGGTTTGGTCGGACAGCAACTATTTGCCGGTGAAGCAACCCGTCTTGCTTACGGCACTGATGAAGCCCAAGAAGGCCGTGATGCGTTCCTAGAAAAACGCGACCAAGACTTTAGTAAATTCCCGTGGCATTACTAATTATTAAGTCGATTAAATAAATAAACGCGCCCGCAGTCTATTTAAAATTGGTGGGCGCTTAACCCTTAACAGGATTCAACCAAATCTGTTTTGCGCTTGAAAACACACCGCAACGCTTTTATACCGCCTTCAAATATTCACCGCTTTTCGAGTGGCCGTATACATCATGGTGTTCTGGCATGGTTTCTTTGTCGTTAATCATGATCTCATCCAACCAGAAATCTGTCACTTATGACAAAATAATGGAGATCGAAATAACAGTAATAATGACCTGTAAGATGTACTTTTCATTATGCTTTTATATATGTTGTTCAATTTGCGACTGCATTTTTACCATAAATAAAAAAAATCCCTTACATCTGAAACATAAGGGCAAATCCCTAGCATATGGGTTATTATTCACTGTCATTCAGAGAGCACATTAAAGATAAATCGCACTACCACTTTACTCCCTCTGACTGACAAAATGATTATATCTAATCCGTAATTATGTTTGGAATTACAGTTATTCCAACTTGGTTCATGGCTTTCAAAAAAACACTAGCTGAAACAGCTTCAATTCATCTATGATTAGTAGATAATCAACCCCATGGGAATTAAAAATTATTGATTTATGAATGATTTAAATGCGCTCCATGTTTTTATCGCTTTGATGCAAACTCACTCGACGACTAGAGCTGCTCAAAAGTTAGGTCGCTCCCAGTCCTATGTATCGAAAGTATTAGCTCAACTACGGGAAGATCTGAATGATCCTCTCTTTGTTCGCAGCGCTGAAGGCTTATCACCAACATCTTATGCTGTGAGTATCGAACCAAGACTTCGTGTGGCTCTCGAGCAAGTTAGCCAAGCAATCGAACCTGAAACGTTTGACCCTAAACAGTTAAATAAAGTATCACTACACATCATAGAGCCTTACTTAATCACTATTGGCAAAGATATTGTCAATGCCATTCGCAAGGAAACCGATGCCATTATAGATATCCGACAGTGGAGTCCTTTAAGCGAAACCATGATCCAAGAAGAAGTTGTGGACATTGGCATACACCTATTGAATAACAAACCACAGACATTACACCAAAAACCATTATTCAAAGGGCGTGCCTATTTTGAAGGCAATAGAAAAGGTGAATATATCAAATACATTATTTCAGGAATTAATGAATATGATAATCGATACGAATTGATAGACCCTTCCATCAAACCGACGATTTTCACTGATAATCACGTACTTACCACTCACCTCATGGACACCTGCTGTACCCTTCGTTACGCCCCCGACAAAGAGCAGAAATTCGAGCATGACATTGATCTGACTGTCGCTATTATCACCAAGTCTTCTCGCCGCCAGTCAGATAAAATCCAGTGGTTAACCAAGCTTCTGGTCCCTACTATTGAAAAATTTGAAGGCTATTAGCCATAATTCCTATGGGAATTTCAATTACCATCATTATCGCCAATACCACTTATATAATATTTTCAAATTTCACAACTCATAAAAAAAATGATGACTGATTCAAAAAAAATCAAACATTTAGCCCAACAACACCTAAAAAGGGTAAGAAAAAAGGTTCTATCCCGAGAAATAAAAAAAACAAATAAAAACACAACCAAGAACTAACGGCAATTAAGTTTATGAGGCCACATTACGCAGCCTCTTTTGCAATAGATCTTAATTCACCTAATAAAGATTAATATGTAAAACTTACACCTAGGAAGTGAATCCGGCTATCAAAGGTACCGTCCAATTGTGGGATATTTCGCTTTATATCCACCTCTCCCAAGTCGGCATATTCATAGAACATATCAATCGTCACATCATTCCACTTGGTTGCGGCACCGACCGAATAGCGGTATTGCTCGCCGACCGGGACATCCACCCATTGCTTGGTTGGGTCATCTTGCGGTGATGTTTCGTAAGAGAAGCCACCTTTCAGTCGCCATTGGCGGTTAAGCTGATAATCCGCACCAAAAGCAAACTTCCACACATCATCCCAGTCTCTAACAATGGTCGCAGGGCCATTTTCAAAACCAATGCCAAAATCCATTACGGTATTATCCCACTCACTCCATTGATGCCATTGAACCGAAGCCAGCAAGTCTAGCTGTGGGTTAAGCGCATAACTGGCACTGATATCAGCAATGGCTGGTACAGTAATGTCTGTACGAAGGCTGTTAAATAACTCAGCTTCAGTTGGGCCAGAAACACGGGTGCCAAATTCATGTTCGAGTTTAGTTCGATAACTCGCTCCTAGTGCCAATCGCTCATCATGTTGATACATTACACCGAAATTCGCACCAAACGCCCAATCAGTGTCTTTATCAATATCGAGCAGGCTTGTGGATTGTTCTAGTGAGGCCCAGCTAAGTTGCAACCCAGCCCCCACCGACCACTGCGAGTTAATTTGATAGCTAATCGCAGGGTTAACCTGCATTGCGGTGAGGGTTATCTCATCAAGTGCCGCCGCACCCGCCCACTCCGTTCCGTAAGAAAGGCTTGATCCGCCAACAGCACCAAGCGCAATGCCGACATGAATATCATCGGTGATTTGACGTGCATGAAATGCCCCAGCGGAAGGTAAAACAGAGTGAGCTTTGCCATCGCCATTATCAGCGTTATCTCGGTATTTCATTTCGAGATCAAAGCCGAGCACATTAAACGTTGTCAGACTCTCCCCCATGCCACTCATTGTGGCAGGATTAGCCCACATTGCTGCTGCTGAACCGGTATAAACACCATCGCCTGCGCCCGCGGTACCCGCATTTGCTGTTACTGCTTCCTGCAGGAAAATGCCACTCGCTTGAACAGGTAAAGACAATACCGACATCACTGCCAATGTTGATTGTAATGGTCGCATTTTCTCCCTCATTATTATTTTTAATGATCAAATGAGGCCCACTAGCCCCGTTTAGATTTTAGTTCGTCAATCACAAACTCAGGGGCAACTTTAGCTAATGATTCTAAACATGAATCAGTTTTGAGATGGTTATACCTCACATAGATATCACACACTGCGTACAACTGCTCTGGGGCCCCTGATATTTCATAGGCTGTTTCAAATGAGGTCGTTGCATCATCCACATTGAAAGCTTCCAGCAATACACCGCTCAAATACCAAAAGTAACTATTATCTGGCGCAAGTTCCGTCGCTTTCTTGATTGCCTCAGCAGCTTGTTTCTTCTCGTCGAGTCTCACCAAGGTCAGTGCTTGGGAGTAAAACATGTTGGCCTCTTCAGGTAATATTTTTTGTGCTTGGTCCAGCACTATATTGGCTTGCAGGTCATCCCCTTGAGCACGGTAATTATCTGCTAGACCCAACCAGATTTGAGGGTTACGGTTATCAACTTCCTGCAAAGCGGTATATATCTCGTGTGCTTCGTCAAACTCTTGATGCCAACGGTAAACATCGGCCAATAACAGTTGAGACGGCAGATCTTTCTTACCTTTGAGGTATGAGGTTAACTCCGCTGAGGGTGGGTCCATCAATGCTTTTTGCCCAACGTCCATTTCACCATAATTTCGAATTAGGTTCGTGGTAGCGGTTAAACGTACATTTGCCTCACTGTCTGTAAGCAACGGAGACAGCAAACGCCAGCGGTGATCAAACTGATAAGGCTCAGCACCTACAACGGCTGCTTCTCTGACAATTGGATTTTCATCCTGTAACCCTCGGGCAACCGCGACCAAGCTATTTTGGTTAGGGTAGCTTGCCAACTGCCTCAGCGCATCGGCACGCTTTTCATCGTTCTGACGATGATCTTGTGCAATCATGACCCACTGCTGTATTCGTTTAGCTTGAGCATCCTGCGTGTTTTTCTGTGCTGTCTGAGCACCTTCGGCTGTCAGCTCAGAACGCCCCATCTCCGCAGCAAGTGTTAAAGGTGATACCAAGAAAGAGCACAGTAGTGCCATTGCAATAGTACGTTTCATTACCACTACCTCACATTAAAATCGGGTTGGAAAATACGGCTGACGTGGTGCTGTTTTAAGCATCGCAGTATTCATCACAGCATCTGAATACTTACCGTATGCGACAGGGTTGCCCGCCGCTCTTAATACCAGAGCAAACGCTTTATCTGCGTGAGAGAAGAACTTTTTCCAGCCGGCACATAAATAGTTCAACCCCGGCTCGCCATCTTTGGTACGGATAAAGCGGTTCTTAGGGCACTCACCGAAACAAGCAAACTTATAGTCACACTGTTGGCATTGGCTAGTTAACGTTCGTGACTTGGCAAAACCAAATTTCTGCTGAGCCTCGGAATAAGCCATCTCATCGAGTTTTTGATGGTGGATATTTCCGACTTGATAATCCGGATAAACATAATGGTCGCAGGTATAGACATCACCGTTTGGCTCCATCGCCAATCCTTTACCGCAAATTTCACCGAGTGTACAAAGCGGGTTTTTTCGCCCCATCCAAGTTTCAACGCTCGCTTCAAAATATTGAACAAATACTTTGCCAATATCGTTTTGAACCCACTCATCAAACACGGCAATCAAAAAATCTCCCCAACCTTCTGCCGACACACACCAAGGTTCAACCACTGAGTTCTTATGCCACGGGTTCAGACGCTTATCTCCTTGCCGTAATTGTTCATGGCTCTCCCACGTCTGAGGTGCTGTTGTTCTGAACGTCTTTTGTTCGACAATAGGAATAAATTGGATCTGTGGCGATTTCACTTCATCTCTTAAGAAACGATACACTTCAAGCGGGTTCTTGCTCGTCAGGTTATTAATGCAAGTCAGGGTGGCAAACTTCACCTGGTGTTTATGGAGTAACTCAACCGCCGCCATTACCTGTTTAAAGGTACCGCGTCCCGCTCGGTTGGTACGGTAAGCGTTATGAAGCATCTCTGGGCCATCAATGCTCAAGCCAACCAGAAAGTTATTCTCGGCCAGAAACTCGCACCACTCATCGTTAAGCAAAGTACCGTTAGTTTGGAGATCGTTAGATATAGCGATGCCTTCCGGCTGAAACTTCTTCTGCAGTTCAACAACCTTGCGGAAGTAATCAACACCCAGCATGGTTGGTTCTCCACCTTGCCAAGAAAAAGTAATCTCTGGGGTGTTCTGGCCTTCGATATATTGGCGAATATAGGTTTCCAGAGTGTTCTCATCCATCATTGGCGAACAACCCTTCTTATATTCGAGTAAGTCCTGTTTACTCAGGTAATAGCAATAGGTGCAATCAATGTTGCACGCGGCACCAATAGGTTTTGCCATTACATGTAATCGCTTTGATGCCTTGCCATTGTATTGCGGCCCCTGAGTAATCAGCATATTTCACCTACTTATAAACATTTAAGTAAGCCAATTTTAATGCGTGCTTCATACCGGCGCTTATTATACCCCTTATAACCTTTAGGTATGATTTTTTTCCTTACAATGGGCTTCTTATTTCAATGATCAATCACATGATCCATGGAGACGCCACATGCCATCACCAACGCTAAAGCGAGTTGCATTTACCACTCTTTCCGGTTTTGCCGTCGTCGCCGTCACCACTTGGATTACCACCGATTTATTTGCCAGTACGCCTCACCCCATTATGCAGAACATCGAAACAGATATGGTTTTGGTTGAAGGTGGACAGTTCGAGATGGGCTCTGATCTTACTGTAGCCAGTAAAGCGGAAAAACCTGCTAGAACTGTCTCAGTCGATAGCTTCTACATCTCCAAATTCGAAGTCACACAAGCGCTTTTCGAAAGTGTAATGGGCTCTTCAATGAGCTACTTCAACAATCCCAACGTACCGGTGAATAACTTAAGCTGGCAGCAGGCCAATTATTTTATCGACCAGCTCAATACCCTTACAGGTGCAAACTACCGTCTGCCAACGGAAGCAGAATGGGAGTTTGCCGCCAAAGGTGGAAACAAAAACCAAGGCTACACCTATAGTGGCTCAGACAGCATTGATGATGTGGCCTGGTATGCTGGCAACGCCAACGACCGGGCTCATCCTGTCGGCCAGAAAAAACCGAATGAGCTTGGCCTCTATGATATGACGGGCAACGTAGGTGAATTTGTCATCGATGCCTATGATGAAGGCTTCTATCGCCATGGCCCAACCGAAAACCCCAATAATGCACAAGACTCTAGCATTGGCCTTGCCCACAAATCCGTACGTGGTGGCAGTTTTGCTTACGACGAAAATTTGTCTGAAAACTATCGACGCGATTTTGCAAGCCAAAACATTATCATGGCTGACATGGGATTAAGACTGGTGCGCGACGCTGAATAAGCATTTTATGTAATAGCCATATGATTAATAGTCCTCTATTTAGTGTTGAGGATTTTCTCTTCTACACTTCAAGTGTTCTTTATCCATAAAAACGGAGCTTCTATCAATGAAGATAGCAACAGTACCCCGCCTGTTATGTCTTAGCTTAAGTTTACTCGCTACAAATACCGTTGCAGCACCACCACCCACTCCACAACTGGTTTTACAAATTACCGTCGATGGCCTTCGTGGCGATTTACTGGAGCGATATAAACACAACTTTGGTGATAACGGGTTTCGCTATTTAATCGATGAAGGCACTTATTACACCAACGCGCATTATCAGCATGGCAATACCGAAACCATTGTTGGCCACGTATCCCTTGCGACCGGTGCCCCGCCAAGTGTACACGGCATGGTGGGCAATGTTTGGTATGATCGACAAAAGGAAAGATTGATCTATAACGTCGAAGACAGTGATTATGCCATGCTGACCCAAGGCGCAGGTGTTAACCAATCCACAGAAATCGACCCAACCCAAAAAACCGCCAAGGTTGATGGCCGCTCCCCCGTCCCCATTCTTTCCACTACCTTTAGCGATGAGCTCGCCATTGCCAGTAATGGCGAGTCCAAAATCTTTTCTGTCTCCGTAAAAGATCGTGGTGCTATTTCTTTGGCTGGTCACTCGGGCAAAGCCTTCTGGTTCTCTAAGGCTCAATCAGAATTTGTGACTAGCAATTATTACTATCAGGCGTACCCAGAATGGGTCACTGAGTGGAATGCGAAGGGCTATCCTGCCCGCTACAGTAAGCAAAAATGGGATCTCAGCTTAGTGAGGGATAAGTACACCCTTAAAGAAGGCCCTCAAGATCAGAAAGTCGACCTGGCTGGATTCAAACGTACTTTCCCACACCCTTACGGACCAGCGAGCTTTCAATATTACAGCACTATGTTGACCCTCAGCCCTGCCGGTGACGAACTAACGGCTGACTTTGCGACGACGCTCATTGAGAAAGAAAAACTCGGCCAAAGTAATTTCACCGATTACCTTGCAGTCAGTTTTTCATCCAATGACTATGTCATTCATATGTTCGGGCCATCAAGCTTAGAAGCTGAGGATAACTTGATCCGTTTAGATAAAACACTCGCTAAATTCTTAGCAAATATCGAACAAAAAATCGGTTTAGATAATACCTTAATTGTTCTTTCAGCTGATCACGGTGTCCCCGAGGCATCTCCAACGGTGAATGCGCTGGGCTACAACACCGCACAATACTTCAACAAAGACACCATAATCAATGAACAGTTGTTAGGCCGTTTAAATAAAGAGTTTGGCTTAGACAAAGATGCCATTCGCTTATATGCGCAGCCTTATATTTACCTCAACCATGACATCATTAAAAAGAAAGGCGTATCCCTTGAATCTGTGCAGCGAGTCGTAGCGGAAGAGGTCGAAAAAATAACAGGCATAGACCATGCCGTTACAGGCTCTGATATCATGCAAAATACCTTGCCAGATACACGTATGATGCAACTGGTAAAAAACAATCATCACCCGCAGCGCTCAGGTGACATCTACTTGGTCTTTACGCCACGTACCTATATTAATGATATGGATGGTTTAACCATCGCGTCTACGCACGGCTCACCATGGCGATACGATACCCATGTGCCGGTCATTTTTGCGGGTAATGGCATTAAAGCCAATAAAGTCACACGAGATATCACGCCGTATGATATAGCTCCCACACTATCAAATACACTGGGCATAACCCTACCAAGTGGCGCTATCGGTAAAGTGTTGGAGGAAGTGAGACCTAATAATTAATACTGCTCGTTCATATTCCCGCAAGTATCGTGAAGCAACTTGGGTAAAGAGCCTATTAAATTTAATAGGCTCATACTATTGATTAATACTCGATCCACTAATATATGGACATACAAGTCCAGAAAAAAAAGCTCTTTTAACAAAAACCTAGCTGCAAAACTCATGTGATGTATCAAAAGTGAACAGTCTTTTTCTGGTCTCCCCCCGGTAACCCTCTATATTGTATGGATATATATTCAAGCGAAACTGAAATGATTGTTCTCAGGTGCGCTAATTAACATTCGTTGGCTTTATTTTGTGAGAATAATTTCAGAAATAACACCGTTTTTTCAACAAAATAAATAGGAAAAACGTTATGAAAACACACCGATTATCGGCTATTACTGGTGTTTTAGCTGGGTTTTGTTTCGGGCATGCAACAGCCGCAAATGATGTCGACAGGTGGCAATATGAAGTCACCCCTTACCTGTTAATCGCAGGGCTAGATGGAACGACAGGCGTACAAGGGTTTACAACCGATGTTGACGCTTCTTTTAGCGACATTATTGACAACCTCGATATGGGATTTATGGGCTTATTTACTGCCAGAAAAGGTCCCTGGGTGTTCGGCCTAGAAGGTGTATATATTGACATTGGTAACGAGAGCAGCTCTCCCGTATCGGGTCCCGGCGGTTTCTTGAGCGGTAACGGTACACTGGAAGTATCGAGCTCAATGTATATAGCCCAAGGAACAGTCGGTTATCTCTTATTAGACTACGGTAAAACCAAACTAGAAGGCTTTGGTGCCCTTCGCTATACCCGAATGGACGTAAGCATGGATGCCACAATCCAATTTGATGAACCCAAGCCATTCGGAGGTGAGGCAAGCCAAGGTGATAGCGAAAACTGGGTGGATGCGGTCGTCGGCCTACACGTCCTCTATCCCGTTTCAGATAGCGCAACACTGTCTGGTTATTTCGATATAGGAGGTGGAGGTTCCGATTTAACCTATCAGTTTATGGCTGGTGTTAACTGGGAGTTTTCCAAAGGCTATACGGCCAAATTAGGCTATCGGCACTTATACTGGGACTACGAAGACGCTGGCTTCGTTTGGGATATAACAGCAAAAGGTCCTTATCTGGGGTTGGGGTTCAGCTTCTAGGTTAGCCTTATTTAAAAGGCACCGGCTCATCGAAAAAAGTGCTCATAACCGTGTTTCATTCGAACAGTTTATCGCATGATGGCTATAAGGAGTGATGATGAATAACGCTAGATTAACAACCCTAAGCGAATCAATCAGACGTCTCACACATACAGATATAGACGGTGGCAAAAATGGCACTGCTATGATGGGTACTTTTCTGACGACAACTGCAATAGCTCTTGGATATACGCCTTTTATCAGTGCTCAGCAACCTTTAGATCGTACAGTTTTACCAATCCCCGAACCTGTACCACCAACATATAACGAACTTGATGTGCGCAACGCTACCCCGCCACCACGATTTGAAGTAAAAGCCCCCGAGGGAGCGCCAAATGTGGTGGTCATACTGGTTGATGATCTTGGATTTGCCGGAACCAGCACCTTCGGTGGCCCGGTTAATACTCCGACATTTGACCAGGCCGCTGCACAAGGTGTCCACTACACCAATTTCCACACTACGGCGGTTTCCTCCCCGACCCGTGCAGCACTCAAGAGCGGGCGCAATCATCATGTCAATAACATGGGCGGTATCATTGAAACGGGGACTGCATTTCCTGGTAATACCGGTCAAATCCCCAAAGACGTCGCCCCAGTCGCCGAGATGTTACGTCTTAACGGTTACAGTACTGCCGCATTTGGCAAATGGCACGAAACGGCAGCTTGGGAGGCCAGTATCTCAGGGCCATTAGATCGCTGGCCAACGAAACAGGGTTTTGACAAATTCTACGGCTTTCTTGGCGGTGAAACCAATCAATGGGCGCCATATATTTATGACGGTACCCACCCCGTGGAGCTGCCTGATGACTCGGATTATCACTTCCTAAACGATATGACCAACCAAACCGTTTCCTGGCTTAAATACCAAAAAGCGCTAACGCCAGATAAGCCTTTCTTTATCTATTATGCCCCCGGAGCCACTCACGCGCCGCACCATGTACCCAAAGAGTGGATTGCCCGATGGAAAGGAAAATTCGACCAAGGCTGGGATACCTTGCGCGAACAGATCCTCTCACGCCAGATTGAAAAAGGAATTGTCCCAGAAGGTACCCAACTTGCACCCAAACCTAAAGCTATCCCCGATTGGGATACGCTCAGTGCCGATGAAAAAACGCTATTCTCCCACCAAGCAGAGGTATTTGCTGGCTTCGTAGAAATGACAGACCATGAAATTGGCCGAGTGGTAAAAGCAATAGAGGAAACCGGTCAACTTGACAACACATTAATCTTCTTCGTTTACGGTGACAACGGTACCAGTGCAGAGGGTGGTCGTAATGGAATGTTCAGCGAAATGACCTACTTTAACGGGGTCCAGGAACAAGTGTCAGATATGCTCAAAGTTCTGGACAAATGGGGAGGCCCGGAAACTTACCCGCACATGGCCGCAGGCTGGGCAGTGGCGTTTGATACACCTTATAAATGGACTAAGCAGGTTGCATCTGACCATGGAGGCACTAAAGTCGGCATGGCTGTCCACTGGCCGAAAGGATTCAAAACCAAGGGGGGACAACGCGAACAATTTCACCATGTTATCGACGTTGCTCCGACAATTCTTGAGGCTGCGGGGTTACCTGAACCGAAAGAAGTTAATGGCATAGCACAGCGCCCCATGGACGGTGTAAGTATGCTCTACAGCTTCGATGATGCAGAAGCGAAAGAGCGTCATACCACACAATACTTCGAGATGTTTGGCAACCGTGCCATCTATCACGAGGGCTGGTTTGCCCGGACTATACACAAAGCTCCGTGGGAACCCCACCCTCGCCGCGGCCTTGAAGAAGATATCTGGGAGCTTTTTGATACGAGAACCGACTTCAGTCTTGTTAACGACTTATCAAAGGAGAATCCAAAAAAGTTGGTCGAAATGCAGGATCTATTTATGCAAGAGGCGAAAAAAAACAAGGTACTCCCTATCGATGATCGTACCGTGGAAAGAGTGAATGCAGCGATTGCAGGTCGTCCGGACCTTATGGGAGACCGTACCTCGCTCACCCTCGCTGAAGGGATGACGGGGATGACCGAAAATGTGTTCCTGAACATTAAAAACAGATCTAAGACTATCACGGCAGAAGTTGAAGTCGCTGATGATGGCGGCAACGGCGTGATCATCGCCCAAGGCGGTCGCTTCGGCGGATGGGCGCTATATGTTAATGACGGTATACCAGCCTACGATTACAACTTCCTCGGCCTTGAACGCTTTTCTGTTACGGGTAAAAGTAAGCTCAAACCCGGCAAGTCTATTCTCCGTTTCGTCTTCGACTACGATGGAGGAGGTTTGGCCAAGGGAGGGCTGGGAACCTTGTACGTCAATGACGAAAAAGTCGCCGAAGGGAAGATCCCTCGTACTCAACCCATGGTATTTTCTGCTGATGAAACCGCTGATGTCGGTATTGACCTAGCAACACCAGTGGTCGAGGACATCGGCTCTGAAGCAAAATCCCGTTTCACCGGAAAAATTAACAAAGTGACTGTCGAGGTCGCCCCCTTAGAACAGGCCCGAGAGATTGAAACTGAAACGAATGAGACACAATAATAGCTAGCACGCGATACGTTAGGTTAGCTCTAATACCAATCAGGATAAGTAGTTGATCAAATATTTATGTCGGTTGGTATAAAGTGCCTTTACTCAGGACGGATGACTTATGACATCCGTCTTGTTGATCCCTTCTTGGAAGGAGTCTATAAACCATGCCCCAAAATCGCTCAAATAAAACTGTACCTGAAAGCAAAGTGGCACAGGGAATTCATGTGGTCAGCAAGCCCATCGGACCGGTGTGTAATATAAAGTGTGAGTATTGCTTTTATCTCGAAAAACACGCGCTATACCCCAAAAATGAACACTACCGTATTTCAGATGAGGTTTTGGCTGCATTTATTAAACAGTATGTAGAATCGCAACCAACGCCTGTTGTCGAGTTTCTGTGGCAAGGCGGAGAGCCGACCCTGCTGGGTATGGACTTCTATAAAAAGGTCGTTGAATTACAGGCACCTTATAAACAACAAAAAGAGATCCGAAACAGCCTACAGACTAACGGTATACGCTTAGATGATGATTGGTGCAAGTTCTTCAAGGCCAATAACTTCTTTATCGGTATCAGCCTAGACGGACCTAAAGATATCCACGACCGATACCGAAAAGATAGGCGCGGAGAAGGTACCTTCGAGCGCGTGATGCAAGGAGTCCGGCTTCTCAAGAAGCATCAGGTGGAGTTCAATGTACTTGCTTGCGTCGGCCGAGAAACCGCATCTCGGCCGCTTGATGTTTACCACTTTTTCAAAGAAGAAGGGATAGAATATATTCAGTTCTCTCCCATTGTTGAACGCGAACCAAATCAAGAAACGTCTGCCCAAGGACTTTGGTTAGCCTCACCAGCAACACTTGAACGGCTTGAACCCAACACCGAAGTGACACCTTGGACCGTAGACCCAAAACAATACGGTGAGTTTTTGATCGCTATCTATGAGGAGTGGGTCCGCCAGGATGTGGGGACAACATTTGTCATGAACTTCGAATGGGCTCTCACTGCCTGGATGGGCGAACCATCTCCGGTATGCATTTTTTCTCGGCAGTGTGGTCGCGCCGTGGCCATGGAGCATGATGGCAGCCTGTTTTCCTGTGATCATTATGTTTATCCTGACTATCGTTTGGGAAATATACTTTCCGATGAGCTAGGACAGATGGTTGAGCAGTCAGTTTTAAAGGGATTCGGGCCCCACAAGGAGCATACCCTACCACGCTGGTGTCGCGAGTGTGATGTGCTAAACGCCTGTTGGGGCGGTTGCCCAAAACATCGTTTTATCACGTCTCCCGACGGTGAACCGGGTTTACATTATCTGTGTGCGGGGTACCAAGCTTTCTTTCGGCATATCCGTAAATACCTACGCGCCATGGCAACATTGTTGAATAATGACCTGCCTGTATCCTATGTGATGGAAGCGGTAAAAGGACCTCTAGTGATCAAGAAAACTGGAGATATATCTCGCCAGAGCCGAGAAAGTGAATAGGCTTTTATTTTCGAAGCAATACCTTTAAGGCTTATACCAACCTACATAAATATTTGATCAGTCTTGCAGGTTAAAATCGCTGTTCTCTGCGTTAGATATTTTGTAATTAGAGCCACTAGTTACTGCAATATCAGCCTTGATAACAACGATTTTTCCAGTGCAAATACTTGATCAACTACTTATCCAGATTGGTATTACATTTTCATCATAGTACGTCGACACCGTCAGCATACTATGATGAAAAGAACAGCAACGCTATCAGAAGCCTGGCGGCATCTTACTCCAAGGATACCCTCTCAGCGCCATTTCGTAACCTGTTTGGAAAAGTGCCCGCATAAATTCAGTATCAAACTCCTCATGGTGAGGATGATTAAAATCTTCAGGCACATAAGCCAAGTTGTAATCAACACCATCTCGCTGTGTGATCAAATACACTCTATATAGGTCTCCGACCCCCTGAGTTTGTATCAAGGAAGATATAGCACGCTCTGCAATACTCATCGTCTGGCGTTCGACTGACGCCCACTTAGGATCCAACTTAGCATTACGTATTATGTAAGCATACCTTTCCCTCTCCACATGTTGCTTCTCAGATATTTCCTTTGTATGTAATTCAGGAGGATAGATGAACAGCTGCGACATTGTGCCACCATCAACATGCATTTCTTGATAATGTTGACCTCTTGCCTCAACGTCAATCATAACAGGGGGAAAGGCTCCAGGAATCGATGCTGAAGCAATTAATACAGAACGAAATAAATGCAATGCTTTCGGGTCACCGCTGGCCGCTATCTTTGTCATATTCCATATTACGGAATTCCTTGCATCAAGATCCACCGTCGCAATGAGGAGCATCCTGCCTTTGTCATGTTCGACAGCAATGGCTTCAAGTAAACGTTCATCAATCTCTTTTTCTAATAGCTCCCATAAGGGAGAAGTGTCAGCCATTGCATCAGAGGTGAGTGCAGCCAAAAACCAACGTTGCTCGATAATGTCTTCAGCAGATATATTCGTATATAAATTCCTCAGTCGAGCATCGTATTCAGAGCCAAGAAAAGCAAATGGTGCGATCAACGCCCCTGTACTGACACCCGTGACTAATTTAAATTCAGGCCTAGTTCCCGATGATGTCCAGCCGCTTAGCAAGCCTGCACCAAATGCACCATGATCGCCCCCTCCGGATATAACCAAAAAATGTACTGGTGGTAATGGCCCTGAATGTCCACTGGCCTTAAGTTGCTCTGCTTCCCGCCAAAAGGAGTCAAACGCATCTTTTTTGAGAGCCTCCGTATCTATCCCCAAGCGATAGCGGACATCTTCCATACCAGGAACAACTGCTTGATTTGTTAAATATTCTGGGACTGCTTGTTCTCTAATAATGCCAGCACAACCAGCGAATATTAGTGTGGAAATTAAGCCAATTGAAAGAGTAATACTTCGCATAAACCACACCTTATTAATAACAATTTGACGAGGTTCGACAATTACAAATTATAGGTGATTATCATGCAAACCATATTAAACATTGAAAGAACGTTTATTTACCTCTTAAGTAAAATGATAACTATTTCCAATATAAACACAGCGCTGAAATGGATGAATCCCACAGAAAATCTATCTCTGTAATGGCAAGTTATAATGCAATAACGTCAGGCGATGGAAAACGCCAACACTACATTGGGCGTTAAATAATCAACAATCTTTCACCACTTTAAACAACAATTGCCTTAGCCAGCGATGACTGGTTTCTGATGTTCGGCTGGGGTGCCATATCGCACACAGATCATAGATATCGTCACCAAACGGCAAAGGTAACGCTTTAATTGCATACCGTTCAGAAAAGGCATTGATAATGGATCTTGGTAAAATGCCAATCATGTCAGAGCCAGCAATTATAGGCAGCATTTCTACTGCGCCCGGTGCACGAACAACAATATTTCGTTGATCAAGCTCCGGAATATCCTCAGCATTTAATAAACTGCCGCGCGCATGCCAGCGGGACACCACCACATGGTCTTCAGTAATAAACTCTTCGATAGTGATCGAGTCAGAAAATCGAGGGTGATGCTTACAGCACACCACACTGAGTTCCTCAGAATAAAGGACCTGAGATTTTAACAGGCTACGTCCACGCGGAGGCAAATCTATCACCAGATCGTATCGCTGCAACCGTAAATCCGCCTCCATATCTTCAGTGAATAAAGGGTGTATTTCGAAAGCAATATTAGGCGCTTCCATACGTACCCTCTCGATCAATGCAGGAATAACGCTATAGCTTGCCACTGACACACAAGCGATAGAAAATATCCGCTTCGATGTTTTAGGGTCAAACTCTCGTGATGCCGATAAGGTTGAACTAAAGTTCTTCAAAGAAGCGGCTAAAGCTGGATAGATATCACTGGCAAATGCTGTTGGATCTACGCCGCTAGCATTACGGTGAAACAAGGGATCATCATAGATCTCCCGTAGGCGTTTTAGGCCCTTACTCACTGCGGGCTGACTGATATTCATGCGCACGGCTGCTTTAGATAGACTTTGCTCTTCAAAGATAGCAACAAAGATAGGAATGAGATTAAGATCGGTACTTTTCATCTTTTGAGTCACTTTACTATTCTTCCTCGATCCAACAATAGGCCAAAATATTCAGTCAGTTAAGGCCTATCAACGCGCCTTGTGCAGTTTATCTAAATTAGGGAGTGCTTTAGGTAGCTTTCCCCATCTTCGTGCGCTTTGCTTGCCACTAATCAGCCGCCACATCTTCATAAACACATTAGCCTTTTCTTCGCCGGCTTGGATTTGAACACTTGTTTTCGACCAAACGGTATCACTCGCCACTTTATTCATTTCAAGCGTGTTCGTTGTTTGACGTAAATGGCGATACAGTTTTCCCCTCGCTTGTGGCCACTTTCCCTTTTGGACATCAAACCAAAATAGAAGCCATGGTGGTTTAGGGTGGGTACGATAAAAACGTCGTGCCGCGAAAAATACCGCCAACGCAACAGCCACTGTCACAACAACTGCAATCAAGGCGTGTAGATTAGCCTTCACAAAAGAAGCAGGGGTATGACGAGCATGAAAATGTTTACCTTCGACAGTGACGGTCTCCAGTTGGTTGGTTTTGACATTCCACCACTGAAATTGATGCTCAGGCAAACTGAAATCACCGCCTTGCTGAATCACATACACGGTTTCTTCAACCCGGCTAGATTGATAATCCCCCCTTGTTTGCGAGTCAGCTAAACGATGTGGTTGAGGGTAACCTTGAAAGTAGGCCGATGACTCGCTATCAAGCAGATTTGGCAATAATACCGAAAGGCTATCTTGTGCCTGAATAGTCACCTTACGGGTAATAACATCACCCACTTTCAGCTCATCATTGGATTGTTTCCATTCTTGTTCTACATCCACATTAGATGCGGTAAACCAGGGACTTTGGTCACTCACTAAGCCTGAAGGTAAGGTGGCGTTAAACACCATGGGCTTGGTATACAACGTACCAGAGCTATTACCCCCACCAGGCGCTGATACTTGCACATTCACCGCCAACGGAGGAATAGAATATGTACCCGACTTGACAGGGTATAAAGTGATTTCCCATCGCTGCCTAGACCAAGTCACTCCCCCTTTTCTCTCGGTATAATTGGTCGCCAGCTGATTACGCTGCTTAGCGATGACATTCGGTATTTCAACTGCCTCTATTCGAGTGCCACCGGTGAACCAGCGCGGGGTTGCGACTTCAACATAAAGTATCACTTGTTGGTTAACGCTGAAGCTCGGCAGTTGGTTCTGATCTGTATCTGACCCCGTCCTAGAATCTGAGCCTGAATCCGCTAGCCAAGACTTAATCTCTACATCATTGCTAGTTTGTAAATCTGAAACTGTGACAGCGTAACTCGAGGTACTGCCTGCACAGGCAAAAATAACCATTAAGCGCACTAACAAATGAGCAGCGCTCTTTGTCTGCTGCTTCAATATACGTAATGAAAATAGTATCTTCATTGCTGTGCCTCTCCAGCTTCACTTGTACCATTCGAGACAGTGGTATGACTTGGCTCATTGAGCTGTAACTGGAATTTAGCCCGTAGGAAGTACTTAGGATCGGCCTCTACCCTTTTTAACCACTTATCCGCCAATTCATTGCTGCCCAAGATTTCATTGGCATTGAGCGTGTCTTTAATCATTAATTCACCCGCTGTTATTTCATCGGCTCCATCGGCAGTACGCGGTTTATCGTCATTTAATTCAAAAGATTCTTCAGGCCCGTCAGTGGTTCCCGCCTGGCTTTCACTAATTAGGTTAATTTCGTCGACAATACCGCCTATCACATCGAGGTTATGTTCAACACTCGGCCGTAATTCAGCAGCAAGGGATTTCTTATCTGCGAGTGACTGTAACAAGTCCCTTGCCGCTAGATACTCTCGCTGTCTCGCCAGCGCACTGGCAGCGTTATATAAGCCAAAATCGCTGTCCATTTGCAAAAAAGCACGGTGGGCTTGTTTATACTCAGAGGCATAATAGTAAGCAGTCCCCTTTCTTAACGGGTCGACAAAATGCTTTGCCGCGTCAAGATACTCGCCTTGATTTAAGAGTCGTTGACCTTGCTGATCAGGCGTTAGCCATAAATCCCACCACCATTGAGCTGCTTTATCCCATGTTGTCACCACTTCAGCTGGCTGCGAGGTTTGCGCTTTAGACGCCACAACGGTTTCGGCTTTCACCGTCGGTGCGACCAATAATGACCCGGTCAGTGACAGCACAACACACCACTGCACCAACCAACCTTTTCGAAACCAAAGCAACATGACTAAGGCTATAGGAAGTAACAGTTGATAACCCATGTCTTGCCAAGGCATGGATGACTCGCCGTTAAGCTGCATATTACGTTCAACTGAACGATTTAGCTGCTCAACATCGCTGCTATCAACCGTCATTTCAATAAATCGCCCATTCACTTCACTTGCCAGTTGACGCAATGAGTCAAAATCAGCAGGGGCATCACTGACAACATTATTGTTACCTGCCCCAAATATCATTAACTGGTAAGGCTTATCGCTAAAATACGATTTGAAAGCGGCAATCGTATTCGGGTTTGTCCCGTCAGATACTAATAACACGGTTGATCCCGGCTTGCCCTGAAGTAATTGATCAATTAACGGCAAAGATTTTTCCGCGAATTTACCTTCAACAGGCATTATTTCAGGGGAAATCGCCGCCAAAATGGGCTCAAACACTTTAGTATCTTGAGTCATGGGCATGGCAACATGCGCTGAGCCTGCAAACACAGCCAGCCCCGTACTCCCCCCCTGTCTAAGCGCTAACAAATCACGAACCTTCTGTTTAGCCCGCTCCAACCGACTTGGCGGTAAATCTTGCTCTAGCATAGATTCACTGCTATCAAGCAATACCAGCATTGACGCTTTATCTTCACCAAACGGCGACGCTTGTCGTTGCCACGTCGGCCCAGCGCAGACCAAGACACCAATAGTAATAATCAAGGTCAGTAACTTGAGGGGAAGTTGTTTGCTCCAACCTTTTTCGCCAATGGTTAACACCTTGCGAAGGTGATCGGGTAAAACATCTTTCCAGCCGGGTTGGTTGGCTTCCCGCCAACGCAGCCAAAACAATAGCCCCATAGGAATAAAAGCCAGTAACCATAGCGGTCGAATAAAATGAAATTGAGTAATTACCTGCTGTAGGCTAAGACTATCGAACATTGTTATTCTCCGCGCCTTTGGCTCCTGTAATTAGCTTCTTACGACGCATTATTGTCGCCAGCGAAAACGCGACAAGGTACATCACCACCACAATGGCAATAAGATAGTGATGAATACTTTGCTTAGGACGATAGGTTGAGCTTTCATAGAGCTGTGGCTCCAAGTTGCCGATCTCTTCGTAGGCATCTGAAAGTGCGGCGCGATCGAGTGCCACAAATGCCTGGCCACCAGACTCTTTGGCAACCCGGTTGATTGTTGTCATATCCAGAGCGGTTTCACCGACGGTTTTCGGATCACCCATCGCGATCATATGGATGCGAACTTCCTTGGCTTTTGCAACCTTTGCCGCTTCTATTGGTTCAACGAAGCTATCAGTATCATTGCCATCAGTAAGTACAATGGCTACTTTCTCTCTATCTTCATCACCTTTTTCTTGATGGCTTTGCTCAAACACCTTGATGGCTAGCCCCATCGCGTCACCAAGATGGGTACTCTGTCCAGCCATTGCCACTTCTGTTTCATTAAGAAGCGCGAGCCACACCTCTTGATCGGCGGTAAAGGGGGTTTGTAAAAATGCCGCATCACCAAACAAAATTAGCCCTAAGCGATCCCCTTGACGGGTTGTAACAAAATCCGCCAGTACCTCTTTCACCGCCTCAAGACGAGACACTTTCTGGCCCGCCGACGAGGTAAAGTCTTGCTCTGCCATAGAGCCAGACAAATCAACCAGTACCATCACATCCCGACCATAACTTTCTCTCACCTGTGGTTCACCCAAGATGGTTGGTTTTGCTAGTGCTGTAATAATCAGCACCCAAGAAATCGCCAAAGTCAGCCGCTGCCACCAAGACGGGGATAACTGATTCGCCCCTGTCGATGGTGTTTCACCCAAGGCCTCAATCAACTGGCTAAAAAATGGCACTTTAATCGCACTTTGCTTGGTTCGGTATGCTGGCACGAAATAGAAAACAATCAGAGGTAAAGGCAGAGCTAGAAACCACCAAGGATGTACAAATTCCAAATTGATTAACGAGAAATTAAACATGGCGACTTTCCCCCCGCCCTGTTCGCTCATTCGACCGTTTATCAAATAGCGATCTGACAGAAGCGAATTTTTGGGAATTGCCTTGATGCGTTTTCGCCCACAACACAGCACGTTGACGTAAAATTTCTCGCTCGCGGCTATCAAGAACGGTTGAAGGGTTAACCAACGACTGAACCCACTTCTGGGCTATTTCGTCATTAAATAAAGTACTTTCATCACTTAATTCATCGATCTTTTGCAAAAAAGATCGACCAAATAACTTGCCATTGGCGGGATCTAAATACACCAGCACCATTTTTAAAATAGAAAACAATATGTCTTCGAAGTGATGATGTTCAATCGATAAATGGGTTAAAGCCTCAATGGCTTCAGTTCGATAACGGTTACACCACCAGCGCAGCAGCCACCTATAACTCAAATAAGCCGCTACAATAATTAACACAACCAATAGCACTTTCCAGCCAATGGTTTGTGGCACCCAACTGATACTATCTGGTACGGTGACATCATTAAGCTCACGCAGTATGTACGTACTTGGAGGTGTGTGTTCAATACTCATGCTTATTGCCTCCCAACAAGTCGCTGAAACTGTGCGATATGAGCCCCTTTAGTGTCCAATTCAATAAACGGTAAGCTCTTCAATGCCATCAGGCGGGTCAATGATTGCCGAGTCAGGTAACTGCGCGCTGCCATACTCGCGCTGGCCTGATCAACTTTTTCTGTCGTATCGAGACTCAGCTGATACTGACCATCGCCAACGACCCAGTTTGATTTAGCTAACTCTCGGGGTAAGGTTTGCTCCAGCGGGTCATTAATCAACACAGCCAATACGTCATTATGTATTTGTAACTGCTTGAGCTGATCAAGGTGGCGCTCCTCACAATCCCGCCAATCGGTCATAAATACGATGGTCGACTGAGATAGCTTCATGCGCTTAATTTGCTCGAGCCACAATGAGAAACTCACCCTATCACTATTGATCGTTTCTACATTGAGTTGCTGATTGGCGTTCGCTAATAGCTTTAACTGCGCCATAAAAGCATGCTGTGAACGCTGGGATTTACTGTGATAAATTTTCTCGGCAGAGGCGATGACAAGGCCAACACGATCACCATCTTTTAGTACCCGCCAACCGCACATGGCTGCAATTTCTGCTGCGATAACAGACTTCATCACGGTTGTGGATGAGAAAAACATCTGGCTACGCTGATCGACACAGATAATCACATTGCGATCTTTTTCTTCGGTATAACTTCGCACATGAGGTTTACCTGTGCGCAATGTGACTTTCCAGTCCAAGTTACGAATATCATCACCCAGTTGGTAATGACGTAACTCCTCAAAGTTCAGGCCCCTGCCTCGAAACAACGAATTATGTCTACCTGATAGCACACTGCCAGCTTTCAAATGGGGCAATAAACTAAACACACCAATTTGAGATTGTAAGCGCACCAAACGTGAGTAGTCACAGTAAATTCGAGTATCCAGCCCTGTAGAATGAGGCGCAATGTTTGGCTTTGCCATACAGCCCCCCGGTTATCCGATTTCTACATGGTCGAGCAACTCCTCGACAATCCTCAAATGGTTTATCCCATCAGCAAGGGCATCATAGGTAAGCGTAAAACGGTGCCCCAACACCATTGGCGACATGGCGCGAACATCATCGGGCAAAACGTGATCACGACCTTGCAACCAAGCGTAGGCACGAGCACATTTATCAAGGGCAATGGAGGCTCGGGGACTTGAACCAACCTCAATCCATTTAGATAAATTCGAATTGGGGTAACGCTCTGGCTTACGCGTTGCCATGACTAAAGCAACAATGTAGCGCTCAACCAGATCAGAGACGGTGATATTGGGTAGTTGGCGGCGAGCTTCCAAAACAACATCAGGATTGATATTGTCTTGCAAATCGTTGTTTGGACTAGTGACAATTGCTCCCAGCTCTTCACCTCGAACTAAGCGGATAATATCCCGTTCGGCCTCGTCTTCTGGGTATTCAACCGTCACTTTCATCATGAAGCGATCCATCTGCGCTTCCGGTAACGGGTAGGTACCTTCTTGTTCCACCGGGTTCTGAGTCGCTAACACCATAAACAACTCAGGCAATTGATGGGTCGTATCACCGACGGTGATTGTTCCCTCGGCCATTGCTTCGAGCAAAGCTGCTTGAACTTTTGCCGGTGCACGGTTCACCTCATCGGCAAGAACAATGCTATTAAAAATGGGCCCCGGCTGAAAATGCAACTGAGGCTTACCATCGAGATCTTGATAAATCTCCGTACCCGTGACATCCGAAGGCAAAAGATCAGGGGTAAACTGAATACGACCAAAGTCAGTACTCAACAAATTCGCCAATGATTTAACCGAGCGTGTTTTCGCGGTACCTGGTAAGCCTTCCAACAAAACATGACCATTGGCCAACAAACCTATTACTAACGCTTCCACCACATGGCGCTGGCCAATCACACTTTTCTCTGTTTGCTCAATAAGTCGATTAATCGCCTGCTGTGCTTGATTCATGACTTACCCTCATCGGTTAATTCTTTCGCTGTATCTAATGACGCTATCTTACCTGCAAGACTAATAACTAATAGTTATAAAGGCCATTACAGCTTAAGCCGAAAAAACTAATTGCGGACCTGTAATTTCAATTGACTAACCACTTCAGGCGGTACAATTTTGCCCAACTGCTGAGTGCAACGCTCAAAGTCACTAGCCACTTCACCTTGCTGATAATTCCGTGCTAGCACTTCACATTGGGCATAGAGGTGCTGCGGATTACCGCTAATACGAAATGCGGCAGACAACGCTTTACTGGACGCTAACACATCGGTTTTTTCCAACGCCAAACCGTAGACATACCAATAGTGAGGATTATCTGCAGCCATCTCGGCAGCTTGTTTCAAATAGCCGTTAGCTTGCTTTGTTTTTCCCACACGCAAATAGGCTAAACCAGCACTGTATGGCAGCACACTGTCATTGGGTTGTGCCTTTATCCCTTGCTGCAACACTTCCAGCGCTAAACCTTCTTGCTTTTGGTTACGATATAAATCAGCTAAATTGACATAGCTATTAGCAAAATAAGGTTCAATCTCGATAGCCCCTTGATACCATTCAATCGCTTCATCCATTTCCCCCAGCGCACGATAAACATTGCCAAGGTTGGTCCGGCCAAAACCTCTGTCTGCGTTAAATTTCTGTATCTCTATATACTCTTGTAAAGGCTTATTTAGGCTACTTCGTTGCTGAATATTCATCTGCGACCAGTACCCAACCAAGGCTCCTGCCGTTTCTGTTCTCACTGATAGGACAGGGTCATTTAGCAAAGGGGAGAGAATTTGCCAGCGCTCAGGCCAACCGTAGCCCGATGACCCTTCAATAGCACCTAACCTTATAAACTCACTATCATTTTTTACTGCCCTGGCTATAGCGACCAAGGTGTTTTGCCCCGTATTTCCCGCTATTCTGGACAATGCCGATGCTCGAATAATATCGCTTAAACTGGCATCTTGTGCTGTATACGAAAGAGCATCTGGCGCCGCATTATGGCCAATGCTATCGGCATAGAACGCCACACCGAAGTGTTGTTGACGGTAATCAGAATCGGGAAAGTGCTTCACTAACACCTCGTCTGCCCATTGATTCGTTTTATCCTCGTGACATCCCGTACAGACATTTGGCGTATTGATATGCTTACTTAAATCTGGCCGTGGCACATGCCAGCTGTGATCGCGCCGAGGATCAACCTGCATGTAAGTCGTTTCTGGCATGTGGCAAGTCGTGCACTTAGCTGCTTCTGTGCCAGCATCATGAAGGGTGTGCTTGCTTGATACATACTTAGGAGAGACATGGCATTGGCTGCAAACCGCTTCTTCTGGAATTTTCAACTGAGCCGTATGAGGATCGTGACAGTTGGTACACGTTACCCCTTTCTCGGCCATTCGTGATTGCAAAAATGAGCCATAGACATAATCTTCATCGTAAATTTGGCCATCAGGATAATAAAGTTCAGGCGTGATAAGACTCAGCCGATATTTATCCAAAAACGATCCTTTAACATGACTTGCCGACTCATTAAGCTGTGTACGCCGACTGTGGCACTGGGCACAGGTTTGCAACTGATCCGTTGGATGTATAGATTTTGGTTGTAGGGTTTTATGACCGTCAAGGAATACCCACTCTTTGACCGCTTCACTGAGGTCTCGATCAAAGCCCATTAAGGTATTTGCATGTATCAGTTCATTCGAATCAGATGTGGTTAGTTTATCACTGGATTTCGCGATGTATTCAATATGCGCGCTTGCAGGGCCGTGGCAGGCTTCGCAGCCAACATTGATTTCAGACCACGTAGTATCATAAGAATCTGACTTTTCATCGTAATTTTTTTTGAGATTGGTTGAGTGACAGTCAGCACACATGAAATTCCAATTTTGACCAGCATTGGTCCAATAGAACTCATCTACAGGCGTTGTCTCTGGATAGAGATGAAACCAGCGTTGGCCGCCCTGCTCTGGTGGACGAGAATCCCATGCGAAGGGAATTAACTGTACTCGGCCATCGGGAAATTCAACCATGTATTGCTGTAAAGGGTAAACGCCAAAAGTATAGCTAATTTTAAAATCCGCGAATTGTTGATCGGCACCTGCTATATGGACCCAGTATTCTCCTTCTTTCTTGAAGAACCGGTTTGTTTTTCCATTATGCTTCAGTGTCTCATCAGAAAAGTTGCCTAAAACAGAGTCTGCAGCAGCATGCTTCATTGCCATTTCATGATGCGAACCTCGCCATGCTTTCACCTGTTCATCATGACAATCCATACAGGCTTCACTACCCACATATGTTGATGTTTGCCCCAATACAGGTTGACGAATCAATAGAACAACCAAGAGTCCTAAAAGTACGATGATACATCCGCTGTACCAATTTAACCGTGCCATAACCATCCTTGATTGAAGTAAGTTCTCTGACATAAAGATAGAGTACGAAAAACAAAAAAGGGCTCCGAAGAGCCCTATTTATCCAAGTGATATCACAGTTCTCGCTGAACCTCGTAACTGAATGCCACTTGGATATAAAAACATCTTATTTATTTTGAGGTTGTTGGAGCTTTTCCATTACCTGGTCAAGCGAGAAGCTAGCGGCTTTTTGCCTCGGCGGGAACTCCTTAAATGTCTCAAGGAACTTGGACACATAGGCTTGCGCAGGTACTAGCATGAAGGCACGGTCTAGCATCCAGTCGTAGTATGTATTGGAGGTAATATCAGCCACTTCGTAAGGATCCATTCTGAGGTTGAAGATCTTCGGTACACGAAGCGGTGTAAAAGGTTCAGCCCAAATACGCAATGTCCCTTTAGCGCGCTGCTCCAAGAACACAATCTTCCAATTATGGAAACGAAGTGAGCTCAAGTCACCATCATCGGTAAAGTAGAAAATTTCCTCACGTGGACCGACATCAACTTCACCCGTCAAATAAGGCAAGAAATTGTAACCATCAAGGTGAACCTTGAACTTCTTGTCACCCGCTTGATAGCCCTCTAGCAACTTCTCTTTGATCTGATCATCACCGGCGGCAGCAACCAAGGTTGGCATCCAGTCCATATGGTGCATTATTTCGTTTGAAATACTGCCTGGCTTGATTTTGCCAGGCCAACGCACCATAGCAGGTACCCGATACGCCCCTTCCCAGTTGGTGTTCTTCTCACCGCGGAAAGGCGTTAACCCAGCATCCGGCCAAGAGTTCATGTGCGGGCCATTGTCGGTAGAATAAAAGACGATGGTGTTATCCTTTATACCAAGGTCATCTACCTTTTTCAGTAGCGCACCAACATGATTATCATGCTCTACCATGCCGTCGGCATAAAAACTAATCCCAGTTTTACCCGAGTTTTCCTCTTTAACATGAGTACGGAAATGCATACGTGTGGCATTCCACCATACAAAGAACGGTTTTTCCGCTTTCACAGCACGATCCATAAAATCTAGCGCCGCATCTAACGTTTCTTCATCAACCGTTTCCATGCGTTTACGGGTTAGCGGACCGGTATCTTCAATTTTGCCGTCCGCGTAAGATTTGATAACGCCACGAGGACCATAGTTTTTACGGAACTCGGGATCTTTCGGGTAGTCGACATTTTCAGGTTCTTCTTCAGCGTTGAGGTGATAGAGATTACCGAAGAATTCGTCGAAACCATGGGACGTTGGTAGATGTTCATCTTTGTCGCCAAGGTGATTCTTACCAAACTGCCCTGTCATATAACCGAGGGGTTTTAGCATTTCGGCGATCGTCGCATCTTCCGCCTGCAAACCGAGATCTGCACCGGGTAGGCCTACCTTACTTAAGCCTGTTCTCAATACAGTTTGTCCAGTAATGAAGGTAGAGCGACCAGCAGTACAGGATTGCTCACCGTAATAGTCGGTAAACATCATCCCTTCTTTGGCAATGCTATCTATGTTTGGAGTCTGATAGCCCACTAACCCAAATGTGTAAGCACTGATATTGGTTTGACCGATGTCGTCTCCCCAAATAACCAAAATATTGGGTTTTTCTGCTGCGATACTGCTGCTTGCTACACTGGCCAGCAGTGTTGCAAGTATCATTAATCTGCTTTTGAAGCCTTTTCTCGCTGTCATATCAACCTCAGTCACTAAGAATAAATGGCGTCCTGCAACAAAAATTAATAGCTCACAATAGGTAGTTCCGCGACTCTGATTGATCTAAATCAAGTATTTTTTTGCTCATCTAAAGGTTCAAACCGTCAAATTATGAAGTGACTGAGATCACATTTGCGCCTCGGTGCCTATTATTGAGCAAACTCATAAATCATCTATAAAGCAGAACTTTAGCTAACGTAATTAACCAAAGGTTATAACCGCTATAAAGCGACAAAATCCGCGTATTGCCAGAAACTTAGCGCAACAACAAATAAGCACATCTTGTGCTGAGTAAAAAACTCTCTAAATTTGAATGGAGTTAATATGGCAAACCACGTAAGTAAACTGGCTGTCGGTCTTGGGGTTCTCGCAACGTCAAGCGCTGCTGTTGCAGCTGAGAAACCAAATATTTTGGCGATTTTCGGTGATGATGTCGGTTACTGGAATATCAGTGCATACAATCAAGGTATGATGGGTTACGAGACCCCGAATATCGACCGTATCGCCAATGAAGGTGCCCTATTTACCGACCACTACGGTCAGCAATCTTGTACCGCAGGTCGTGCGTCGTTTATTACGGGCCAAGAACCTTTCCGTACAGGCTTATTAACGATTGGTATGCCAGGCTCCACCCACGGTATTCCTGATTGGGCACCCACTATTGCTGATCTTCTGAAAGAACAAGGCTATGTGACTGCGCAATTTGGTAAAAACCACCTTGGTGACCAAGACCAGCATTTACCAACCGCTCACGGTTTCGATGAATTCTTCGGTAACCTCTATCACCTGAATGCAGAAGAAGAACCAGAAACTTACTACTATCCGAAAGATCCCGAGTTCCGTAAAAACTATGGTCCTCGTGGCGTTATCAAATCTTACGCAGACGGCAAAATTGAAGATACCGGCCCAATGACCCGCAAGCGTATGGAACACGCAGACGAGGAGTTCCTTGAAGCGTCTCTGGCCTTTATGGAAAAAGCAGTGAAAGCCGATAAGCCTTTCTTTATTTGGCATAACACCACACGTATGCACGTTTGGACTCGCCTGCAGAAGAAATACCAAGGAAAATCTGGGATCAGTATCTACGCCGATGGCATGCTAGAGCACGATGACCACGTCGGTATCTTGCTTGATAAACTTGATGAATTGAAGATTGCTGACAACACCATCGTTATCTATTCAACTGATAACGGTGCAGAAACGGTAACTTGGCCTGATGGTGGTGCAACGCCATTCCATGGTGAGAAAGGCACCACTTGGGAAGGCGGCATGCGCGTTCCTCAGCTAGTTCGCTGGCCGGGCGTTATCGAATCAGGTTCGCGCATCAATGAAATGATGGCTCACCAAGATTGGCTGCCAACACTAATGGCCGCTGCTGGTGTTCCAGACGTGAAAGAAAAATTGGCTGACGGCTATAGCGCTAACGGTAAAGATTGGAAAGTCCACATCGATGGCTACAACTTCAAGCCTTATTTTGAAGGTAAAGAAAATAAAGGCCCTCGAGAATCTTTGCTTTACTTCTCTGCTAACGGTGAACTAAACGCTGTTCGTTGGCACGACTGGAAGCTAAACTTCGCGGTAATGGAAGGTAATATTTCAGATGCTATTCGTTTCGAGCAGAACTGGCCACAGATTATTCACCTTCGTGCTGACCCATTTGAGAAAGCACCGCACGAATCTGGTATGTACATGCGCTGGATGGCTGACAACATGTGGTTGTTTGTTCCAATCCAAGACGTGATTGGTGATTTCTTCAAGACCTTGCCTGATTACCCAATGCAGCAAGGGCAGTTGATGAACCCTGCTTCGATTAACTACCAGTCAATGGGGCTGAAAGACAAAATGCAGCAACTTGATGCGCTTCAGCAAAAAGTAGAAACGATGAAGTAACTACCTTCCTTTCGGATAAGATCAAAACGCCCGCTATTTCATGAATGCGGGCGTTTTCTTTTATTGTTTGAGGGAGGTTTGCTGTGTTCAAGGTAGACTCGCTCTAAAAACCGTTCCCTTACATTACGCAGGTGATTGGCACTCTTCCTTAGCACGAGATCTCGAGTCCTTTTGTTATCCAAGCTCACAGCTTGAACTCCTCATTACAATAGCTGCAGCAATAAATCTGCTTGTAGATCAAGCGCTGCCACCAGCTCCTTTTTATACTTACGACTATCTTATGTTTACACGTGTTGGCCATTTCTTAGGTGTATCTTAAATATCATAATGGGATAACGAGTATAAGAACCCTGAATAATTTATAAACAGCACCCATAAGAACAATTCGTTCCATTAACTAGAACAGTAACCCTGATGCTTCTTGCTAAAATAGAGCATTAAGTCACGATTCTGGTCTGCGGCATGAAAACAGAAGATATTAAGCTATTCCACAAGGTTGTTGAATTCGGCTCACTAACCGAAACAGCTAAGTGGCTAGACCTACCAAAATCCAACATTAGTCGTAGGATCAAACAATTAGAAACAGATTTAAATACTAAGCTTTTTCATCGTCACAGCAGGCATATCACACTCACGGCAGCAGGTAACAAATTCTATCGTTCAAGCCTGCCTATCATGGAGCAACTTGACTCAACCATATCTCAGCTACAAAGCCCAGATAGAGAGTTATCGGGCAAATTAAAAATCATGATTTCACCGATTATGATGAACATCGGTAAAATGGTGTTTGACTTTATGAAACTTCATCCAAATGTCGAAGTCGAAATCATAAGTTCACCTTACGAACAAGATCTCGTCAAAAATGATATTGATGTTGCTTTTCGTCTTGCTGCTGAGGTAACAGAAGAAAACCTCGTCGGCCGTGAAATAGGCCGTGAAGTTTATGGACTATTTGCGTCCCCACACTATTTATCTAAACATGGTGAGCCTAAAACTCTCGACATGTTAAGCCACCACCCTTTAATTACTTATCGTTTTAGTAATGGACAGGTATACAACAAACTACCATTAGACAATGGTCAATACATCCAGCTTAAGTCTGGACTAAATAGCTGTTCCTAATAGTAGATCTCTCAGGGAAGGGAACTCAGTCCAAATTGTGCGATCTGATCAGTTACCAC
>NZ_JANEYT010000028.1 GCF_024357955.1 Photobacterium pectinilyticum
TTTGCGATCGGTCGTTCTTGGTCGAAAGATCTGATCGCAGAACCAGCTTTTAGTTCCCTTCTATTTTTATCCCGAGTTCAGGTTTTTTATGATTGGTGTAAGGGGGAAGTGTCTATCTGGCATGTACCGGGCAGGCTTGCTCGAAGCGCGCGCCGTCTTCCCAGCGCAGCAGAGTCATGCTATTGCCCCATACGCAGCCTGTATCGAGGCCTATCACTTGATCGTCTTCATATCCCATCAGTGCCGCCCAGTGGCCGAAGATCATCTTCTTGCCTAGCTCTGGGCGCGGAAGGGTGAACCATGGCACTAGCTGGTTGCTAGCCGCTTCTTTGGGAGAGACTTTACACGCCATGTCGAGCCGACCATCCGGGTAACAGAAACGCATACGGGTAAAGACATTGATGGTATAGCGGTAGCGCTCGATACCTTGCAAGTCTGAAGACCAGCGATCGGGGCCATTGCCATACATATTCTTCAATAACCAAAGGTGGTTATCCCCTTGCAGTACTTGCTCGACCTCTCTGGCTTGCTTCTGGGCCTGTTTGAGGCTCCAGTGGGCAGGAATGCCGGCATGGGTCATGACAAAGGGAAGCGTTGGGTGCTCAGCCAGTAACGGTTGCTGACGAAGCCAGTGTAGCAATTCATCGCGATCTGGTGCATCAAAGATTGGCTGAAGCTTGTCTTTGATTTTGCTCTTGGCAATACCTTCGGCGACAGCGAGCAGGTGGAGGTCGTGGTTACCCAATACTGTTGTGGCTTGCTTACCGAGGCTTTTGACAAAACGGAGTGTTTCAAGCGAGAGAGGGCCGCGGGCGACAAGATCGCCGGTTAGCCAAAGTTCATCGTGTTGCGGATCGAAACCGGCAGTATCGAGAAGTTGGCGCAAGTCATCAAGGCAGCCTTGGATATCGCCAACAAGGTAGGTCGACATAATGATCCTTTAGTGGAGAATATTAGGCACTGACAGGCGAAATGGTGAAACTTCTGCGACAAACTCGTCACCGTTTTCATTGATCATGACGTAATGCCCTTCCATGACCCCGAGTGGCGTTTCAATAATTGTGCCGCTGGTGTAAGTGTATTCTTCATGGGCCGCAATGATCGGTTGCTCACCGACCACACCTTCTCCTTCAATCACCAGTTTCTTGCCATTGGCATCGGTGATCAGCCAGCGCCTACTGAGCAGCTGGGCTTGGCCAGTGCCTAAATTGGCAATGGTGATAGTGTAGGAAAAGACATAGCGTTGGTTGTCCGGTTCGGATTGCTCTTCGATGTAGTGCGTTACGACTCGGCATTTGATGGTTGGCGTCATGTTCGTTGTCATTGTTATGCATCCTTTCTTGGCAAGCTACCGGGTCTATGTCAAGAGCCCGGTAGCGAGGTCAATGTCACTGGCGCCTGCACATTTATTTGTTGTGATTTGCATCCAGCCAGTTTGCCATATCGACAAATTGTTCAAGCGTCAGGTTTTCTGGGCGCAGACCAGGGTTGATCCCCAGCGCTTCCAGCTGCTCGACAGTCAACAGTGCCTTGAAACAGTTGCGAATTGTCTTGCGGCGTTGGTTGAAACCTTCGCGGCAAACACGATCCAACCATTTAAGGTTAGTACATGGATATGGCAGAGTTTCATAGGGTGTAATTCGCACAACGGCAGAGTCAACCTTTGGTGCTGGTACAAACGACTCTGGCGGTACTTCCAGTACAGGCATTACTCGAGAGTAGTACTGGGCCATAACGGTCAGGCGACCATACGCTTTGCTGCCAGGGCCGGCTGCCAAGCGGTTAACCACTTCTTTCTGTAGCATGAAATGCATATCTTCAATATGCTCATGGAACGAGAAAAGGTGGAACATCAACGGCGTTGAAATGTTATATGGCAAGTTACCGAAAATGCGTAGCTTGTTGTTTTCTTTGATCAGCTGAGTGAAGTCAAAGCGCATTGCATCGCCTTCATGGATCGTTAGTTTGTCACCAAGATCCGGATGATTGCGTAGGCGCTCGGCCAGATCACGGTCAAGTTCGATAACAGTAAACTTATCGACCATTTTGCCGACAGGCTCGGTGATCGCACCCAGACCCGGGCCGATTTCTACCAGGTTTTGGCCTGGACGAGGGTTAATTGACGATACGATACCGTCAATGATGTATGGGTCATTCAAGAAATTCTGACCAAAGCGCTTACGCGCGCGGTGGCCTAGGTGGACCTGATCGCTGCTCATGTTTGCTTTTCTACCAATTCAAGGGCGTGCGATAGCGCTGTCCAAAGGCTACCGGTGTCCGCCTGTCCGGTACCGGCTAGTTCCAGTGCGGTACCATGATCTACTGAGGTTCTGATGAAGGGCAGGCCTAACGTAATGTTGACTGATTTACCAAAGCCTTTGAATTTCAGCACTGGCAGCCCTTGATCGTGATACATGGCCAGTACCGTGTCGGCATCGGCCAGATATTTTTCCTGGAAGATGGTGTCTGCTGGCAGTGGGCCAATCAGATCCATTCCTTCCTGTTGGCGGAGCTGCTCCAGCGCCGGACTGATCACATCGATCTCCTCGGAGCCTAGGCAGCCATCTTCGCCGGCATGTGGGTTTAAGCCACAGACATAAATCTTTGGTTCGGCAATGCCGAATTTGCTGACAAGATCAGCATGCAGGATACGGATAACCTGCTGTAAACGCTCTTCGGTGATGGCTTTGGAGACACTGGCCAGCGGTATGTGGGTGGTGACCAGAGCGACTCGAAGTCCTTCGGTTGCCAGCATCATCACGACCTGAGCGGTATTGGACTGCTGGGCAAAGAACTCGGTATGACCGCTGAACGACACTCCCGCTCGGTTGATCACTCCTTTGTGCACAGGACCTGTGATAACAGCAGCAAATTCGCCGTCCATACAGCCCTGTGCTGCACGTTCCAAGGTGCTTAACACATAATGCCCATTCAGCTCGTTTAGCGTGCCAGCCTCGACAGCCGCTGCCAGAGGCAGATCGGCAACCACCAAGGTGCCAGCCTGGTGGGGCTTGGCCGTTTGGCTGGAGTCATAGGCCTTAATCGCCAATGGCAAACCGAGCTGGGCTGCACGTTCTACCATAAGCTGAGCGTTAGCACAAATGACAAGTTGGTGCGGCCAATCTTGCTGAGCAAGGGCTAGCACCAAATCAGGGCCGATCCCAGCAGGCTCGCCAGGGGTTATCGCAATACGTTTAACCTTGGTCATTAGTACGTTCCGGTTGTTCTATGAAAGCGCCGGCACGCAGTTCCTGCAGCCAAGCCTGTGCTTCTTCGTTGAATTTACGGCTGAACAAGATGCGATAGGCACGGTTCTTCACGGCGGCATCGGTACGATCGACATCGCGGCGGTTAAGAACCTCGACAATGTGCCAGCCGTGAACCGTCTTGAACGGTTCGCTGATCATGCCTTCAGGCAAGGTTTCCACCTTGTCCTTGAACTCAGGTACATAGAGATCAGGTGTTTGCCAGCCTAGCTCACCGCCGTTGGCAGCAGAGCCTGGGTCAGCACTCAGGGCTTGAGCGGCATCGGCAAAGCTACGCTCACCGGCCAAGATCGCACGACGGGCTTGCTCAAGCTGTTCCTGCGCACCTTCGTCGCTGAGGATCACCGATGTCTTCACCAGGATATGGCGGGCGTTGACCTCGGTAACCGAGACGGTCTCTAAACCATCAACCTGATTGATTTTTAAGATATGGTAGCCGACACCGCTGCGGAATGGCCCGACAATAGCACCGGTGCCCTGAGATTGGATTTGATCAGCAAAAATAGTGGGCATTTCTTCCTTGCGCATCCAGCCCCACTCGCCGCCCTGAAGGGCTTTAGGGCCTTTGGAGTAGCTGTAAGCCAAGTTGGCAAAATCGGCACCATCTTTTAGCTGGTTGACGATCTGCTGGGCTTCTTTGGCGACTTCATCACGTTCAACCGCCGTGGCTCCTTCTTCAACGCGAAGTTGGATGTGGCTGACGTTGTAGCGCACGCCCTGTTGTTCTTGCTGGCTGAGTTGACCTGCCAAGGTTTCAACTTCCTGCGGCAGGATGTTGATCCGGCGGCGCACCTGAATGGTACGGGCTTCACTGGCGGTCATATCGCGGCGCATTTGCTCGCGGAAAATTGAGAAGCTGATGCCATTGGCTGCCAGCGTTTGCTGCAACTGGCCCACTGTCATCTGCTGCTCAGCAGCCATTTGGTTGATGGCCTGATCAAGGCGGTTATCGTCGATACGGATCCCGAATTGCTCGGCCTGCTGGAGTTGCAGGGTCTCCATCACCAGTTTTTCCATGATCTGGTTAACCAGCACATCGTCCGGCGGAAGCGGTTGGTTCTGACCGGCGGCATTCATACGTACGGTTTTCAGCATGGCATCGACATCGCTTTGTAAGATCACGCTGTCATTGACGATCGTGACAATACTATCAAGTTGTTGCGGTGCGGCAATAGTGCCAGCAGAAAGGCCCAATAGTGCAATACCGAGCAGACTAGACTTCCAATTTTTCATAGTTCGTTTCCATCGGGCGCCGGGGCGCGTTGATTCTTGATGGGAAGGGCTGGCCCTTCCATCTATTAGTTATTGAGGTAGAAAGGGCGGCCGTAGCCAATCGAGTTATTGTCGCTGGTCGTCCCTATTGGGGCCAACCCAAGCCCAATCAGGCTGAACGAAATACTGAAGTTCTGCTCGTATTCTGTAGAGCTGCTCGATACGTTCGAACGTGTTTTTAAGTATTCGTTGTAGCCTAAGCTAATCATCCAACAAGACGTGCGGAAGTTCAGGCTGATCTGCCCTTCAAGCATCTGGTTTTCGGTCAAATCGTGGTAGTAATCACCACGCAGTGATACCCCGTCATAGATAGGGAAACCAGTCGAAAAACCAAGCTGTGAGATCCCGTCTTCGGTATAACGGTTTAGCTGGTCTTCGTCGAGGATGTTATCTAGCAGATACTCTTTCGATATATAACGGTAGTTGAGCTGGCTGAAGGTACTCCCCTCACGATACTCAATGGCACCATTGGCAAACTGGAGATCTTTTTTATTGGCGTCATACTGCACGCCGCCGTGGAAAAACAGCCAGTCATCGTAATTGAAATCAGACTCGAGTGCGGTTGCCGAGTAGTTCGGGCTAGTTTCGTTATTACTATCCAGGTTTCGGCCCGATTCATTGAGGTAGAAGATTTGTCCTACTGCAATATTGAAACGTTCCTTGAATTGGTTATCGAAGTAGCGAGACGTTGCACCGATGGTAAACTGGTTGGCAGCGGCAATACGGTCGACACTGGAGTAGCGTTTGTCACGGAATAGTCCGTAGTAGTCTGTTTGCATCAAGGTGGTGTCGTATGCATCGTAAATGCCTTTTTGAACGACATCTTTGACATACAGGTATTGGACTTGTGGTTCAAGGCTTTGGGTGTAGCTATCACCCCAGATCAGTGTATCACGCTCGAGATGCAAACCACTGTGCAGGCGGATACTCGGGACGGTACGTGAGACGCTTCCCTCTAGCTCAAGGCCTTTATCGATGAGTTCCTGTGCGTTTGGATCAAAGTCCTGATTGTAATAGGTATACATCAGCTTAGCTTCGCTGGTCACCGACCACCAAGGCGTCGCATAGGGCAGTGTCAGGGTTGGCTCAAAATGGACGCGGTCCGCAGTCGGCTTGTCAGGATCGTCATTTTCAAACCGGCTGACATGGCTATTGAGCGAGAAATCCAATCCATATGGCATATCGTCATAATAGTAGTTCGCTTCTACCTGCGGCATCAGGCGGTAACTTGATGATACGCCAAGGGTTAATGGTTGGAAATCCCTGACTCGCAGGGTCGAATCCCAATTCCGATCGCGATAAGACACTTCGGCGGTTTGTAGCAGATTGTTGTCTTCTCGTTCACCAATACTGGAGTCGATATCGGAGAAGTAAGTAGGGTCACTGACCTTGCTGTAGTCAATCTCGAATAACCAGTGTTGGTTATACATACCATTGTGAGACCAGTTAAAGCCCCAACGCGGATCGTTGTCTGAGTCTTTTTGGTCATTGCCCAGGTATTCACCGGATAAATTACCTGTGCCTAATTCGGTTAAATACCGGAAGTCGGCGTTGAGCTGCAGGCCTCGATTACTCATGTATTTTGGCGTGATGGTCATGTCATAGTTGGGCGCGATGTTCCAATAGAACGGCGTCTCCAGCTCAAAACCATCACGGGAGCCATAGCTGACTGACGGGTAGAGGAAGCCGGTCAGGCGCTCATCACCAACAGGAACTCGCAGGTACGGCATGTAGAATACCGGGACATCAGCGACTTCGAAGCGGGCGTTGTAGAGATCGGCAAAGGGGGAGTCTGCTTCTCTTTCGATGCTGGTCGCTGAGAACTGCCAGCTTTTATCACCCGCTGGACAGGTGGTGTAAGTGCCGTTTTTCAGGCGGTAGTACGAGATACCGTTTTTGGTCACACGCTCAGCTTCGCCGCGGCCGGCTTCACAGGTCATGTTGTAGACGGCGTTCTCCAGCTGGGAGTCTTCAGTATCGAGGTTGCTCTTGATACGGTCAGAATACACCTCGATGGTGCCATCATGGAAATAGACGTTACCTTCGGCTGTGACAACATTTGCGGGTTGTTCGAGAGTCGCAATATCCGCGGCTACTGTGCGGTTGCCCTGACGAACGATGACATCACCGGTGTAGGTGACACTTTTGTTGTTGAGTGCTTCGGCTTGATCTGCGGTGACCTTGATCGGCTCATTGTTCGGATCGGCAGGCATCTGTTCGGGGGCGATACACACCCCACGGACCATCGCCAGTTCGTCAGTTTCATCACTGACCGCAGAGCCGCCGTTGGCATTCTCTGAGGCGGCTTGGTTTGCGTAAGCCACCGTCGGGCCGAAAAGTGCCAGGCTGATCATGGTCGCCAATAAGCTGCGGGAAGTAGATGACATCTAACTAAACGTTCCTGTAATAAAGTTTTTAGCGCATTTGTTATTGTAAACTGGGTTTTGACAAGCTTTCCCAGTCAATGCCAGCTATGATAATGCAAATTCTATCCGACGGCATCTTTTGGCTCATTTTTTGGCTTTTGCTATCGGGTGTAATGCATGAGAATTATTTCTAAATTTAGCAAATTACCAGAGAGTAGCGAATGCAGGTTTGGGGCAAAATACTTGGGGCATTTTTTGGCTTCCTCCTTGGCGGGCCGTTTGGTCTGTTGTTAGGTCTCTTTTTGGGCCATAAGTTCGATAAAGCGCGATCAATAGTTTACCAAAGGCGAAGTTTTGCGGGATTTGGCGGAAATCAGGCATCCAGCGCTGAGCGTCAAGCCGAATTTTTCCACGCCGGCTTTGCCGTTATGGGGCATGTGGCGAAAGCTAAAGGGCGAGTGACCGAGGATGAAATCCGAGTTGCCAGCGATATTATGGACAGGATGGGGCTTCATGGCGAATCGCGCCGTCAAGCTCAGAATGCCTTTCGTGATGGCAAAGAGGACGGTTTCCCGTTACAAGAAATACTTGGCAAAGTACGCGTAGGTTTTGCAGGGCGAGCCGATTTAGTGCAGTTTTTCCTTGAATTGCAAATTCAGGCTGCGTTTGCTGATGGCAGTTTGCACCCGAGTGAACGCCAGCTGTTACATGTTATTGCCCGTTCATTAGGTTTTTCTGAGCGTCAGCTAGAACAACGGCTGCGCATGCAAGAAGCGGCGTTTCGTTTCCAGCAAGGTAGCTTCAACCAGCAACAAGGTGGCTTCCAACAAGCCCCGACCAAGGATCAGCTTACTGATGCCTATGAAGTACTAGGCGTGAAAGATACCGCCACCTCACAAGAGTTAAAGCGAGCATACCGCAAACAAATGAATGAGCATCATCCGGATAAGTTAGCCGCCAAAGGCTTGCCACCTGAGATGATGGAGCTGGCCAAGCAGAAGACCCAGGAGCTACAGGCTGCCTACGATCTGATCCGCAAGGAAAAAGGGTTTAAGTAGGGCAGAGCGGGTGTTGCGCCTTAGGCACCGCTAGCAAAAGCAGGCTCTAGAAGCAGAACAAAGGCGAGATCGGCGATCTTGCCTTTTTACTCTCTCGTTAATGAAAACTCCCCTTCAAACCTGATTCTGTGGTTTACCTGCCGCAAACGCATTGAGATTGTCGATGAGTTGATTGGCCAAGGTTTGAATCGCACTATCTGAACCCCAGGCGACATGTGGGGTTAGCAACAAGTTTGGTAAGTGGTTATTGGCGATCAACGGGTTGTCATTGCCAGCTGGCTCTTCGGTGAAGACATCACATCCAGCACCAGCTATGTCTCCTGCGTGCAAGGCATCGACTAAGGCTTGCTCGTCGACTAATCCACCACGGCCGATATTGATCAAGATTGCGCTGTTTTTCATTGTTTTTAGCTCATCGCGGCCGATAAGGTTGCGTGTCCCGCTATTGAGCGGGCAATGCAGGCTGAGTACATCGGCTTGTGCTAATACCGTATTGAAAGGCTGGTACCCCTCACGGCTGCTTTGGGCTCCTTTTCTATCGGCAAATATAACCTTCATGCCCAATGCTTGTCCAAGCGTTGCCATTGCTTGCCCCAATCCTCCACTGCCGATAAGTCCCAGCGTAGCCCCGCGAATATCTTTGATTGGATGGGTGAAAAAACAGAACTGATTTTTTTCCTGCCACACGCCTTGTTGAATATCTCGGTGGTAGCCCAGCAGGTTGCGGCGCAGGGCGAACATCATGGCAACGGCGTGCTCAGGCACTGAGTCGACCGCATAGCCTCGGATATTGCACACGGTGATGCCATGCTCGTGACAATAAGCAAGATCGACATTGTTGATGCCGGTGGCGGCAATGGCGATCATCTTGAGTTTGGGGAGCTGGGCCAAAATAGCGGCATCCAGAATGACTTTGTTGGTGATGGCAATAGTCGCATCAGCAAGGCGTTCAATAACCTGCTCGGGACGTGTTGCTGGGTATTGGGTCCAGCGGTGAGCAAATGTTGGCGATGGCAGGGAAATATGGGCCGGAATGGTATCCCGGTCAAGAAAGACAATCTGTTCCATGGCGAAAGTGAGGCTCAAGAGTCAAGGATAATGCACTCAGTACACACTATCCTTGGCAGCCAACTCAAGTCCTATGGTTTGGAATAGTGATCCGGTAGGGTCTTTTGCGGAGCTTCGGCAAAGAATTCACACGGCGCAAACAGATGCATCGGATCACCGCTACGCGGATGAAAGAAGCTCAGCTCCGCGGCGTGCAGTTGCAGGCGAAGTGCCATTGCCTTGGCGTCCTGATGGGCATAAAAGCCATCCCCCAGAATTGGGTGGCCTAAGGCGAGCAAGTGAACCCGCAGTTGATGTGAGCGGCCAGTGATCGGGCGCAGGCGCACCAAGCTGGTGTCATTGCTACGTTCGAGCACCTGATAGTGGGTCACCGACGGTTTGCCATCGTCAAAGCACACCTTTTGTTTCGGCCGGTTCGGCCAGTCACAGATCAGCGGTAAGTCGATAGTGCCGCTATCTTGCTCGATGTTGCCAAATGCACGGGCGTAATACACTTTTTCGGTACGGCGGTCCTGAAACTGGATTTTGATATTGCGCTCGGATTGTTTGTTCAGCGCGAGGACAATGACACCAGAGGTTGCCATATCAAGACGATGGATGAGGTTAGCATCGGGAAAATCAGCCCGAACTCGGGTATAGATACTGTCATGGAAGGCTGGATCACGCCCGGGGTTGGATAGCAGGCCCGAAGGCTTATTTACCGCAATAATATCGTCGTCTTGGTACAGGATATCCAACCAAGGATCTTTGGGTGGGTTGTAGTCAATCTTGGGCAGTGTGCTCATGGGGTGCAGGATCTACTAAAAAGGGCCAGTGAAAGGTCCGTGGTATTGGAAGGCGGCGATAATATCAGCAATGGCTGAGAAGGCAATATCCTTGACACCAAATTTTGGGGATATAAAAAAGCCGCCTGTGCAGGCGGCTTAATCTACCGTTGTTAGTGGTTAACCGTGGCTCACGACAATCAAGCGTAGCGAGTCCAGCTGGATTTGCGCTTTGGTGATATAGCCGGTGAGATCTTGGATTTGGGTTTCAATCAACTCCAGCTCGTCGTCACGGATATTTGGGTTCACTGCTTTGAGGGCCTGAAGACGATCCAGCTCGGCATGTAGTGTCGCTTCCATCTCTGCTTGGGCTGACTCACGGATCGTGACTAGCTCGCTGGCGACGACCTGCTCGGCGCTTTCGATCAGGGCATGGATATCTTTCTGTACCGAGTTGACCAGCTTACTACCAAGGTGGCGGTTAACTGGGCTGAGCTGACGGTTAAAGCCTTCAAACTCGACTTTGGCCGACAGGTTATTGCCTTTGGCATCGAGCAAAATACGGATCGGTGTCTTCGGCAAGAAGCGGCCGATACCGGACTGCTTTGGTGCTTGGGCATCGACTACATACACTAATTCCAGTAGCAGGGTGCCGGCTGGCAGTGCCTTGTTTTTTAGCAGCGATACCGCCGTGGTGCCAACACCTTCCGATAGCAGCAGGTCAATGCCACCTTGGATCATCGGGTGTTCCCAGCTGATGAAGTGCAGGTCTTCGCGTGACAAGGCGGTTTCACGCTCAAAGGTGATAGTACAGCCGTCGTAAGGTAGGCCCGGGTAGCTTGCGACCATCATGTGCTCAGAAGGCGTGACGACAATGGCGTTTTCGCCTTTGTCGTCCTGATTCAGGCCGATCGTGTCAAATAGACCCAGGGCAAAGTTTACCAAATTGGTATCACCATCTTTGCTGCTGATTTCCTCAACCAGTTTCTGGGCGTCATTGCCACCGTTGGAATGGATTTCCAGCAGGCGGTCACGGCCTTGCTCCAGCTTGCCTTTGAGCTCCTGGTGCATCGTGGCACTTTTCTCAACCAGCTCATCTAACTGGTCACCGTCTTGTTGGTTGCTGGCCAGAAGTTCAAGCAGATCGTCACTGAAGGCATCATAGATGGCACGACCGGTCGGACAGGTTTCTTCGAAGGCATTAAGGCCTTCGTTGTACCAGCGCGCCAGCAGGGCTTGTGAGGTACCTTGCAGGTGTGGGACATGAATTTCGATATCACGCTTTTGACCGATGCGGTCAAGGCGGCCGATACGCTGTTCAAGCAGATCAGGGTTGTTCGGTAGATCAAACATCACCAATTGGTTGGCAAACTGGAAGTTGCGTCCTTCCGAGCCAATTTCAGAACATAGCAGCACCTGTGCGCCGTCTTCTTCTTGGGCAAAGTAGGCGGCAGCCTTATCGCGCTCGATGATCGACATGCCCTCGTGGAACACGGTGGCACGGATCCCTTCGCGTTCGCGCAATGCCTGTTCGAGGATCAGGGCGGTTTGGGCACGGGAGCAGATCACCAGAACCTTTTCCTGGCGATTGGATTTAAGCATGTCCAGCAGCCAGTTAACGCGTGGGTCGAACTGCCACCACGTCGCTGAATCGCCTTCGAATTCTTGGTAGATGTCTTCAGGGTACAACAGCTTGAAAGCCTTTTGCTCAACACTCATTTTGCCACCCATCATCGCGGCGACACGCATTGCCGTTTGATACTGTGTTGGCAAGTCCAGTGGATACATGTTGAGGTGGCGCTGCGGGAACCCCTTGATGGCGGCACGGGTGTTACGGAACAGCACGCGGCCGGTACCGTGGCGGTCCATCAGGTTGTCGATCAGTTCGTGGCGAACCGTTTGTTGTTGCTCTGAGTTTGCATCATCGGCTTCAATAATACGGAGCATCGGCTCGATATCTTGCTCTGGTAGCAGCTCAACCAAGGTGTTCTTGGCTTCGTTGTCCAGCTTTTCACCTGACAGTAGTCGTGATACGGCATCGGCAACCGGGGCATACTGGCGCTCTTCTTCGACAAATGCTTCGTAGTCGTAGAAGCGGTCAGGGTCGAGCAGTCGCAGGCGGGCAAAGTGGCTTTCATGGCCCAATTGCTCCGGGGTGGCCGTCAATAGCAATACCCCCGCAGTTTTATCGGCTAGCTCTTCCACCACCTGGTATTGACGGCTTGGCTTGTCTTCACTCCACTCGAGGTGGTGGGCTTCATCGACAACCAGCAGATCCCAGTCGGCATCTAGCGCTTGCTCGAAGCGGCGGCGGCTCTTGCGCAGGAAATCCAGTGAACACAGTACGTATTGGGCAGTATCGAACGGGTTGGCAGAGTCGGCAAAGGCTTCAACACAGCGATCTTCATCGAAAATCGAGAAGTGCAGGTTGAAGCGGCGCATCATTTCGACCAGCCATTGGTGCTGCAGAGTCTCCGGCACCAAGATCAGAATACGTTCAGCACGACCAGACAGCACTTGCTGGTGGATGATCATTCCGGCCTCGATTGTTTTACCCAGACCAACCTCATCAGCCAGCAAGACTCGCGGGGCATAGCGACGACCCACTTCATGGGCAATGTATAGCTGGTGGGGGATCAAACCGGCGCGCATGCCACAAAGGCCACGAAGTGGGCTTTTGTGCTGCTCATACTGATTCTTTAGGGCACGGTAACGTAATGCAAAGCGATCCATGCGGTCAATTTGGCCGGCGAACAGTTTGTCCTGCGGCTTGTTGAAGCGGATTTGGTTGCTGAGGAAAATCTCACGCAGGGCGACGTTTTCTTCGCCGGTATCGGTACGGGTACCGATGTAAGTAAAAATGCCGCCGGTCTCATCGACCTGCTCGACCTTAAGTGACCAGCCGTCATGGCTTTCAACCACATCACCGACATTGAACATTACACGGGTCACAGGTGCATCATTGCGAGCATAAAGGCGGTTCTCTTCACAGGCAGAGAACATCAGAGTCACAGTCCTGGCATCGGAAGCCACGACGGTACCTAGACCCAGATCACTTTCAGTATCACTGATCCAACGTTGACCCAAAGCAAATGGCATAGTGGTTAAAACCTTCTAATTATTTGAAATAAAGGAAAATGCGAAGCCGATGCGCCAGCATTTATGAACTACACTCAAAGTAATACCGTACTAGATGGTATCCATCAGCTGCTGTTGGCAGTGGGTATTGGTATATAAGTGTAAGCCAGAATTCGCACCGGTAAAAAAGGGGAGTAATGTTACTGCAACCCGTGAGCAAGGTCACGGTCATTGTGATAAGAAAGTACCAAACTGTAACTGTCACATTTATTTAATTATCTCCGGTCTTTAATAGTAACAACCCGTTTTTACGGGTACAGGAAAAACTCTGGTGGAAAACCCACCGTTTTGTTACCAAGGAGGTACCTATGGATGAAGCTGGTAGGAAAGTTTTCGTTCTAGACACCAATATTCTGCTTCATGAGCCCCTCGCAGTTTATTCCTTCAAAGAGCATGACGTTGTTATCCCAATGACCGTGCTTGAAGAGCTCGATCGCATCAAGGACAGTAAGCGGGATGTCTCCCGTGATGCCCGTGTTGCCATCCGAGCCCTAGAAGATATCTTCCATGACGCAACTCCCGAGCAAATTGCCGAGGGGATCCCACTTGGCCCCGAAGGTGGCGGACTTGGCAAGGTTTCTATTTTTGCCGATTACGAAGTCACCGAAACCGTCCATGCCTTTGCCGACAAAGCTGGGGATAACCGTATCCTAAATGGCGTGCTGTTTCTCCAAGCCCATTACGCACCGCGTGAAGTGATTCTGATCACCAAAGACATCAATATGCGACTGCGTGCCAAAGGCGCCGGGGTGTATTTTGTCGATGATTACCGTACCGATCAGCTGATTGATGACGTCAAAATGCTGACCAAGGGGTTCCACAAGTTTAGTGGTAATTTCTGGGAGCGAGTCGGTGAGTGTTATTCGGAGAATAAGGGCCGCTCGACGGTGCATACCCTGCCGTCGGAGTTGTTTGAAGCACCGTTTATTAACCAATACTTAATTGATGAGGACAGTGATTTTGCCGGTCGGGTCCAGTCTATCGACGCCGGAACCCTGACCCTGAAAGATATCGGCCACGAACGCTTGCTTAGCCGGCAGGCATGGGGGATCCACCCAAAAAATATCTACCAGGGGATGGCATTTGATGCCTTGATGGATCCGAAGATTGATTTGGTGATCCTGACTGGCCCTGCCGGGTGTGGTAAGACCATCTTAGCCATGGCTGCGGCGCTGGAGCAGGTAATTGAAAAAGGAATGTACGACAAGATCATCGTGACCCGCAATACCCCTGAAATTGCCGAGTCTATTGGTTTCCTACCGGGCACCGAGGAAGAGAAAATGATGCCTTGGCTTGCGGCAGTCACCGATACCATGGAGGCTTTGCACAAAAACGATGTGTGTACTGACGGCTCAATGAAGTACATTTTCGACAAGGCTAATATTCAATTTAAATCGGTTAACTTTATGCGGGGACGCTCAATCCAGAATGCCTTTGTAATTTTGGATGAGTGTCAAAATCTCACTGCCTCACAGATCAAAACCATCATCACCCGCTGTGGGGAAGGCACCAAATTGGTTTGTTCAGGTAACCTAGCCCAAATTGACTCCAGTTACCTTTCTCCTGTTACGTCGGGCTTGACCTATATCGTCGAGCGTTTCAAGAATTTCGAAGGCAGTGCCAACATCTATCTCAATGGCGTTGTCCGCAGCCGGTTGGCTGAATTTGCCGAGGAGAACCTGTAGCGACTGCAGGTCCGGTCATTTACCCAATAGCAAAAGCGAGCCGTTTGGCTCGCTTTTTCATGTATGGTCGCTTTAATTTCTTGTTCTAATGGCCAAGGTATTGCGTGAGGGCGGGATCGCTCGGCGTAACCAAGATATCTTGGCTCGGGCCAAACACTTTCACCTGTCCTTGACAGATAAAGGCACACTTGTCGGCAATCTTCAGTGCATCCTCCGGGCTGTGGGTGACCATCAGTACGGTCGTACCCTGCTCTCGCGCTAGCTTTCTGACTAGCTCGAGCATTTCTTTGCGCAATGCCGGATCCAGCGCCGAGAAGGGCTCGTCGAGCAACAGCAGGGGGCGCTGACGGATCAGGCACCGCGCCAGTGCGACCCGTTGCCGTTGGCCGCCGGATAGCTGCTCCGGCAAGCGATCGAGGTAGCCTTGTAACCCTACTTTCTCGGCCGCAACAATAATGTCTTCTTTTTGTTCGTTGCTCAGCTTGAGTGCCGGGCTCAACCCGAGGCCGATATTTTCATAGACGCTCAGGTGGGGAAACAAATTATGCTCCTGGAACAAGATAGAGAGCGGGCGCTTGGCCGGGTGCAACTGCTCAATGGGGTGGCCGTTGACCGTGAGCTTGCCACTATCAGGGGCAAGAAAGCCAGCTACCATGGCAAGCAATGTACTTTTGCCTGCGCCGCTCGGGCCGAGCAGGGCAACGATATCGCCAGTTTCCACTTTGAGGTCGAAACAGAGCTGGGTGGATTGGCTTGATTGCTTGGGATGGTGGAAGCAATGTTGTAAGCGCTGCAAAGTTAACATGACGGAGTCCGGGTGATCAGTCTTTCGACCAAGGAGAAGAGACCAAGGCTAAGGGTAAGCAGGAGCAGTGCCGCTACGGCGGCCGCGTCCATTTGATAACTGCCGAGTAGCTGGAATAGATAGAGTGGCAGGGTTTGAAAGTCTTGGCTGCCGAACAGGGCAATGGCGCCCAAATCGCCAAGAGACAACACAAACCCGATAGCCAATGATTGGGCAAACGGCTTTTTCAAGGCTCGCCACTCCACCAGCATCAGCCGCGATAGTCCACGCATGCCTAAGCTCTGGCACAGGGGGTCATATTGCTGGGCCACATGGAGCATTGGCTGACTGAGGGTTTTGAGGACATACGGCAGTGCCATCAGGGCATTGACGGCAATGACCACCCAAAATGCAGCAGCAAAGGCATCGGTGAACTGGCGTAGCAACAGGAAGATCCCGGTACTTAATACCAGCCCCGGTGTAACCAGAATAATGGTGCCGATCAGATCCAAGCCGTCAGCCTGCCAGCGGCGGTGCTGGAGTCGCCATTGCCGACTGGTAAGGAGAATGGCCGTTCCTCCAGTCAGAGCCAGCACGCAGGCAATACTGGCAATTTGCAGTGAGTGTTGTACCGCCAACCAGAGTCCAGGGTTGCGCAGGGCATCGAGGGTCTGGCTATTAAGTCCGGCAAGGACAACGGACAACAGCGGGGGCAATACCAGCAGCAGAGCCAACCCTATCCAGCATCCATCCCAGCAGCGGCTGGCCAGGCTATCAAACTGACTTTGGCGCGGATTGGTGATGGATTGACTGGATGTTGCCAGTGGCTTGGCAAAGCGTTGGCTCAGTAATACCAAACTGCAGCACAGCAGCATTTGCCACAGGGCCAGTATGGCTCCACCAGCTAAATCAAAGTCATAGCGTAGGGCTTGGTAAATGGCCAGTTCAATAGTGGTGGCCTTAGGGCCGCCACCCAGCGCCATAATGACGGCAAAACTGGTAAAGCACAGCATGAACACTAGGCCGATGGCATGGGGTAGCTGCTGGCGTAGTCTCGGCCAGGCGACAAAGCGGAAGGTTTGCCAGCTGGACATCCCGAGGTGGGTGGATAGCTGGTGCTGCTCAAACGGGATCCCCTCAAGGCTTTGGACAAACAGCCGGGTCGCCAGGGGGAGGTTGAGAAACACATGCGCCAATAATATCCCCTGCAGACCATAGAGCGAGAAGCTTCCCTGCCATCCTAGTTGAGCCAGTGCACTGGCCAGCAACCCATTGTTGCCGTAGATCGCCAACAGGCCGAATACTGCGACCAGCACCGGCAGTACCAAGGTCATGGCAAAGATCCGCATTAGCAGGGCTTTGCCTGGGAATTGCCGGCGCGATAGGGCATAGGCAACAGGAATGGCAGGCACAATACTCAGCAGTGTCGAGAGCAGGGCTTGGGTAAAGGAGAAACCGGTAATATGCCGCAGGTATGGATCATTCCAAAGTAAGGCAATATCAAGATCACTGGCTTCATTGATCAAGGCGGCAAGGGCCCCGAACACGAGAAAGAGAATGAGCCCGGCAGTCATCAGGCCGGGCACCAGTTGGGTGGTACGTGCGTTCAAAAGTGAGTGCCCGCTACTTGGTCAGTGCTTGTTGCCACTCGCGTACCCAGCTTCTGCGCTGCTTGGCAACGTCCTGGGCAGAAAACTCCAGCGCCTTTGCGGGCAGGGTTAGCACGTTGAATTCAGCGGGCTGCGCGACATTCGTCACCGGGTACATCCAGTTACCCGTCGGGATCACGGATTGGAACTCTGGGGTCAGGATAAAGGCCAGAAACTGATCGGCCAGTGCCTGGTTAGGGCTGCTTTTCAGTTTGGCGGCAACCTCTACTTGCATGTAATGCCCTTCACTGAAGTCGGCGGCTTTGTATTTGTCATCCTGCTCGGCAACTAAGTGGTAGGCCGGGGAGGTGGTGTAAGAGAGCACCATATCGGCCTCGCCCTTGAGGAACATGCTATAGGCTTCAGACCAACCTTTGGTGACCGTGACTGTTTTCTGTGCCAGTTGCTGCCAAGCGTCTGAGGCTTTATCGCCATAGATCGATTTCATCCACAGCATCAGGCCTTGGCCCGGTGTCGAGGTACGCGGATCTTGGTAGATGATGCTCAAGTCATCACGGTTGACCAACTCATCCAAACTCTTGGGTGGGTTCGCCAGCTTGGTGCTGTCATAGACAAAGGCGAAGTAGCCGTAGTCATAAGGAACAAAGGTGGTGTCGCTCCATCCGTTTGGCAGAGTTAACTTGCTGGTATCAACCTGATGCTCAGCCAGTAGTCCTGTTTTCTTGGCTTCGGCGATCAGGTTGTTATCAAGGCCAAGCAATACATCGGCTTTGGTGCGCTTACCTTCAAGGCGAATGCGGTTGAGGATGGATACACCATCATCAAGCGCGACAAATTCCAAATTACATTCGCACTGTGCCTCAAAGGCTTTTTCGATCGCCGGACCCGGTCCCCAGTCTGAGGCGAATGAGCTGTAGGTGTAAACCGTCAGGGTATTGTCCACGGCCAATGCCGGAGCGGCAGCCAAGGTTAGAAGAGGGAGTAATTTTTTCACTATGCGCTCCTGATGCTCTTGCGTCCGGCAAGAGGAATAAAAATCGTATGAGCGGCACAGGGTTGAGCATAAGGCTGGCATCATGCCAGCCTCGCGGGATAACAAGGCATACCGTATAGAACTCAATTCCTACGCCAGCATTAACTGGATCAGGTTCTGTGGGTTTTGCCTTAGCAATCTCAGCGACAAGCGCTCCCCAATGAGAACGCTGATTATTGTAATGTGCTGAGGTACGGGTTGCCAGTAGGAACATTCTTTTATGCTAACCCAGATATCGGATGAGCGGCGCGTTGGCTGTTTGTTGGCTCCAGAAGGGGCTATTTTGCATCATTGAGTGACCAGTTGTAGTCATAACTGACATTGCCTAGCGTAACCTGTGCCCCCTGCCGGTACTGGTTGATGTGTTTTTGAAGTTGAGATTGGTTACCAAAGTCACTGCCGTACCAGTCATAAATTGAAGAAAGTGTGGTTTTGCCGCTTTGCGGGTTCACGCCTTTACGGCTGTTGATAAAGCGTACGGCTGACTTTTCCAGCAGGCGTTCGTTGTTGCTGGCGGTGAATGCGTCTGGCTGGAGATCCGGGCAGCCTAGGCTGGCACAGTTGACCACATAGTGGATACGCGGGTCACGCCAGATAGGCCGTAAGATACGGTGCTCGATATCATTGAGGGAGAGCGTTTTGCCATTAATTGTGAGTACTTGCTCATCCCATGGTCCAAAGCTGAAGAAGCCACCCAGTTTGGTGATGGACGTAATAGGGTAGTTATCGAGGATCAGCTTAACCGTTTGGGCATTGTAGAGATTTACCCAGTAGGCAAATTGCTCGTTACGGTTTAGCTGGTGCGGATCGAGTTTGGTAAGATCGCGCAGGTAGCGATCCAGTTCATACTTGTCACTGTCCGTTACCCGGCCATAGCGGAACAAGGTTTGGTTTGGCTGGACGACAAGGTATTTATCGAGCAGGCGCTGCCAGCGGTTATGATCAACCGTTTGTGAATTGGTGGTGGCATATTGCTGCCAGTAGGACCATAGATTGGCCTTGGGGGCTGCAAAGGCGCTGGCCGATAGCAGGATAAACAGCAAACTGACAATAAAACGCATAGGGGATCCTCTGTGAAACATCATTGTCTGAAGTGGCGACAAGATTCTTGGCTATCATTAGCTTAGACGACCTGGTAGGGAATGATTTTATTGCAAAAAAGACAAAATAAAACGCCCCTAGCACAGGCTTGGGGCGTCATTTTTTACCGTTAAGGTATGCTCGGCTAAGCTAGGAACGCTGGTATGTTACGCTCATAGTCGGCAATCTTGTCTTCATGTTGCAAGGTTAGACCGATATTATCCAGACCGTTTAGCAGGCAGTGGCGGCGGAACTCATCGATTTCAAAACCGTACTGCTTGCCGTTGGCTGTTACCAGCATCGCTTCTAGATCAACGGTGACCTCAGCACCTTCGCTGGCTTCGACGTATTGGAAGATCTCATCAACGTCCTGCTCGGTCAGGCGTACCGGCACCATCTGGTTGTTGATGGAGTTACCGTAGAATATATCGGCAAAGCTAGGCGCAATCATAACCTGGATACCGTAATCGGCCAGTGCCCATGGTGCGTGCTCGCGCGAAGAACCACAGCCAAAGTTTTCGCGCGCCAGCAAGATGCTTGCCCCTTGGTAGCGTGGGGCATTCATGATGAACTCTGGGTTTGGCTGCTCGCCAGCATCATCAAGGAAGCGCCAGTCATGGAACAGGTGCTTGCCAAAACCGGTACGGGTGACCTTTTGCAAAAACTGCTTAGGGATGATGGCATCGGTATCGACGTTGGCTGCATCCAATGGAACGACCAGTCCGGTATGTTGTTTAAATCCTGTCATTGTTTCGTTCCTTCTCTTAAGCCGTCACTGCAACGTTGTCTAGTTCGCGGATATCAACAAAGTGGCCAGCACAAGCGGCTGCCGCAGCCATCGCAGGGCTGACTAGGTGGGTACGTCCGTCGCGACCTTGGCGGCCTTCAAAGTTACGGTTACTGGTTGATGCGCAGCGCTCGCCCGGACCTAGGCGATCGTTGTTCATCGCCAGACACATTGAACAGCCTGGTAGGCGCCATTCGAAACCGGCTTCGATGAAAATCTTATCCAGTCCTTCTTTTTCAGCCTGGGCTTTCACTTGCTCCGATCCCGGAACAACCAGTGCCTGCACGTTTGATGCAACCTTGCGGCCTTTGGCAATCGCTGCTGCTGCACGCATATCTTCGATACGTGAGTTAGTACATGAGCCGATAAAGACTTTATCGATTGCAAAATCAGACAGTTTTTTACCTGCTTCCAAACCCATGTAAGCCAGTGCTTTTTCAGCCGACGCCTGCTCTACCGGATCGACAAAGTCAGCCGGGCCTGGGATGGGTTGGTCGACAGCAATGACCTGGCCCGGGTTGGTGCCCCAAGTAACCTGCGGCTTGATGTCTTTGGCATCTAGGGTCACAACCGCATCGAACTTGGCATCGTCGTCAGTCTTTAGCGTCTTCCAGTATTCGATAGCCGCGTCAAGATCGCCGCCGGTCGGAGAGAACTTGCGATCCGTGATGTAATCGAAGGTCGTTTGGTCCGGAGCGATAAGGCCTGCCTTGGCACCTAGCTCGATGGCCATATTACAGACTGTCATACGGCCTTCCATGGTAAGATCGGTAATGGCTTCACCACAGAACTCCACTACGTGACCAGTACCGCCAGCAGCGGTGGTTTTGCCGATGATAGCCAGCACGATGTCCTTGGCCGTAATGCCCTCTGCCACCTTGCCTTTGACTTCGATCTTCATCGTCTTGGCACGGGCTTGTTTTAAGGTCTGGGTTGCCAGTACGTGCTCGACTTCCGAGGTACCGATCCCGAATGCCAGCGAGCCGAATGCGCCGTGGGTGGCGGTGTGCGAGTCACCACACACAATCGTCATGCCCGGCAGGGTGATGCCCAGCTCAGGGCCCATGACATGGACGATACCTTGGTATTTGTGGTTCAGATCGTAAAGGGTGACACCGAACTCTTGGCAGTTCTTGGCCAGTGTTTCCATCTGGATGCGGGCCATTTCGCCCGAGGCATTGATGTCCTTGGTTTGGGTCGAGACATTGTGATCCATGGTGGCGAAGGTTTTGCCGACTTGGCGTACCTTGCGGCCTTTTTCACGCAGACCGTCAAAGGCCTGCGGTGAAGTCACTTCATGTACCAGATGGCGGTCGATGTACAAGATCGGGTTTTCGCCTTGGGCGGCAACCGCAACATGGGCATCATAGATTTTTTCGTATAGCGTCTGAGGCGCTTTAGTATTAGACATTGCTCATTTGCTCCTTGCTGCGATTAGGCTTGGCGAACGTACTGGGCTATCTTATCGCCCATTTCGCTCGTGCTTAGTGCTGCGCTGTTACCCGCTAGGTCAGCGGTCAGCTCACCGGCTTCCAGCGCTTGCGATACGGCCTGTTCGATAGCGCGTGCAGCGGGCTCTTCGCCCAAGCTGTAACGTAGCATCAGGGCTGCAGATAGGATCTGTGCCACCGGGTTGGCAATATTCTTTCCTGCGATATCTGGCGCTGAGCCACCTGCAGGTTCGTACATACCGAACTTATCTTGGTTCAGGCTGGCTGATGGCAGCATCCCCATGGAGCCTGTGATCATTGCGCATTCGTCCGAGATGATGTCACCGAAGATGTTCGAACACAGCATAACGTCGAACTGCGACGGATCTTTGATCAGCTGCATCGTCGCATTATCAATGTACATGTGATTCAGGGTGACTTCCGGGTAATCCTTGGCCACTTCTTCGACCACTTCACGCCACAGGATAGAGCTCTGCAGTACGTTGGCTTTATCGATGGAGTAAACGTTCTTGTTACGCAGCATGGCTGATTCGAAGGCAATACGGGCTATACGTTCGATTTCGTAGCGGTGGTAAACCTCGGTATCGTAAGCTTTCTCTTGCGGGCCTTCCCCTTCGCGGCCTTTCGGCTGGCCGAAATAGATACCGCCAGTTAGTTCACGTACGACGACGATGTCGAAGCCGCGCTCGGAGATATCGGCACGCAGTGGCGAGAATGCCTCAAGGCCACTGTGGATCTGCGCCGGACGCAGATTGCAGAACAGCTGGAAGTGCTTGCGCAATGGCAGCAATGCGCCGCGCTCAGGTTGATCGTTAGGTGGTAGGTGCTCCCATTTCGGGCCGCCCACTGAGCCGAACAGGATGGCATCTGAGGCTTCACAGCCTTTCATTGTAGCCTCAGGCAATGGACAACCATGGTTATCGATGGCGATACCACCGACATCGTACTCGTCGCAGTCTAGGGTGAAACCGAATTTCTCTTGTACAGCGGCCAATACTTTGTGGGCCTGCTGCATAACTTCTGGGCCAATACCGTCACCCGGTAGAACGGCAATTTTATATGTACCTGCCATGGTTATACTGTCTCCATTTGGGATTTCTGTTTAATTTCTGCAATTTGATCGGCGCGATAAATACTGTTTATCACGTGAAGTAGTGCTTGTCCTGACGCTTCGACAATATCGGTCGCCAAGCCTGTACCGTGGTACTTGCGGCCTTTGTAGTTGGCGATGATGTCGGCCTGACCCAGACCATCTTCCCCTTCACCCTTGGCGGTAAGATCGAACTTGTCCAGTACGATTTCATAACCGGTAAGGCGATAGATACATTGGTATAGTGCATCGACAGGGCCGTTACCGACAGCGGCTTCGCATTTTTCCTCATCACCACACTGCAGCTTGATGCTGGTGGTTGCCATCACGCTACCGGATTGCACACTTAGGTAGTTGAGTTTGAAGAAGTCATCTTCGTCGCGCAGGTTGGCAAAGTGCATCAGTGCTTCAAGGTCGTAATCGAAGACTTGGCCCTTGCGGTCGGCTAGCTTCAGGAAGTCGGCGTATAGGTCATCCAGGTTGTATTCGTTTTCGGTGTAACCCAGTGCATCCATGTGGCTCTTCACCGCGGCGCGGCCTGAACGCGACGTCAGGTTCAGCGCTTGGTTCTTCAGGCCAATCGACTCGGGTGTCATGATTTCGTAGGTGTTCTTGTTCTTCAGCATGCCGTCCTGATGGATACCCGACGAGTGGCTGAAGGCATTGGCACCCACGATAGCCTTGTTGGCTTGTACCGGCATGTTGCAAAGTTGGCTGACCATCTTGCTGGTGCGGTGGATCTCATCGTGTTTGATGTTGGTGTGTACACCCAATAACTCAGCGCGGGTTTTAATGATCATGGCGATTTCTTCTAGCGAACAGTTGCCCGCCCGTTCGCCCAATCCGTTGATTGTTCCTTCAACCTGGCGGGCACCGGCTTGCACCGCAGCCATCGAGTTGGCAACCGACATACCGAGGTCGTCGTGGCAGTGCACCGAGATAATAGCCTTGTCGATATTCGGGACGCGTTCGAACAACTGGCTGACGATGCCGCCAAATTCACTCGGTAGGGTATAGCCAACAGTATCAGGAATGTTAATGGTGCTGGCACCGGCATTAATGGCTGCTTCCACCATCCGACATAGGTTATCAATTGGAGTTCGGCCTGCATCTTCACACGAGAACTCGACATCATCGGTGTAGTTGCGGGCACGCTTAACGGCGGCGACACCCATTTCTATCACGTCATCGTAGCTGCGGCGCAGTTTGTCCTGAACATGGACGGTGGAAGTAGAAATAAAGGTGTGGATCCTAAATGCCTCGGCCACTTTCAATGATTCGGCTGCGACATCAATGTCTTTGGCGACTGCGCGAGATAGGGCACAGACTCGGCTGTTCTTGATGTGCTTGGCAATGGTTTGGACCGACTCGAAGTCACCCGGAGATGAAACCGGGAAGCCAGCTTCGATGACATCTACCCCGAGGCGTTCAAGGGCATAAGCGATCTGCAGTTTTTCTTTTACCGTCAGGCTGGCGGATAGCGCCTGTTCACCGTCACGTAACGTGGTATCGAAAATGATGACCTGATCTTTCATTGCTACTTCCTTTCTTTGGCTGCCGGTATTGGCATTATCTGCATCCGCTTGCGCTGGCCTGTATAAGAAAAAACCCGCGCTGACTGCGCGGGTTTTTTGAATTCTTAGTGGTGTTTCCCACTCATAAGCTACCCGCGCGATGTATTCACGATAAGGAGGAGGCTTAGGAGAAGAGATGAGAAACGCATTTTCATAATTGAAATATATCCACAAACTTGGTTAACAAATGAATACCAAATAGACAGGTGGACCGTCAACCATTAATTGCATGTTTATTTTATTTTTATGGTTATTCAGTTGATATTTAATGGTGGTCACAACAAATCTGACCAGTTGTATGCAGTGTGGAGGCTCCTGTGTAGTTGGCGGGCGAACGGAGGGTATGGTGGAGATACAGCGTGGGAATGTTATTTGTTTGTTGAATCCACATCAAGGTGAGGCATTCTCTCTTATAGTAAAATTAATCAATTGATTAAATTGTGGGGAATTATTGCCCTGTTGGTATACGGGAGAGGATTTAAAATTAATCATGTGATTAATTGAGCTATCTAGGAGCAGCATGTTCATCAAACAGCAAAAACAGAGGAGGCTGCATGGTGGGTAAAGCCGGGCGTCCGGTCGGGGAGTCTGACGCCAGAGATAGGTTGATTGCCGAAGCGAGGAAGCTGTTTGTCAGCTTGCCTTACAACAAGGTGTCGACGCGGATGATAGCTAACCGTGCAGACGTTAATGTGGCGTTGATCCGCTACTACTTTGCCAACAAGGCTGGGTTGTATGAAGCCATGCTGAGGGAAACGGTGAAGCCTATCCATGCCCAGTTGAAAGTCGCCCTGGCCAAGGGGGATTTTGCCTCCATTGGTGATTTGATGCGTACTTATTATCGGATCATGGCACCCAACCCAGATATGCCCAAGTTGATTGCTCGCGCCATGATGATGGAGCCCGCCGATCTCCAGCGTCAAACCATGGAAAAGATTTTCAACGAGGTGGCCCGCCCGGCGATCGACGTGATGTTTAAGCAATTGCAGACCCAAGGGGAGCTGAGGTCTGATGTTTGTCCCAATAAGGCAAGAATGAGTTTTATCAGCTTGATGGTGTTTCCTTTTCTGATCCCACCCTCAATGTTGACCCTGCAAAATATAGAAATGGATGAAGCGTATTTGGCTGAACTTGCCGAGCACAATGTCAACTTATTGGTACGTGGATTGATGATACTAAAGGAAGAGAATAAACCATGCTGAAGAACCGTAAACTACTCCTGTTTCCTGCTGTACTGGCTGGTGTGGTGATCTTGGTGTTGGCGATAAATTTGCGTCCGTCGCCGGACGTCAAGCCGGCACTCGAGCGTGCTAGGGTGGTCGATGTGATCAACCTTGAGCAGCAACAACTTGCGCCAGTGGCGGCGGGGTTTGGCCGGGTTGCGCCGAAGGTGGAGTGGCAAGCCATCGCGGAAGTGACGGGTAAGGTGGTATACCGTCACCCAGATCTGAATAAAGGTCGGGTATTGGACGCGGGTACTATATTGCTCAATATTGACCCCTTGGATTATGAGTTGCGTCTGGCGCAGGCTGAAGCTGATGTCAGTGCCAGTCAGGCACAGCTGGCTAAGCTATCGCAGGAAGAGCAAAACCTCAAAACCACCCTCAAGATAGAAAGAAACAGATTAGCAATCAGCAAGAAAGAGCTGGCGCGCAAACAGGAACTGCGCACCAAGGGGCTAACTTCGCAGTCGACCGTCGATTTGGAGCTGCAAAATACGTTGGCGAGCCAGAAAGTGGTGCAGGAAATCGAGAACCAGCTCATCGTGTTGCCTAACGAACGCAAGGTCACCCAGGCTCAGCTGGAGGTGAACTTGTCGCAGGTGAGCGAAGCGAAGCGCTCTTTGCAGAAAACCGTGATCACTTTGCCGATCGATGCTCGGATTTCCAACGTGGATATCGAACAGGATCAGGTAGTGAATACCCAGCAGGTGATGGTGGTGGCGCACGGTATTGATACCGTGGAAATTGATGCCCAAATCGCCCTGCATGATATGCAGGTGCTGGCTGCTAGCTTGACTCAGTATACCGCCCATGCCGATGGCAAGCCTCGGGCTGACCAGCTCGATCTCAGTGCTAGAATCCAGTTGTCCAGTGGCAGCTTTATCCAGCAATGGCCAGCAAAAGTGACCCGTATCAGTGATACGGTGAGTGCCAATCAGGCCACCGTCGGAGTGATCCTTGAGGTTGATCAGGATTACAGCCAGCTATCACCGGAAACTGCTCCGCCCTTGGTTAATGGGATGTTTGTCGAAGCGCGGGTATCTGGCCAGCCCAACCCGCACTGGGTGATCCCTGAGCGGGCTTTGCATGGCGATAAAGTCTACTTGATCGATAGTGAGAGTAATTTGAAAATCCAGCCGGTGACAGTACTGTTCCGCCGTGATGGCCAAGTGGCGATCAGTGGCGAACTGGCGTCCGGTACTCAGTTGGTGGTCAATGATCTGCTGCCTGCTGTTGCGGGAATGGCGTTGAGAATTGTGACCGTAAATGGCCAGCCAGTTGAAGAGGTTCAAGAGCAAGATCAGGAGCCAGCTTCATGATCCGTTATTTCTCCCGTCACCCAACCGCCGCTAACCTGATGATGCTGGCGTTGATCATCTTGGGGCTGGTGTCCCTGCCTAAGATCAAGCGTGAAACCTTCCCGGATTTTGCCCCCCCTTACATCATTGCCTCGGTGGTCTACCCTGGAGCCTCGCCTCAGGAAGTGGAAGAGAGCATCTGTATGCGGATGGAAGATGCCGTGGATGGGTTGTCTAATATCATAGAGACCCGCTGTGAAGCGGTAGAAGGCTCGGCATCGCTGGTCCTTAAGCTGACCAGTAGCGAGGTGGTATCGCGGATGCTGGTGGATGTACAGACCCAGATCAACGCGATTAATGATTTTCCGTCTGAAATTGAATCTCCGATAGTCCGTGAGCTGGACTGGAACGAGCCGGTGGTTGATGTGGCGATCAAAGCCGATACCAGCCTGCCACACCTCAAGGCGTATGCCGAACAACTCAAGCGTACTCTTAAGCTTGACTATGGTGTTTCATTGGTCGACGTCAGTGGTTTCTCCGACCACCAGCTTAGGGTCGAACTTGATGAAGTTGCGATACGCCAGCTAGGCTTGAGTGTCAGTGATATTGCCAACAAATTGAGCCGGCAAAATATTAAGTTGCCGAGCGGTAATATAGAACTGGCAGATCGTAATTTATTGATCCGCTTCGATGAGCAGAAAATTACCCCGGAGACCATTGCCCGAACAGTTGTCGGGGCAGACACCCTTGGCGCAGTTTTGCGCTTGGGAGATGTCGCCACCATTACCGATCGCTTTGCCCTTGATGAGCAGAAGGTGTTGTTTGACGGTATGCCGTCGGCAATGCTGCGGATCAGCAAGAACAAGGCTGATGATGCGTTGCGGATCAAAGAGCGGGTGGCGGCGTTTGTCGAGGCTGAAAACCAGCGGGCACCGACCGGAGTGACCCTGACGCTGACCAACGATCTTTCGTCACTGTTATGGGATCGCCTGACCATGATGGTCAGAAATGGCTGGCAGGGGGTCGTGTTGGTCTTTGCCGTAATGTGGCTATTCTTCTCGTTCCGCTATTCCTTCTGGATCGCCGCAGGCTTGCCGGTCGCTTTTCTTGGCAGTATGTACTTGATGGCTGCTTTCTCTTTGTCTATCAATATTATGTCGTTAGTCGGTCTGCTGATGGCCATCGGGATCATGATGGATGATGCGATAGTGATCTCCGAGTCGATTGCTTCCCACCTGGATCGTGGGCAGAAGATCCAGGATGCGGTGTATAACGGCGTGAAGAAAGTGCTGCCGGGAGTGGTGTCATCTTTCCTCACCACTATCTGTATCTTCGGTAGCTTGATCTTCCTCGAAGGGGAGATGGGCGCTGTATTGCGGGTGGTACCGCAGGTACTGATCTTGGTACTGACGATCAGCTTGATTGAAGCCTTCCTGATTTTACCCAGTCACCTCAGCCATTCATTGCACCGACAAAAGCAGGAGAAGCTGCCACCAAAATGGAAGCAAAACTTCCTGGCCCGCTTCGAGCACTTTCGCAATGAACGCCTCGTCAAGATGGTCGCGCTGGTGGTGCAGTGGCGCTACCTGTTTGTCGGCGGGGTGATTGGTTTGTTGTTTGCTTCTTTTGCCTTATTGGCTGGTGGTGGGCTCAAGTTTGTCGGCTTTCCGGAATTGGATGGCGATATTGCCGAAGCGCGGATCATCTTGCCCCCAGGCTCTACGCTTAGCCAGACGGAAGCCGTTGTGAGCGAAGTGGTTGCTTCGGCAAAACGCCTTAATGTCCAGTGGAGTGAACGTAACGAAGGTGGCATGCCACTGGTTAAGAATATTACCGAGCAGTTCAACTTCAATGCCGATGCTGATGAGAGTGGCCCGCATGTCGCGACTGTTAGGCTCGATTTGCTCAGTGCCGAGATCCGCAATAGCTTGGTCGATGAGTTTATTGATGCGTGGCGGGAAGAAGTCGGTGAGCTTGCTTCACCGGTAGCCTTGGTCTTCAAGCAACCAGCGATGGGGCCGGGTGGCCGGGCCATTGAAGTGCGGATGCAGCATGATGACTTGGCGATGCTCAAAGCGGCTTCTATCGAGACCCAGCAGTTTTTCAATGAATTTGCCGGGGTCTCGGGTGTGCTGGATGATATGCGGATGGGTAAGCCCGAAGTGTTGATCCGCCTGCGCCCGGGAGCTGAGTCTTTCGGGGTCGATGGTCAAATGATTGCTTCACAGCTTCGGGCTGCGTATTTCGGCCAGACCGCCGATGAAATCCAAATCGGGCCTGAAAACATTGAAATTGAGGTGATGTTCAACAAAGAGCGGGCGGCGGATCTGCAGACCCTTGCAAGTTTTCCGGTCATTTTATCTGATGGTAGTCAGATCCCGCTGGCCTCGGTGGCCATCCTCGAATATCAGCGAAACTATGTCCGTATCCAACGAATTAACGGGTTGCGTACTCTCAGCGTTTATGGTGATTTGCAAGAGAGTGTGATCAGTTCTGGCGAGGTGTTGAACCAGTTTAGAACCAAGTTGATGCCTAAACTGCAACAGGATTACCCGGGGCTTCGCTTTGATTTCGAAGGGGCGGCCAAGGACACCGCAGAAACCGGACAGTCGATGGCGACAGGGGTTATGCTGGGGATCTTTGGGGTGTTTGTGATCCTAAGCTTTCAGTTCCGCAGCTACCTCGAACCCTTTGTGGTACTGCTGGCTATTCCACTGGCTTTGATTGGGGTGTTCTGGGGCCATTTGCTGCTAGGGCACCCGCTCAGTATGCCGAGCATGATGGGCTTTGTTTCGTTGGCTGGGGTAGTGGTTAATGATTCCATCTTGCTGGTGCAGTATATTCGCCACCACCTCGATGATGGCGACGATATTGAAAAAGCCGTGGTAGAGGCCAGTCGAGAGCGCTTCAGGGCGGTTTTCCTTACATCGCTAACCACCGCTGCTGGCTTGTTGCCGTTGATGTTGGAAACCAGCTTGCAGGCCCAGGTCATCAAGCCGTTGGTGATCTCGATTGTTTTTGGGATCTTTACCTCAACCCTGTTGGTACTGTTCATGATCCCTGCGGCATACGTGATCTTGTCTGACTTCAAGTTGGTACACCGCCACGAAAATTTAGCCTCTGCTTAATTGTCCCCTTTGGCAATCCTTCTGCACGGTGTGGAAGGATTGTCATTATCCCTCCTTTAAAGCGTCACTGCGTTGTCATATCCCTTTCCTAATCTGATCCAGAGTTAAATCAGCTTAGGATCTCGACAATGACCTTACTGACACCGTTACAGCGAATTGATTACGCATTTTCGGCGCTTTGCCTATGTCACCGTTTCAATATTCAAGTCGCGCGTTTTAGTCGTGCGATATCCCATACCGGGGATGGTCACCTGTATGTGATTTTTGCGGCGTTGGCATGGGTTGCTGATCCTCTGCAGGGAGCAGATGTGGTGGCAACTGGGTTACTTGCCTTCGCCTTCGAAATTCCGGTTTACCTTGTTCTGAAAAATTGCTTTAAGCGCAACCGTCCGGAAGCGCTGCCGAGCTTTATTACGCCGTCGGATAAGTACAGCTTACCATCGGGCCATACGGCCGCAGCTTTTGTTATGGCCTCGCTCATCACGGCATTTTATCCGGATACCGCTTGGTTTATCTGGCCGTGGGCGGCAGCGATAGGCTTTTCCCGTGTGCTGCTGGGGGTGCACTACATTACCGATGTCATTGCAGGGGCACTGCTGGGCGTATTGTGCTTTCAGCTGGTGAGTTTCTAAGGAGTAGCCAATAGATGAAGATCCTTTATGGTGTTCAGGGGACGGGCAATGGCCATATTTCGCGGGCTCGCGAAATGGCCAGAGCGTTTTCGACATTGGGGGGGGATGTCGACTTCCTGTTTTCAGGTCGCCCCGATAACCGCTACTTTGATATGGAATGCTTCGGTGAGTTCAAAGTCCGACGCGGGCTGACCTTTGTCACTGAAAATGGTGAGGTAAGCCGTTGGAAAACTCTCACCAGTAATCATTCAGCGATGTTCTTGCGTGATGTTCGTAACCTCGATTTATCGGCCTACGATGTGGTACTCAATGATTTTGAGCCAGTCTCTGCCTGGGCGGCGAAAAAGCAGAAAGTCCATAGTATCGGGCTCAGCCATCAGAATGCATTTTTGCAAGACATTCCGACTCAGGGGCAGACTTGGTTTGATAGCATGGTACTGCGCCGTTTTGCCCCGACAGCTCAGCAGTTGGGCGTCCACTGGTTTCATTTCGACCAGATGATCCTGCCGCCGATTGTACCGATTAGCGAAGTATCGCAAGACTGTGATCAATCGGTGTTGGTTTACCTGCCTTTCGAGAACCTGCAGGCGGTGCTTGATTTGCTTACCCGCTTTACTCAAGTCCGTTTTTACTGCTATCACCCCGAGGCTAGCCATGACAGCGAGTATGGCAATGTCAGTATCCGCAGACTTAACCGGGATAGCTTTCACCATCAATTACACCTTTGCCGTGGCGTGATAGCCAACGGTGGTTTCGAGCTCCCTTCAGAGGCGATGAACTTGGGCAAGAGACTGTTGCTCAAGCCATTGCATGGCCAGTATGAGCAAATCAGTAATGTTATGACCCTAGAAATGATGGGACTGGCCAGTTCGATGAGCTACCTTGATCCCGCTGCGGTGAGAAACTGGCTGGACAGTGATTCTGTCGGCCGGGTGATAATGCCAGATGTAGCGACGGCTATTGCTCGCTGGGTGTTAGCGGGGAACTGGCATAACTGTGATGAATTATGGCAGCAGCTGTGGGAACAGGTGGAGTACCCAGAGGTCGTCGAAGAAGCAATGGTTGAGTGGTATACCAATCATAACGTCAATAGCTATAAATCGGCGATAACGACGGTTTAGCATTCCACAGCTGTGGTTGGACAAGGGCCTAAATAGGCCCTTTTTTCTTTCTTCTAACTTTTTAATTTTGCTTATAATTATAGCTTTATTTTAATTATAGATATTTTAGAACTTTTTATATCAGCCTTAAGCGTATGTATTGTATGTGTTTGTATTCTGAATTCAGTTTTTTATATATAACTGCACCAATTTGCTGATACTCGCCTATTTATTTCGTCAATCTATTTGAAACATACTGGCCTCACCCCGCAAGAGGGAGTCAGTTTTCAGAGGCATCGGATTGCCCAACTATTCACCGGCGGCATAACGGATTTTGCCCCATAACGGTAATCTATAGAGGCAAATAATGGCACGCAGAAATTCATCTATTCACCCTGCTGATGGGTATAAAATGGAATCCAACTTACGTAGTGTTGATCTCAATCTATTGACCGTGTTTGACGCGGTCATGCAGGAGCAAAATATCACCCGCGCTGCGCACAACCTGGGTATGTCCCAACCGGCAGTGAGTAATGCCGTTGCTCGATTGAAAGTGATGTTTAACGATGAGTTGTTTATCCGTTATGGTCGTGGGATCCAGCCGACCCAGCGTGCTAAGCAGTTATTCGGTCCACTTCGCCAGGCGCTGCAGCTGGTGAAAAATGAATTGCCGTCTTCTATTTTTTCGCCGGAGACGTCAACCCGTACCTTTAAGCTGGCTGTTTGCAGCCCGTCAGATATGCGTTTTGCGCCTCGAATCTTAAGCAATGTGGCCGAGCAGGCACCTGACGTGCGTGTACAGGTTGAAGTCGAGTTGGATGCCAAGCTGACCCAGAAGATGCATTACCAAGATATCGATTTTGTGATTGATTATGTGCGCTTTGACGAACCGGGCTTCTGCAGTACCGAATTGTTCAGTGATGAGCTTGTCGTGGTTGCAGCCGGTAACCACCCACGTATTGGTGAGAGCATTAGTGAAGCGGTTTTCACTCAAGAGCTGCATGCGGTTATGAAGTCTACCCCTGGCGTGAAGATGTTTGCCGATCATATCTACAATAACCACGCAAGCTACCAGGAAGCCTACCAAGGGACGAGCCTGAGCAACATTATGTATGTCGTTAGCCAGTCTGAACTGATTGCTGTGGTACCACGCTGGCTGGCCAACGTGACTGCTGCCAGCCAACAGCTGAAGATCTTGCCACTACCGGTTGAGTCAGCCAAGATTTCGGGTTATCTCAGCTGGCACGAGTCTTCACAGAAGGACAAGGGCCATATCTGGATGCGTGATCAGCTGCTTGCCGTGTGCGGTGACAGTTCTATCTAATCGAATTTAATACCGTTGTTCGAGCAGAAGTCAGCAGTTGCTGGCTTCTTAATTTTTATGAGCGTGTGAATTTGTGCCGTTATACTCTTTAGTAAGCGGAAGTTAGACGTATTTCCTTACACTTTGTAGCAGCACTATTAGGGAAAGGTAGAGCCTTTGTAATATCTGGCTTTTCAATTCTGGTCGTACCAGGCAAATGGGGATTTTGTGAGGTCACAGAGTTGCCTTTCTCCCTACGTCACGGGTAGACTCCTTGCAAAATAGGCTTACAGGTGTAAGCCAGAACGGCAGAGTAGTTATGGCTAAACGTGAATTTCATATCGTCAACCGCATTCGTTCCCAAGTTGAACGTTTAGGTGATCAGGTTGCATTACGCCACCAAGTGGCAGGTCAATGGCAGGATATCCGCTGGAGTGAGTTTGGTGAGCAGATCCAACAGCTCGCGCTGGCTATGGTTGGACATGGTCTGAATGTCCAAGACAAAGTCGGTATTTTCTCCAATAACATGCCACGATGGACAGTGGCTGACTTTGCAACACTGTATAACCGAGCTGTAACTGTCCCGATTTACCCAACCAATACCCCGCAGCAAGCTGCATACATTATCAATGATGCAGCAATCCGCATCCTGTTTGTTGGCGAGCAATCTCAACTTGATGCTGCTGTTTCAGTGGCTGGTGAATGCCCTGATCTTGAGCATATCGTGGTGATGGGTGAGGTAGAGAGCCTGACCGAACACCCGTTAGTCATTCGTTTTGAGGACTTTGTGGCGGCGGCTGAAACGGCGGCGCAAGGCACCTTGGCCCAACGTTTAGATGATGCGGCAATGGATGATCTGCTGACCTTGATTTACACCTCGGGCACTACGGGGACGCCGAAAGGGGTGATGCTCGATTACGCCAACATCGGTTCACAACTTGAAGGCCACGATCAGAAACTGGCATTGGAAGAGGGCGATGTATCGCTGTGTTTCCTTCCTCTTTCGCACGTTTTTGAGCGTGCATGGACCTTCTATGTATTACACCGTGGCGGGGTGAACTGTTACCTGTCTGATACGAACTTGCTTAAAGACGCCTTGGCCGAAGTGAAGCCAAATGTCATGGCGGCTGTGCCAAGGGTTTACGAGAAGATTTTCTCTACCGTCCACGACAAGGTTTCCCGCGCACCTTTCCAACGCAAGGTGATCTTTACTTGGGCTGTCAATATGGGCGCCCGCATGGCCCTGGCGCGTCAGGAGTGCCGAGAGCCATCTTGGATGCTGAAAAAAAGCCATGCGCTGGCGGACAAGCTGGTATTGTCGAAGCTACGCGCTATTCTTGGTGGCAACATCAAGTTTATGCCGTGTGGTGGTGCCAAGCTCGATGAGAGCATCGGCCGTTTCTTCCATGCTATCGGTATCAACGTCAAGCTGGGCTACGGTATGACGGAAACTACGGCAACGGTATCGTGCTGGGATGACAGGAGTTTCAACCCAGATTCAATCGGTATGTCGATGCCGGGTGCTGAAGTGAAGATTGGCGAAAACAATGAAATTTTGGTACGTGGCCCGATGGTGATGCGCGGTTATTACAATATGCCGGAAGAAACTGGCAAGAACTTCACCGAGGACGGTTTTCTGAAAACCGGTGATGCGGGTCACATTGATGAGGAAGGTAATGTGTTTATTACCGACCGTATCAAGGAGCTGATGAAGACCTCCGGCGGTAAGTACATTGCTCCGCAGGTAATTGAGGGTGCCATTGGTAAAGATCATTTTATCGAGCAGATCGCGGTGATTGCCGATACGCGTAAGTTTGTATCAGCCTTGATTGTACCTTGCTTTGAAACGCTTGAAGAGCATGCCCGTGAGTTGAACATCAAGTATCAAGATCGGATGGATCTGGTTAAACATAGTCAGATCATCGAGTTGATTGAAAAGCGGGTGGTTGAATTGCAAAAAGACTTGGCGCGTTTTGAACAGGTGAAGAAATTCACCCTGCTACCGAGCGCCTTTTCGATGGATAAAGGTGAACTGACACCGACCCAGAAACTGCGTCGCAAGGTGATCCATGATCGTTATCACCAGCAAATCGAACGTATGTACGAAGAAAGCCACAAGGCGACGAGTAAGTAGTACTCAGTGCCAATTGGATTGGGAAAAGAGAGCCTCGGCTCTCTTTTTTTCTATCTGCCGATTCGGCCTGTTTATCGCCCTCGTATGGCGATGAGGGGGATAGCTCGGCTCTAGACTACCCTCTGGTTTGAGCAGTGTAATATGCCGATAATAAAGGTAATGATGAAAGTATATTCCTGTTGATGCTATTCGCTCAGTCATTATCCTGATGGATATTTGCTCATTTCAGATAATACTTGTTAACTGCCTTCAGCCAATAGACTTGCTTGCTAAAAAAACGTTACAGTTGTAACAGTTTACTGCTTGTGTTATCACACTGAGCAGATGACATAGCATGGAAACAATTTTTTGTTTTCATTTCATTAGGCTAAGAATAAGCCCTAACTATGTGATATCAGCCTGTATAGCTAATTGAGGCGGTTATGTTTCATTGGCTGCTGTATTTCCGGCAACAGGCTAGCGCAACCCATGCTGATGTTTATTGTTTGTCCCTCCAGTCAAGCAGTTGGCATTAGGCCGCTAGCACAGCTCCCGGAATGAATTAGCTATACAGGATGGTATACGCGACCTGGAGGCAGAAATATGGAAATGTTGTCCGGCGCCGATATGATTGTTCGCTCAATGATCGATCAAGGCGTGAAACATATCTTCGGATACCCTGGCGGTTCAGTGCTCGACATCTACGATGCGCTGCATGAGAAAAGTGATATTGAGCACGTACTGGTACGCCATGAGCAAGCGGCAGTACACATGGCTGACGGTTATGCCCGTGCCACAGGCGATGTCGGTGTGGTGCTGGTAACTTCCGGTCCCGGGGCGACCAATGCAATTACCGGTATTGCAACTGCATATATGGACTCCATTCCAATGGTCGTATTCTCTGGCCAGGTTATGAGTAACCTCATCGGCAACGATGCCTTCCAAGAGTGTGACATGGTGGGTATTTCCCGTCCTGTCGTCAAACACAGCTTCTTAGTGAAAAAGCCGGAAGATATCCCAGAGATCATCAAGAAAGCCTTTTATATAGCCGCAAGCGGCCGTCCTGGCCCGGTTGTCATTGATATCCCCAAAGATATGCTCAATCCCGCCGAGAGCTACCCATATAAGTATCCAGAGTCGATTGCGATGCGCTCGTACAACCCGACGACTCAGGGGCACAAAGGACAGATCAAGCGTGGTTTAAAAGCCTTGCTCGCCGCCAAGAAGCCAGTGTTGTACGTTGGTGGTGGTGCGATCATGGCAGACTGTAGCCCGCAATTGCTTAAACTGGCTGAAAGCTTGAATATGCCAGTGGTCAATACCCTGATGGGGCTGGGAGCTTTCCCAGGTACTCACAGGAACAACCTGGGTATGCTGGGGATGCACGGTACCTATGAAGCTAATATGGCGATGCATAACTCGGATTTGATCTTCGGTATCGGTGTGCGTTTTGACGACCGTACTACTAATAATGTCGAGAAGTACTGCCCGAACGCCACTATCATGCACATCGATGTCGACCCGTCGTCTATCTCTAAAACAATTTCGGTTGATATTCCTATTGTCGGCTCGGCTGATACGGTACTTAACTGCATGTTGAAAATGCTTGATGACCAAAACGGTCATAATGACGATGCGGCGATTGATAGCTGGTGGAGTGAGATAGCGTCGTGGCGTGGTCGTCAATGTCTGAGCTACAGCAAGGATAGCGAACGTATCAAGCCGCAGGAGGTGATTGAGGTACTGCACAAGCTTACAGACGGTGATGCCTATGTGGCTTCAGATGTCGGCCAGCACCAGATGTTTGCTGCGCTATATTACCCGTTTGATAAACCTCGTCGGTGGTTGAACTCCGGTGGTCTTGGCACCATGGGGTTTGGTCTTCCCGCTGCAATGGGGGTGAAATTTGCCCTGCCTGATGCCGAGGTCGTATGTGTAACGGGTGATGGCAGTATTCAGATGAACATCCAGGAGCTGTCTACGGCATTGCAGTATGATATCCCGGTCAAAATCATCAACCTGAATAACCGTTTCTTGGGCATGGTGAAACAGTGGCAGGATATGATCTACCAAGGTCGTCATTCCCATTCTTACATGGATTCGGTGCCGGACTTTGCCGCGATTGCTGAGGCCTATGGCCATGTCGGGGTGCGTATTTCCGATCCGAATAAACTGGAAGAGGAGATGGAGAAGGCACTGGCCATGAAAGATAAACTGGTGTTTATTGATATCAGTGTCGATGAAACCGAGCATGTCTACCCAATGTTGATCCGAGGTGGGTCAATGAGCGAAATGTGGCTGAGTAAAACGGAGAGAACTTAATATGCGCAGGATTGTATCAGTACTTCTTGAAAATGAGCCGGGCGCATTGTCACGGGTTGTAGGGCTGTTTTCCCAGCGCGGCTATAACATTGAGTCTTTGACGGTTGCTCCGACCGATGATTCCACTTTATCTCGATTGAACATTACCACCAATGTTGAAGATGCGGCATTGGAGCAAATTGAGAAGCAGCTGCATAAGCTGATTGATATCCTCAAGGTCAGTAATGTAACCGAGAGTGAGCATCTTGAGCGTGAGCTGATGCTGGTCAAGGTTAAAGCAAGCGGTTTTGCCCGTGCGGAAGTTAAGCGAACTGCCGATATCTTCCGTGGCCAAATTGTCGATGTGACCAGCCAGATCTATACCGTCCAGCTGGCTGGTACCGGTGAGAAGCTTGATGCTTTTATTTCGGCAGTCGGAGAAGCGACCGAGATTATCGAGGTCGCCCGCAGTGGTGTGGTGGGTATTGCCAGAGGTGAGAGGGCGCTTAAGGCCTAGTCCCTGAACAACAGAATGTCTCAGGTATAAAACACCCGGTGCTTTCACCGGGTTTTGTTTTTGTGCCTCCCTGAAAGTCTAGCCTTATTAGACTAAAGTCTAATAAGGCTAGGTGCCAACTGGGTAGTATGGCACTAGGGGGAAGCGATGAATCATAAATTCTTGGCAAGGCTGACAGTACTTGGCCTGTTGTTGCTCGGTTTCAAGGTTAGCGCGCTGTACTTCTTGCTGGCGATATTGGTGCTCAATACTCACCACAAGGAAATCTTCTGGTAAGTGGCGGCTATACCAAATCACCTTTGATCATTTCTAGGGCGCGCTCTGAGTGCGTCGCCATAATTGCGAGCGCCTGCTCAGTGTTACGATCCAGTACCGCCTTCATCATGGCTTCATGCTCACCATTGTCGTGATAGCGCTCTTCATACTGGCGGTAGCGACTAACCCAGAGATGGCGGTAGCGTTCGATCTGCTCATAGACCTGGCGATATAACGCCAACATTGTCGGTGACTGGCTACCTGCCAGCAGCGCATGGTGGAAGTCGCTGTGTCGTTGCTCCCATTCGCAAAAGTCTGTGTCGGCTTGTGCCGGGTTCAATCTGCTCAGCTTGTGAAAGCTGGTGAGGATATTGATTTCCCAAGCCTCATCCCCGTGCTCGATGGCACGTTTTAGTAGGATCTTCGATAGCTCTTGATTGGTATTGAACAGATCTTCTAGCTCAGTTGCCGAGACGTTGGCAACCCAGCAGCCTTTTTGTGGGGCAAAATGCACGTATTTGCGCCAAGCCAGCTGGACAAGGGCTTCACGTATCGGGGAAGCACCGACGTTGTATCGCTGCTTCAGGTCGGCCACAACCAGTTTTTGGCCGGGGAGTAGTTCACCTGTCAATATATCCTGGCGGATCATTTCCATGACTTTATCGGCAAGGGTAGGGCTGGACACGTTCTTCCTCATTGTGTTAGTTCAGCGCAAAATGCACAGTGCTATTTGTATAGGGCTATGCCTTGGGAGAATACTATATGGTGAAGTATATCGAGGAAAAAAGTGGAGGGCGATTGCTAAGTTTCATAATTGTGAGAGGTCACCACAGATCACTCTGGTAATTGGTTATGAAACCCGCAGGGATGCCATATCGACGGCATAAAAAAACGGGAGCCGAGGCCCCCGTTTTAACAATCAGCGAAATGACACTTATAGTACGTGTACAGATGCTGTGTTAGTTGTGCCTGAAGCAACTAGAGCACCAGATACCATAACAACGATATCACCTTTAACGCCTAGGCCAGTTTTCAGTGCAATCTCTTTACCGTGAGCGTAGAACGCGTCAGTGTTGTCGATAGACTCAACAACAACTGGAGTAACACCTTTAGTAAGAACTAGCTGTGCAGCAGTCTTAGTGTTAGTTGTTACAGCGATGATGTTTGCCGTTGGGAAGTACTTACGTACTGAACGTGCAGATTTGCCAGCTTCAGTGGCAACAACGATCAATGGAGCAGCTAGTTTTTCAGCTGTGTCTACCGCACCTTTACATACTGCTTCAGTAATGCGTAGGCGTGGGCTGTCTAGGCGAGAACCTAGCTCAGCTTTAAGCGCGCCATCAGTGCGAGAACAGATTTGAGCCATGATAGAAACAGACTCAACAGGGTATTTACCCTTAGCTGTCTCACCAGATAGCATTACTGCGTCAGTGCCATCCATTACAGCATTCGCAACGTCACCCGCTTCTGCGCGAGTTGGACGTGGGTTGTTGATCATAGAATCAAGCATCTGAGTCGCAGTGATAACCATCTTACGAGCACGGTTACACTTCTCGATCATCATCTTCTGAGCGAAGATAACTTCTTCAGCTGGGATCTCAACACCTAGGTCACCACGAGCAACCATGATACCGTCAGATTGCTCAAGGATTTCGTCGAAGTTGTCAACGCCTTCCTGGTTTTCGATCTTAGAGATGATGTGGATGTTTTCGCCGCCGTTTGCCGTAAGGATCTCACGGATTTCCTTAACGTCAGACGCTTTACGGATGAAAGAAGCCGCAACGAAGTCAACGCCTTGCTCACAACCGAATACTAGGTCAGCTTTGTCTTTTTCAGATAGTGCAGGAAGGTTTACAGAAACGCCAGGTAGGTTAACACCTTTGTTTTCACCTAGGTCACCGTTGTTAAGTACTTTACACTTAACTTCAGTTTCGGTGGTTTCTAGTACTTCCATTTCGATCAGGCCGTCGTCAACAAGGATAGTGTTGCCTTTTGCCAGGTCTTTAGCGAAGCCAGGGTAAGTTACCGCCACGCGGTCTTGGTTACCGATTACAGAAGTGTCAGTTGTGAACGTGAACTCCTGACCAGCAACAAGAGAAAAATCTTGACCGCCTTCAAGCTTGATAGTACGAATTTCTGGACCTTTAGTGTCTAGAAGAATCGCAAGTTGCTTACCTGTGTTGGCCATTACTTCACGGAAGTTAGTGATGCGTACAGCATGCTCTTCGAAGTTACCGTGAGAGAAGTTAAGGCGCATTACGTTCATGCCAGCGTCAACTAGCTTAGTAAGCATTTCTACAGATTCTGTTTTAGGTCCAATCGTACATACGATCTTGGTCTTTTTCATTGAGAATGGTCTCCGGACGAACTTTTACCCATGGGAAATTTGAGTCACAGGTTATACCTGAAAAAACGTGCGATTGATGTTGAAATACGCCGAAAAAATGTGGCGAACGTCAAACAAATACAACGTCACTCCAGTTGTTGTCTGTGACAATACAAATTTTTCAAAATATTGTCTTACAAAAGCAGTTGGATTGCTTGTGTAAGGCATCTCTTGTGAACTAAAGCAGCCGTTAACACCTAGGGTTATTGGCAAACTATCATCAGTATAATGTAGCCGGATGACGCTTGTATGTCTGCCTGACATAAATTGGCAGGTCAAACAAGCGGCGTATGTTATCACAGTCAATCTGTTTAATCACCTTGTGATAGCGCGCAAATTTTTAACGCCCACTCAAAGAGAAGCCAAGATTATCTACACATTTCACAGATTTTTTTTGTTTTTTATCAATTGACGATTTATTTCGGAAGGGAAAATAAATCAAAAGTAGTTGGTCGGTTAAGGTTATAGCAAGGTTGGGCGAAATTAAGGCTATGACTAGCCGTACTGTTAACCATCTTTGTTCACGGTTTAATTTCTTGCTTGAAAAAGATCTCGACCAAATCACCGCATGGGGAATAGAAAAGTGGCGCAGCGAACAGCGCAAGCTTGGTAAAGCAACCGCGACGATTAACTACACCGTAAATACCTTAAAAGGGGCGCCATCCCGGGTTTGGGGGGAATCCAGGCTCCCTTTCTATATATGAGGGAGAATCGGACCAATCGCTGACTGATGTGAAAAAGCCACGGTCTTGGTACTGAAAGACGCTTTTATCGGTAATTTCAAGTTGCGCCATCACTTTGTCAGCAAGCTGGTTATGGCTGGCGTCTACCTCAACATGGTTCGCGAGTTGTTGGGTTATGCTGATTTTAATATGACTTTGCGCTATACGCATTTGACACCGAAGCATAAGGCGGCAGTGGTGGGGCAGATTATTCTGCTATACGGCCCTACAATGTCGTTTGACATGATTTTTATAAAATTTTAAAATGAAGATTACATAGTTAATTCCTACTGGTTGGTTTATGTTATGAATAAAAGAGCAACTATGTCTTTTTTTGGGGTTGCTTTCGGAACCTTGGTGCAGTTGATCCTAGCCCCTTTTTTAGCGGTTGTTCTGGGCCTAGGCGTTGGTATAGGTAATTCTGAAATGTGGGAGTTAGCGTATAATTTGGTGCCAGCTTCATGTTTAGCAAGTATTGCTATCGTCATATTCTACTTCTTTAATGGTGGCTCAAGTAAAGCTTACTGGTGGTATATTAGTCCAATAGTATTACTTGTATTTCTTGTGATTATCGCAGAATTAACAGGATAAAAATCAGCACTCACTGGAGAGTTAGAGTGATTTTTTACAGCGAAGTTATACAGTTGAGTGGCTGCAATGCGACTTTGTCACAAAGCTTATGCAAGGTTTTCTACTTCGCTCATAAAAAAGGGGGGGCACTCGATATGAATCAACCAATATTGATGTAAAGTTGAACAGGTTGTTTTTTCATCTAAAATAGGCGTATCTTTTCCTGAGTTATACCTCAACCTATAATGGTTTTATTTAACCTATCTTATAATTGGGCTAAATGGTATTATCAAACAGAAATGGAGATACTGATATTGTTTGAATTCTTGAGTTCATTATTCCTGCGGGTGATAAGTTGGTAATATTATTGCTTATCAAGTATTCTCGGAAGCTTCTCCTGTTAAATATCCCTCCACAATAAACTGTTTGTGCCTTGTCTATTAAGCGTGAAATGTTGTTTTCAACTGTTTTTTTTGATCTGTTTAAAACCCCACTAATGAATTCATTTGAAAACCCACATAGAATAAAATAAGAATATGTTTCTTGAAGAGGTGTGAAAGTATCATTCAATTTGTTTGAGTTTATTACGGTTGTTGCATTTTTTAAAGCTGCTGATTTTTTATTAAATGTGTCGTTTAGGCTTGCTGAGAAAGTATGTATTAATCCCGATTCATACAAGTTAACATCTATACCTATAACATCGCCTCTTTCATTTATAAGAGGCATTTTTGAAACGTAAAAAGCTGTGCAAGATGAATGTGTTTTTATGATATGCAAGGAAAATAACTGCACCCTATTATAAACTACACTATTATTTTGCTCATTAATTATGTCAGAGTGCTCTGTGAGGTTATGTTCTAATCTTAGAAGAGATTTCCCGATGATTTCTTTACCTTCAAGGCCAAAAACATTCTTGAAAGCTTTGTTCACAGAAACAAAATTACCATCTTTATCATAGACAGCACTAGGGTTTGAGCAATGTTTATATCTTAAACCTATGGTGTATAGATATTGTTGATTAGTTATATTCATATATTTTACTAGTGACAACATTGTGCGCCTGTTTGGCTTGGTTTACATTATAAATAAGTATTGTTTGATAACCAATAGTTCATTACTCAGAAGTATGACTATTAACTTTATCGATCGTTGTTTTTAAAACTTACTTAACGCCAATTCAGTGAGTTGTTCACTGAACTACAAGTATCATAATCTCTATCTCAGCTAATTGATGATTTGCTTGATATTGTAGAACGACAAGAGTCCGCTTTATGTGAGTGGCTTGAAGATCATAACCTCGGAGTTTTGTGAATAAGTGTTTTGGGGGGATAAACTCAAAATACGGTATGAACTTCCATAATGGCTGTAATGACGGTCTACTTACAATAATTCTGTAAGATAAGCTTAACAAAAATAAACTACCATCTGTGAGCAATTTATACCTTTAGTAACATGGAATTAAGATGAAAAAAGCAGTGGTAGCATTGGTTGTTGCGGGTCTTTTGGCTGGATGTAATAGCAGTAGTAATAATAATGATATTAGCCTTGGCGAAAAAGGAAAGGAAGAGCACCTTAGCTTTGCGCCTGGTGAAGTGCACTGGGTTACTGTTGGTGATCTTATGCCAACACAAAAAACGTTAGGTCAATTCCAAAATGACTATAAGCTAGGTCGCTGGCAGTTTGAGGAAGAGAAGCTTTTCGAAGAGTTTTGTGAGACCTACGGTCTTCGTGATTCGGTTGAGTTTTTTGATGAAAACAGTGATTTCAATGATCCTGACAGCTTCGAATGTAAAGAGCCTCGAGAGTCTGATGGTGAAATATCAGAAGACCAAAATGGCGTTGAGCGCATTATGACTTGGGTTAACCCTGTTATTGTCGGACCCGATGGTGCTTTGTATCTAACCGATGGGCACCATACGTTCAGTCGCTTTTATGGTATGGATGATGGTGGTAGCGACACAAGAGTGTTGGTGCGAGTAGAAGAAAACTTTGCATATGATGCAGATAACAATCGTACTGATATGCAAGCATTTTGGAACAAGATGCAAGAAACCAAAAACGTATATCTGTTCGAAAACGGTCATCCGATCGATCCTAAAGACTTGCCAAAAGATCTAGGGCAAGTTAGTGAAGATAACCCAGATGGTCTAATCAATGATGATTATCGCGCTCTTGTCTATCACACCCGTGATATCGGTTGGCATAAAGGTAGCGCAGAGTCGATCCCATTCCTTGAGTATTATTGGGCTGAAGAGCTGCGTCACGTGATTGAAGTTGCGGGTGCAGATACCATTGAAGAATATGTACAAGTCGTTCTGGATGCATCACGCTTCATGGTCGGTCTTCCAAGCTATTACGTGTTAGGTGATAGTGATAAAACTGCAGCTGAGCTAGGTCAACAACCAGCACTGGAGTTCAATGATACACAAAGCATCATCGAAGAGTTCATTTGTGAATGGGATGAAAAAAATGCTGAAGATGGAAAGCTAAAGCTGGGTAAACTTGGTTGGGCGTTTTATCAAAATGGCACTGATATCGAGGACTTCCCATCTCCTTGTAACAACGTAAGTGACTACAAAGAACGTTACGATTTGTCTCGCTAATACTCAATTAAGGTATTGGGCAATTGATGTTTGTCCAATGCCTTTTTTCTGTAAGCTGCTTGAAGTCTTGAGTTTGTTGATATCTCGGCGATGAGATGTGTCTTTAAACTTTTCCTGTAGTTGCCAGTCCCGCAGAAAGGCAAAGGAGCCGGGATCAGCAGAGTGCAGCAACATAAGGGGCAATCTGCTTTAGACCGCCCAGAGAGGCGATCACGCTATACCACCAAGGAAGGTGAAAAAGTTTGGGGCCCGCTTTGCCATGCAAGGTATCCATGTGTGTTTTATTGCTTATTAAATCACAACATTTTATGGGGCAATTAGGTCTGGCAGAAAGTGCGAGTGAAAATGTGTCTTGAAAGAGTGCGAAGGAAGAGCGTCTGAACAAATATGCTACACAGCGTTCAGAAATGCAAAAGGCCTGAGTGGTTATTAACCGCTCAGGCCTTTCTGTATTTGGTGGCCCCTCCCAGACTTGAACTGGGGACCAAGCGATTATGAGTCGCCTGCTCTAACCACTGAGCTAAGGGGCCGATTGGGTGAAATTATATGGGAAGGTTGTGGCCTTGTCTAGCGAATAAAGTGTTTATTTTGCTTGCTTTTTAGGCAGTTAACTGTGTTTTCTTGATATTGTCGGCAGCTGGAGCCAAGTCATTGATGGCTGAAACTAAGGGGATAAAAAAACGGGCCCGATGGCCCGTTTTTATCAATCGTGTCAGGATGTGTGGTTATTCATCCAGGAAGCTGCGCAGAACATCTGAGCGGCTTGGGTGGCGTAGCTTACGCAATGCCTTGGCTTCGATCTGACGGATACGCTCACGGGTAACGTCGAACTGCTTGCCCACTTCCTCAAGGGTGTGGTCAGTGTTCATATCGATACCAAAACGCATACGCAGTACCTTGGCTTCACGTGGTGTTAGGCCAGCCAACACATCGTTGGTTGCCATACGCAGGTTAGTTGCCGTTGCTGCATCCATCGGTAACTGAAGCGTGGTATCTTCAATGAAATCACCTAGGTGCGAATCTTCATCATCACCGATAGGGGTTTCCATCGAGATTGGCTCTTTGGCAATCTTCAGGACTTTACGGATCTTGTCTTCCGGCATCTGCATACGCTCAGCCAGTTCTTCCGGCAATGGTTCACGGCCCATTTCCTGTAGCATCTGGCGAGAGATACGGTTCAGTTTGTTGATAGTCTCAATCATGTGAACCGGGATACGGATAGTACGTGCCTGGTCAGCAATCGAACGGGTGATAGCCTGACGGATCCACCATGTCGCGTAAGTCGAGAACTTGTAACCACGGCGGTATTCGAACTTGTCGACCGCTTTCATCAGGCCGATGTTACCTTCCTGGATAAGATCCAAGAATTGAAGGCCACGGTTGGTGTACTTCTTGGCAATCGAAATAACTAGACGCAGGTTAGCCTCAACCATTTCTTTCTTCGCACGGCGAGCTTTTGCTTCACCGATTGACATGCGGCGGCTGATGTCTTTGATACGCTCAATGGACAAGCCTGTATCTTGTTCAAGAATACGCAGTTTGGTCGTCGCACGACGAAGATCTTCTTCGTAGTTCTTCAGGCGTTCAGCGTAAGGCTTGCCAGAGTTAAGCGCTTCGTCAATCCACTCAGAAGAAGATTCGTTGCCGGCAAAAAAGCTGACAAAGGTTTTCTTTGGCATCTTGCTGTTGTCGACACACATGCGCATGATCAGGCGCTCGTTGGTGCGTACCTTATCCATCGACTCACGCAGTGAGCTGATCAGCTTATCAAACTGCTTAGGGATCAGGCGGAATTGTTTGAAGATATCAGAAAGAACCTCGACGGCTACGGCTGTTTTTGGATCTTGACGGCCGTGGGTATCAATCGCCAGCGCCATATTGTCATAAGCGATTCGCAGCTCGTTGAACTTTTCACGCGCAAGTTCTGGATCAATACCAGTATCTTCTTCTTCGTCATCCTCGTCTTCGTCTTCTTCCAGATCTTTGTCTTCATCTTCAAGATCTGCGTCACTTAACTCAGAGCCGATGTGCGTGGCAGTTGGGGCTGCGGTTGCTTCTTCATTCGGGTCAACAAAACCAGAAATGATATCTGTTAGGCGGAGCTCCTCGGCTTCTACCTTGTCAAACTGCTCAAGTAGGTATGCGATGGCGCTAGGGTATTCGGCAACAGAACACTGAACCTGGTTAATACCATCTTCAATGCGCTTCGCGATATCAATCTCGCCTTCGCGGGTAAGGAGTTCGACTGTACCCATTTCACGCATGTACATACGTACTGGGTCAGTAGTGCGGCCAATTTCGCTTTCTACACTTGATAGGGCCTGGGCCGCGGCTTCAATCGCGTCTTCGTCCGCATTGTCTTCTGTCATCATCAGATCATCGGCATCAGGGGCTGTTTCAACCACCTTAATACCCATGTCATTAATCATCTGAATGATGTCTTCCACCTGATCAGAATCAACGATGTCTTCTGGTAGGTGATCATTTACTTCGGCGTAGGTCAGATAGCCTTGTTCCTTGCCTTTAGCAACAAGTAACTTTAGCTGTGACTGCGGATTTTGCTCCATAGACGATATCCAACTTAGGGTCTGATTGAGAATAGTAGTATGCAGATATGCAAACCGATAATTATAACAAATTTCTTAATTGATGACTACTTACTAGCCGGGACGGTTGAGTATCAGCAACTGCAATTCCCGCTTCTCTTCGACTGATAAGCCGACGGTTCTCGATTTAGCCTGCAACTTTTCGATTTGTTGTTTAACGCACTGGTCAATGACTTTGTCCATTGCGTCAAGAAAAACATCTAGAGTGTTGTCCTCTTCCTTGACAAGAGGTAGCTGCCAGGCCGCCAGACGAGCCAGCATCCCTTCGCTTTTGCTTCCGCGCCAACTCTCTAGAAGTTGTCCAGTTCTAACATTGGGGTTCGCCCGACACTTTTCAACTATTGTTAATAATAAATTTAGTCCAGCGACATCAATTCCTTCAAATGCTGCCATATCAAATTCTAGGCTATTGACAAATTCTGGGTTCTGGATGAGCAACGCGATCACTTCCCGCATCGGGGTGCGCTTAATTTCAGGCTGGCCAACTTTCTTTGGTGCGTCGGCCCCCTGTTTAGAGATTAGCTGCTGCAGCTGGCTTTCGTCGGGTAATCCCAGTTTTCTGCCTAGCATCTCACGTAAATAGAGCCGCAGGGTACCGCCCGGTACTTTGTCGATCAGCGGAACAGCCAACGTACTGAGCTTGGCCTTGCCTTCGTTACTGCTGGTATCGACTTGCTGCAGCAGGGTCGAGAACAGGAAGTCCGACAGGTTCATCGACTGGTTGACTTGCTGCTCGAACCCTTCTTGGCCGTATTGGCGGATATAGGTATCGGGATCTTCGCCATCGGGCAAGAACATAAACTTGAGCTGGCGGCCGTCGTTGAGGTAGGGCAGGGCTTGCTCCATAGCACGCCACGCGGCATCACGGCCGGCTCGGTCGCCATCGTAGCAACACACTACGGTACCTGTCTGGCGGAACATCATCTGGATATGATCGCCGGTGGTCGAGGTACCCAGTGAGGCAACGGCATAGTCAACGCCGAACTGGGCCAGGGCAACAACATCCATATAGCCTTCGACTACCAGCAGCTTTTCCGGTTCGCGGTGGGCTTGCAGGACTTCGTATAGGCCATAGAGCTCGCGGCCCTTGTGGAAAATCGGGGTTTCCGGTGAGTTGAGGTATTTCGGTGTACCGTCTCCCAGTACCCGCCCACCAAAGCCGATCACTCGGCCACGGCGATCGTGGATTGGGAACATGACCCGGCCTCGGAATCGGTCATAGCGGCGGCCGTTGTCGTTTTCGATCAGCATGCCGGCACTGACTAGCGCCTGCTGGGCTTCCATATCGCGACCAAAACGGTTACGGACTTGATCCCACTGATCCGGTACAAAGCCGATACCAAACTTTTTGACGACTTCACCGGATAGCCCGCGCTCTTTGAGGTAGTCGATTGCTAGCAGACCTTCCTGGGTACGCAGTTGGCTTTGGTAGAACTGGGAGATCTGCCCCATTATGTCGTACAAGCCAAGTTTTTCTTTGCTACGGACGCCAGATTGGCCGCCACCACTGCCTTGTTCGCGCGGCACTTCAAGACCCAGTTGTGAGGCAAGCTCATCTATCGCCTCGACAAACTCCAGACGATCGAACTCCATGACAAAGTCGAGGACATTGCCGTGGGCACCGCAACCAAAACAGTGGTAGAACTGCTTTTCTTGGCTGACAGAGAATGAGGGGGTCTTTTCGTTGTGGAACGGGCAGCAGGCACCAAAGTTCTTGCCCTGTTTTTTTAGCTTAACTCTGGCATCCACAATATCCACGATGTCATGTCGCGATATGAGATCATCGATAAATGTACGTGGGATTTTTCCTGCCATAGCGTGGTGTTACCTGCTGCGTGTGGGGTGCCAAATCAAAGTGTTATCGCTGATGATAGCACTTTGATTTGGCTGCGTTGAAATATAATTGACGGGGTGCTGAATACGAACAAGCCGCGCAGTCCGGAACCGGATAGCACGGCTTGTTGCAGAAATAGGGTAGGGATTAACCTAGCTTGGCTTTCACCAACTGGCTAACTTTACCCATATCGGCACGACCCTGAACTTGTGGCTTCAACACGCCCATCAGTTTGCCCATGTCTTGCATGCTGGCAGCACCGGTTGTAGCAATTGCCTCATCCAACAGAGCGGCGACTTCGTCGTCGGTCAGTGGCTGTGGCATGAACTCTTCCAGTACTGTGATTTCAGCAAGCTCAACATCAGCAAGATCTTGGCGATTGGCTGCTTCGTATTGAGCAACAGAATCACGGCGCTGTTTTACCATTTTGGTCAATACTGCCAGCACGTCGTCATCGGTAAGAGTGATCTTCTCGTCAACTTCACGCTGTTTAATGGCAGCCATTACCAAGCGAATCGTACCAAGACGTGGTTTGTCTTTGGCTTTCATCGCTGTTTTTTGTTCGTCTTTTAGACGTTCAATCAGAGTCATAACACGTTCCTTCTGTTAATCAGACAGATTAGTACAGACGAACGCGACGCGCGTTTTCGCGAGCCAATTTCTTCAGGTGACGCTTAACTGCCGCTGCTTTCGCACGCTTACGTACAGTAGTAGGCTTTTCGAAGTGCTCACGACGACGTACTTCAGAAAGGATACCTGCTTTTTCGCAAGAGCGCTTGAAACGACGTAGTGCTACGTCAAACGGTTCGTTTTCACGTACTTTGATTACTGGCATGTAATACTCACCTCAGAGTGATTCGGTTAATGCTGATGTTCATTAAAGTATCAGCTGATTAAAAATGGTGCGAAATTCTAATCTGATCTGGGGGCATTTGTAAAGCATTCTGCAACCCTGAACTGGTTAATTTCTGTCAAGGGCGGTAGTATGGCCCTCAATTACCATAAGTATAGAGGTTGTTATGCGTATACTGGGCATCGAAACCTCCTGTGACGAAACAGGTGTGGCTATTTTCGATGATGAAAAAGGCCTATTGGCACACGAGCTTTACAGCCAGGTAAAACTGCACGCCGACTACGGTGGTGTTGTTCCTGAGCTGGCTTCCCGTGACCATGTCAAGAAGACGATTCCGCTCATCAAGGAAGCGCTTAACAATGCTGGCTTGACGCCAGCAGATTTGGACGGTGTGGCTTACACCGCTGGCCCTGGCCTAGTCGGCGCATTGCTTGTCGGGGCAACGATTGGCCGCAGTTTGGCATATGCTTGGGACTTACCCGCTGTTGCTGTACACCATATGGAAGGCCACCTGCTGGCCCCTATGCTGGAAGATAACCCGCCCCAGTTCCCGTTTGTGGCACTGCTGGTGTCGGGTGGCCATACCATGATGGTCGAAGTCAAAGGCATTGGCGAGTACCAAATTTTGGGTGAGTCGATCGATGATGCCGCCGGCGAAGCGTTTGATAAAACCGCCAAGCTGATGGGGCTGGACTACCCTGGCGGCCCTTTGTTGTCGCGGTTGGCAGATAAAGGCACGGCTGGTCGCTTCAAGTTCCCGCGTCCGATGACCGACCGTCCGGGGCTGGACTTTAGTTTTTCTGGCCTGAAGACATTTGCAGCAAATACCATTCGCGCCAATGACGATGATGATCAGACCCGTGCTGATATTGCCTACGCATTCCAGGAAGCCGTAGTTGATACCTTGGCGATTAAATGTAAGCGAGCCCTCAAGCAGACGGGATTCAAGCGCTTGGTGATTGCCGGTGGTGTGAGTGCCAACAAGCACTTGCGTGAGCAGCTGGAAGCCATGATGACGAAGATGGGGGGTGAGGTTTTCTACCCGCGTACCGAATTCTGTACAGATAACGGGGCGATGATCGCCTTTGCCGGTATGCAGCGCCTGAAAAACCAAGAGACGATGGACTTGGGGGTGAAAGCTTTCCCACGTTGGCCTATTGACCAGCTTAAGCCGATTCAAGGCGAATAAGCGGCTTACAAGATAAATCGACGAGAGAAGCAACTCTGCGGCAAGCTGTGACTCAGTCTTGTGGCGGGGTTGTTTTGTTTTTGCGCTGGAATTTATTCCAAATCTTGCTTTCCTCACCTTCCAGCAGGCGACGGACGTTGTCGTGGTGACGTAAGACGATAAGGCATGACAGCATGGCCACTGGCATGGTGTATTCGGGTTTGATCCACCAGGTAAAGAGCGGTGCGGCAAGGGCCGTGACCATGGAACCCAGCGAAGAATAACCGGTCATCAACACGGTCAGCACCCACGTACTGATCAGCAAGCCGCTTAAATCCCAGCCGATGGGAGCCAGTGAGCCTAGAGCGGTGGCCACCCCTTTCCCCCCCCTAAAATGAAAGAAGATCGGATAGATATGACCGAGACACGCGGCGATCCCGATGATCCCCAGCATGAATGGATTGACCCCGATAAAGTAGCTGATCCATACCGGCAGCATCCCCTTGAGGATATCGCACACCAGCACGCTAGCGGCTGCTCCGCGTCCGCCAAGACGCAAGACATTGGTCGCCCCGGGATTACCAGAGCCGTTTTCACGCGGATCAGGTAGGCCATACAGGCGGCAGATCAATACGGCACTGGATATAGAGCCCAGTAGATAAGCGCCGATAATGATCATGAGTACAAGTGGTGTCATGCAAGGTCCTGTAGCTAGTGGCCTCAAGTCGCCGATTTATCGATCGTCAGCCATGCTGCATGGGCCGGCATATGGTATAGTGCTCAGCCAATGCCGATAGGCAACACGATGATCATATAAATCAAGATCATAGTATATTGACGATTACGACCTGATAATACGCGTTTTTGCTCAAATTAGGTATCCGACCTCTAACAAAATTAGCGATTGAACATGGATTCAGTATTTATCGAACATCTAGAAGTCATCGCCACCATTGGTGTGTATGACTGGGAACAGGAAATTAAGCAGAAATTGGTGCTTGATTTGGAAATGGCACACGACAATCGTCCTGCCGCACAAAGTGATGATGTCGCCTATGCCCTTGACTATGCGGCGGTAAGCGATGCCGTGACAGGGCATATTCAAAATGGCCGTTTTTTGCTGGTTGAGCGGGTGGCGGAGGAAATCGCTAACCTGATCATGACCCAGTTCTCTGTGCCATGGATCAAGGTACGTGTCACCAAGCCCGGAGCGGTGGCTAATGCCCGCGGTGTGGGGGTTGTGATTGAGCGAGGAAGCAAGTGACCACGGTTTATATCAGCCTTGGCTCAAACATTGATCGCGAACGCTATCTCCAGGCCGGTTTGGCTGGCCTGAGCCTGCTTGGCTCGGGGATGAAGGTGTCGACCATTTATGAAGCTGAGCCGGTGGGGTTTAGTGGGCCGAATTTTTTTAATTGTGTCGCTGTCATCGAAACGTCTTTGTCATTGGATATACTCCTGCACGCGCTGAAGCAGCTAGAGTTGCAACACGGCCGCTCACCCAATGCGGTCAAAAACCAAAGTCGTACCTTGGATTTGGACATCCTCCTATACGGGGACACCGTACAGGACGCTTACCCGGTTCTCCCACGTAGCGATATTTATAAGTTTGCCTTCGTGCTGCAGCCCTTGATGGAGCTGTGCCCACATCAGGTGATCCCTGGTGATGGCCGTACGGTCACCGAGCTTTGGCACGCTTCTCATTTTGAACAGGCCCTTTGGCCTGTTGAGCATCATTTTGTTGTTTAGGGATAGTTATGAGTTATTTTGAAGCCTTTGTGCTGGCCCTTATTCAGGGTTTGACTGAGTTTTTGCCGATTTCGAGCTCTGCTCACTTGATCTTGCCTTCAGCCATTTTAGGTTGGGATGATCAGGGGTTGGCGTTTGATGTCGCTGTTCATGTCGGTACCTTAGCCGCGGTGATCTGGTACTTCCGTAAGGAAGTGATTTCTCTGCTGTCGGCCTGGATTGAATCTATTTTCAAAAAGCAACATAGCGCCGAGTCCAAGCTAGCATGGATGATTGTGTTAGCCACGATCCCTGCCTGTATCTTTGGCCTGTTCATGAAAGATATCATCGAGATCTATTTGCGCTCGGCGTGGGTGATCGCCTGTACGACCATCATCTTTGGCTTGCTGTTGTGGTGGGTGGATGTGCGTGCCTCGCAAAAAGACGATGAATACCAGGCTGACTGGAAGCGCTCGCTGTTTATCGGTTTGGCGCAGGCAGCAGCGATGATCCCTGGGACGTCTCGCTCTGGTGCGACTATGACGGCGGCGCTTTACCTGGGCTTCACCCGTGAAGCGGCAGCGCGTTTCTCGTTCCTGATGTCGATCCCTATTATTCTGCTGGCCGGCGGTTACCTCAGTATGAAGTTGGTGGTGAGTGGTGCGCCGATTCAGGTTGATGCCTTGATGATTGGTATTGCGGTTTCTTTTGTCAGTGCATACGCGTGTATCCATGCTTTCCTTAAGCTAGTCACTCGTTTGGGAATGTTTCCGTTTGTGGTGTACCGCCTGTTGCTTGGTGCTGGTCTGATTGCGTTTCTGGTCACTCAGTAATTTTGAGACAAGCAATTGATACAGAAAGCCCGGCCATTTGTCTGCCGGGCTTTTTGTTTCTTTATTTTGTCGCTTGCTGGGGTCTAATTCATCTGCTGGCGTAATGTGGCCAGCACCGCTGTCACCGCATCCGCGCGTCTCAAGGCGAGTTGCTCTTTGATCTCCTTCCCTTTGAAGCCGGCCTCGACGATGGGCTTTACATCGACAGATTGGGCTGCGGCAAAAGCGCCCTCGAAGATATTGGCCTGTGGGTAGGGATCATTTTCAAAACCGGTTCGTCCACGGACATCTGCGCGGCAGCAGGTCGCCAGTTGGGCCACCCGCTCAGGCTTACGCCAGGCATCGATTTGATCAAAGATGTTGATGAAGGTGGCTGGGCGTAGTTCGGCCGCAAAATGTAACTTGGTATGCTGGGCACAGACCATCAATGCGATGTCACGGTACTCATTGGGTACCCGTAGACGTTGGCATAGCTTACGTATCGCACCGAGTCCGGTTTGGCAGTGCATTCTGTGGCTTGGTAGATCTTCTTTCGGGGTCAGGGCTTTTCCTAGATCATGGACCTGGGCGGCAAAGCGAATCACCTTGGAAGTGCTGAGGCCTGCAGCTTGCTCGGCGACCAGCAGGGTATGGATACCGCAGTCGATTTCCGGGTGCCATTTTTCTGGCTGGGGAACACCGAACAAGGCATTGATTTCAGGCATGATCACCGCAAGAGCACCGCATTGGCGCAGGATCTTGAGGAAAACCTCAGGGTTGTCCGACTGCAGTGACTTTTCCCACTCGATCCAAACTCGTTCTGGGGTTAGAGCGGACAGTTCGCCGGTGACAACCATGTCTTGCATCAGCGCCATGGTTTCGGGGGCGACGTTAAAGCCTAGGTGAGCAAAGCGGGCGGCAAAGCGAGCAACACGCAGAACCCTTAATGGATCTTCGGCAAAGGCGGGCGAGACATGGCGAAGCTGGCGTAATGCGAGATCTTGCTGGCCTTGATAGGGGTCAATCAGAGAACCGTCTTGCGCTTGGGCAATGGCATTAATGGTCAAATCACGGCGCATTAAGTCCTGCTCCAGAGTGACATCCGGTGCTGAATAGCAGGTAAAGCCGGTGTAGCCTTGGCCGGACTTACGCTCGGTGCGGGCGAGGGCGTACTCTTGCTTGGTTTTCGGGTGCAGGAAGACCGGGAAGTCGCTGCCAACTTGGCTGTAACCTCGCTCCAGCATCTGCTCAGGGGTGGTACCCACAACAACCCAGTCTTTGTCTTTCACTGGCAGTTCAAGCAGGGCGTCACGAACAGCCCCGCCAACTAAATACGTTTGCACTGTTTTATCCTTTTTCGCTCTGACTGCAGACTGTTATCCATTGAGTATACCAAACCTTAAAGGCTCTCACGAATGGCTTGCGGCTGGCCGAGGTTTAAAGGCTAAACGCTTGTCAGGCTTGAGCTGAAGGGCTATACATTCAGTAAAGGGACAGGTAACGTAGGGGGCTTCCCCTTCCAGGCCAACAATAAGAGATCAAATGGCATGTACAAGGACTTTTTTGGGATCACCGAGTCACCATTTTCAATTGTGCCCAGCGCACGCTTTCTCTACCTGAGTGAGCGCCACCGCGAAGCACTGACCCATATGTTGTCCAGCCTCAGTGGAGGGGGCGGCTTCGGTTTATTGACCGGCGAGGTTGGTACGGGGAAGACAACCGTTCTGCGGGCTCTGGTATCGCGTCTGCCTCAGGAAACTCAGGTGGCGATCATTATGAACCCGTCGCTATCGACCAGAGAATTGCTCGCCAGTATCTGCGATGAACTCGGCATTGAATATAACGATGAAGCGACGATCAAAGTCCTGACCGATGGGATATACCAGCACTTGTTGGCCAATCACCGAGAAGGTCGTCAGACTCTGCTACTCATCGACGAAGCCCAGCATCTGCTACCGGAAGTGTTGGAGCAGCTGCGTCTTTTGACTAACCTTGAAACCGACAGTGTCAAACTTCTCAAGGTGGTGCTGGTCGGTCAGCCAGAGCTGCAACAGTTATTGCAGCAGGATAGGCTACGTCAGTTGGCCCAGCGTATCACCTCCCGCTATCACCTATTGCCACTGACCGAAGAGGAAGTACGGGAATATATCCATTACCGCTTGCAGGCGGTGGACTGCCTGCATGAGGTGTTCCCTCCGGCCCAAACCAAGCAGATTGCCAAGGCGACAAGCGGGATCCCAAGACTGATCAACCTGGTGTGTGACAAGTCGATGCAGCTGGCCCACCAACAATCGACCCATTTGTTGAATAAAGAGCTGGTCGAGCAAGCTTGCAATGATGTGTTGAGCTGGCAGCTACCGCAATATACCGCGCCGGGCCAACTTGATGCTCCTTCGGCTTCACGCAAGCCCTTGCTGGTGGCCGTGGCCGCCGGGATCATCACCGCGGTTGGTGTGGGGTATGGGATGGGGTTGCTGTCCTTGCCCACGAGCTCAGCCTTGACGGTAGAAACCGCAGCAAGTGGGCAAGTAGTGACGGCGGAAGAGACCAAGACGGCTGCCTCTGCCGCGGCGCCCCAGCCAGCCAAACCTGTGCTGGCTCCAGCGCAGGTACAGTCGGCACCTTCCTTGCCGCAGCAATTGTCTCCCCAGGCGCAGTGGCTGGCGGTTGTCAAACAAGCGGGATCCGAGCGTCTCGCGATGCAAACCCTCTACAGCCTATGGGGCTACAGTACCCAGCTCAACCAGGCCAATTGTGAATCGGGGAGCCGTGTCCAGCTTAGCTGCTTTAACGGCAATGGCTCATTGGAACAGTTGGCCCTGATCAACCGCCCAGCTATCGTAGCGCTCAATGAGCCTAGTGGTGAGGCGTTCTTTGCCACTATTTATGCCATCGGAAAAGATAAGGTTGAATTGTTGCTGGCTGGGCAGCGCTTCGCGGTGAGTGCACAATGGCTATCACAGCGCTGGGATGGCCAGTATACATTGCTGTGGCGTCCGCCACTGGGAGAGAACACCGCGATACGTTACGGTCAGCAAGGCCCCCGGGTACAGTGGCTCGATCACCAGCTGAGCCAGTTATTAGGGGTTATGCCGGAGAATCAGGATACCTTTGAGCAGGCATTGCTCAACAAACTACGCCGTTTCCAGCGGGCGCAAGATTTATCTGTGGATGGCATTGCCGGGCCTCATACCTTGATGGTGATTGATTCTGCACTGAATTTGCCGGGGCCCACCCTGCAACCGGAGAAAAGTTAATGTCGAAGTTACTCTCTGCTCTGGCTCAGTCAGATGCCCAGCGCGCCTCGGCAACGGTTTCGTCACGGCCTGCTTACCGTACAGGTACTGCTCCCAAGCAAACAAATCCATGGTTGCTACCGGGGTTGGGATTTGCCCTGCCGGTGATTGGCATTCTGGGGTACCTCTCTTTGTCATCTGAGCAGACGGATGTGAAACCAGCGCCAGTGCGACAGGTTGTCGCGGCCACAGCCTCGATGCCAAAGGCTGCCCAGCCAGCTGCTATACCGGCTTCAGTACCAGAAACAGTATTGCTGCCAGTGGCTGAAGCCGTATCGATAACTCAGATCTATCCGCAAGAAATTGAACTGCTCGGCTACCCTCAGCTCTACACTGAGCCGTTGCCGAGTAACACAAGAGGGCCCCAACGAGCCCGCTATAATCAAATGCCGTCATCTTCATTGCCTGTAGAGCAGGCTGCCAATGAGCCAAGTGGTTGGGACAGTGAGCCTATACCTGTAGGTAGGGAGGTTGAGCGGTCAGTGAATGATAGCTGGGATCTTGAAGCGCTCGATTATTCCGAGCTGTCCCCCGAGCTAGCCAGCCAGCTGCGGTCTGCCATCGCTGCCACCGGCGACGGGGGAACCTTGCCTCAACTGCTGCAGGAAGAACGCTTGCCATCAATGCCTAAGCCACAGGAGCCGATGGCAGCGGTATCCATTGGTGCGTTGCCGGCATCGGTTCAAGATCGTATCCCTGCTTTAAATTTTCAGACCCATATCTACTCTTCTGTACCCAATAGCCGCTGGGTGAAGGTCAACGGCAGCGAAGCCTATGAAGGCGATGAGATCGCGCCCGGAGTGATATTACGACGTATTGACCCGCGTGAGGTGGTGTTCGATTTTGAATCTTACTTGATATCGATGCCGGCGCTGTCGGAGTGGTAACCATAAAGCTAGCGGGATGGTTACCATAGAATATTAGGCAATAAAAAAGGCAGCTAAGCTGCCTTTTTTTGAACCTGGGCTTGTAGCCAGATTATGCCCAACCGTTGTTGCGCTTGCGGCGACGTGGGATAAGGTGAGGTAGAACCAGACCGAATAGCAAACCACCACCGGCAACCATACCGCCATAGGTGAACCAGCGCATCAGCAAGTCGTCTTTTTGTGTATCCAGACGGGCACGTAGCTCGCGGATCTCTGCTTGCGATGTCATCAGCTGCTCGTTGAGCTGGCTGTTCTGGGTTTCTAAATCAGAAATTTGTTCGTTACGAAGCTTGAGAGAGCTTTGCAGGCCAGCCGTTTTCTCATCGCCTGACTCAAGGGCTTCTTCAAGTTGTGCTTTGACCTCTGTGAGCTCTTTCTCTAAGGCAGGAAAACGCACTTTCAGGCCAACTTGCGGTGAAACAAAATCAGAGTTAACCCAGCCGGTACGACCGCGGTTATCACGGACTTTACTAAATCCCGTCTCGCGATTGGTTTCCAGTAGGTCTACTTTGGTACCGGCGTTCACACTGCCCATAATACGGTATTGGGTACTTGGTCCATTGTGCATATAGGTGAATAGATTGTCGGAGATATACCGAGTTTGGGCCTGTGCAGGCATGGTCGCTATTGCACAAGCGAATAATAGTAAGCTGATTAGCTGCTTCACAATTTGATTCCTTGGGGGAGAGCCTGTTTTTCTCTAAGAGGCAAAGTCTAAGAATTTTGTGGGCTGGGTGCAAGAAAAGAGGGAGGCATCGCCTCCCTCTTTTGATCTTGAGCCCGCTTTGACGGTGTTTAACCAAACACCGCTTGCATTACGTAGAAGAAAATGACTGCAAGCAGGGCGCCAGCAGGCAGAGTAACAACCCAAGAGGCAACGATATTACGTACCACACCCAGGTTCAATGCTGCGATACCGCGGGCAAAGGCAACCCCAATGACACCACCGACCAGGGTCTGCGTGGTTGAAATAGGAAGACCTGTACCAGAAGCAAGCACAACGGTTGATGCGGTTGCTAGCTGTGCAGCAAAGCCACGGCTTGGTGTCAGTTCGGTAATACCGGTACCAACGGTCGCCATCACCTTGTGGCCCATGGTTGCCAGGCCGACAACGATACCAATACCACCCAGTGGCAAGATCCACCAAGCAATTTGGCTCTTGGCCGTGATTTCACCCATGTTCTGAACAGTAGAGACAACGGCAGAAAGAGGACCGATAGCATTGGCTACGTCGTTAGAGCCGTGGGCAAAGGCCATCGCACAAGCTGTAACCACCATCAGCAGGCTGAAAATACGCTCAACACCGGCGTAACCGTTACTATCTACTGACGAACCGTCATCTGTGTACTTACGATTAATATAAATGTAACCAAACACCATTACAATGAGTGACACTGCAATAGAGGCAACCCATGCTTCACCGCTAGAAAGGTGAAGACCGACATGTTTCAGACCCTTTTTGATTGTCACAAGAGCGATGACAATCGTGGTCATGAACATGTAGACAGGCACAAACCGCTTTGCATTTACAACTGGGTTATCGGTATCGAAAATCAGGCGCTGAGCACTCATGAAAATAGCATAAGCAAACAGCCCCGAGATCAACGGAGTGATAAGCCAGCTACCGACGATGCCCTGTACCGCGCTCCAGTCAACAGCTTCTGTACCCGCTGAAACACAGGCAAAACCGATGATGGCACCAATAATGGAGTGAGTAGTAGACACCGGCCAACCCATATAGGATGCAACCAGTAGCCAAGTACCCGCAGCCAACAGGGCCGACATCATGCCGTACACCAATACTTCAGGATTGGCAGCATAAAGAGAGGTTTCAATAACCCCTTTACGGATGGTATCAGTTACTTCACCACCTGCCAGGTAAGCACCCGCAAACTCGAAGATCATCGCAATGATGATTGCTTGTTTAACGGTTAGTGCTTTTGAACCAACCGAGGTACCCATGGCATTAGCAACATCGTTTGCACCAATACCAATAGCCATCAATAGACCAAAAAAAGCCGCCACCAAAATAAGAATGGTGCCGTAGTTAGCCAGGATTTCCATTGTAAAACCTTGTTTTTGTTACATTCTTTCGCTTATGAACGCGATAGCATGATTTCAAGACGCGAGCCGACACGCTGTGCCTGATCAGCAATAGCACCAACCCACTCGAGAATCTTGTAAAGGAACATGATATCCACCGGACTGTATTGGTCTTCGATGGACATGAGCTGTTGGCGAAGCTTGATCTGCATGCTGTCAGTATCGTCTTCGATAACATCTAGCTGATTGATCATCTCTGCCACAAGCGTCACTTCCCTGCCTTTAAAGCCTGTTTCAAGAAGTTCGTCCAGTTCGTTGATCACTCGGTTCGCCTGATTGGCGGCGTCAAGACAACGTTGAACGTAGGCAATAAAGTCAGGATACATTTCGGAAGGAATCTGAAGCTGGCGACCCAAGACGCGACCTGCAATGTCTTTCGACAGATTGGCAAGCTTATCTTGTTGGGTCAGCAGTCCTAACATGTCAGTACGATCGACTGGCATGAACAGACCACGAGGAAGTTTCAAACGGATCTCACGCTTGAGCACGTCCGCATCTTTTTCAAGCTGGGAAATTTGCTCGCGCAGGACAGCCGCTTGCTCCCAATCACCCGCCTTACAGGCTTCGAAGAAAGGGACAAGTAGTTCACAACAATCATTTACACGAGTAACGTGACGTTGCAATGGTTTGATTGGGGACTTAGCAAATAGTCCCATAATAGTATTTACTGGCATAGCCGAATAACCTAGAAAGTGCCTTAAGTGGCTAATTCTTGAGCGATGGTCATTAAGGCGCGCATGGTAACGCATAAGTAAGTATAGGGGAACTAATTTCGATCAAGGTTTTGTTGATATTTCATGCTTGCCCCGGAGTGCAATTGCCAATATCCTTGCTTTGCCACTGTTTATAGGTAGAACTATGGAAACTGAGATAGAACTGAAGTTTTTCGTCTCACCAGAATTTTCGAGTCAGTTACTCAAAAAAATCGCTGAAGCGAAAGTTCTGCAGCAAAGTCGTCGTGAGTTAGGCAATGTCTACTTCGACACCCCAGACCAAATTCTTCGCCAGCACGATATCGGTCTTCGGATCCGTCGTTTTGATGATGTATTTGTCCAAACATTGAAGACCGCGGGCCGCGTGGTCGCCGGGTTGCACCAGCGTCCGGAATACAATGCCGAAACCAACTGCACTGATCCTGATCTTGCCCTGCATCCCGCTGATGCCTGGCCGGAAGGTTTTGATGTCGATAGCACCCAGCAACAACTGGCCCCGCTTTTCTCTACAGACTTCACTCGCCAGCAATGGCTTGTCGCGATGCCGGATGGTAGTCAGGTAGAGCTAGCCTTTGATCAGGGCGAAGTCAGTGCGAATGGCCAAACTTCGCCAATATGCGAAGTCGAACTCGAGCTCAAGTCCGGCCAAACCGATGCCTTGTTTACCTTGGCTCGTGAACTGTGTGTCGATGGTGGCATGCGATTGGGTAACCTGAGCAAAGCCGCACGAGGCTACCGCTTAGCGGCGGGTTATCAGGGGGATGAAGTCGCTCCGTTGGCTCCGGTCAAACTCGATGGTAGCGAATCGGTAGAAGCGGTATTTGTCAAAACGCTCGAGCATGCGCTCGGCCACTGGCATTACCATGAGCAAATTTTTGCCGAGTGCCAAGAGCCCGCTGCGCTGGTACAAATCCAGCAGGCACTGGGCTTACTTCGTCAGACCTTGGTAACTTTCGGTGGCATGATCCCACGCCGAGCCAGTGCCCTGCTACGCCAGGAGCTGCAATGGTTGGAAGGTGAACTGGACTGGCTGGGTGAAGCTGCCGGTTTGGATTATTTGCTGGCGGAAAAAGGCCATGCCCTGAAAAAGCTGAATGCGCGTAAGCAATTGGTTAAGCAGCTTGAAGAGGTGCAGGCAGATCTGCCTGATGACAACGAAATGTTGCTGTTGCTGAGCTCGGCCCGTTATTGCGGCCTGCTACTTGACTTGAGCCGCTGGCTCCTTAGCCGAGGCTGGCAGCCGTTCCTCGATGATAAGTCCCGGGCACGCCTGGCCGAACCGATCAAATGTTTTGCCGACAATATGTTGGCTCGCTCGTGGCAGGAGCTGTTGGATGTCTTTCCGGCTGAGCGGCAGCTAAACCGAGTTGATTATCTTGACCAGCAACCGCGCTTGGTTCGCAACCTAATGAGCGGCCTTAGCTTTGCGTCTTTATATGAAGACGATAAGCGCTTGGTCTTTCGGATGCCTTGGTTGGACTTGCTGCAGGGCATTGATGATCTGCGCCACCTCGAGCCTATTCGACAATTATTGGACCAGCAGGATGATGAAGAGGAGCGTAGCCAGATAGAGAAATGGCTACAGCGCAAGGAAGAATCACTGATCCATGCGATGGACCAGACTCGCCAAATGGGCATCGAACTGGTGCCATACTGGCCGTAAGCGTCCCTACGAGAACTCACCAACACCCGGCCATGAGGCCGGGTGTTTTTTTATGGGCTACTTCTGATCCAACTTTTTTTCTATCGCCTCCAGACGCTCAATCAGGCGTTGTTGGTTGTCCAGCATGGCTTGCCACTCTTGCTCGTGCCGGGCATCGTCCTTCTCTTTCTTCTGCTCCGGATCCGAAATAATAGAGCTGATCAAGCCTGCCACCATTCCGAATAAGCCGACGCCACAGATAATAATGACAGCCGCCAGTATTTTACCAATCTCGGTTACCGGATAGTGGTCGCCATAGCCTACAGTGGAAATCGTCACGAAAACCCACCATAGGGCATCACTGGCGTCCTTGATATTGGACTCCGGCACATTGCCTTCCAGGATCAGCATCAGGGCTGAGCCGACCGATATCAGTACGGTCAATAGTAAAAAAATACTGGCGACAGTCGCTTCTCGGCGGTTGCTGCGGATTTGGTTGAGGACTTGGTGGCTAGAGCGGATCAAACGGATCACTCGGAAGATTTGTAGCAAACGGGCAAAACGGATTTGCTCGATTATCGGAACGCTAGCGACAAAATCGAGCCAGTGGGTTTTGAGGTAGTGTGATTTGTCTTGGCTGCGGAAAAAGTCAGCCAGTAGCTGACACCAAAATACCAGACAGATAAACGTGTCGATGCCAAGCAGTAGTATGTAGCTGTTACTCTGTTTGGGCAGGAAAATCATGGTGGTCACAATAGTCAGTGATACAAACGACAACGCCAGTGACATCAGGCTCATCGGATTGAGTTCATATTTGACGGAGTCGATCTTTTTCATCATTAAATTTTTTTACTGCGTTGCCGATAGTTAGAATGAGGTATATTGTTTTGTTACTAAAAATAAGTAGATTTCTAGGCACAGATTCCCCGCTTTCCCATGCATGACTATAGGTCATTAGGATGACGAAGTAACTCTTGCTCTGGGACGTAATAAGAATATATGGAGATACCACATGACCAAAATGGTTTTAAAGCCATGGGAAAAAGGACTGACAAATATTCGCTTGGTTCCCAAGCTGTTATTGCTGATGGTATTCAGTACCATTTTGCTGGTGGGCAAACAGCTTTGGGATGCCAGTACCTTCTATCAGTCGGTAGTGGAAATTCAACAGGACAGGGCGCAAGAGCAAGCGCTGGCAACGGCGGCCGTGATACAGGCTTTACCATCGGATATCAAGCAGGATGTTACTTTGGTGGAAAGCTTGGTTGCCGCCCAAGCGGCGGCGATGAACCGCGAGGCTTATGTTTACCTGGTGGATCGGGGAAGCAATAAAGTCATCGGCCACCCAGACGCGAAGGCATTGTCTGAACTGCTGGGCAATGTTGATAGCCAGGGAAGTCTTAATCGTGCCTTACAGCAACTGTCAGGACAGGCCAGATTGAACTTTTCCGATCAGTCCCGGTTTGAATATGCGGTTGAATTACCGCGTCTTAATTGGGTGGTTGTCGCTTCACAGGCAGCCTCAGAGGCGGATGCTTATTATCAGCACTATTTGGTGCAGGTGGCATGGCAAACCGCATTGATGATCGTTGCTTTTGTTGTGATCTTACTCTGTGGCTCTCATGTCATGCTACGTCAGACCCAATATTTAGCCGAAAGCATCAAACGACTGGCTGCCCGCGATCTGACCCAACCTATTGTCATGGAATGCCGTGATGAATATGGTGATCTGGCCAGAGAGCTTGAGAAAACCCGTCTGCAGCTGTGTGAAGTGATCGCTAACCAGCGTGATGCTGCCGGTGAGTTATCCGGTCTTGCCGAGGTGATGTCAATCAGCATGGTGGAGACCAAGGAGTCGGCGCAGGAAGAGTTCAATGAAATCGACCAGTTGGCGTCGGCAATGAGTGAAATGACCTCGACCGTGCAAACCGTTGCCGAACATGCCCGCGAGGCATCAAGTGCGACTGAAGGGACGTCAGGTCAAGCTGTACAAGGCCAGCAGTTCGTATCACAGACCATTGGCACAATTAACCAGCTGTCACAGGACATCAGCCAATCAGCCAATGCTGTTAACCAAGTGGAAGAGCGGGTAGAGCAGATCGGCAGTGTGATTGTCACTATCCAGAGCATTTCTGAGCAAACCAACTTGCTGGCGCTCAATGCGGCTATCGAAGCTGCCCGTGCTGGCGACGCCGGGCGGGGATTTGCCGTGGTCGCAGATGAAGTCCGCAATCTTGCCCTGCGCACTCAGACGGCAACCGTTGAGATCCAGGAGATGATTTCCCAGCTGCAATCCAGTGCCCAGCAGGCTGTTGGCTTGATGGAGCAAAGTGTTGTTGAAGCCGCCGAGGGGGTTGATCTGGTGACCAGTGCCGGTGGAGAGCTGGATAAGATCGTTGAGCAGGTCAGCCTGATCAATGACATGAACTTCCAGATTGCCTCGGCTGCCGAGCAGCAGAGCGCCGTGGCCGATGAGATGAACCAGAATCTGACCAATGTCCGTGAGCTGGTAGAGGCATCGGTCGTGGTGGTCACTGAGCTGTCGGAAACATCGGATGCCATGCAGGATCATGCCTCTGAGCTGGAAAAGAAAATCCGGGCCTTTCACATGTAGATTAATGGCTTAGTTACGTGCTGGTTTTCAGCCAAATCAACGCCCGCCTATGGTGTAATGCCATTCGGTTAAGCACTAGCGCTTATATCTCAATGGATATCGGCTAGGAATATAGAGCACTGAACGAGGATACGTTCGGTGCTTTCTTTTATCTGGCAATATAAAGTGCTTGATATCTGCTCGCATCTGTT
>NZ_JANEYT010000029.1 GCF_024357955.1 Photobacterium pectinilyticum
GTGGTGCTCTTTGCAAAGCCAGGTATCGATAGCCGCTTCGTCCATCCAGAACGTCAATGAGCCCCGGTTGACCAGTGCTTGATTGTACTGCTTCCAGTTAGTGATCTTGCGTTTTGACTTACCCATCGGTCTGCTCCCTTCACTGTGTCGAGGGATCAGATCATCGCGCTACCAAAAGGTTCCCAGGATTTGTTCAACAACGCCATACCATTTTGCCGTCATTTTCATATAAAAGACGTTATGAATTGGCCTCGGAAATATACTTTTCCTGCGATTGGTAAAGGTAACATTAATTATTTTGAAATATTACCACACCTTTTGAGTAAAGATATTCCTTTCAGTTTTGAAATCCCCTTGAGGATGTCTAGACAGCTGGATGCAACACCAAGCCGTTCAGAAAATTCTGTACCACTCTCTGAAATACATAGCACTTTAAAACAATCAATTGAATACTTTCGACAGTCTGTAAGTGATATAGCTGAGTGCTAATACCTGATAGTGCGTACTTTAATAAAAATTAATAAAGATTAAACGTAAACTTGTCATATATAGAGAGGCGAGAATGAAACGTTATTTAAATACCAAAATAATAATTCCATTTATAACCTTAATGTTAGGTGTTATTTGGGTTTATTTTGGTATCACCCAATTTGGTTTTTGGAAAGGTACTTCACCGGGTAGTGGATTTTTTCCTGCAATAGTCGGTGTGCTAATTTCTTTGTTAAGTATATCCACGCTGTATTATGGTTTTAGTGAAAAGTTAGCTGAATATAATAAAACCAGCTTTTACCCCGTAATAGGTATGCTAATTGCTATTGCATTTGCTTTTATGTTTGGTTTTTTTCCATCATTGTTTCTATTTGTTTTGTTATGGCTAAAAATAGTTGAGAGTAAAAGTTTATCAAAATGTGCAGTAATTGCAGCGACAAATACAGCCGCGCTTTATTGTATTTTTTCACTATGGCTATCAGTTCCTTTCCCAATAGGCTTGGCCGTTGAAATGATGTGGGGTTATTAGTATGGATACGCTAACGTTACTTTTAGGTGGATTAAATAATGCGTTAACTTTTCATAATTTGTTGGCGGCTGCCGCTGGTGCTTTGCTAGGTCTAATGGTTGGAGCTATGCCCGGTATAGGATCGTTGGCTGGAGTTGCGTTATTACTACCCATTACGTTTCAGTTCGAGCCAGTAACTGGCATTATCATGTTATCTGCAGTTTATTACTCCAACATGTATGGTGGTTCGTACAGCGCAATTTTGCTAAATATTCCTGGTGATAGTCCTGCAGTAATGACTTCGTTAGATGGTTATCCCATGGCGCAAAAAGGGCGTCCTGGTAAGGCTTTATTTACCTCTAATATCTCTTCGTTCATCGGTGGAACGGTCGGGATAATCTTCCTTACCCTGTTGGGGCCTGCAATGGCGAGGTTTGGCTTACGGTTTGGTCCTGTGGAAATGGCTGCGTTGCTGATGGTTGCGATGACATCGTTGAGCTGGCTAATGGGTGACAGCCCAACGAAAGGAGTGATCACTACGTTAATCGGGATCATGCTAGCGACGGTCGGTTTTGATATTGTTGTCGGCACACCGAGGTACCACTTTGATTCGCTTTATTTTCTTGGTGGTGTCCCCTTTATTCCGCTAGTAATTGGTATGTTTGGCTTCTCACAGGTGATGGACCTGATGGAGAAGAAAGATCAAAAGGTTGAATTTGATAAAAAGCTGACTTTAAAGGACAGTATACTCAGCGCAAGCGAAATCAAGCGAATTGTACCAACAAGCCTGCGTTCTAGTTTGCTGGGTACTTCCGTTGGCGTATTGCCGGGAGCTGGAGCAACAACTGGCTCGTTTCTTGGTTATATTGCCGAAAAAAAACTGGGTAAAAATCAGAAGGAAATGGGCAAGGGGGCCATTGAGGGTGTGGCTGCTGCTGAGGCAGCCAATAACTCGGCAGCAGCATCTGCATTTGCACCATTGCTCTCGCTAGGGATCCCCGGTTCGGGCACCGGCGCTGTGCTACTCGGCGGACTGCTTATGTACGGATTAAACCCTGGACCACTGCTATTTACCAATGAGCCAGAATTTACTTGGAGCCTTATTGCCTCTCTGTACTTAGCAAATATTATTACGCTGCTAGTGGCACTTTCAATTATTCCATTCTTGGTGAAAATATTAAAAGTGCCAGTTAATATTTTAATCCCAATTATTTCTTCAATCTGTGTTGTAGGTGCTTATTGTGCCAGTAATTCATTTTTTGGTGTCTTTGTGATGCTCGCAGCTGGTGTCGTAGGCTATTTTTTGAAGAAAAATGATTATCCAATAGCACCGCTGTTATTGGCTTTTGTCCTGGCCCCAACACTCGAAACCAATATCAGAAGGTCTTTCCTTATGTCAGAAGGAAGTCCGATGATATTTTTTGAAAAGCCGATTTCAGCAGTATTAATGACTTTCCTGCTCATAACAATCATTACACCAATGATCAGGAAATACTTGAAGAGAAGAAAAGAAAAACTCTCGGTCGTTTAAGCGTGAAACAAGAGGAACAATATAATGAGAAACATGATGAAAGCAGCATCAGCTTCGCTTCTAGTTCTACTATCAGGTGCCGCCGTTGCATCTGACTGGTCACCATCAAGGAATGTTGAGTGGGTCAATACTTCAAGCGCCGGAGGGGGAACATCTATTTTTACTCAGTCGGCTATTGAGGTAATGCGCACTAATGAGCTGGTAGAGCGAAATGTTATTGTGAACTACAAAACAGATGGTGGTGGTGCGATTGGTCGGCGTGAGGTGGCAAATGATCGCCGCAGTAGAGGCCATATGTTGTTGACATTGAACTATGGAGATCTTGAACCTTATGTCAACATTGAAGGCGGTGATATCGGTAATTTTACACCGCTGGCAGTATTGGCTTTTGATAGTCAGGTCCTATTGGCCAGAGCGGATACTAAGTATAAAGATATCGACAAGTTACTGGCGGCCATGGATGCAAATGAAAGGCTCATGGTTGGTGGGTCTAAATCAGATGATGAAGCGATATATCAAGACCTGAAAAATATTGTTGGCGGAAATGTTGAATATATCCGTTCTAGTTCAACGTCAGAAGCCTTGACTTTATTATTGGGTGGACATGTTGATATTGCCATTGCTAAACCTGCCGCTTCTTTGGATCTTGTCGCCAGTGGCGAATTGATTCCATTGGTTTCATTCGGTGAAAAGCGCTTTGATAAACCTTTTGATACGCCAACGATGAAAGAAAAGGGTTATGACATTTCTTACAATATATGGCGTGGTGTTGTTGGTCCAAAAAATATGACTGATGAAGCCGCTAAATATTGGTCAGAGATTTTGGTGAAAGTTGCTCAAAGTGATGAGTGGCGTAATAACTACATTCGTAAATTCATGTTGCAACCTGTTGCGATGGACCATCAGGAAGCGTTGGAATATATGAAGGCACAGCAGAAGGTAATGGTTCAAAACCGTTAATATGTAGGGGGAGTCGTTACCCCTAAACGACTACGTGTTAATTCAAATGAACACTGTGCCTACAGAAGCAGCCTTATTTAAGGTTGCTTCTTTTTACTCTTTATATCCAGTAAATACCTCTCTTTACCAGCTTCTTACTACTATTTTGCCTGTTCATCTGTTCATCTGTTCATCTGTTCATCTGTGTTTCGGTTCTTTGCTTATCGAGCATTCGTGTGTTTATTGGTTGTAACCCAAGGCTGTGGCTGGAATTTGGTCGTTGTCGGGTTTATTGTGATCTATATAGCGTGTTCATAAGTTTTGTGTTGTTCATATGTACACCCCTGCTATTATTCATGTGTACACTGTGTGAACAAATGTTGGAGGCGATATGAAAATTGCAATTGGCTGTGATGATGCCGCGACTGAGTTAAAAACAATCATCACACAACACCTTGAATCATTACAAATTGACGTTACTGACTATAACGAAGGTCATGAAGCGTCAGAGCCTTACGCTGATATTGCAGCGCGTGTTGCGCTGGCGGTACGAGACGGTGATCCTGAACGAGGCATTATCTTGTGCGGAACAGGTATTGGTGTTTGCATTATGGCTAATAAGATCAGTGGTATCCGTGCTGCACTTTGCCACGATACGTTTTCTGCCGAACGAGCTCAACTTAGCAACAACGCTCAGATTATTACGATGGGGTCGCGTGTCATCGGTCCGGAATTGGCGAAAAGAATTGTATCTACATGGTTATCTTGTGAATTTGTTGATGGACCGTCGACCCATAAAGTCAATCGAATCGATGAATTGGAACGAGAAAATGCCGTTAACTTAACAGAAAAAGCATGAAGTTAAGTTAGGTTTGATTATGAAATAGGCTGTCACGGTTTTTTGTACATATGAGTGATATTAATCATATGTACAGAGCATAACGATAAGGAAGTAGCAATGCGGAAGCCAAAGAAACTGATCAACGAACCACTAAACGTTGCCAAGGAACAACTTGAAGGGTTAGTCGAAGCCACTCATGGCCAGTTGGAATATGTTGAAGGTGTCAGTGCCGTAATTCGTAGCGATATGCCGCAAGGTAAAGTTGCGATCGTCACAGGTGGTGGCAGTGGCCATGAACCACTTTTTGCCGGTTATGTCGGTCATGGCCTTGCAGATGCCGCTGCATTGGGGGATATATTTGCTGCGCCTGCTCCCAATATCATCTTGAAAGCGACAGAAGTCGCTGATCAAGGCAAGGGGGTCATTTATATCTATGGTAATTATGCTGGCGATAATATGAATTTTGATATTGCTGCTGAACTTGCTGATGATGATGATATTCGTACGCACACAGTTCGCGTATGGGACGATATTGCCTCTGCGCCATTAGAGAACATAAAAGAGCGACGTGGTGTTGCGGGTGATGTGTTCGTACTTAAGATTGCTGGTGCAGCCTCTGAGTGTTATGACGACTTCGATAAAGTGGTTGCAGTAACAGAGAAGGCTAGAGATAACACTCGCTCTATCGGGGTTGCACTTTCTGCGGGTTCGGTTCCGCAAACAAATACTTTCACATTTGAACTACCAGCCGATGAGATTGAAATCGGAATGGGCCTCCATGGTGAGCCAGGTGTTGCACGACGTAAAATGAAATCGGCAGATCTTGTTGTCGATGAATTGATGCAACAGCTGCTCGATGATTTACCTTTCTCCTCTGGTGATGAAGTTTGCTTGCTTATTAATAATCTAGGTGCATCAACATATATGGAAATGCTGATCGCCAATCGCCGAGTGGCTGAGATTTGTCGCAATCAGGGTATCAAAGTTTATGACACTCTCATTGGTGGTTATTGTACGTCTCAAGAAATGTCAGGTTTGTCTATTACCATGCTCAAGCTAGACGATGAACTAAAAGCCCTTTATGACCAGCCTTGTCATTCATTTGCTTTAAGGAAATAAGTTATGAACGTGACGCAATTAGTAGAAATGATGAAATTTGTCGCCAGCGAGATGGTGAAAAGTGAGCCAATGTTGACTAAGTTCGATCAGGCTATCGGTGATGGTGATCATGGAATTGGTATGGAAAGGGGGTTTGTTGCCGTCGAGGAGCTGCTAGCATCTTCACCGGAATACGCTGATGTTTCGGAAGCGTTTAAGGCTATCGGTACAACCATGATGGCATCAATGGGGGGCGCATCAGGCGCTATCTTCGGTACGCTTTTCCGTTCTGGTGCTAAGGCGATTAAAGGCGAGAAGACGCTAACAACACCGGTGCTATTAGCATTCCTGGATGCTGGCTTGGAAGCCATCTACAAGCGTGGCGGCGCGAACCCTGGTGATAAGACCATGATTGATGCCTTGGTTCCTGCGATTGAATCACTGCGCCAGACCCAGCCTGCTGACTTTGAACAAGATCTCCAAAATGCAGCAGATGCCTCTTATCGAGGTATGCTGTCAACCAAAGATATGATTGCGACAACCGGTAAGGCAAAAACGCTGGGTGAGCGTTCCCTTGGTCACCCTGACCCTGGTGCGATGTCAATGTCCTTGATCCTGAAGTTCATGGCTGATCATTGCAATGAGGCTGTGGCAGTATGAAGAAAGTTTGGATTGGTACAAGTTGGAAAATGAACGGTAATGCTGCCCATACGGCAGCTTATCTCGAGACACTGTTAGCAAAGGTTGAGCAGTACACAGATACTATCCAACCCTTTATCATTCCGCCATTCCCATATTTACAACAGGCCAGTCAGCAAGTACAGGGATCGGCAGTAAAACTTGGTTCACAGAACGTGGCCCACCTCTCATCGGGTGCTTTTACTGGTGAAGTCGCTGCACCAATGCTGAAAGAGTTTGGTGTTAGTGTCGTGGAGATGGGTCACTCAGAGCGGCGAAGTTTATTTGGTGAAACAGATGATTTTGTCAATAAAAAAGTCCATCAGGTACTCAACCAGGGTATGCAGCCTTTAGTATGTGTTGGCGATACTGCTGATGAGAAGCGCTGGAGTGTCTCTTCCGAATCAGTTGTAAGGCAAGTTAAAATTGCGCTTCATGGTGTATCAGATGCGGATGTTAGCAAGGTGCTCATCGCCTATGAGCCGGTATGGGCCATTGGTGAGCATGGGGTACCAGCCAGCGCAGAAGAGGCCGCTGTCATTCACACCGAAATTAAGAATAGGCTCGTTGAGCAACGTCCGGGTTTATCACGCGATGCCATCACCGTGATTTATGGGGGAAGTGTCAATCATAGTAACGCCGCGGAGTTGCTGGCTAAGGATGATGTTGACGGTCTCTTTATTGGCCGCTCTGCCTGGCAAGTTGAAGGTTATCTTCAAATTTTAGATATCGCCCACCAGCGATAAGGGGGATGTATGAATACGTTTTGTGTTAGTACAGCGTCGTATTCGGGTTACTCACTACCAGAAGCCCTAGCTTCTATTGAGCGGCTAGGGGAGAGAAATGTTGAGTTTGTGGCAGATCAGCTGTTAGCCCATGGCGAGCTAGATGTGTCAGCTGATTTTGTAAAAGAGGCTTTTCTCACAACAGATCTACATTGTCACTCTGTAGCAATAACCAATGAAACATTAGATTTTAGTGGCCACGCTGAAATTCAATCTTTGGTTACTTTCAGTCAACACGTTGGTGCCAAAGTTTTAGTACTCCCAGTCCCTGCGAATGATGTCATGCCTGATCTACTTGCTAATATTCAGTTCGTTAGCGAGCAATTTCCTAATAGCATTAAAATCTTGCTTGAAAATCGCGGGGATCAAATTGAGTGCGTTGTTCGTGGCGAGCTTGAATTCGAGCGTGTTGTTGCAATGCTGGAGAAAAAGGGGGTGGCCTTTGCTTATAATCCAGCGAATCTATTCTCTAATCAGCCGGGAGTAGATCTATTGCGTCATGCTTATTCATTGGTAAAAAATGCTGATTACCTTGTTGCTCAAGATAGTGTGATCAAAAATCGCCACTACTTACCTGTGCCTGTAGGAAAAGGGATCTGTCGATATGACGAGCTATTTGAACGCTTCCCATCAATGATAGAAAGTCGTTCAATCTCTATTAGGTATCCACATCGGCTTTACCGAAATTGTCATGGTGAGTATGGTTATCGGAACGTGAATATGTCGATTCCTGAGTTGGAAAAGCAGTTAATGCAGTCTATTTCTGATATCCGAATGGATATTAGTGAGAGCAAATTGCGACATTAATACCCATCATCCTCAACACCGGGGATAGTCTACCACGACATTGTTTGTTGACTCCCCGGCGGTTGAGTTACTTATTATTGCTGTCTTTAGGACTATTTTTAAGTTCGGCTTCTTTTATACTTTCGTCACTCTCTTTTTTATCCAGTTCCTCTTTTTCTTTTTGAGCTTCTTGCTCTTCTAGAATGGCTTTAGGCGTCGACTTCTCTTTTTTTGCTATGCGGTATGCCATAGCGAGACCAAAAGAGGAATTTTCATCTGTCACCAGTTCTTCGAGTGCTTTGCTATCTACTTGATCGAATTGTCCCATATCACTGGCTGTGCGATTGGATTTTCCTATTACTTCATCGTCAGGCAGATCAATCATGATGGTGGCCGCCTCTGTAAGAGCGGTGGCATATTCTTCAGGATCGTTGAGGTCATAATCGGAGATTTCCATATGCTGGCGAATTTCAAGAGCCCAATTTAACGCCAGGAATGGAATGGTAGCTGTTTTATTGTCCTTGCCATTGGGTTTTGGTGGCGTATAGCTAATTCCATTGAGAAAATGAACCAATGAGAGGTATTTGTCGTGCTTAAGCTGTTTCATACCTATGTATTCGGGTAGGTCTTTAGTTTTTATTTTTTCGCCTTTCTCATTGACTAACCATACTTCGTTATCATTGTTCATTTCTGCCCAGAAGTCCTCACCAGAGCCGAGCAGGTTATGGTTTACTTTCACCGTAATTGGAACGCTGGTGCCGCCATTTGGCATCCCCCAGAATGTCGACAGCATGGTCAACCCTTCTGTGAGGTAGAGAATACCTTCATTAGGGCCGACGACAACGGCGCTTAGCGCATCTTTGTCCTGCGCCGTTTTACCTGAACATTGATAAGTCTCAGGGTCTGTCGGCATGGAATTTTCATCCCATTTCTGTACCGCTTTAGCACCATTTAACCGACAGAGATCGTTGTACATATTTTTCAAGTCGGCTTTGTAGCGCTGGAGGTTGGCATAGATTTGGTCATAGTCTAGGACTGCTTGGGTTGGTAGCAATTGATCAAGAGTGACAGTAATGGTGTCACCGTTTTCAAGCTCGCTGTAATTGACCTTTTCGGCGTACGTTGGAAAAGGGGTACAAATAATTGCACTAAGAATAAGAGAGCAAAAACGCTGACGATACATAAACACAGCCTCTGACCATTTTTACAACAGTTTAGCAAAGCTAAGCCGATCTATTTGTTTCATCAATGAGTGGGATAGGCACAGCAGGCGAAGTTGCCTGCTGGTATGTCGTCAATAATCTTGAGGGAACCGGTTATATGCCAAGCTCATCGAGCAGGTCTAGATCGACCTGAGCAGTTGTTGATACTTGTTTGGACGGTGTACGAGAGCTATGTTGTGTAGCCTCGATGATGAGATCGGGGTCGCACACTTCATGTTGGTCAAACTCTTCCAGTTGGATGAATTCCGTTTTGTCCATGGCCAACTCTAAGTAGAAAATATTGTTCTTCTCGGTTGTGAAGCTTACTCGTCGCGCTTGTGGACGATCAAGATTCGTATCGACTGATAACAGTACTTGTTTGTTCAGAGCCAACATTTTGGGTTGATTCTGGGTAATTGATACCTGTAATTCACGGCGGATTTTTCCGGTAAAATCACCAACAACTTGGTTCATTAGCTCACCAAGTATATCTGCAACCTCGTCTGAAGAGTGGTGGATTGCGAGATCATCCGCCGACATGCCCATTTTCAGCATATAGTCTTGATACAGTTCTAAAGCAGCCTGATGCGAAAAGTTGGTTACAACAAGCCCGGTGAAGCCACCATCAAATAGAACAAAACACCCGATATCAGGTTTTAGGCTCGTTTTATTGATCTTTTGAACCATTGCCGAGTAACTGACTGGGCTATCGGTTGCCGCTGTCAGTACGGAGGAAAAGGACTGGCAAAGTTTTAGGAGGATATCGTCGGTGGTGATGACTTTGGTTTTTTTCATTGAGCTTTCGTGTTCTTAGAGAAAGAACGAAAGTGTGACATTTAAAGCGGAGAGTTGCACTGTAAATGGCTTAAGGATTGACGTAGTTCACTTTTTTACCCATAAGCCATTAACTTTTGTGTTGTTGGAGAATGCAAATCGGTTAAGCGAAGCGCTTTTCTAGATATTGGATAATATCATTTGATTCATACATCCATGTCACTTCACCTGATTTGTTCTCAATACGCAAGCAAGGCACTTTGCGCTTACCACCACCGTTGAGTAATGTCTGCTCGTTGTCTGGCTGTTTTGCATCAACGGTTTCTAGCGGCAGGTTCATCTTTTTCGCTGCGCGGCGTACTTTGACACAAAATGGGCAAGATTCGAATTGGTATAGAGCCATTGATTCTAGTTCTTTATTTATTCGTCGCTGATCGTCATGAGCGCGTTGTTGGGGTTTCGGAGAGAAAACAGCGTTGAGCAATAGAATGAGCTTGCCAAGAAGTAGGCGAATAAATTTCATTATAATAATGTCCTTTTGAGATATCGTCCTTTTTATCATACCCGTTAATCAAAATGCAGAAAACCACACGAATGATGAGGCTAATCTGTAATGCGTTATGATTTCGCTAAATTACTGAATTTATATATATCTATCAATTTTTATAAAGTAGATCCCTGTCACTAAGTGAATAATTTAATTCAGCTAAAAAATTTAAAGTTTAGATAAAAGCGTTATCATTATCGCTGTTGGTTAGTAATCTAGGTTATATCTTTGTGTCGCATAACAAAACAGTATTAATCTGTGATGACTCACGGCTCGTACACAGAGCAATTCAGAAGTTTTTCGGTGAATTCATCGACGTTACGTTGTATTTTGCAGATAACGGGAAACAAGCATTAGATTGTTTGGCTGAGAACGATATTGATGTGATGTTTCTTGATTTGACTATGCCAGTATTGGATGGTTTTGGTGTATTACAGCAACTCCCCGTCAATCAATATCCGACAAGAACGATTGTGCTTTCTGCTGATGTACAGCAACAGGCTATAGAACGTTGTGTTGATGCCGGGGCGAATTACTTTCTGGCTAAACCATTTTCGAAACAACAGCTATCCGCCACCTTAAAGAAATTAGGGGTTGTGCTTAATAATAAAGAGCAGCCCGTGTCTTTAGCCGTTGATCAGAATTCAAACAAAACTCCCGATGAAAGTGATTACCTCTATCAGTTTAAAGAAGTCGCTAACATTGCCTTAGGTAAAGGAGCGGCCATTATTTCTGATCACTGTGGAGAGTTCATCACTATGCCATTGCCTAATGTTGCGATGTTAGGGGCTGGAGATTTGGAAATGATGATCAGCAATCAGATTCAACGCCCAGACTCAACGCCGATTGCACAGCGTTTTGTGGGGGGGGGCATTCATGGTGAAGCATTGGTGTGCCTATATGGTCAAGATATCACTTTGTTTGGCAATCGACTGGGATTTAGCACATTCAACGGCAAACACAGTGAAGTCATGACAGATATTGCTAATTTGATGGTATCTTCCTTTTTGGTTTCCTTGTCTGAGCAGATGAATATTCCTTTTTCTATTCGTCAGCCCATCTGCCTTGAAGAGTATATGGTTAGAGGGTGCAGTGAAACGGCAAATAACGATCTCTTTACCATAGAGTACAGCTATCAATCTGAAAATCTGGATATGGCCTGCGATGTATTGTTTATGATGGAGAATGAATCGACACGAGTTATTAAGCGTTTTATGGAGACCCTATCGTGAATTATCCCGAGAGTTTATCTGATTTTCATCTTACTGTGCAGCTGATAGATAATATCGATGCGGGAGTCGTGATGCTTGATAGGGAGTACCGAGTAATGACTTGGAATACTTTCATGCAGGCTTATAGTGGGATCAGTGCTGATCAAATTATGGGAGAAAGCCTTTTTGAGGCAATGCCGGATTTACCGCAGGAATGGCTACAGAATAAAATCCAGTCCACATTTAAGCTCGGCACGCGCTCATTCAGTTGTTGGGAAGATAGACCTTACATTTTTAACTTCACCAATTTCAGCCCTGTGACGGGAGGAATGGAAGCCATGTACCAAAACATGACGCTGACTCCGCTTAAGGCGCTAGACGGTGAATACCGCCATATGTGTTTAACGATTACCGATGTATCGGATATTGCGAAAAGTAAGACGCATCTAAGGGAAAGCAATGCACAGCTGACTCATTTGAGCATTACAGATAAGCTGACCCAGTTGTATAACCGTGGGTATTGGGATTCATGTTTGGCTAATGAGTTTGACCGTTGCCGCCATACTCAGAGTGCGGCGAGTTTGGTGATGTTCGATATTGATCACTTTAAAAAGGTTAATGATACCTTTGGCCATATCGCCGGTGATGCGGTGATTAAGTCTATATCCAGCTTATTGAAAAAAGCAAAACGTCAATCTGATATTGCGGGTCGATACGGTGGTGAGGAGTTTGGTGTGATCCTCCCTGGAACGACGGCTGATTTAGCTCAGTACTTTACCGACCGATTGCGAAAGCGAATAGAAGAGTCGCTAGTGAAGGTAGATGTCCGAGATATCCGAGTAACTATCAGCTTGGGTGTCTGTGAGTGGGCTCCTTGGATGAGTTCTTACGAACAGTGGCTGGAATGTGCTGATAGTGCTCTGTATCAATCAAAGCGGCAAGGGCGAAACCGCTGTACACTCTACCAGCCAACAACGGAACAATGTGCTGCTATTCGCGAAATGTCGTAGAAAATTAAGGTGAAAATCATAATTCCAGCTATATTATCAGGCTGCTTTGTCATAAGATAATCTACAAAATTTCCTTTAAGCTATTACCGATAACAAGCGTATGCTGCTTAAACGATAATTGTGAATTTTAGTCAAGAATCAATGGAAGAGTAGATAGGATTATGGTTGTAGAATCTGAGGGTTATCACGCGCTTATTGAGTACTTTACAGAACACCTTTCTTTGTTTGAAAATGCAGAAGCAGAAGGGTGTGAAGAGACGGTTGAAGACGTAGTAACAGATATGATCGCAACCAATTTAATGACCGTTTTTTCGCAAAATCCAGATCTCGACGCTGACTTCCGCTTCAAACTAATGCAAGAAGCCGATGCGGTAATGGAAGACTTAAGTGAGGTGCTTGCTGGTGCTTGGAGCCGCTGTCCAACTAATGAGCAAGTACGCTTTCTTGAAGATTATGTTGGGCTGGTCAAAAACCTTTTTGACAGTGCGATAAGCCGATAAGCCGATAAGCCGATAAGCCGATAAGTCTAAAAAAGCAGTGCCTCGCTGCTTTTTTGTGTTTTACGCCGCTGCAATTATATCCCTCCCCAGTATTAAGCGGCCTATACGGTAATGTTTACTGTTATGTCCATTGATTTTATTGACGAAACTGACAATTGAAATCTAACTGTCATATTTGTTAAGTAAGTTTGTCATCAAAATGGTTAACCCCTAGTGACATGAAATTATTACGTTTCTGTTTTGCGGTTGACATATAACACCATGATACTGGCTGAACTCAATCAGGGATATGATCAGAATGAAAAACCAGCTGCGGGGCAAATCGCGTCTCTCCATCGTTGCCTCAATTCAAATTGTCTTTGTGTTGTTGGTCGCAACTGGCGGCTTACTTTCCTACTTTGGGAATAACGGCCTAAAAAATGTCGCACGAGAATTTGAGGTGCTGAGTCATCAAGCGTTACCTGTAACAATGAATAGCAGTGTTATTGTTCGGGCCTCTTTGCAGTCAGCTCAACGACTTGGTGAAATGATCAATAGCTCATCAGTTGAAGAGCTTGATATTGCTCATCAGGCATTCAATGAAGAGCAACAAGTGATGAGCATCGCCTTGAGTGAGCTGCAGCGATTAGCCGAAGAAAATCAACTCGGTTGGTTGATCAATGATATTCGAACACTGAGTTCTCAAGCTGAGCTGACCGGGGCTGCTGCGGCCACTCTTTACCAATCTCAACAAGATATCTTAGTCAATCAAAGTAAGATTGAGTCAGACAAGGCTATGATGAACTATGCTGTGTCATCGGTAAGGGCAGAGATGAACCGTGTTGGTTCGGAGATCTTTGCCACAAATCTTGACGGCATCAATCATGTCTCCAATTTTGTCAATCATTCGTTGGAAATGGCCAGTCACTTAATGGCGTTGATGATGGAGCGAGATCTGTCGAAGGCCGAAGGGCTTGTTCATAGCCTGCAAAGTACCAATTTATCGGGTATGAATTATGCCTGGCGAGAAATGAACCGCCTTGATGCGAGTATTTCTGAGTACACCAGTATCGTTGTACCGTTCACCATGGTGAAAGCGTTGTATGAAGATTCTGGTATTGTCGCCTTGCAGCTTAATACCCTGGCCCTGCAGGAAGAGCAAGCTGCCAAAGTACAAAATGCCCAGCAACAAATAGCATCAATGGCTAACCAGATTAATACGCTAACTGATGGTGCCAATAGCTTGGTGGAACAAGGAGAAAACGGAGTAATACAAGCCAGCGAAAATGCGATGACATTGTTCATTACTTTCAGCATCGCGGGCTTGGTGGTTGCTGTGCTTTCCAGTGCTTGGATTAGTCAATCTGTGAAACGTTCACTACAAAAAATTGACCGAGTGGTTGAGGCAACGAGTAAGGGGGATCTAACCGCTAAGGCAACGCAGGATGCACCTAAAGAGTTTGCTGTATTGGGTGGCTTGCTTAATCAATCTAACTTCAACAACAGCCAAACAATCGGCCAGTTGGTCGAGAACAGCCACCAGCTAAGTACGGCCTCGGAAACCAGCCAGAAAGCAGCGTCTCAATCCCGAATTGCGATTAAAGAACAAAGTGACGAGCTGGCAGCTATCGCGACTGCTATCACTCAGCTTGAGGTATCAATTAAAGAAATTGTTGCTAGTACCCAAGAGTCAGAGCATGAAGCCAAGCAAGCTAACGATATGGCCCAGCAGGGGGTGGATATTATCGATGAAAGTACGTCTCGTCTGCGCATGCTGGATGAACGGTTTGCTGTTAACGAAACACGCATGAAAGAATTAGATAGCCACGTTGATAAAATTACCGAAGTCGTGGCGTTGATCAGTGCTATTGCAGACAATACCAATTTACTGGCGTTGAATGCTGCGATAGAAGCAGCCCGTGCGGGTGAACAGGGCAGGGGATTTGCTGTTGTTGCCGATGAAGTTCGTAAACTCGCCAGTGAAACCAATATGCAAACCGCTTCAATCCGAAACACCATTAGCGAGCTTCACCGAGCAGCGAAAGATGTAAACGATGCAATGGTCGTCAGCCGGGAAGAGATGACATCATCAATTGATTTAAGCAGTGAGGTTCAGGCTTCAATCCACCAAATAAAATCAATTGTTGCGAGTATCAGTGACAAGGTCATTGCGATTTCGGCCGCCACGCAGCAGCAAGAAAATGCATCCATTGAAGTAGGATACAGTGTTGAGCAGGTGTCGTTGCAAGCTCAAACCAATAGCCGAGAACTCAAGACGCTGGTGGAACAGGCTGGTAGGGTATCGGATGTTGCGCACAAGCAGCAGGACTTGCTATCTAAGTACCGATTACAGTCCTGAAAGTGAATTTTGAGCTAGCTTGGGTATACAAACGCCAGTAGAATGATGGCGTTTTTGGTTTTTAGGTGAAGCTTTCTATGCGTATCCATGCTGTTCATAAGTTATATGATGAGCGCCTTGCTCGTTCTACTCGTCCGTTCCTAGCCCGCGGCGGTAAAGTAGAGCGCTGCTTATTCTGTATGTTACGCAAGCATTTGTGTATTTGCTCCAGCAAGCCGGAAATTTCATCCAACGCCGCCTTTTTGTTGGTGATGTATGACGACGAGGTTCTCAAGCCAAGCAACACAGGCCGCTTGATAGCCGACTTGTTTGAAGATACCTATGCCTTCATTTGGTCACGGACTGAGCCGAACTCTGAGATGCTTGCCTTAGTGGAAGACCCACAGTGGCAGCCATATGTCGTTTTTCCTGCTGAGTATGCGGCTCCTGAGCGTGTTGCTGAGCGAGTTGAGATTGAGTCAGATAAGCGACCACTGTTTATCATGCTCGACGGCAGCTGGGCTGAAGCTAAGAAGATGTTTCGCAAGAGCCCTTACTTGAACCAGTTCCCGGTACTGTCTATCAATCCGGAGAAGCCCTCTCGCTACAAGGTACGTGAAGCCTCTAAAGAAAATCAGTTAGGGACCGCTGAAGTCGCAGCTCGTATTGTTGATCTCTATGGTGAGCAGAAAAATGCCGATGTATTGGATTTGTGGTTCGATGTGTTTCGCGAGAGCTACATGATTGGCAAGATGAACCGTGTATTACCAGACGACAATGCAATCAGCCAGTTACATGAGTACATGGGAACCTATGCATAACTGCACGTCGAATGTAAAAGAGTATTGCATTGTCTTCTAATTATGACATTTATTGATGTTTCTTTCAGCAAACGCGATAGGTAGCACCATACCACCCTGCTAAATCTGCACCTCGTCACAGTCTGTAGGTGTAGTTATGTGGATAATTTTTTCAGTTTCGTTTTTTTACTATTTTTTGGAGTGCAGGATGTACTACGGCTTTGATGTGGGTGGAACCAAAATTGAGTTTGGCGCGTTTAACGAAAAACTTGAGCGAGTAGCCACAGAGCGTGTGCCAACCCCGACTGGCGACTATGAGCTGTTAGTTGAGACTATCGCAAGTCTGGTCAATAAATACGATGCAGAGTATGGTTGCGAGGGCACTATCGGTTTAGGTCTACCAGGAATGGAAGATGCCGATGACGGTACTGTTCTCACCGTTAACGTGCCAGCAGCAAAAGGCAAGCCGCTACGTAAAGATCTTGAAGCGAAAATTGGTCGTTCGGTCAAAATTGAAAACGATGCAAACTGCTTCGCACTATCTGAAGCGTGGGATGAAGAGCTACAAGATGAGCCTTCAGTATTAGGCTTGATTTTGGGCACCGGTTTTGGTGGCGGCTTTATTTACGAAGGTAAGGTGTTCTCAGGCCGTAACCATGTTGCAGGTGAAGTAGGCCATACCCGACTCCCACTTGATGCATGGTTCCATTTAGGTGACAATGCGCCACTGCTTGGCTGTGGGTGTGACAAGAAAGGTTGTTTAGATAGTTACTTGTCTGGTCGTGGTTTCGAACTGCTGTATGCGCATTATTACGGTGAAGAAAAGAAAGCGATTGAGATCATCAAAGCCCATGCGGAAGGCGAAGCTAAAGCTGTTGAGCACGTAGAGCGTTTTATGGAGCTACTTGCTATCTGTTTTGCTAACCTATTTACTGCAACCGACCCACATGTTGTAGCACTGGGTGGTGGCCTTTCAAATTTTGAATTGATTTATGAAGAGATGCCTAAGCGCATTCCTAAGTATCTACTGTCTGTGGCGAAGTGCCCTAAGATCATCAAAGCAAAACACGGTGATTCCGGCGGTGTTCGCGGTGCTGCATTCCTGAATATTAAGTAAGATAGATACCCAAGTTAGTTGGGTAAAACGGCCGTTACTATTCGCTAATTCAAAAGCACCGCTCGGCGGTGCTTTTTTATCGTTTCACACTTCACCCGCTTTTTTGTTAAAATCCCGCCTCTTTTGAAAATTGTCGGTATTTTGCATGTCTTTCCAATCGCTGGGGTTGAATCACCAACTCGTCGAAAACGTTTCTTCACTCGGTTTTGAACAGCCAACACCAGTACAGCTTCAGGCTATCCCCGAAATATTAGCAGGTCACGATGTGTTGGCTGGTGCTCAAACGGGGACCGGAAAGACTGCTGCTTTTGGGCTTCCGTTGATCCACCGTTTACTAGAAAGTGATGTTGACACTGAAACTAAGCAGGTTAAAGCGTTGATATTGACACCTACCCGAGAACTCGCACAGCAGGTTTTTGACAGCTTATCGTTATACGCAAAAAATACACCGTTGAAGGTTGCCGTTGCTTATGGTGGAACCAGTATGAAAGTGCAGGTAAAAGCGTTGGAGTCTGGGGTTGATATTCTTGTCGCGACACCAGGGCGACTGCTTGATCATGCACATGTACGTACGGTTGATCTCAGTAAGGTCAGCTACCTGGTTCTGGATGAAGCTGATCGCATGCTGGACATGGGTTTCATTGATGACATCAAGCGTATCCTTAAGCGGATGCGTGTCGATCGCCAGACCGCGTTCTTCTCTGCGACATTTGGTAAACAAGTGAAAAAGCTCGCTTTTGATATTTTGGATGACCCTAAGCTGATCGAAGTAACGCCAAGTAACAGTACGGCGGTTACTGTTGAACAAATGGTATATCCAGTCGACAAACACCGTAAAAGCGAATTGCTGGCTTACCTCATTGGCTCTAGAAACTGGCAGCAAGTGTTAGTGTTTACTAAAACCAGACAGGGATCGGATGCACTTGCCAAAGAGCTTGGCAAAGATGGCATCAAGGCCGTGTCTATCAACGGTGATAAGAGCCAAGGGGCACGCCAGCGTGCTCTGGATGACTTTAAGTCAGGTAAAGCGAGAGTTTTGGTTGCAACGGATGTCGCAGCTCGCGGTATTGATATTGAACAGCTGGAGTATGTCATCAATTATGAGATGCCGTTCAAAGCCGAAGATTATGTACACCGAATCGGCCGTACAGGCCGAGCAGGGCAAACAGGACATGCTATCTCTCTGATGAGCCTTGATGAAGAGTGGGCACTGCGTGCTATTGAAGAGCTACTCGATACAAGATTGCCCCAGCAATGGCTAGAAGGGTATGAACCAGACCCTAGCTACGAGCCGCCTGAAAATCGCCGTCGTGGTCGTTCAAGTGATAAGCGCCGGGCTAAGGCGAAATCCCAAATCCACAAAAACCGGGGTCGTAATCGTACTCGGAATTAGCAATAGTAAGCATGTTTTTGCAACAAAAAAAGCATCACTTATAGTGGTGCTTTTTTGTGTTAGGAAGGGTACTCAATGGGCTAACGGGGTTTCTATATCCTGTACCTTGAGGTAACTTAGGTACAGAGTTACTTTTTGCAGTGTTTGATCGCGTTCTCGAGTAATTCAGTCGCTGTTTGGTGGCAATCTGGTAGCGCTATTTCCGTCTTGTGAACGGGAGTGACACGTTGCCCCCATTTAATGACTGCCGCCCCCCAAGTCAGGCCGGCACCAAATGCGGCCGATAAAATGGTATCGCCAGGTTTTATTCGTCCTTGCTCGACGGCTTCGCATAGTGCGATAGGCACAGTGCGATAGGCACAGTGGCCGCCGATGTATTACCGTATTTATGGATATTGATGAAGGCTTTGTCTTGCGGGATACCTGCATGGTCGCACAGCGCTTCAATTATGCGTTGGTTTGCCTGATGGGGAATGACAATATCAATGTCGTCTTGGGTTAAGTTCGCACGCTGTAACACGGTGTTCGCAGCGGTACCCATGCCACGTACTGCGCGTCGGAAAATTTCCCGGCCAACAAAGTTAAAGGCAAAGTGCCCTGCGTCAGGGTTGAAACGATCCATAGCCGTACCAAATTCAGGGATGGCGAGAACATCTCTTCCTTCAGGGTCACAGCCCAATTGTGCATCAAGCAGTCCTGAATGTTGCGTTGAACGGCTTAAGACTGCAGCTCCCGCTCCGTCACCAAATAATACAGCAGTGTCGCGCTGACTCCAGTCTAGATACCATGAAAGGCGTTCAGCACCAACCACCAGAACATGCTGATAGTTACCAGCCTGAATCATTTTGGTTGCCGTTTCCAGACCATAAAGAAACCCGGTGCAAGCCGCATTCATATCAAAGGCAGCCGCTTTGATTGCCCCCAGATCGAGCTGTACTTTTGAGGCGATATTCGGCACTAAAGTATCAGGAGAGCAAGTTGCAATAATGATTAAATCCAACTCAGATGCATCCACACCAGCGGCTGCAAGCGCCCGAGCGCCAGCAACACGAGCTAGATCTGAGGTATTCACATGGCTGATTCGCCTAGACTCGATACCTGTACGAGTTCGAACCCATTCATCCGATGTTTCAACGAATTGGCTAAGCTCATCATTACTGAGCTCTGTTGGAGGGAGGCATTTGCCCCATCCGGTAATTTCCGCGTAGTACATAGCGTCACTCGTCATTATTATTCGACCTAATCAAAGTAAACCATAACTGACTGTTAACACAAGACATGTAACCTGCTTACATTCAGATATTGTGGTTATGTCCGCTATGAGTATTTGTTAAACTGCTTATACCCAAGTAACGTGTTGAAGTAGCTTGGGCCTATAGCCAATAACCATAAGGATATAACCAATGATTCGTTTGGGTGTAATCGGTACAAACTGGATTACGGATCGCTTTATCAGCGCGGCATTGTCAACCGGTCACTACCAGTTGACGGCGGTTTACTCCCGAACACTGGACAAAGCGTCGGAGTTCGCCAGTAAATATGGTCAAGTTAAGTGTTATGACTCGCTAGATGATCTGGCAAATAGCGATGTTATTGATGCGGTATACATTGCCAGCCCTAATTCACTGCATGCGCCTCAGGCCAAAGTATTTATTAATGCGGGCAAACATGTGATTGGCGAAAAGCCGTTGGCATCCAATATTACCGAAGTTCAAGAGCTCGTTGCTCTTGCAGCGGAAAAACAAGTGCTATTGTTTGAAGCTATGGTTGCGACATATGTTCCTAACTTTGACGTCATTAAGAAGGCGTTACCAAAATTAGGTCGGCTACGGAAGGTATACTTTTCGTATTGCCAGTATTCATCTCGATACCAAAAGTATCTCAACGGTGAGAACCCTAACACCTTTAACCCGGTATTCTCTAATGGTTCGATAATGGACATCGGGGTTTACCCATTGAGCTGTGCTATTGCGCTTTTTGGTGAACCAGGCAGCATGACGGCACAGGGGTCTTTATTGGACTCAGGTGTTGATGCGCATGGAACTTTGGTGCTGCATTATCAAGACTTCGATGTCACTATTGCCCATTCCAAGGTGAGCGATGGCTTTATTGCAAGTGAGATACAAGGTGAGCAGGGTACGTTGTTGGTGGATTTCATTTCCCAGTGCCGTGGTGTTAAATTGTGCCGCCGAGATGAGCCTGTAGTCGACTTATCCGTTGAGCAAGATGAAAATACGATGCGTTATGAAGCCGAAGAGTTTGCCCGTTTATTTAACGCCAGTATCGTTAGTCACGAGGGGCTTATCCGCAGTCAAATAGTCAGTGCTATTACAACGCAAGCACGTGCAATTATAGGTGTGCGTTTTCCTGCAGATGAACAGTGATACCAACCTACATAAATACTTGATCAACGACTTATCCAGATTGGTATAAGATTCGTCGACTAAGTTGGTATACCCATATGTATCGAAAAGGGCGGTCCATTGACCGCCCTTGTTATATTTAGCTTTGATTACCAGAACAGGTAGGCAAGGGAAGAAAGTACCGCGATGCAAAGCACGTTCAAATATATACCAACCTTCATCATGTCGGACTGTTTGATGTGTCCAGAACCAAAAACAATGGCATTTGGAGGCGTCGCAACAGGTAACATGAATGCACAAGAAGCAGCGACGGCGATTAAGGCAGATAGAATAACAGGTGAAACGCCTAGCGCCTCGGCGACCGTTGCAAACACAGGTACTAATAGCGCTGCACTTGCGGTGTTACTGGCGAATTCGGTGAGGAAGACCACGAAGCCTGCAATGACTAAGATAGTGAAGAATAGGCCTGCTTGCTCTAGGAAACCACTTAGGCTGTGTGCCAGGAAGACGCTTGTGCCAGTGGCTTTTAATACGTTACTCAGGCAGATACCACCACCGAACAGAAGCAATACGCCCCAGTCTGTAGATTTCTCGATGTCTTTCCACTGAACCACGCGTGATGCACCAAGCATGACGATGGCTGAAAGGGCAACCAGCGTATCAAAACTTTTAATTCCACCGAGCATACCATTGATCGGTTTGCTGAGAATCCAAAGCATGACTGTGATGCCAAAAATGACTAACGTTGCCAGTTTGCTGTTATTCCATTCGACAGGTTTGTGGTCAAGTTCAAAGGTGTGGTTAAGGTTTGGCTTCAACACAAAGTAAAGCAGGGCAACCGTTATAGGTAACAACACAATAGATACGGGTAAACCAAATGCCATCCACTCCGTAAAGCTCAGGCCAACTTCCGCTGCTGCGATAGCATTAGGAGGGCTACCAACTACCGTAGCTATACCACCGATACTTGCACAGTAGGCAATACCTAGCAGTACGAATACGTAAGTACTACGTTCACTCTTGGCATTTACTTTATTTAATACGCCAAGGACAAGTGGCAGCATCATGGCTGTCGTGGCTGTGTTACTGATCCACATTGACAGCATGGCTGAAACACCAAATAACATAAATACAGCAACAGACATACGCCCTTGGGCAATAATCAGGACTTTATCCGCAATAGCCTTATCTAATTCTTGTTTATGTAGCGCGGCTGCAAGAGCAAAGCCTCCCAAGAATAGGAAGATAATTGGGTTGGCAAAATTGCTTAACGCCGCGGGGGTAGGGAATATATCAAAGCCGACGGCAAGGATGGGGACCAAAATTGCAGTAATGCTAACGTGCAGTGCTTCTGTTAGCCAAAGTACTGCAACGAAAGCAAGAATACTAAGGCCAACTACCACGTTTTTCTCAAAAGGTAGGGTGTTCAAAAGTAGAGTAAAGAGGGCTATGTCTGCCAGAAGAATAATACTGTTCCGGTCAAACAGCCACTTGCGTAGTGTCATCGTCAAGGCTGTCATCGTTGTTTCCTTTCATCTGATTATAGTTATCTAGTGCAATCTTTTGGATTAAGCTGACTCGAGATAAATGTTACCAGTTGTTTTTGTTTTGTTAATCCTGATGTGTCGATTTGTTGGTGGTTTGACGTTTTGATTGATTGAAGTGTGAGGCTGTAAAGTGGGAATGAGTATAAAGTTACCCATTTTCTGATGGAGCCACAGCCAGTAAATTGCCATGTTGACGCGGAACTGGCAGTAAGTTGCAGCAGTTTGTGATATTGCTCTAAATGACAAATAGAGGTGGTCTATGCCTATTTTCCTGCCCTTATGCTGGATGTATCATATTTCAACGAACAATGAAGAACAATTGATCTAATCTGGCAGGGAATATGAAACAGCAAGGGATTCAAAAGCGCGTTAGGCAGGATGCCCAGTTACATGTGCGCAATGTCAGGGCAAAATTTATTAAGTCGTTCGATGGACCTTCAAAAGGTAATCAGGCTCAGCCAGCGACCAAGCCATCTATAACAAAGTAAATGAACGAATAATTACTTCACCTGTCGTTACTTCGGAAGGTGAGGACCTTCAATTTCTAGCGGCTCTTTTTCTATAGGTTCTTTAGGGCCGGAAAATTTGGGTTGCATGTCAAGGATATATACATCAATAACAGCCTTGATTCTGGCAAGGACTTCCCGGGTGCGGATCTTTAATCCGGCTAGACCTTTAGGCTCTGGGACAGCAAGGCAAATAGCGTCAATATCATTACGATCTGCAATAAACAATGCTCGTTCACAGTGAAAACGTTGGGTGATAATGACAAAATGATTGGCATCGAAAACACTCTTTGCCCTTACCACAGAGTCCAACGTACGAAATCCAGCGTAATCCAGTACGATATCTTGATTGGGTATACCGGCTTTAAGTAAGTCACGCTTCATGGTCCACGGCTCATTGTATGAGCGATGGGCATTATCACCACTGAGTAACAAAATATTGATTTTCCCTTCTTTATATAACTGTTGAGCAGCATCTATGCGATACAGGTAATAGGGGTTGAGTGATTTAGCGATATATTTGCTGGTACCTAGTACTAACCCAACAGAGCGGGCAGGAGTGGCTTGAATGTTATCAAAGATACGAGGCGAGGCTTGATCGGAGAACCAGCGGTCGATCAACAAAATAGACGATACGAGTAGAATGCAGCAAATTGAAGCTAAGCGTATGATATTAAATAGCTTCATAGCGATTTGGTTATTAGGGTGATGGATAATGAGGCCAGGCATACTGTATGCTTATGGCTAACGAAAAAATACATGTGTTTGTTAAATCCCTTGTGCTTCTATGAGCGCTTAAAACAATGTAGCGATGCGCCTAATATTTGAAGATACCTTGGCTTGACATAAAAAATCAACGTAAGAGAATTTTACTCGTTATCAGGTAGGGATAGTTTAACCTAATTCATTGAATGTGTTGTGTTAAATCATCGTCAATTACAGGCTTTATTCTGAAACCGCATCGACTGTACCGTGGGCTATGGGGAGAATAAAACATTTTGGTCGGACATACTGGATTCGAACCAGCGACCCCTACTCCCCCAGAGTAGTGCGCTACCAAACTGCGCTAATGTCCGCCAAAAGGCTTTGTATTCATCATGTTAGCAATTGATAAAAGAGATTTTACAGTACAAGTTCTATAAAGTAGTAGGGTAAATGTCCAAAAATAATACCTGCCTCTCATTATTAATTAGAAACTTTACCTATACCTAAGATACTGCAAGGTGTTTGGTTCAGCGATAGTTGCTTGGATGCGAGAATGGATAAATACAAAGACGGCCTATGGATTAATTTGCTAAAGTGTTCTCTCTAGTCCACACTATCAATATGCAGTAAAACCCTGCTTTTTGCTGAATATTTGATAAATTCCTTAAATTTATGTTCACAAGGATCCTAACACGAGGTATTATCAGCGCATCTACCCTTTGTAGTTCCTAACGATTGCCACTCATTGCTTCTGACAACCTATGTGCTGCATTGACTGTGGTCCAATATGAAAAGAATTTCTTGCTCTTGATGCAAGGTAAAATCATTTGAATGTTATTTGCATATCATCATTACATTGCTTGAATAGCCCAATAATTAACGGGTGCCTTAATGCATGATATTCAATTTAAGAGGTAATATTGATGGATAACTTTGCAGCTGCTGAAAAAGCGTTATCAGCAATGCTTAATAGTGTTGAAGCGAAAACTGTAAAAGTTGATACGAAAACAGGTGTTGTAACAAAAGAAGAGCGTGTTGACTATCGACAAGTGCTTATTGATTTCGCTGATGAGGTGCCTGGACGCCAAAAGGCCGTGATTAAACGTATGCCTTTGCACAAAATTAACAACCTTATTGCTGTTCTTCATGAGTTTAAAAATGAGGCCCGTCAAGTTCGAATGATGGAAATTCTGGCTCTCATGGAAAAAGACGGTGTTGAACCGGAAGAGCTTGTTGATAAAATCGAAGAATAAAACCGCCTTTAGAATTCTTATTTGTCGACATTAACTTGCATTCAATTAGAAAGTTGCAGGGTTAATATAACGGCGTCCCAAACATAGTTTTGTTTTGGAAATGCACACTCTGATGTAATGAGAGTGGGTTTTACTATACCTCTTTAATGTGTCGATTGTTTGATTGGCACATTTTCTTTATGCCATATTCCCTCAGCAGTGTACTGTCTTAATGTCAGTAAATTCACACACTCATATCTAACCTTGTAGGTAACAAAGTGTATTAGGGCTATTGTGAACCTGATAGTATGCTTATGTAGTAATAGACAATAAGCGAAAGGTTAAATAGTGGATACGTTGGTAAATGCACACCAGCTTGGAAAAAGCTATGGTAAGTTCCGTGCTTTGATGGGGGTTAGTTTTACAATTGCACCTGGACAGGTGTTAGGCATCTTAGGGCATAACGGGGCAGGAAAGTCATCGCTTATTAAATGCTTGCTCGGCGCGCATGAATATGATGGCACATTGAGTGTTTTTGGTCATGAACCAATGAAAGAGCGGGTAGCGATTGTTCGTGACTTAGCTTACCTTTCTGACGTTGCCGTGCTGCCTGAATGGATGACAGTAAAACAAATTGTTAAATACAGTGCGGGAGTCCATCCCAATTTTGATCGTGAATTAGCCACAAAATACCTATCACAGACCGATATCCAATTATCTACGAAGATTGGCCGCCTTTCAAAAGGAATGAAGGTGCAGCTGCATTTGGCATTGATAATGTCTGCCGACGTCCGCTTACTCATTTTGGATGAACCGACTCTTGGCTTGGACTTAATGTTCAGAGAGCGTTTCTATAATCAGTTGGTCGAATGGCTCAACCAAGGTGAGCGTTCAATGATTATTGCTAGCCATGAAGTTGATGAAGTCGCTCATCTTTTAACGGATCTATTAATTTTGAAGAAAGGCAAAACGGTGATGAACGGTGCCGTTGATGAACTTAAAGGTCGTTTTCAAAAAGTCGTCGTTAGCGAAGAAAACAAGCGTAGAGCCGAAGCGGCAAGACCCCTATATATACAACAAGGGGTAAAAGATTCGGTGTATATTTTTGACAATGTAAAAGCCGAAAAGCTATCTGCTATAGGGGAAGTATGTGAACCTTCCTTGTCTGAAGTGTTCATTGCATTGCAGCAGGAGGAAGTATGAGACCTTGGCTAACACTCCTCGAGAAAGAGCTGATTGAGCACCGTATTGTGATTCGCCTACCACTTCTATTGTTGGCCTTTGCCATCATCAATTTTGTCTTTGTAATTCAAGGTGACAATGTTTCGTTTACTATGCAGTCAAGTGGCCAGGGGGTTATTGACTGGGGGATTGCACAAGGAACGTTTGCTGGATTAGTCGGGAAGCTTAACGAAGTGGTTGCCGGCATTGTGTACCTCGTCTTGTTTTTTATCTATGTTCCGAAAACGTTACGTAAAGAGAAACAAGAAGGTAGTTTGTTATTTTGGCGCTCGATGCCGGTTTCAGATTACCAGGCTATCGCGGTTAAATTGGTTTTTGCACTCGTTGTCATTCCGTTAATTGCTGCAGCCTTAATGATGGCGGCTGATATCATTGTTTGGGTAATGGCGACCTTGTGGCTGCCCCAAGATGTGATGGTGAGCTGGGGGATTTCAGTGGTGAACCTTCTGATCCATGGGGTTGAATTTCTTGGCCGCTTAGCTTTAATGAGTATTGTCCTTTTTCCTATTGGTGTGGGGCTTATGGCTTTGTCGCAGTTAACTCGATACCCGTTGCTGGCAGCGATTCTGACAGTGATCCTATTTAAAGTCGCAATGTATCAGGCTACAGGATCAAGTGAAGCTGGTGCGGTACTATCAGAAATATATGGCCTGCCATTTTCTATTCTGACGAGTTCGTCAGCGTATGCAGTCTTCGCTGAATTCGGTTTTGCTTCTCACCTAGTGATGCTCTGTATTGGCATTGGCTTGTACTGGTTGAGTAGCTGGTTAAGAGGACGCGATGATATGTTGCGTATGATGTAGCCGCTTGCCACCAAGTATCAAAAGTCACGTATAAAAAAACGGAGAATGTCACCATTCTCCGTTTTTTTCAATTTGAGCGAATTGACTACGCCGCTACTACCGTATTTAGGTATTCTACTTCACGCTTGTATTTACGTACATTGCGTGAAAGTGTACCTTTAGGTACATCGAAGCGCTTTTCAGCTTCATAGCTGGATAGGCCTTCGAAGATCACAGCCTCAACGGCAATGCGTTGATTGTCAGATTTAAAAATCCGCTGTGCGATAACTTTGTATTGTGAACGGTTCATGTGTTGTGTACTCGCTAGGCAAAAACATTCCCAGAGCAAATCTCTTAGGAATAAAAGTTAGTTCTCATTTATGATTGATGAGATTACCAGCTGAACCCTAACAGAACCTTAATCGATTAAGCGTAATCCTGTTGGTAGTGCATCACCGAATACGCGCTTAGTTTCACTCTCCGTCAAGACCTTGACGGTTGATACCATATCTATCCAACTTTCTGGCGCTTTGCTGGATTTTAGCTTCAAAATAACGTCATTTCGATCGTTTTCGTTAATGTCTAAAGTTCGGTCTCCGGTCATTCTAGACATCATTACAGCGGCAAAAGCGATGTTTGGATCCTTGCGCCAGTCGAAGTCCATCAGCTCTGGTAAGCAGTACGCGACATGTTGAGGAGTGAGCAAATTATGTGCACTACCATAGAAAGGACTACGCGTTGCAATCCGGCCAATAGCCCACCAGTGTGCTTGGGAATATTGCGGTTTCTGTAGGCGGCCGAAAATCCATTCAATAAGCTGGAGTTTTTTGTCGAATGGCAAATTTTCTAAACTCGCAGCCAATCGCACCATATCTTCGTAGCTGCGTTCTTGCAGTTCTTTGGCGAGCTTGCTGTTTCGACTGGCCGCTGGGTTGATATATTTCGCAATATCTTTGTAAATGACCAATTGCTGTTCTTGGTTTAGGCCTCCGGCGATACGACGCCAGAATGTCCACCAGTCGCTCCACGTTTGTGTGCTAGTGCTGGATTGAACACCGTGTTGGTAAAGCTGCCAAACTTGCTCCATACGCCACTCATCAGACGGGTAGCCAAAGCCAGGACGCATGGTAAAGCCTGTGAGTTTCAGCCAGTTCCTTTCATGGAGATCTGAACGACGGCGACGTTTCTTGCTATCGAGAAGTGAATTCGCTAACTCTCTTAGACAAGGCGTTTCCCAGTTGTCCCGTTTACCAAGTGTTTTCTCAAGTTGGCTACGCAAGGTTTTTATGGTGTTTGGGTTATTGTTCTTGGTACTTCCGCCATAAGCTTGTTTTACCAGCGCGATGGCATCATCCATGCGAGCAGGTAAAGCCGACTCGGCAAGGGTGGCGTTATCTCCTTCACGATGGAGTTTGGCTAAATCTTTACGGATAGCGAATTCTACTTTCCAGCGTTTATTGTCATCATGGTTGCTGACACACTCTAGCTGTAAGGTCCCCACTTCAGTAAGCTGACAGGCAAGGGTGACTTCTTCGCGGTCTTTCTGATTGGCAGCAAGCTCTGCACGATCACGATCACTGTCTAATGTAGCAATGAAAGGCGGGAGCGAAACAAAGCTTTCTTCATCTATGGTATAGATTTCACCGGCTTGGGTATGGCTATCGTCAGTGGATGAAACCAGATTAAAGCGTACGGGCTCACCGAGCGTTAGAGCAAACTTGCGGTCTTTTAAACGAATTTCGGTACTTTCATCAATACCTTTGGGCAGCAGACAGAGTCCTTGTTTTTCTCGTCTTTTGCTCTCAAGTACTAAGAAAAATGAACGAGCGGAGCCTCCACCAATTTTAAGCTGTGCACCGTGGCGGGCTTTAGCGTATGCAACAGCTCCATAAGCCACTGCCAGATCGGGGTGCGGATTGTCAAGTTGAGTGACACCGTCACCTTTCCACTGAGAGAAAGTATCGAGCACGCGATTAGACAATAGAGGACTGTTGAACACACCGCCATTAAGCAATACAGCAACAGGGATCGCAGGTTGTTCTGCTGTCGGTGCCTGGGCGGTATTTTTTAGGGACTCTCGGCACACTGAATCATGCAAGGCAATGAATTGGGCAAGGTGTTTGCTGATAGCGGGATCCGCCGCATATGGCAAACCGAACTCGATAACCGCGGCTTGGCGATGACTTGGCTGATCGCTGAAGTCTGTTTGTGGGAAGAAGCCGTCCAGTGCGATTTGATGAACCTCATCGCGAGTCATATCAATACTCTTAGCTCCGCCAATTAAACGAGAGCCACTGCCCAACATCGTTACTTTTGCGGTATTAGGGGCGTTGCCAGATAGCAGTTGCTCTTTGACTTTACGGGTTTGTTGGATGAGCTTAGATAGGCCGGAAGCACTGAGTTTCTTACTGGCACCATGAAGACGCTTTTCAGCAAGATGGGCGAGGGCAAGGTCAATGTTATCCCCACCCAGCATAAGGTGGTCACCCACGCCGATCCGATCTAGTGTGAGCTTGTCATCCTTGGTACCAACTTTGATTAAGCTCAGATCGGTGGTACCGCCACCCACATCACAGACCATTAATAACGGAATATCTTTAAGTAGCGCTTCGGCTTGATCTTTGTTTTTAGCATACCAGTCGTAACAGACCGCCTGTGGCTCTTCAAGCAGTAAAATATCGCCAAAGCCAGCCAGTTTGGCGGCTTCCAATGTTAAAGCCCGTGCCCCTTCGTCGAAAGAGGCCGGTACGGTGATCACGACCTCCTGATCTTTTAGCTTGTCACTTGGGTGGTGGTAATCCCATGCTTGGCGAACATGGTTAAGATAACTGGCACTGGCGATGACCGGTGAGACTTTTTCAACACTGTTGTTAGCCGACCAAGGGAGAATAGCTTCGGTTCTGTCGACGCCGGTATGTGATAGCCAGCTTTTAGCACTGACAACTTGGCGACCTTCAACCTTAGCGCCCATTTCCCTAGCAAGCTCACCAACAATAGCATGTTGAATATCACCATCAACAGGCTCGATATCCCATGGCAGTACCATTAAAGATGGGTCAATTTCACCAGTGGCGGGGTGGTAGCGAAATGAAGGAAGCAGAGGTTTACGTGCGACCTCGCCAGGGGCGATAAGTTGGTCTATTTCAAAAATCTCGATTGGGCTCGATTCTAGGTTATCTGAAATCGGCGTGTAGGCAACAACAGTGTGAGTTGTTCCGAGATCAATACCGACAAGGAAGCGAGGAGAGGTCATGCATTACTCCAGACGGGTTGTTTTAATACTTTTTAAGGCTTCTGATAGTATCCCAAAAGGGCATTAAGTGCATTAATGAAGGCTTTATCTTTGGGATCAAATCTTTGATTTCAATAATATATTGTTTTTTGCTAGCCAATTGTTCTCATCTAAAAAAAACGGCGCCCTTAGGCGCCGTTGTTATGATAACAATATGTTATTTCTCGCGAACGTCGAATTCGACTTGCCACTTTTGGCCACCATCAGTCGGAATGGCCTCAAGGCAAAGTGTACCTAGCTCAGTCACGCGTGAAGCAAGCCGAACCGGTACAATTTCGCCTGCTGTACGGCCATCAGAAACGGGCAGCGTTACCTGAATAGCTGGCAGCTCTTCCAGTTCCTCTGGCTGCCACCAATCAAGGTGGGTACCCGCTGGGTCATCACGGCGAACCGTGGAGCCGAAGAATTTGAATTGCACAGGCTGACCAATGACCAAGCCAAATTCGCGGCTTGGAACCTCGGCATGAGTGCCTTCTTCCATACCGAAAGGGGCAACACAGAGTGCTTCCAGTGGCGGCTCCATACCAGGGATTGCAGGCATGGCACTTTCGATACCCACATAGTAGCTACTAGCGATACCACCACGGATACGAACGCCTTTGCCTTTACGAACAGAACCGTAATAAGACGCACCGCTGGCAACTGCCAAGTCGAGATCGAGGCCTTCAAGCAGTTTTGCTTCCGGGCTGTCAGCCGTTGTTAGCCAGCTGTTGATGATGGAAAGCAAACGTTCAGATAGCAAATCTGACTTCAGTACACCACCGTTGAATAGGATAGCGGTAGGTCGGATAAACCCTTCGTGCAGTTGGTCGTATTTTTCAAACAGTTCATCAACTGCTGAAGATTGACGGCTCAGGAAGCCAGCGACATGGCGAGATACAGCCGCATCTTGAGCATATGGCAGACCCATTTGAGTCAGTGCACCACGCTGCATCTCAACTGGATGCTGCTCAATGGTGTTACGAGGGAAGAAGCCTTCAACTAGCGTTTGCTGTACTTCTTCTTGGGTCAGCTCGGTTTGAAGCGTGCCGCCAAGCAATTTTGAACCGCGGCTAGGTACAACAATGGGTACAGCTTGAAGCTCTGCGTCACCGAGTAGGGCTTCTTTGGCATCACGACAAGCATGGGTGATCGCTTGGATTTGCCAAGGCTGAAGTTGCTTGCCTTCTTGTGCCAGCTTCATCTTCAAGCGGTAGGCAAGGGCAAGGTCCATGTTATCACCACCAAGAAGGATATGATCTCCGACCGCAACTCGGTTTAGCGTTAGGTTACCTTCTTCTTCAGTCACTGCAACCAAAGATAAATCAGTGGTACCACCACCGATATCGACAACCAGAATAACGTCACCAACAGAAACTTGATCACGCCAAGTATCGTCGTTGTTTTTTAGCCAGCTGTATACAGCTGCCTGTGGCTCTTCAAGCAATGTCATGTGCTTGAAGCCGACTTCACGAGCTGCTTCTGCCGTTAAATCACGGGCTGCTGGATCGAATGATGCCGGTACGGTAATAGTAACGTCCTGCTCGAACAGCGGCGTATCTGGGTGTTGATGGTTCCATGCATCAGCAAGGTGAGCAAGGTATTGGCGGGTCGCTTCAACCGGTGAAACTTTTGCGACTTCTTCCGGGCTATTTAATGGCAGGAAGGCATCACGACGGTTCACACCACCGTGGCAGAGCCAGCTTTTCGCACTGGCGATTAAGCGAATAGGGGTTTTGCTACCAAGGCCACGGGCCATTGCGCCGACAATCGCATTTGGATGGCCAGACCATGGTAGGGCAGTATCACCCTCTGCAAGCTCAGATTCGTGAGCTTGATACATGAAGGAGGGGAGTTGGCTTTTTTCTTCAACATGGCCAGGGGTGGTAAGTTGAGGAATTGGCATGACGTTGACGCTAGCGTCTTCGTCTTGCAGATCAACATAAGATAATACGCAGTGAGTGGTACCAAGGTCGATACCAACACTATAACGGTGTTCTTGAATTTCTTGCATCACAGTTCTACCTCAGCGGCGGCAACAATTTTTGCATCGTGACCTTCAGCCAGTTTTGGCAGTTTAACGTCGGTCACTTTCCAGCCGCGGTGAATTAGGGTTCCGGTAAAAGGTGCTTCGCCAACAACATTACCTGTAAGACGAACCTCAGAAGCGTTGAAGCCTTTTGGTAATGTAATACGTGTTTCTTCTTCTTCGGCACGTACAGGGGCAAAGCTGAAGTATTCGGATAGTACTTTCTGGCCACCCTCATGAATAACACGGGCAGCAGCACCGATTTCAGCATCGCTGAAACCTTTGAGATCTTCTTGCATGAAGTCAATAAAGCGTGCTTCTTGCTGAAGCAGGGAAAGAAGTTGTAGTGCAGCATCTGGTGTCGATGTTTTAAGCTTAGGCTCGACTTCAACGATCTTTTCTACGATCTTTTCAACTTCAACAACTTTTTCGACCTCGATGATTTTCTCGACAGGTTTTTCAACCTCAACGATTTTTTCGACTTCTTTCTCAACAACTTTCTCGACTTCGACCGGTTTACCTTTCTTCGAGATATAAAGTACCAGCATAACGAGCACTAATCCGCCCAGCCAAGCATGGCCCATATCAATCGTTGTCGGCATTGCCGATAAGTCCACAGTTAGTTCAGAAAAATCAAAAGCCATATGTCGTCTTCTCTATATGAATGAGAGTTTAATTCACAAATTAGGGCAAATATTATCATAATCAAGGTGCATTACACCCAAAGGGGGGATTTTTTTGCCCACTATTAAGCATTTAGCCGTCTTGTCGCTTAATTTAGCACCAATTAACATTGACATTACTCTGTCATTTGGCCATTTGTAAAATGATAAACTGCTTTTACCTGTTATTTTGAACAATCCTATCTTTCATTTTTAGCGCAAAATGTTTCATTCAGTGAGACTATTCATGAATTTCCCATTGTTTTGCAGCACTGGATGGTGAAATCCTTTAAACTAGCGACGTAATCAAAATCAATCCTAGGTGAGAAAATGTCTTCTGATTTTTATGGAACCAGTGCGGCGTATGCTCGGCAAGAGCAAGGCTACCGAGAAAAAGCGCTGAAACTATACCCTTGGGTGTGTGGCCGTTGTAGCCGTGAGTTTGTCTATTCAAACCTGCGTGAACTAACAGTACATCATGTCGATCATGACCATACCAACAATCCAGCAGATGGTAGTAACTGGGAGTTGCTCTGCTTGTTTTGTCATGACCATGAACATGAAAAATATACTGAGCACGACAACCAGATGGGCAGTGTGGTGAAAGCGGGTGAAGATGATCACCAAGCCGCGACGTTTAATCCATTTGCAGATCTTAAAGCGATGATGGATAAGAAAAAGTAACCGCTACCAACTTGCTGTGATTATGGGTAATTCAGAACCGATTTGATTTCAGCAATATTCTCGGCGATCCACAATTTGTTGATCGCCCCCCAGTTTTCTATTTCATATCTTCCACTGCGATTGCGTTCACCTTTTGTTTGCTTGAAAGTACACACAATATCAAGCTCGGTAAGGCTCTTGATCGTATCTTGAGCTGTGCGCCGCGGCATGCCCGTATACTCAAGGATATCTGGTACGGTTGCTATCCCTGAATTAATCAGGTGTGCGACATATAGCCGTCGGTAAAAGCTTGATTTCGTTTTACTGATCGTCACTCCATAACCCCTTTTCAAACAGTGTTTATACCAAACTAAGCAATATTCTGCCTTATCACCCTAGCATCAATATTGTGCGTATTGCACTCAATAATATCCGCACAAAAAATACGAGATTTTCTCAACGAAGGTTTTTATCTCATCAAGTTATCAAATTCTCGGAAGCTAGCTAGAGTTATAAGTATTCAGACTAATTGGAGTTAATGATGAGTGATGCTAACCAGCACCGTTCTGAACTAAAGGCTTTTCTTTTTATTACCATTGTTCTGTTTCCCATTCTTGCTGTTGCCGTTGTCGGCGGCTATGGGTTTATTGTGTGGTTTTTGCAGGTATTAGCAGGCTAGTAAAAATATAAATATCAAAAGCTTGTGATTGTGAGTGTTTTTTACCGTGAAGCAATAGTTGAGTGAGATAGCAATGAAATTTTCTCGGCGTAAGTTTATAAAGGCGCAGGCTGCAGCCAGTGCCGCGGCGGCGGCTGGTATGTCGATACCAGTTGTGGCGAGCAATGTGGTTACCGATTCAGAGAAAACTAATATCACCTGGGAGAAGGCTCCCTGTCGATTTTGTGGGACTGGGTGTTCTGTCAATGTTGGGGTTAAAGATGACAAGGTGGTTGCGACCCATGGTGATATTAAATCGCCTGTAAATCGTGGACTTAATTGTGTAAAGGGCTATTTTCTGTCAAAGATTATGTACGGTGATGATCGCCTGACACAGCCGATGTTAAGAATGAAAGATGGGAAGTTTGATAAAGAGGGGGATTTTACTCCCATTAGCTGGGAGCAAGCTTTCGATATCATGGCCGAAAAATGGAAAGCGGTGCTGAAAGAAAAAGGCCCAGAAGCGATTGGCATGTTCGGTTCGGGGCAGTGGACGATTTATGAAGGCTATGCGGCATCCAAACTGATGAAGGCAGGGTTTCGCTCTAATAATATTGACCCCAATGCTCGGCATTGTATGGCCTCGGCGGTAGTCGGTTTCATGCGTACTTTCGGTATTGATGAGCCTATGGGTTGTTATGATGATATTGAAGCTGCCGATGCCTTTGTTCTGTGGGGCTCTAATATGGCAGAAATGCACCCAATACTTTGGACGAGAGTAACAGACCGCCGGCTATCAAATCCTCATGTGAAAGTGTCGGTGTTATCTACTTTTGAACATCGTAGTTTTGAGTTGGCGGATGTTCCGATCGTATTTGAGCCCCAATCTGACCTCGCAATCCTTAACTTCATTGCCAATTACATCATTACAAACGATAAAGTGAATCATAGCTTTGTTGGTAAACATGTGAACTTCCGCCGGGGTGCGACGGATATTGGTTATGGGCTCCGGCCGGAGAATCCCCTTCAGCAAAAGGCGAAAAACCCAGATAGCGGCGATTCTGAGCCGATGACATTTGATGAGTTCAAAGATTTCGTCTCTGAATACACGGTGGAGAAGGCCAGCGAGATGTCGGGCGTTCCACAAAACAGACTGATTGAATTAGCCGAACTCTATGCCGATCCCGATACCAAAGTTATGTCTTTTTGGACGATGGGATTTAACCAACATACACGTGGGGTGTGGTGTAACAACTTGGTTTATAACATCCACTTGCTGACCGGGAAAATTTCTACGCCGGGGAACAGTCCTTTTTCACTTACAGGTCAGCCGTCGGCATGCGGCACTGCGCGTGAGGTTGGTACTTTTTCTCACCGTCTTCCAGCCGATATGGTGGTCAATAATCCTGAGCACCGGAAAATTGCCGAAAAAATATGGAAACTTCCCGACGGGACTATTCCGGGTAAAGTAGGGGCACATGCAGTGCTGCAAAGCAGGATGCTTAAAGATGGAAAAATCAATGCGTATTGGATCCAGGTAAACAATAACCTGCAAGCTGCCGCCAATATCAATGAAGAAACCCTGCCGGGTTACCGAAACCCAGACAACTTTATTGTTGTGTCAGATGCCTACCCTACAGCCACTGCTCAGGCTGCCGATTTGATCTTACCGGCGGCTATGTGGGTAGAAAAGGAAGGAGGGTATGGTAATGCCGAGCGCCGGACTCAGCTTTGGCATCAAATGGTGGATGCGCCGGGAGAGGCAAAATCAGATCTATGGCAGCTAGTTGAGTTTTCAAAACGCTTTAAAACGGATGAAGTTTGGCCAAAAGAGTTGCTGGACTCCAACCCTGGCTATAAAGACAAAACCCTGTTTGATGTGTTGTTTGCCAATGATCAAGTTAATGAATTCCCACTGGAAGATATTGCTGAAGGTCACAGCAATGCCGAGTCGACTGATTATGGCTTTTATATTCAAAAAGGGTTATTTGAGGAATATGCTCAGTTCGGTCGCGGTCATGCTCATGATTTAGCCCCATTTGATGTTTACCATGAAGAGCGAGGCTTACGTTGGCCTGTTGTTGATGGCAAGGAAACCTTGTGGCGATTTAAGGAAGGTTCTGATCCTTACGCGAAACCGGGCAGTGACTTTGATTTTTATGGTAAGCCTGATGGCCGAGCAGTGATATTCGCTCTGCCATATGAGCCACCAGCAGAAAGTCCTGATGAAGAGTATGACTTGTGGCTATCTACAGGCCGTGTTTTGGAGCATTGGCATTCAGGGTCAATGACTCGGCGAGTGCCTGAGTTACACAAATCATACCCTAACGCACAGGTCTTTATGCATCCTGAAGACGCTAAATCACGCGGCATGCGGCGTGGCGATGCGGTAAAAGTGGTTTCACGACGGGGTGAAATTATTACACGGGTGGAAACGCGGGGTAGGAACAAGCCCCCTAAAGGGTTGGTGTATGTCCCGTGGTTTGATGCTAGCCAGCTGATCAACAAGGTTACATTGGATGCCACCGATCCACTTTCTAAGCAAACAGATTTTAAGAAATGTGCTGTTAAAGTGGTAAAGGCATAGGGGTACAACCATGATTAGACTATTTGCTGTACTTTTATTGTTTTTTACCGGACTGGTGATCGCGGCAACTGAGGTTATCAAGGGGGATGAATTGGCAACAACACGTCAATATCCTCTTAATGGAGAACCTGAGCCACCGCAAATGAATAAAACAATTAATAACGACAGGATCCCAAAGCGAAGCTATCCAATGCAACCGCCGTTGATCCCACATAAGATCGATAACTACCAAGTAGATTTGAATGCGAACAAATGTATGGCCTGCCACGCGCGTAGCCGGGTAGAAGATACACAAGCGAGAATGATCAGTGTCACTCACTATATGGATAGAGACGGTAACTTCCTTGCAGAGCTGTCGCCACGGCGTTATTTCTGCGAGCAGTGTCATGTGGTGCAAACCGATGCTAAGCCATTGGTTGGCACATCATTTACCGATCTCGATACGCTGCTCGATCAAGAGAAGTAAGGGAGGAAGCGTATGTGGCAATGGTTAAAAAAGTGGTGGACGCTCATCCGTTCACCCGCGAAGTATTTTAGTCTTGGTTTTTTGACATTAGGAGGCTTCATAGCCGGTGTGATTTTTTGGGGTGCGTTTAATACCGGAATGGAATTTACTAACTCAGAGCCATTTTGTGTTAGTTGCCATGAAGATAACGTGTATCAGGAGATCCAGGGTACTATCCACTTTAATAATCGTACTGGGGTAAGGGCGATTTGTTCAGACTGTCATGTTCCACACGACTGGACAGATAAAATGGCGCGAAAGATGCAGGCTTCAAAGGAAGTATGGGCATGGGTAACAGGGGCGATTTCTACCCCTGAAAAGTTCGAAGCCCGGCGTCTGCATATGGCTGAGCGTGAGTGGACACGGATGAAGAAAAATGACTCCCTTGAATGTCGGAACTGCCATGAGTTCAGCTATATGGATTTCACGCAGCAATCTCAGCGTGCATCGGTACAGCATTCGAGCTCATTAGCTGATGGGTCCAAAACGTGCATAGATTGTCATAAAGGGATCGCGCACCGTCTTCCGGATATGAGGGGAGTAGAGGGCTTTTAGAGTGAAATCTATGTAATAAAAGAGCTTAATTTCATTAATCATACTAAGCGGCTAAAAATGACACACTGATTGAAGTGTTGATATTTAGCCGCTTTCTTTTGCCAATTTGTCAATGAAAAAACATCGTTCACTTTCATTGGTTTATCATAAATTGTCTTTTTTGAATGGGGCGAACATTTAATCGTGAGTATAACATAATTTAGCTATGTTTTTGAGTGTGCTCAGCGTATGATTCAACAACATTTACGTTTTTTATAAGTTGGTAAATTTATTTAGAATTTACCTATTGCGATAATTATTTATGAGCAAATTCGCTGCACCTCGCTTCTCTTGGAAGCTACTTAGCCCACGTTACTGGCCAACCTTACTGCTGATCTTAGTCATGTATTTACTGAGTTGCCTTCCCTACGTTGTCCAGCGTCGCTTAGGGCAGGGGGTTGGCCGTTTGGCCCTAGGGCTGATGAAAAAGCGCCGTTTTACGATTGAGCGTAACCTTGATCTTTGCTTTCCAGAAATGGCTGAGCGCGAAAAGAAAGATATCATTAAAAAAAATATAGATAATACAGGTTTAGCCTTGTTCGAAACCGGTATGGCATGGTTTTGGTCGGATGCAAGGGTTAAACGCCATGTTCGTATAGAGGGCATGGAGCATATCGAAAAGCTTGAGCAAGAAGGCAAAGGTGCGCTGTTCGTTGCTGTACACTCATTGAATTTAGAACTCGCGGCACGCGCGTTTGGAATTCACAAATCAGGTACCGGGATATACCGCCCGAATAATAACCCTTGTTTTGATTTTGTTCAGTACCGAGGACGAGCCCGCTCCAACCGAACATTGATTGATCGTAAAGATGTCAAAGGGATGTTGAAGGCATTGAGCACAGGATCGCGTGTATGGTATGCACCTGATCATGACTATGGCCGCCGGCGTTCAACGTTTGCTCCTTTGTTTGCTGTTGAGAAAGCCTGTACTACGACAGGAACCAGTTTGTTAGTCGACAACAGTGGCTGCGAAGTCATGACGTTTAGAATGGTTCGCGAAAATAATTCGGGCGATTATGTGATAACTCTAGCGCCGTTGCAGGAAGAGTTCCCACGTAATGACCCAGAGCAGGCCGCTGCTGTTATTAACAGAGCGGTTGAAAGTGCTATTCTTGCCGCACCTTGTCAGTACATGTGGCTGCACCGTCGTTTTAAAACACGCCCGGAAGGCGAGCCATCTCTATACGGTAAAGAAGCGGTTGAATTACATTCAAGCACAGTGTAACCCTGCGATTCAATATACCCAAGTAGCGTCAAGGTACTTGGGTATAAACCCCTCTTGTTTATTCAAGTCACCACTTTGAGTGGTTCCAGCCATTATAATTAGGTTAGGCTACGCCAGAGCAGATTTCTTTATTTGAATAACACCAAGCTGATTTAATAGCCTTATCATTTCTGCGTCATCCCTGTCGTTTGAGACTAATTCCAATTCGTAATACATACTCTTCCGTGCATTTTTGCATGTCTGTTATCCTTATTGCTTCATCTCTGCCCTTTCGCTTAATGTAAACTGAAAATTAATGGTACAAAACTTCATCCTCTTGCATAGCCAATCGCCACGCAATAGAATGCAGCGTTCGATATAAATTCCGTATATAGTTTTTTCCGGCTTTGGATTGCTTGGAAAAGGTATATATATGAATAAAAATAGAAATGGGATATCACCGCTTATGAGTAATTTTACAGCGCCTACTTTTACAAAGTCGCTTTTACATCCACGATATTGGTTAACCCTGCTGATGGTCGGAGTGGTGTACCTCATCAGTTGGCTACCGTACTTTATACAATTTCGTATGGGGCAAGCTCTCGGGCGTTTGGCTATGCGTATTATTAAAAAGCGCAAGAAGATCATTGCACGTAACCTTGAGTTGTGTTTCCCAGACATGTCGCAAGATGAGCGCGATGTGTTGATGAAGAAGAACATTGATAATACCGGTTTGGCGATGTTTGAAACGGGTATGGCTTGGTTTTGGCCAGATATTCGCGTTGAACGCCATGTGACTTATGAAGGCATGGAGCATATTCATCAACTTGAAGCTGAAGGCAAAGGGGTGTTACTTGTTGCCGTGCACTCATTGAACCTTGAGCTTGGTGCTCGTGCATTTGGTATGAAAACGCCAGGAGTGGGTGTTTATCGACCAAATAAAAACCCTTGTTTTGATTATTTTCAGTTTACAGGTCGTATCCGCTCCAACAAATACATGATTGACCGTAAAGACGTTAAAGGCATGTTGCGTGCATTACGTAAAGGCGAGCGAGTGTGGTATGCCCCTGATCATGATTATGGTAAGCGACGTTCGACTTTTGCCCCTTTGTTTGCGGTTGAAAACGCATGTACTACAACCGGCACAAGCTTGTTGGTCGATGCGTCGCATTGTGCTGTGGTGCCTTTTGCAATGGTGCGCAATACTGATTCAGGTCGCTATACCCTAAAGGTCTTCCCGCCGTTGGATGCGTTTCCTCATAACGATCCTGATGCCGCTGCTGCTTATGTCAACAAAGCTGTTGAGCGATCTATCATGGAAGCCCCCGACCAATACATGTGGCTGCACCGCCGCTTTAAGACTCGCCCGGAAGGTGAATCATCCTTGTATGATTAAATTTCCTTTCATTAGTTGATGAATAAAGCTTCCTTGTGAAGCTTTTTTTATACCCCTCATATTCCTCTCACGCTGCAGTGGCTGTTTTGAATTTGTCTGACTCTGAATATTGTTGTTCGCTATTATGTTGAATTTATAGTCAATGACGCCTATGTTTTTTGGACATGTAAATATAAAAAGAGAGCGCAAGGATGGATTCAATAGCGAATTTCGTCTCAGCCATAAATGGCTTTGTGTGGGGAGTCCCCATGCTGGTACTTATCCTAGGGGTGGGTATTTATCTAACACTTGGCTTGAAGTTAATGCCAATTGTGAAAATAGGCGCAGGTTTCAAATTACTCTGGACAGGAAGGATCCCCGAGAAAGAAGAAGAGGCCAAAGGGGAGATAAGCCCATTTAATGCATTAATGACTTCTCTGTCTGCAACTATCGGGACTGGTAATATTGCTGGTGTGGCGACGGCTATATTTTTAGGGGGCCCGGGTGCTTTATTTTGGATGTGGTGTACTGCGCTTGTTGGAATGGCAACGAAGTTTGCCGAAGCGGTATGTGCAGTGAAATACCGTGAAACGGATGCGAATGGCAACCATGTTGGTGGCCCGATGTACTATATCAAAAACGGCTTGAGTAGTAAGTGGGCATGGCTGGGTACGGCATTTGCTATTTTTGGTGCATTAGCTGGGTTTGGTATTGGTAACACCGTTCAGTCTAATTCTGTTGCTGCCGCGGTTGAGTCGAGCTTCGGGATCTCTCCTATAATGTCAGGTTTGATCATGATGATTTTAGTCGGGCTCGTACTGATGGGGGGGATCAAACGTATCGCGGATGTTGCTGGTAAATTGGTTCCATTAATGGCTGGGTTTTACATTGCCTCTGGCTTGGTTGTTCTGATCATAAACATTTCCGACATCCCGGCGGCTTTCGGTTTGATTATTAGTAGTGCCTTTACGCCAGTTGCCGCGCAAGGAGGCTTTGCCGGGGCTGCTGTGTGGGCTGCAATCCGGTTTGGTGTGGCCCGTGGTATTTTCTCAAATGAAGCAGGGTTGGGGAGTGCCCCAATAGCTCATGCTGCGGCTCAAACTAAAAACCCGGTCGCTCAAGGCTTAGTGGCCATGCTCGGTACATTTATTGATACCATTGTTGTTTGTAGTATTACTGGTTTGGCGATTGTCGTATCAGGCAGTTGGCTCAGTGGTGAAACCGGGGCAGCCTTAACATCGATGGCATTTGCCTCTGCATTACCTGGTATTGGTAACTATGTGGTTGCCATAGCACTGTCTATCTTTGCCTTTACAACAATATTGGGCTGGAGCTTTTATAGTGAAAAATGCGTCCAATATTTATTTGGTGTGAAAGCCGTCGTGCCTTTTCGAGTGTTGTGGGTTATTGCAGTGCCGATAGGAGCAACCAGTTCGTTAGAGTTTATCTGGCTACTTGCAGATACACTTAATGCCATGATGGCAATTCCTAACTTGATAGCCCTATCACTGTTAAGTCCTGTGGTGTTCAAGTTGACGAAGGAATATTTTGCCCAACTAGCACAAGAAAACACGAAGGGATCAGATCTTGAATAGGTAATTCAACACTGTCATTTAAAGTGGCGGCTAACATTGATTATCATGATAGCCGCTATTTATTTTAAAACAGATACGTGGTGTTAAAACGGATAGGGCTTTGGGCATTCGCAAACCAAACCTTAGACTAATGTCCCTTGCTGGTAATCCTGAATTGCTTGCTCAATTTCACCCATGCTGTTCATTACAAAGGGTCCATAGTGCACGACTGGCTCGTTAATAGGATGGCCAGATAACAACAACACCCCAGCTTCATTTTCTGCAGCCATAGCTAAACTTTCCCCGTCTCCAAGCAGCGCTAGGGTACCTTGTTTGACCTTCGTCTGACCCACTTGAATCTCACCATGGTAGACGTAGATCATGGCTTGGAAGTCGGGGTTGAGGCAACTGTTAAAGGTTGCGGCTTTGCTTGTCTGCCAATCAGCAATCGTAACAGGGACACCTGTTTGTTGTAATGGACCGGCAAGTGTCGTTCCCTGGGTTGTTAAGTCACCGGCAATGACGCGGATAAGGCTGCCATCCTCTTGCTGGTATTGGGTGATAACATCAGACTGGAAATCATGATAATCCGCTGGCTGCATTTTCTTGGCTGCTGGCAAGTTAATCCAGATTTGGAATCCGTGTAGCGTGCCATCAGTCATTATCGGCATTTCACTATGGATGACACCTTTACCTGCAGACATCCATTGCGCACCACCATCCCGTAATTCACCTACGTTGCCCATATGGTCTTTATGTTGGAAGTGGCCATTGAGCATATACGTCAGAGTTTCTATACCGCGGTGTGAGCCGGAAATCCACCAATGTAGTCATCTGCGCTTTCGGATTTCAGTTCATCAATCATTAAAAAGGGTGAGAACTGCGTGTTATTAAACCCGTGGACACGCTGAATACGGACACCGTCACCATCAGAGGAAGGGTGGGCGGGAATGAGTGACTGGATTTGTCGAATTGTCATGTTTGCCTCCGAATCTGTTTTATTGTTTTAGTGTATGCCGAGTTGTGGATGACAAACAGTAGCCATTGACGAACAAGATGTTTAAAAAAATCGAATAAGAAATATAGAAAGTAAACGTGCTTACTTCTGGTTGAGGTGAATAGTATATGCAGCAACGTTAGGGGGTGGAATTTTACTTGTTATGGTGGTGAGTTGAATTACTTATTGCTGTTACTGTGGTTGGTTGTTTTTGTTGAAAATAAGATGCTGGGCGGTTTCTGTATGATTAATCAGTAGCATGATTTTATTCATTTTGTTTGTGAATATTAATGGGTGTTCTTAGTTGTAAGGAAAATACTTCGCCTGAAAGTGCTGTGATATCAATCACATTGTGATGCATTTAATATCTATAGAATTCACGAAATTTTGGTTGGTGTCACATTTCAAGGAGTATTAATGGATATAACAGCAAAGAGAAAAGTATCGCTTTCTCTTTTGTCGACAGCCATGTTGGTATCTTTTTCAAGCCATGCAGTATTAATTTACGAAGATGAGAACAGTCAAGTTGAATTATTCGGTGAGGTTTCTTTGGGTGCCTATATGGGCAATCAAAAAGAATATGCCGAATATAATTCAAACGAAGCTTTGATTGATGACACTTTTGGGACATTAGGTGTTAAAGGTCAAACCGGTAATCTTATTTATCGCTTGGAGCTTGATTTCCAGAGAGAAAATTGGAATGGCGGTACTGGTGAAATGGTGCTCGATTTTGATAAAGCCTATATGGGATATTTTATTGATTCGCAGCATTATATTGAAATTGGTATGACGGACACCGCAGTAGATGATATTGATGGTTTTGGTGACCTGACCTTTGAGTTAGGTGTTGAAATCCCTGATGCCGGCGACCAACCTCGAACGGTAAAGTACCACTTTAATTATAACGAGTTTCAAGCTGCCGCATCGTATAGTTACAAATCTGAATCATCCTCGGGTTCAGATTACGGAGATGTTGTGAGTGGCTATGCCGGTTATTTTGGTGATCGAGCCTCATTAGTACTTGGTCTTGAAAAACGTGCTGGTTCTGAGGGTTCATCTCAGTATGGTGAGGGGTATCTGTATACCCTTGGTGCTCGATACCTTGTCAATCAAGAACTTGAATTCGGTATCAATGGTTTTATCCAGAATCAAGATATCGCTCAGGAGAGAACGGTTATTACTCCACCTGAAGGTTATAAGCCAGGTGAATACCAATTCAACCAATATGAGACATTGAAAAACAGTGGTTTGTTGGTATCAGCACGTTATGCCGTGCTGTCTAATGTTGATGTGTTTGCCTCAAGTAACTACGAAAGTCGAGAAGAGTGGGATAAGTTCGGTGACTATTGGACTGGCAACGATACGCAATGGCGAGAGTGGGGTAAAGACCGCATCTGGCATACCGCGGGTCTAAGCTACCGCCCGACACATAATACTGAATTCGGTGCAGAAATCAGCTTGGGCGAGACCGCTCAAATTGGTTACGCCTCTGCAACTGTATATTTCTGATAGTTATCATTTAAATTAAGTATATTGATATGAAATCATCTTATTCTTTGCTGGCGCTGGCAATTGGCGCCAGCATGAGTGCCAGTGCGCTGGCCGATATCAGCGATATCATCATTTCGGAATATGTCGAAAATGGTGCAAACAGTACCTATACTCGAGCTGTAGAGTTGACCAACATCGGTGTTGAGTCACATACTTTTGATAGTACCTATTCTCTGTACCATAAACACGCAGCGGGTTGGACCAATGAGATCTTGGCCGCTGATGGTGCCCCAATCCTGCATGGCCTTAGCATTCAGCCAAACAGCAGTATTGTAATTCTTCACCCTGAGTCTCACTCCCGTGATGAAATTGAAGCGATTGTTGCTGCTAATGACGGTCAAGTTTATTTTTCGGGCACTTACGATCAGGTACAGAATGGCAGCCTGAACTTTACGGGTAGCAGCGCAGTTTTGATTGCTGAGAGTGGCCTGGTTGATAAAGAAGAACCAACCGATATTCAAGATATTGTTGGGTATCTTGGTCAATACAACTGGGGGGAAACCGTAACTCTTCGTCGTCAAGAGGGCGCAGTGCCTTCCAGCAGTTACAATCCAAACGATTGGACCCAGCATCCGGGTGGTACATATGATGGCTTAGGAAGCCCTGAGCTTGATGAACCTGTTGAACCGGGTCAGATCTGTTCTGATAACCCAGGCTTTGCTTATAAGTCGATCACAGAGATTCAAGGTACTGGCGATCGTTCGCCATTGGTTCCGGATGGCAGTTTCTGGAGTGATGAATCTTATCGCTTAAGTGGTATTGTTGCCCACGTTACGACCGGGAACAGTACCTGGCGCGGTGTGTACCTCCAAGACGTGGTAGAGCGAAGTGATCGCGAGGGGTCCGACGGCATTTTTGTTGAAGTTGCAGGTGTTGATGAAAGCCTAGTTGGCCAAGAAATTTGCTTTGTCGGTAAGGTACAAGAGCTATTTAATCGTACTCAGTTTGTGCCTTCTGATAGTGATTATCAAATCATGAACTCCAACTCTGTTGCACCTCGGGTGACACCACTGGAGATCATAGCCTCTGACTATAACGCTGATGGTGAGCTAGAATTCAACCGCACACTTGAGCGCCACGAAGGCATGCTGATAACTCTGCCGCAAGATGTTAATCCGGATCAAGACGGTGATCAGGACATGCGCGTTACCCGCACCTTTATGTTTGATTACTCAAGTTTTCGTAACAACATGGTGTTGAGTTACGAGCGCCCTAATTTGCACCCAAATCAGCTTTATCCTGCGGCTTCTGATGACGCAATGGCATTGCACAAGCAGAATGAAACACGACGCTTATTTGTTGAAAGTGATGAAAAAGCACCGGATGGTACTATTCCTTACTACCCGGAATTTGCTGATGCACCCAATGACCACGTTATCTTGGTAAATGACAGCGTTGTTGGTATTACTGGTGTTTTGGATTACAGCCACAGTGAATACCGATTGATCCCATCCGAAAACGTGTCAAAAGATACATTCAAACAAAATACGCCGCGAACGACTTCGCCGTCAGTCCCAATGGAATTGGAAAGCGACGAGTTTGCACTTAAGTTGGTTGCGAGTAATGTCCTGAATTACTTCAATTCACCGTTTGGTGGCGATCGTAACCGCTTTGGTGAAAACCGTGGAGCGGAAAGTTACGAAGAGTTTGAACGCCAGCAAGCGAAGATTGTTGAAGTGTTGTATCAGTTAGATGCCGATGTAGTTGGTTTGGTCGAAGTCGAAAATAATGGCTTTGGTGATTACAGCGCTATCGCTCAGTTGGTTGATGAGCTGAACAGTAAGTATACCGATGATCGCTATTCAAACCGTAACGGTAAAGATTCAATTTACAACCGTTATCGTTTTATCGGCTTTGACTCAAATGGCGATGCTATTTTGGACGCGCATGATCACGTCGGTACCGACGCCATTACTAATGGTTTGATCTACCGCCCAACTAAAGTGATGCTAGATTCTTCACGTATCATTGAGATGCCGAATCAGAATGCCCCATCAATAACAGATGAAAATGGCAATCTATATGTTGATTCGCAAGGGCGCCCGCTAAGTAGTGGCCGCGCATTCCAGCGTCATGCAGTTGCAGCAACCTTTATTGTTAATAATACAGGTAAACAGTTGACGGTTGCGGTAAACCACTTTAAGTCAAAAGGCTCAAATTGTATTGATGACTGGGATGGTTGGGAAGAATGGGAGAATTTCACACCAGGAGACTCATTACATGATGATGATTTGCAAGGGCAGTGCGAAAACTTCCGAGTAGCGGCTGCGCATCAGTTGGGTAAAGAGTTAAGTAAAATCCCAGGTGATCAGGTGATCCTTGGCGATCTTAATGCTTATGCTTATGAAGATGCAGTACTGGTTCTGACTGATAACCCGACAGGTAAAACGTTGCGTGCGGGTCAGCATACCTACATTGGTGAGCGACCACAGTTTGGTAGCGATCAATCTGGTGTTGAGATTAAAGAAACGTTTGGTTATGTTAATGCCGTTAAGTTGATGGACGATAAGTTTGGTCGTCAGCCTAGCTGGAGTTTCTCTTACAATGATACACTTGGTTCGCTAGACCATGTTCTGGTTACACCAAGCATGACATCACGTATTCGAAACGCTGCAGATTGGCATATCAATAGTACTGAATCAACGCTGTTTGACTATACCACTGGCTATAAAGGCAGTAATCCTGAAAACTTCCATGACCAGGGTATCACGCCATGGCGTTCGTCAGATCACGATCCAGTGATCACTGCTGTTGCATACCGTTACGCAGAACCGGGCACGCTTGAACGACGCTTTATTACCATTAGTAGCCGTGCTGAAATCCCTTATGTTATTCGCTCAACAGCAGAAGCCAAGGCCGGTGATAAGGTGCAATTCAGCTTGACGGCACGTGATGATCAGGACATGTCTCGTGTTACTTTGGCTGAGCCGATCTTGACCGAAGATGGTGAGCAAACTTTATTGCTTGAATTATCTGGTGTTGAATATGGTAAGTATAGATTTTCGATGATCTTGACTCGGGATGGTAAGGAAGTACCTGACTCACAAGTTACGTTTGACGGTATTATCGCTAAACCAGACAGCCTTGCACCTGAAATCAATATTCCACGATACGATAAGTCAGGCGGTAGTACTGGTTTCTTATCACTATTTGGTTTGTTGGGTCTGGTCGTTGTTCGCAAAACACGCTTACGTTTGCTAAGTCAGCGCTAATTATTAAGCACGCCTTAAAATAACCTGAGAAGTACCCCGTGTTTACGGGGTACTTTTTTTATGCGCTGTAGATCAGTTGTGTTAATAATTATTAATGATTTTAACCAGCAAGACTGATCAAATATTCATGTAGGTTGGTTTACGTATGGTTGCTGAAGACGTAAAAAAACCGCCAGCTGGCGGTTTATTTAGAGCGAAACATACCGGCTTAGTCACGGAAGTTGTCAAACTGGAATGACTGGCCCAGCTCAGCACCGCGTACAAGTGCCATAGCTGCTTGCAGGTCATCACGTTTCTTGCCTGTTACACGTACTTTATCGCCTTGGATTGAAGCCTGTACTTTAAGCTTCTCATCTTTAATCATTTTAACGATTTTTTTCGCAACAGCTGTGTCGACGCCTTGCTTGAATTCGACGTTACAAGCAAAAGATTTACCAGTGCGAGTGGTGTCTTTTTGATCCATTGACTGGGCGTCAACGTGACGCTTAGCAAGGTTGCCGCGAAGAATCGTAATTAGCTGGCCTAGCTGGTAATCTGATTCAGTCGTAATTTTTACGACTTCTTTCTCTAGTTTGAAGCTGGCTTCTACACCTCGGAAGTCAAAACGAGTTTCAAGTTCACGAGACGCATTTTCTACCGCATTTCGGATTTCAACGAAGTCTACTTCAGAAACAATATCAAAAGATGGCATGTGCGTAATCCTAATTGTTTAGTGATTTAATGATATCTTGGATTGGGGGTATGGCATTGAACTGCCATACCTCGGTCAGTTATTGTTGGCTACCTACCGCATCAGACAGCATGTCAAGCAGGGTGACTGTATCATCCCAGTTAATGCACGGGTCAGTAATAGACTGGCCATAAGTTAGTGCATCTAGATCGTTTGTATCGACAGGTTGGTTACCTTCAACGATAAAACTTTCCGCCATAATACCAGCAACAAACTGGCTGCCTGATTTAATTTGTTGGCAAATTTCGGCAGCGACATCAAGTTGACGTTTATGCTGCTTCTGGCAGTTTCCATGACTGAAATCGACGACCAAGCGGGTTGGTAAATCGAATGAAGCTAATGTGTCGCAAGATGCTTGAATATCTTCTGCATGGTAATTTGGCATCTTACCACCGCGAAGAATTACGTGGCCATGAGGATTACCGGATGTACGGTAAATGGTCATTTCACCATTTTTAGCGGGTGAACAAAACACATGAGACTCGCGTGTGGCACGAATCGCATCGATTGCAATCTTAATATTGCCATCGGTGCCATTTTTGAACCCAACCGGGCAGGATAGTGCAGATGCCATTTCACGGTGAATCTGAGATTCGGTTGTACGCGCACCGATAGCGCCCCAGCTGATCAAGTCAGCCAAATATTGGCCAGTGATCATATCAAGGAACTCTGTTGCTGTAGGCATGCCGAGCGCATTGATATCAACAAGCAGCTTACGGGCAGTGTGAAGACCCTTGGCTAAATCCAAGCTGCCATCGAGGTTAGGATCGGAAACCAAACCTTTCCAGCCCACGACAGTGCGCGGTTTTTCAAAATAAGTACGCATTACAATAAATAGCGTATCTTTGTATTTTTCCTGAACAGCTTGAAGGCGTTTAGCATAGTCGATGGCAGCATCAGGATCATGGACAGAACAAGGACCAACGATAACAAGAAGACGTGAGTCCTTGCCCGTGAGAATAGCTTCAACTTGACGACGAGAGTGGGCGATATGCTCCGCAATTCCATCTGTGATTGGGTAAGCAGCTTCTACCGCAGCTGGCGTTGGCATTAGCCCAAGACTGACGGTGCGGAGTTCATCTGTTTTCATTGGCATAGTGTTGCCTATCTCGGTATTACAAAAATTATTGACGCGTAAAGATAGCCCAAAAGTTGGCAGGAATAAACCAAACTTGTGATATCACTTAGATTTTTATTCTAGATCTTTCTTTGTTACTTCGCTTTTTATCAAAATAGGTCAATGCAAGCTGCCTTTTTGTGCAACTGAAATAGTTCATCTCCATCTAGCATTAAATGCCTCATGTCTGTGAATAGCTCAGAATCTTGTACTTAACGAAGTGATAGATGATTAAAACTTTCTGTATAGCTACTTGCGTCAGATGGCATGAATCAGTATGTTGGGTCTATATGAATATCTACCCATGTTGCGTGGGTAAAAATGGAAGTCGATATACGAAAGGAATCACAGGCCTAGGCGCTATGATCTGTCTAATATATGTTCTTCCTAGAAACCAAGATAAAGTAGTTATGGTGGCTTATGACAAACAGCGCTCAGTCAGGTTTACAGTTTTCTGAAATTCTTAAATCCTCGTCGCAATTATCAAGTATGCAAGCGGATATTGGCCTGCTTTCGATTGATGATATCTTATTAGAAGTCGGTGTTCATCCTCTGGCAGCGGCTTACCCTGCCGACTTACCCTCAGACGTGCAGCAGCAGTTGTTGACACAAACAGAGGGGAACCCAGCCGAATATTTTGTCTCTGCATTGGCAGAGAAGCTCATTGCCGCGGCACAAAAAGCGGGGGACAACCCTCTTAAAGTACGTCTTGCTGGTGCTGACTCATACCAAAGGCAGTCATTACTGGGCTCAGAGCTTGAAAGCAAAGAGGTGAATCCACTGATTGGCCAGCGAGGAGTTTCTCGTTGGGCAAACAAGGCGATCCGTAAAGCTTTTGAACTGGAATGCGAAGCCGTTAAGCGCGCCAGAATTGCTGAAGGTATGGTGAATATCGAACTTGTTATTCCATTTGTTAGAACTTTCAGTGAGGCGGCAACAGCCATTGATTTATTGGCAGAGCAAGGGTTATGCCGAGGAGCGCAGGGGCTTAAGGTCCATCTGATGGCTGAACTACCAGCCAATGCACTGATGGCAGAAAAGTTTTTGCAATACTTTGATGGTTTGGTCATTGATATCGATCAGCTTGCGCAGTTTGCGCTTGGATTGGATCAAACCCATCCGTCATTGGAGTATTTGCATGACGATCAAAATGAGGCGGTATTAGCACTCATCGACCATGCATTGAAGGCTACAACGGTAGCGAAAAAACCATGTGACATGCTGAGCCATTACATCAACAAAGCGCCTAACCTCCAGTTGTGGTTAATGGAGCATGGAGTCTCTAAAGTGATCACGCAATAGAGAACAAATGTTGAAACGAAGAGCCCGGCGGATGTCTAACTCTGCCGGGTTCTTTTTTTATGCTGGTTCATACCTTAGCAGGACACTTCGCAGTGGTGTTGGTACGGCAAATCGACTGAGTTGGTTAATGAGAAGCCGTAACCAAGGTTCGCCCGACTAAAAAAACACCCCTATCAAATTTGATGGGAATAATTACTCAAAAATCGAATGATGTAATGAACCGTGAACTATGTCTCAACGCTTCCCTAAGAAGAACAACTGATCTCCAGTGTTTTCCCCCACTCAGGCGGTTGCTCTGCAAAAGTGGCAAACCCTGGGTGTTCATCAAATGGGTTTTGCAATACTTTCAAGAGTTGTTCCACCAGAGTGAAGTCACCTTTCTCCGCTTGTTCGATAGCTTGCTGAGCGAGGTAGTTCCTCAAAATAAACTTAGGGTTGGATGCGCGCATCAGCGCGAGGCGATCGGTGTCACTCAAGGAGTCTTTTTCCAGCCTATCAGCATACAGGGATAGCCATACTTCCAGTGGGGCAAGATTTTTGAACAAAGGTTGGAAGTGGTGACTGGATGTCTTCAATTCTGCATGAGGAATTGACGACAAAGTACGGAAAAATAAGGTGTAGTCGACAGCTTGTTTTTTCATCAAATCAAACAAATTGGCAAACAGCGGGGTATCTTGTTCTCGTTTTTCTTTTAGACCGAGCTTGTTGCGCATATTCTTGCTATAGGCTTGTTGTAGCAAAATTTGATAGCTTTCTAAGGCATGATCAATGTCATCTTTCTCTAGCAGAGGGGTGAGTGCATAGCCGAGTGCTGATAAGTTCCACAAGGCGATGTTGGGTTGCTGGTTGAATGCATATCGTCCGGAGTAATCGGAATGGTTGCAGATAAAACCGGGGTCATAGTCATCTAGAAAGCCATAAGGGCCATAGTCAAACGTCAGACCGAGAACTGACATGTTGTCGGTATTCATCACGCCATGGGCGAAACCAACCGCTTGCCAGTCGGCAATCAATTGGGCGGTTAAAAAGACGATAGTATTGAACATCTGGCGATAACGTGTGGCATCGTCGGCTTTGCTGTCAATATCTGCAAAGTGGTTGCTGATTAAATAATCAGCCAACAACTTTAGTTCGCTATGTTGCTGGGTATAAAAAAGGTATTCAAAGTGACCGAACCTGAGGTGGCTCTCGGCAACACGGATTAGCGTCGCGCCACGCTCGACCGTTTCACGAAAGACTGGCGTATTACTCGAAAGTACCGCAAGAGCATGGGTTGTTTTGATGCCTAATCCATCCATTGCTGCGCTAGCAAGGTACTCACGAATACTGGAACGTAAAACAGCTCGGCCATCGCCTTGGCGAGAATAGGGGGTAAGACCGGATCCTTTAAGGTGGATATCCCATTTTTGTCCGTATGATGTCAGTACTTCACCGAGTAACAACCCCCGTCCATCTCCTAACTCAGGGTTATATTGACCAAACTGATGACCGGTGTACTTCATGGCAAGAGGGGCCATTGCTGAGTGCTGATCATTGCCCGTGAAGAGGTTAATAAAGTACTCAGTACTGGTTTGAACCGGGTCCAGTTCAAGCAATTCGCATACCTTAGGGTTTGCGCTAACCAGAAAAGGATCATCAAGCGGCTGGGGTTTGATTGGCGTACCAAACACAGCTGGAAGATGGCTGAATGTGTTGTTGAAAATGAGCTCGGACAGTTTTTTCATATAGGGATCATCAAAATGGCTTCCCTTTAAGCGTATCAACTGCTGGCGAGGTTACAACGGAGAGAGTGTAGGGGTATTACCTCTCCCGGTTGTATTTCGTGCATGCGGTGGGGGTTAATTGCTTTCTATCGGTTCGATATCGATAATCTTTGAGCGATTCATAATGACCTTCCAGCGCTGGACACAGATGGTTTTCTCATCGACCATTTCCCGGGTCACTAGATTGACCAAGTGACGTTTTTCTACGGTTTCCTTCGACACTTGACCGTCTTTTAATTGGTAGATTTTTTGCGACCCTTTTTCCATTAGTCGGGTAATTGTACGCAGATCGAGCATTATGGACTCACGGGTTTGCTCATAGCCTGTCAGAAACTTGGTGGGCGACATGCGCGTCGTGCTTTTGTAGTGCAATACCGTCTCTTCATGCTGTGAAACCTTGTGTTTGCGAACCTTTCTGATTTCTTTATCTAAATCTTTAAAAGCGCAATATTCCATCCATTCTAACTGGCGTCCGATCAACTGGTTAGAGTTAACGTCAAAAAATTGTTTACGCCACTTAGGTTTGCCTTTTCGTACCATGCGCCAAAGGATGGTTTTTAAGTCATCCTTAAACACTTCGCGTGCGGCATAGATGAAAGATAGAACCAGAATAAATGAAGCGGTAATATCACCGAGAACACCTCGAGCTTCAATCAGCATCAAGGTAACGAAAATCATTACAAAACCGGCTGCAAACCCAGTAACCACTTTGCGGGTGTTCTGGCCCAGCTCAGTCGTTTTTTCTTTCATGGTAACCGGGTATTCTATCAAACGACGCAGTAGGCGCATTTTGTTGGACATCCGGGTCGGATCTTCCATTGCTTTGGATGAGTTGTAGTCATGCTTGTAGCGGTGTTCCGACTCTTTTTCACAAACCTCAAGTAGCAGTGATTTGATGTTGCTGTAATCACTGCTTCTAGGCAGGTGTGCAACAAGCTCAAGTAATCGCTGTTCTGTGTACCATGAAAGATAGTTATCGACATTTTCGTAATACTTGTGCAGTTTTTTGTCAGTAGGCACATTACGGCGGAGTCGTTTTAAAATCCGTTGAGTTAATTGGGCGACCTCTTCGACTTCCTCAAGCGATCGCTCTTCTTTGTCATCGAGTAGTTGCTGAGCGGTCTTCTCAAGTGCTAAGGCATATTGATACGCGTAAAGGCTTAAGCTTAAACGATACTGTTCAGTAGAAAGTTTACCGCGACTAGCAAGTCGGCTATGAACCAGTGGCAAGTGGTTTACATCACTGTAGTAGGTACGTTTACCTTGAATCGCATTGTGGAAAAATTCATCTTCAGCAATGATATTGCTATTTAATCCAAGTTCGCCGGGAACGAAAATATAGAGGTCCAGTTGTCGGTTGGTTGTTTCAGGAATGACATGGGAAATTTTGAGTTTATGCCCGTCTTTTTTTTCAACTGTGATCACTCTACTACACTACCTCACTATGGTTGGGTGATATGAATATGCGACGTTGAATAATCAAGCCACTTAGCTACTAACATAACGTTAAGTTTGGGAAGCAAGGTTAATTTTAGATGAATTAGTTAGTTAATAGCAGTGTTATTTAGTGTTTCACTCTTTATTAGCGTGGAAAGTAAGCAAATAATGAAAGATAGGTCAGGCGCATTGGATTAACATCACGTATAATGCCCCGCCTGATGTTAAGATGAAGCATGACAGAGCGTCGCATGCTGTCGGCTGTTTGTTACACAGGCCGTTTAATTTATCCAGAGAGTGTCGAAAGAATGATTAGAATTGGACAATACAACACGTTAGAGGTAGTCAAGTTAGTAGATTTTGGCGTATTCCTTGATGGTGGTGATGACTTTGGCAATATCCTACTGCCTAAAGCCTCTGTTCCTGCCGGCACTCAGCTGGGGGACCAGTTGGAAGTCTTTGTTTATTTCGATTCTGAAGATGAAATCATTGCGACGACCAAACAGCCATATGCTGTGGTTGGTGACTTTGCTTTGCTGCGTGTCGTCGGCATTTGTGGTGTTGGTGCATTTGTTGACTGGGGTTTGGAAAAAGACTTATTAGTTCCATTCAGTGAGCAGCGCCGCCGTCTTGAAGAAGGTCAAGACATCATGGTTCGTGTTTACACCGATAAAGCATCGGGCCGTATTGTAGGTTCAACCAAGTTCAACCGTTTCTTGGATAAAACACCAGCTGAATACAAAGTGGGTGAAGAAGTTCAGGTTCAGATCGCTGAAACCAGCGAACTGGGTTATAAAGCCGTAATCGAAGATAAGCATTGGGGCCTTCTATTCAAGACAGAATCTTTTGGTAAGTTGTTCCCGGGCAAAAAGCTGAAAGCTTACATTAAAGAAATTCGCCCAGACGGTAAGATCAACCTGTCACTGCAAAAAGCTGGTAAGGCAAAGGTTGACGACTTGGCTGATAAAATTCTAACGACACTTGAGCGTAAGGGCGGCTTTGTTCCACTAAGTGATAAGTCGTCACCAGATGCAATTTTCAAAGAGTTTCGTACCAGTAAAGCGACCTTCAAGAAAACCATTGGTGGTCTGTATAAGAAAGGTCTAATTATTATCGATAAAGATGGCATTCGCCTGAACGATAATTAATCATAAATTGGTTTCATGATTGTCTTAAAAGCCGGTATTTATTACCGGCTTTTTTTATCTAGGTATTTGATTTAACAACTCTCTTGCATCATGTACTCCTTGGATCCCCATTTGCATACCAATGACTGTTAAGATTAATCCCATCAGCCTAGTGACAATACTGATTCCGTTTTCCCCTAGTAAGCTGACTAGCTTTTGACCGTAAATAAAACAAACCAGGCTGATGAGGCACAGCAAGGCAAAGGCTGAAATAGTAATGACAATATTTAATGCACCGCCGGCGGCCGAGTAGTTCATAGCCGTTGCAATAGTCCCTGGTCCCGCTAGTATCGGCAGGGCCAGCGGGGAAATAGCGACATCTGGCTCACTATTGCTCTCTTCTTTATTTTCAATTGGTTGGTGGCTGTGCATTGATGAACTACTTCCTTGTAGCATGTGATAGCCAACTAAAAAAACCAAGATACCCCCTGAGATTCTTAATGCAGGTAGAGTAATGCCAAAAACTTGAAATATCCCTTTTCCGAGTAAGCTGAAAGCCGCCACAATGCAAAATGCGGTAAATAGGGCTTTGAAGGCGGTGGCTTTCTGTTGCTGGTGGGTTTGATTGCTGGTTAAGCCGATGAAGACAGCGGTGTTAGCTATAGGGTTCATGATGGCAAAGAACCCCATAAATACCGTTACGCTAACAGTCAGTAAATCATGCATTGGGTTACCCTTTAACTATCTGTTTTGATGAAGCTTAGTTGCTATGACTGAGGGGGGTAAAAAGCGTTGGTGATAAATGAGAGGTGATTATCACTTCCGAGAAGAAAGCCGGTGATAATTTACCGGCTTGGGGGAGGTATTACGATCTCACATCGACGCTGTTTAAAACAAAGTCGGACTCGTATACCGAAAGATTTCTTTCGGTTGGTTTTTCGTTCATACCAATAACTTCAACCATTACGGTAGTTTCTGTAATCGTGCTGCCGGTGCCATACAGAAAGTCATTACTGGAATATCCTATGCCTGATGTGCTGCCGGTTTGATCTCGGAAGTTCTGCTCGCCTCGAAGCGCAAAGTAAGGATAGCCAGCGCCTTTGGCTAATTCTGCTGCTTTGTGGAGTAGGTAGTTTCTGGCAAGAGTGCGATCGGTGTTTTCATTACCGATAAAGCTTATTTGCCAAGTGTCCTGAGCAAGGGGAGTGACTTCGAAACCTTTACCGAAAGACCAGAACGAGTCGCGGTCGGTATCATATGGGGTAGCACAGCCTGCAAGAAGTAATGCGCTTAAACCAAACGCGATAAGTCTACTATTTTTCATTATATCTGCCCTATAAAACACTGTTCATTACAGTGTTTGATAGTAGCATTAATTTAATGTCATTCATCGGTTTGATGTGTGATCCGTACAAAAGCATACAATTGGTGAATGTGCCTTGGGGGGATATTCGGTTTAGGGAAGGCTTCCCGAGGGTACTTCAATGCTATATCGACAGACACCATACAAAAGGAAGCATCGCTTCCTTTTGTCTATGCATTAACCACAAATTGTGCAACTAGGCTGCTTGGCCAATACCATTTCCCGCCAGCTCATCGTCATCGCATCAAGCATCAGTATCTTACCGGTCAGAGGTTGTCCCATCTTGGCGGCCACTTTAATGGCTTCCATGGCTTGGACGGCACCCACAATACCCACAACCGGTGACATGATCCCTGCTTCTACGCAGGTCAGAGCTTGCTGGCCAAATAAGGCACTTAGGCACTGGTAGCATGGCTCATTGTCTTGGTAGGTGTAGACGCTGATTTGTCCTTCCATACGAATAGCGGCACCAGAAATCAATGGTGTTTTGGTTTCAAAACACAATCTGTTTAGTTGGTTTCGGGTATCAACGTTATCGCAGCAATCCAACACGATATCATGTTGCTCGATAAGCGCTTTCAACGATACGTCATCAAGGCGCTCAGCAACGGTTTCAATGGTGGTGTTCGGGTTGATGGTTTGCAGGGCTTGGCGTGCTGACTCGACCTTTAGCATGCCGACAGTGCTATCGTTGTGCAGTACCTGACGCTGAAGGTTGGAAACCTCCACTTTATCGTCATCGATGATGGTCATTTTGCCTACACCGGCCGCTGCTAGGTATTGGGTTGAAGCGCAACCCAATCCTCCAGCCCCCAAAACCAGCATAGAGGAGGCTTTAAGTGCTTCTTGGCCATCAAAATCAAATTGCTTGAGAATAATTTGGCGGTTGTAGCGCAGCATTTCTGCGTCGGTAAGTTCTACCACGGTGTGTTCCTGTCGTGTTCTGCAGGCAGTTGTCACAAAAATGCGCCGTAAAAGATAGCGGCGCACTCGTCACTGCGTAATTAGTACATGGCTATAGCCGTTTTAGTACATAGTTTGTTTAGTACATCGCTTGGTTGAAAAGCTCGATGGTGACATCTTCCCCCGGCATTACACGGCCGCGTTCTTGTTCAAGTACCACAAAGCAATTGGCTTGATGCATAGAACTAAAGGCGCCTGAACCTTGGTTACCTGTTGTCGCGACTTCAACTTGGCCTTCGCTGTTAATTTGGTAAATACCACGCTGGTAATCAGCACGGCCAGGTCGCTTTTTGAATACCGTCGTTGCTTTGGCTTTCAGGCGTTGCGGTGGCTGGTACTGGCTATGGCCAGCAAGCTTGGCAAGCATCGGCTGGACCAACTGGTAAAGCGTCACCATGGCCGATACAGGGTTACCCGGTAAGCCACAGAACCAAGTGTTTTTGATTGTGCCAAAAGCAAATGGCTTACCCGGTTTCATGGCGATTTTCCAAAAGCCTATTTCACCTTGTTCGTCGAGAATATCTTTGGTGTAGTCAGCTTCACCTACGCTAACACCACCGGATGTGACTAGCACATCGGCTGTTGTTGCCTTGTCAAAAGCCTCACGAAGTTTTTCAGGGCAGTCAGCAATAATGCCAAGATCCACCACATCACAGCCAAATTTTTCTAGCAGCGCACGGATACCATAGCGGTTGCTGTCGTAGATTTGTCCAGCTTCCAAAGGCTCACCAACAGGGCGAAGCTCATCACCTGTCGAGAAAAACGCAACGATTGGGCGACGATAAACGGGTAGGGTTGCAATCCCCAGAGAGGCAAGCAGAGGCATTTCACGAGCGGTAATGCGGTTACCCTTAGCTACAACCACATCACCATGGTGAACATCATCGCCAATCGGGCGTACATTTTCACCGTGAGACACTTTGTTAGTGAAGCGGATATTGTCGCCATCAACTTCAGTTTCTTCCTGCATGATAACGGTGTCCGCGCCTTCAGGCATTTGGGCACCGGTCATAATACGAATACATTGACCAGGCTGACATTCGCCATTATATGGGATACCGGCAAAAGATTTACCTGCCATGTGCAGGGTATCGGTATTTTCCAGATCAGCGATACGCAGGGCATATCCGTCCATTGCCGAATTGGCAAATGGCGGCACGTTAATTGGTGAGCAAATGTCTTCTGCAAGTACTAGCCCCATGCCTTCAGACAGGGAAACCGTCGTTGCAGTTTCAAGGGGTTTGACTTGATCAAGAATCTTGGTCAGTGCGGTGTCGACTGGCATTAAGCCTGGAGTGTCACAACATCCCATAATAGGTATCCGTCTATCGTCGTTATATATTTTAGTGGGGTAATTATGACAAAAAAAGGTCACTAGCACTAATACCTGAGTAGTTTCGTCGTGTAATTCCTAGTGTATTTTTTTCGATTTAAGGGTATCCTTCCGTTTCAAAGTTTGCTGGCACTCGTATTTGGGCACGTTTCATACACATAAGTATCTAAAATTACTTGATGTTTGCTTTAAGCCCAGCCGGTTGGAGGAAAAGAATGACTGCATTTAGCGAATCTGCATTGAAGGTGCGCCAAGCACTGGTTGAACGTGGCTTAGAAACCCCTATGATTGATAGGGTGGTAAGTCGTGAAGAGAAGAAAGAAAAAATTGAATATCACATGCGTGAGATTCTTGAGCTTCTTTCATTGGATTTAACCGACGATAGCTTGGTTGAAACACCGCATCGAATCGCAAAGATGTATGTTGATGAAGTGTTTTCTGGTCTAGATTACGGCAACTTCCCGAAAATCACCGTCATTGAAAATAAGATGAAGTGTGATGAAATGGTGCGGGTCAAAGATATTACCTTAACCAGCACTTGTGAACATCACCTGGTTACCATCGACGGGACCGCCACTGTCGCTTATATCCCTCGTGGCAAAATCATCGGTCTGTCTAAGATCAACCGTATTGTCCGTTTCTTTGCCCAGCGCCCGCAGGTACAGGAGCGCATGACGCAACAAATCTTGGTTGCTCTGCAGACCTTGCTTGAAAGCGATGATGTTGCCGTTACCATGGATGCAACACATTATTGTGTGAAAGCGCGTGGTGTCATGGACGCAACCAGTGTGACGACGACTACGGCGCTAGGTGGTATTTTTAAGCGCAATCCAGCAACACGTGCTGAATTTCTGCACGGCCTTCGATAATCTTTATTTGACGCCAATCCAGAATAATTTATTATGAAACAAGCCAGTAGATTATCTACTGGCTTTTTTGTTGCTAGCGACACCTCACCTGGATACCAAAAGGCTTATGGATCTCATCAAACTGTCCCGAATCAGCATGAAGCATTTAATAACACTGCATGTCATGCTGGATACACTCAGTGTTACCGCGAGTGCAGAAAGGTTATGCCTGAGCCCATCCTCTGTTAGCAAGACCTTGACCCAATTGCGGGAAAGCTTGAACGATGAGTTGTTCTATCGTCACGGCAATCAACTCGTAGCCACACCGCTTGCCCGTCGTCTGGGGCCAACAGTACACCAAATGATCAATGAGATGAACCAGATGCTGACGCAAGAGGCATTTGATCCTGCGTCATATCAAGGACGTTTTTCTTTGGCGATGCGGGAGAGTACGTTTGAACTGTTGGCGGCTAAGTTGAGCGCGAGGGTACTGGAGCAATCGCCGGGTATGCGATTGGAGATTTGGTCGCGCGATAATAAAGGCTTTGATAGCCTTGCCAAAGGCCAGTTGGATTTTATCATTTTACCCCATGATAAAAGCCAGCCACCGAGCACTCAGAATAATCTGGTATGGGAAACCTTGCTGGATGACGAGATGGTGTGCTTGATGAACCCCAACCATCCACTAGCCGATAAAACTCTGACCATTGATGATTACCTCAGTTACGGTCATATCGGTATTACCGATAACGACTTGAATGTCCCGTTCTTCGAAATGCAGCTTGCTCAGCAGCACCGGAAGCGCAAAATTGCCGTCAATGTGCCTGACTTTGGTGGGGCAGCCTTGATGTGTCACCACAGTGATTTACTGTTCACCTGCTCCCGCCAATGGGCAAGTGCCGCCTTGCAGGCAAAAGAGCTGATCACTAAACCGTTACCATTTAATTATGGCGAGGTCTCTTACAGTCTCGTCTGGCATCAGCCGAGCATGAACGATCCTGCCCAGCGTTGGTTGTACGAGCAAATCATTGCAGTAGCGCAAGAGTCCCAGCGTAAAACGTCAAGTATGAACTAGGGCGTTTAGTTCTATGCGTTAACATCCTGCCACGCTTTCAAATCAAACATGGCGTCTCCAAAACTGGTAAGAGTTTTTGCCAGCCGGTAAGGCTAATACCAACCTACATAAATATTTGATCAGTCTTGCAGGTTAAAATCGCTGTTCTCTGCGTTAGATATTTTGTAATTAGAGCCACTAGTTACTGCAATATCTGCCTTGATAACATAAGAACTGTTCGTTGCTTCACCCCCACTGATTGTAATGCCAGACAAAAACAGTTGATGCTTTCGAACGAGTTGCAATTCTTCTTCAATTCTCATTTGTTGGGTTTTGGGGCTGGATTGTCATTTTTGGAACATAACGAAGTTGTCATAGTGTTACTTATTTGACTAAAAATAATAGTAGGTGGATCAAACAGGAAGCCGCCCCGCTCCTCCAATTTCTCATGGACAGAGCTTGATAGTTGGTCGAAGATTTTAGCTCAGGACGTATGTAATGAATTGCTCAGACAGATCGCCGAACCGTTTTAACGTATTACTTTGCTCTTTGACCTTGACGCTTGGTGGCCAAGTGCAAGCACAATCGGTAGTCAACACCGAGTATGCTGCTCTGGTTAGCCCAAGTGATGTGACTAGAAAATATTCAAGTCAGCGTACTCAAGCGGCCGACAGATCGATGATGAAAAGATCACTTTTAGATCTTTCTTTGCTTAAAAGTATAAATCTATCTAGCGGCCAAACCTTATGTGGGGTTACTCAAACGGGCTTGTGCTTCACAGAGGAAGTGAAGCGAATTTATACCGCAAATGGTTATATGCCGCTATGGCGTGAGAACTTCCTGAGGGAGGCGCTTAATGTCAGAGTGAGATCATTGGCGTACTCAGGCTTGATTTCCGGCTTAGAACTTCGACTATCAGAGCTTGCCCAACTTGAACAACAGCCTGACGCTCGCGCTTATGACATACTTGCAACTGACACCTACCTTTTGTACGAAGCCCTAACCCGTCAACTTTATGCTGAACCGAGTATGATGTTTCGTCATCAAACTCTGAGTTTAAAAAGTGATACTGAAATGGATCGGTTACCCGGTTCGGTGTTGGGCGCGGTACACAACTCATCATTTTTGGCATCCCGTTTGGTTGGCAGGCAAGATCAATTTGATCTCGTTCAGCGAGCGCTGGAACAAGTAGAACATTTTAAGCAGTTGCCATCACATAATTATCAAGCTCACGGCCGCCAACTGATCAAACAGGACAAGGTGGTACCCAATGGGTTGGCCATGATAGAGGTTCTTAATAGCTATGGCGATTTGAGTGATGAGGAATTTTACCGATTAAAGGCCGAGCCCACACTTACTAACAGTGGTGTATTAAATCAAGCAATTAGGCGTTTCCAAAAGCGTAATGGGCTTGAAGCCGATGGAATTATAGGCCCGGCAACAACGCGTCAAATAGCACTGCCTTATAATGAGGTTGCCCGCTTATTGGCCCTGAATTTGTACCGAAGCCAATTAGGTGCAACAGGCGATGACCGTCCGAGTATTAGGGTGAATATCCCAGATTACCGCTTGCAAATCACTCATAACAAAGAAGTGGTATTTGAATCAAAAGTGATTGTCGGCCGCACTGCTCGGCCAACCAACTTGTTCTCTTCTTCGATGAATATTATGGTGGTGAACCCGCGTTGGAACGTTCCTGAGACGATTAAAAAGAAAGACGTTATTCCAGGGATGAAGGCATCACCCGATTACTTGCAACGTAAGAATCTAACCATGATCCGTAGTTGGCGTGATCGTACTGCGATCTCGCCGGAACTAGTGGAGTGGAGCAACGTCAACCCTCACACATTCCCTTATGAATTTATGCAAAAACCCGGTAGGGGAAATGCGTTGGGCAATGTGAAATTTTTGATGCCAAATGATTACTCTATCTACCTGCATGACACACCATCCAGAGGTTTATTTAATAAAACTAAGCGTAATTTAAGCTCAGGATGCGTTAGAGTAGAAAAAGCCGCCGAGCTTGCTGAATATGTCCTGGATTACCAGCAGCGGCCGAGCTGGCGTAACTACCAGCAACTGGTGAGTGATAGGCGAACCGATACTATTACCTTGCCGCGCAAAATTGATGTTGATGTTACCTATGTGACTGCTTGGGTTGATGAAAATGACCAACTGCAGTTACGGGAAGATATATATGGTTATGACAGGCCGATCAAACGCCCGGTAAAACTGAAATACTCAACGGTGAAAAATTATAGACAGTAGCGTCAATCCTAGGTATCTCAAAGCGTGAGGTGACGAGGAAACGAGAATGAAAAATCAGTACTGGGGTGTGCAAGCACAAAATTCATGATGCTGGATCAAGGCGATGTTAAGCAACAGAGTCAATGAGTTAGTTGAAAGAGCATTGTTGGAAGGCGACATTAAAGCCAAAGTCGCGATAGAAAAAATCAATCAAAAAGCGATGCCGGTGATTGAAGGGTTACCTGTGATTGAGAGCACGCCGTCAGAAGAAAAGATGCTGCTAGATATTGAAATGCAGTCCGAGCAGCTGAATCAAAATGCTATTAAGGCCGCACGAGTTGTCGCGAGCCTTCCTTTTATCTTGTGTATGTTTAGTTTTGTCGGACACGGATAAAAAATAAAGCCTTATATATACGCTATGTTCCTTTTAACTGTTGCTGAAGACTTAACATCCTGTTTTCGTTAAGTTCTTCAGTCACATCCATGTATCGATGCCAACCAAGGTAATGCTCTAAGTATTTCGTCGCTACTCCGTGGAATCGTT
>NZ_JANEYT010000002.1 GCF_024357955.1 Photobacterium pectinilyticum
GGTGTCCCTGTCGTAGCCATAAAGGTTTTCAAGCAATTCTTACAGCGATACCGTTGCATGCTGTTCACTTTTCCGTGACGATTTATCAAAGAGCTATGACAGTGAGGGCATTCAGGGTTATCGACAAGTCGCTGCTCTAAGTCCTTGATGATATGGGAACTTGGATTTGTCCCCTTGAGCAACATTGTAATATGAGTAGATTGGCTATCGGTGAGTTCCGCCAGTTGGGTGACAAATTTACGAAAGTGAGCTTGGAGCATAAAAATTCCCTCCAGTTGCTGCCTACTTTAAGTGTAGCAACAACTTAAGGGAACATAGCGTTTTGATTTGAACTTTCTTCGTCTAGCAAGCCTTCTTTCTTCAATTGGTCTCTCCATTTATGAACTGTCGCATGGCCAACATTAAGTTCGTTAGCCACTCTTCGCAAGGAGTAGCTGTATGGTGGGAGTAACCAGGTTCGACCTTGTTCTTTAATCTCTAGGTCAATTGAGGGTTTAGGCATATTTGTCTCCGTAATGAATTAAATTCTAAGGCGACAACCATGCTGACACAGGGGGGGGTAGAGGGATCGGATGAATCACTGCCACAGCCCGTTAGCGATAGGGCGGCAATCATAGAAGCTGCAATAGCTGAGTATTTAAACTGCATCGTTTTTCCTTAATGCAAAGTGTTGTTGTTATTTTATTTTTCTGTGTCAGCGCTAAAGTGCTCTGAGCGGTGCAGATATATAGAGCTTTTACCTCTTTCATTCAACAACTTATGAGGGTTAACGTGATTAACAGCTCAATAATGCTGCTGCTTGTGTGGTTATATCCCTTTAGGGTATATCTCGGGGCGGTCCGATAAGGTGGCTGAGGGAAGGGGCTGGCGAAACTGGTAATAAAAAAGCCAGCGGGAAAAGCGCTGGCTTTGTGAATTAAAAAATGGCTTTCTGTTAGAAGAAAATGTGTGCCATCATCGCGATAACCGGTAGGGTCACCAAGGTACGCAGGATGAAGATCATGAATAGCTCCCACGGCTTGACCGGGATTTTACTGCCGATCAGTAGCGCACCGATTTCAGACATGTAGATCAGTTGGGTCACCGACATGGCAGCAATCACAAAGCGGGTCAGATCGCTCTCAATGCCCGAGGCCAGAATCGATGGCAGGAACATGTCGGCAAAGCCTACAACGATGGTTTCAGAAGCTGCAGCTGCTTCAGGAATACGCAGTAGCTCCAAAAACGGAATGAACGGTTGGCCCAGCAGGCTAAATACCGGCGTGTTTTCGGCGATGACTAAAGCAATGGTACCGATCGCCATGACCACAGGCAGCACGCCAAAGATCATATCAATCGCATTTTTAACCCCTTCAACTACCATGCTACGCAGGCTCTTTACTTGCGACGCTTTTTCTAGTGCTTGCTCAAGGCCAAAGCCAACCACTGTTTTTCCTTCTGGTAGGGCTTCAATGTCCCCCTTTACTGGCTCACCATCGATATAGCGGTCTTTCTTCCACGATAGCGGTGGCAGGCGAGGGACAATCACTGCGGCAGCTAGGCCAGCCAAGCAGACTGTCATATAGAAGGGGGCAAACATGTGCTCCAGGTTCACCTGAGCAATGACCACGAGGCTGAAAGTAATCGATACCGCGGTGAACGTGGTACCGATAACTGCCGCTTCACGCTCGGTGTAGATTTTGCTTTCGTACTGCTTGCTGGTCATCAGTACGCCGACACTGCCATCACCCAACCATGAAGCAATACAGTTCACTGCCGAACGGCCCGGAAGGTTGAACAGCGGGCGCATAACCCGGGTGAACAGGGCACCAACAAACTCAAGCAAACCAAAGTTAAGCAACAGGGGTAATAGTAAACCGGCAAAAAGGAAAACAGAGAAGAGAACCGGTAAGAGATCATTGAGTACCAGACCACCGGTATCACCGTGGTGGATCATTTCAGGGCCGATGCCGAAATAGGTCATTACGACAAAAATTGCGCCCAACTGCTGGACCACGAACCAAGGCAAAGACGGGTTAAGCAGGCCGCTCAAAAAGCTGCTCTCTAGCACCGCTTTTGGCTTTAATAGCTTGGTGGCAATCGATGCGACAGCGGTAAGGGCGATCACAAAGGTCACCATGGCTGGAAGCATATCACCGAATACGGCCTGGACAGATTTAGCCAGGATAGCAATAGGGATTGTCAGTGAATCCTGGTAACTGACAGGTGCCATGAAAAGGAAGACACCGAGAAGTGACGGTAGAGCGAACATGAGCCATGGATTCTTCTTACCGCTTTGGGAAATAACCTGATCCTGCATACTTGGCCTTTAACTGATTGATAAGTTAAGAGTAAATAAATGCTTTATTCTCTTTGGAATAAATATTCACTGATCTTCCATAATCAGGACGGGCAAGATTACCGTTTTTCAGCGTGAAATGGAATTATTTTAGCCAATATATGCGGTTTTATTCATTATTATTCGCTATTGAATGATAGTTATGGTGAAGGATCCTGCTGGTTATTCCTGAGCAATTTGAATGATATGCTGCTATTTGCTGTGCTTCCGTCAACAAAAAAAGAGCTCAAAGAGCTCCTTTTTTTATCGTTCAAATGGACTGATAGACTTTGCATATCAGCGCACCCGTTAAATGCCGTCAATTAACTCATGGTAACGAATTCTTCGCTGCCAGTAGGGTGGATAGCCACAACTGAGTCGAAGTCCGCCTTGGTTGCGCCCATCTTCATCGCGACACCGAAGCCTTGGATCATTTCATCAACGGTATAGCCGATACCGTGCAGGCCAACCACTTTCTCGTCCGGGCCGGCGCAAACCAGTTTCATTTTGCATGGCTGGCGATGTGCGGTAACTGCGGTATACATGGCAGTAAAGCCCGATTGGTATACCTTGACGTTTGCTTCACCAAACTCGGCAATGGCTTCAGCCTCTGTCTGGCCGATTGTGCCGATTGGCGGGTGGCTGAAGACCACGGTTGGAACCAGCTTGTAGTCCATTTTGGCGTCTGACTTGTTATTGAACAGGCGCTCAGATAGTTGGCGACCGGCCTTAACAGCAACAGGTGTTAGTTCGATACCGCCTTCCATAATGTCACCAACACAGTAGATGCCTTCAACGTTGGTTTGCTGGTACTCGTCAACCTTGATGTAGCCACGGTCATTGGTTTCAACGCCCGTTGCCGCCAGGTTGATCTTGCTGGTTGTCGGGTTGCGGCCGATTGCCCAAATCAGTAAATCGGTATTGTGCGACTCACCGTTTTCGAAATGCAGGGTAACCGAACCATCGGCTTCCTTGACCACTTCTTTTGGTACGCTGTGGGTATGAAGGGTTGGGCCTTCTTTGTCCATGACTTCAACCAGGGTGTCGATGATCATCGGGTCGAAGCTGCGTAGCGGCGACTCTTTACGGACGAACAGGTGAGTATCGGTACCCAGTGCGCTCAGTACGCCGGCAATTTCAACAGCAATGTAACCAGCACCAATAACAGCAGTACGTTTAGGTTGCTCGTTGAGCTCGAAGAAGCCGTTTGAGTCGATACCGTGCTCGGCGCCCGGTACGTTCGGGATCGTTGGCTCCCCACCGACGGCGATCAGGATGTGATCTGCAGTGTAGTGCTCGCCGTTTACTTCAATGGTTTTTGCATCGACAAACGTAGCAAAACCATTGATCACATCAATTTTGTTTTTGCCCAGCACGTTGTCGTAAGCGGTGTGGATACGGCTGATGTAAGCTTCACGGCTCTCAACCAGTTTGCCCCAGTCAAAGCTTTTGACATCAACGTCAAAACCGTAGTCTTTGGCGTAAAGGTGCATAGCCTCAGCAATTTGGGCGCCGTGCCACATTACTTTCTTCGGCACGCAACCGACATTGACACAGGTTCCACCCAGTGCCTTGGCTTCGACCAGTGCCACCTTGGCACCGTACATAGCCGCACGGTTTGCCGAGGCAATACCGCCACTGCCGCCGCCGATACAGATGTAATCAAAATGCTTTGCCATGACTTTACTCCACTATTTTTTTGATTTAGTAACAGCTCCTGCTGTGCTTGTCCTAGTGTAATCAAGAATGGGAAGAGTTACGAGAGGGGGGGATCGAGAAAGTTGGAACAAAAACTAGCAGGTATAAAGAAGGCGGATAAACCTCCGCCTTACAAGCTGTTACCGGATAATTTGCATTTATTCCGGTACAATCCATTCCACTTTGCAGTGGCCGTGGTTTGGTGCGATGGCCTCTTTCAGCCATGGTAAAATGGCTTGCATCTGGCCTTCCAGTTTCCAAGGTGGGTTGATCACGATCATGCCCGATGCGGTCATGCCGCGCTCCTCGGTATCGGGCTCGACACCCAGCTCGATCTGTAAAATCTTGCGGATACCCAGATCTTCCAGACCCTTGAGCATCTTGTCGATATTCTCGCGGTAAACCACCGGGTACCAGATCGCATAGGTGCCGGTCGCCCAGCGCTTATGGCTTTCTTTGATTGCTTTAACCACATCCATGTACTCGTGCTTGAGCTCGTACGGTGGGTCAATCAGTACCACACCCCGGCGCTCTTTCGGTGGCAAGCTGCCTTTTAGGCGGGCAAACGCATCTTCTTTGTAGATGCGTACTTGGCGGTCGCCTCGGAATTCTTGCAGAAGCAGTGGGAAGTCACTCGGGTGCAGCTCGGTCAAGACCATACGGTCTTGCTCGCGGAGTTGGGCGCGGGCAACTTTTGGTGAGCCTGGGTAGTAGCGCAGCTCATCACCTTGGTTCAGTACCTTGATCGCGTCGATATAGCTGGCAATTTCTGCCGGGATATCGTCACGCTGCCAAATCCGGGCAATACCTTGTTTGAACTCACCGGTTTTTTCACTGCGCTCATCCTGAAGATCGTAACGGCCAACACCGGAGTGGGTGTCATGGTAGACGAACGGCTTGTCCTTTTGTTTCAGGGCATCCAGGATCAGGCTCTGGACAATGTGCTTGACCACATCGGCATGGTTGCCGGCATGGAAACTATGGCGGTAGCTCAGCATGGCTGGGATCTCGACAGAATAGGGATAAATTGGGTCAGTATTATCGCCAATTGGCGAGGAATAGCCAGCAACCGTGATGACTTTCATGCTTGAGATGTTAATCCTAGGTTAAAATAAGAGTGCGGCGTTACGATTTAGTGCGATGAAAGGATTGAATTTACGCTGTTCAAGACGCATTTAATAAAGGACAACTAATTTAAGGAATTGCGCATGACTAACCCATTACTGTCGATGACGGATCTACCTCCGTTTTCGCTTATCCAACCCGAACATGTCAAACCTGCTGTCGAGCAGGCGATTGCTGATTGCCGGGCTGCAGTGGAGCAAGTTCTGGCCGCTGATACGGCGCCAAGCTGGGAGACAATCTGCGTGCCGCTATCCGAAACGGATGATCGCCTGAGCCGGATCTGGTCACCTATCGGCCACCTCAACGGAGTGAAAAACAGCAATGAACTGCGCGAAGCTTACGAGAGCTGCCTGCCGATGCTGTCGGATTATGGTACCTGGGTTGGTCAGCACAAGGGCCTGTATGAAGCATTCAAGGCGATTAAAGCCGATGATAGCTTTGCCGAGCTAAGCCAAGCCCAGAAAAAATCTATTACAGATGCGCTAAAAGAGTTTGAATTATCGGGCATTGGCCTGCCAGCCAAAGAGCAGCACCGTTACGGTGAGATCAGCAAGCGCTTGTCTGAGTTGTCATCGACGTTCAGCAATAATGTGTTGGATGCGACCATGGGCTGGAGCAAGCTGGTGAGCGATGAGGCCGAGCTGGGTGGCTTACCGGAGTCGGCGTTGCAGGCAGCCAAGGCCACAGCCGAAGCTAAGGAGCAGGAAGGCTACCTGTTTACCTTAGATATCCCGTCGTACCTGCCGGTGATGACTTACTGCGAAAACCGCGAATTGCGTCAGGAAATGTATGAAGCCTTCGTGACCCGCGCTTCCGACCGTGGGCCGAATGCCGGCAAATGGGACAACAGCGAGATCATTGCCGAGAAGCTCAAGTTGACCCATGAAATTGCCCGCCTGTTAGGTTTCAATACCTACAGCGAGAAATCACTGGCGACCAAAATGGCGGAAACGCCGGAGCAGGTGCTTGGCTTCTTGAATGACTTGGCGAGCCGCGCCAAGCCGCAGGGCGAGCGTGAAGTGGCAGAGCTGCGTGAATATGCCAGTACCGAGTTTGGTGCCGAGCAACTGGAGCCATGGGATTTTTCCTTCTACGCCGAGAAGCTTAAACAGCACCGCTACAGCATTTCTGATGAGCAGCTACGACCTTATTTCCCTGAGCAGAAAGTCGTTGCCGGCTTGTTCGAAGTGCTGAAGCGCGTGTTCGGTATGGCTGTCACAGAACGTACCGGCGTCGATACCTGGCATGAGTCGGTGAAGTTCTACGATATCTTCGATAGTCAAGGTCAATTGCGCGGCAGTTTTTACCTTGATCTCTATGCCCGAGAGCATAAGCGTGGTGGTGCCTGGATGGATGAGTGTATGGTTCGCCGTACCCGTCAGGATAGCAGCCTGCAAACGCCAGTGGCCTACTTGACCTGTAACTTCAACAAGCCGGTTGGCGATAAACCTGCGCTGTTTACCCATGACGAAGTGGTCACCTTGTTCCACGAAACTGGCCACGGTATCCACCATATGCTGACCCAGATCGATGTACCCGCTGTATCGGGTATCAACGGTGTGCCATGGGATGCGGTAGAGCTGCCAAGCCAGTTCCTGGAGAACTGGTGCTGGGAAGAAGAGGCACTGGCTTTTATCTCCGGCCATTACGAGACCGGTGAGCCATTGCCGAAAGCCATGCTGGACAAGATGTTAGCGGCGAAGAACTTCCAGTCAGCAATGGGGATCCTACGCCAGCTTGAGTTCGGTCTTTTCGACTTCACCCTGTACACCGAGTATGACCCAGAAGTCGGTGCCAAAGTACTGGATACCCTGGCGGATATAAAGACCCGCGTGTCGGTGGTCCCAAGCCCAGAGTTTGGTCGCTTCCCGAACAGTTTCAGTCATATCTTCGCCGGTGGCTATAGCGCTGGTTACTACAGCTACCTGTGGGCCGAGCTACTGTCGTCGGACGCTTACTCGCGCTTCGAGGAGGAGGGGATCTTCAATACCCAGACCGGTGCAGACTTCCTCGATTGCATCCTAGAGCGCGGCGGCAGCGAGGAGCCGATGGATTTGTTCAAGCGTTTCCGTGGTCGTGAGCCGAGCATTGATGCTTTGCTCCGTCACAGCGGCATCACTGGCTAATTGCGGCCTTTGACTGGTTATTTCGCTCCATAGCGTTATCGGTCGTGCTCATTGATGGTTATCAACTCCGCGCGCCCTCTTAGCTATGAAGCGAAATCCCTGCGCCAAAGACGGGCAATTAAGAGAGGTGAGAGTTTGATGATGATTTCTCTTTGAACCCGAGTAAAATTCCGGCGTTTGAATCACAAACTAAATGTAGGGTTTAGTGGTTGTTAACTCTGCGCCAAAGAAAAACGGTCAGATAATAAAAAAGCACCCCTCAGGGTGCTTTTTTTTGTCAGTGGTGCGGGTTACTCGCTGGCGATGATGGTCAGCGGCCAGCCCATGTCGCTTTGGCGGGTGGCTTCTTGCTGCAGTTCGGCATCGGTCAGCGGGTTGGTAGCCAGCCAACTGGCTGGCAGTGTTAGGCTCAGGGTATTGCCCTGTGTCGTCAGGGTGAACGGCGGCTGGTGGCTGCTGTCACGGCGGTGACACAACATCACGGCCAGGCGCAGCAGACGCAGCAGGCGAGTAGCACTTTGGGCCGACAGGGCGTGTTGCTCTGGTAGGCTGGTCAGGTTTTCGCGGTAGCGGCGTAGCAGTTCACCGATCAGGTGTTTCTGGGCCCGGGTGAAACCGGGTAGGTCACTATGATGGATCAGGTAGGCGGCATGTTCACCGCTTTTCTTGAACTCAATCATGGTGCCAATTTCATGCAGGGCGGTACAGGCATCCAGCAGGTAATGGGCTTGTGACTCCAGGTTCCATTCTGTCTGGCAGCTGCCAAGTAGGGCCCGTGCTGTGTTGCTGACATTGCTGGCATGGACACTGTCGAGCTGGAAGCGGGTCTGCAGACTTTGCAAGGTACGCTCACGGACATTGTTGTGGCGCATCTGGCTCATCATTTCATACACCATGCCTTCGCGCAGTGCGCCACCGGCAAGGGTCATCGACTCGATTCCCAGTGACTCGAAAATCGCGATAAGGATAGACAGTCCGCTAGGGAATACCAAGGCACGCTCGAGGGTCAGCCCCTCGATATCCAGATCTTCCAGGCGCTCATACTGCATGGCCTGGCGTTGCATCCGCTTGAGTTTCTGTAGGGTGATGATTTCATCCATCCCCTGTGCCAGCATGATTTCTTGCAGGGCCTGTACGGTACCGCTGGCACCGACGCAGGTTTGCCAGCCTAAGGTCTGGTATTGCTCGACAATCGGGGCAATAGCTGCTTTGGCCGCCGTGATGGCGGCATCAAAGTTGGCCTCGGTGAGGTAGCGGTCTTTGAAATAGCGCTCAAGCCAGGTCACGCAGCCTATTTTCAGGCTGGTCAGGGCGCTGGCATCAAACCCCTCGCCAATGATCACTTCGGTGCTGGCTCCGCCAATATCGACTACCAGACGTTTGCCACAACCGCCTGAGGTATGGGCAACTCCCTGGTAGATGATCCGGGCTTCTTCTTCGCCTGGAATGATATCAACCGGGTAGCCGAGGATAGTCTCGGCTTTGGAAAGAAAGGCCTCGGCATTGACGGCAGTGCGCAGTGCGGCAGTCCCGACAATACGGATGTTGCTTGCCGGAATATCCTGCAGGCGTTCGGCAAATATGCTGAGGCAGCCCCACCCCCGTTGCATTGCCTCAATACTCAGCTCGCTTTCGCTGTTGAGGCCGGCTGCCAGGCGGACTTTGCGCTTGATCTTGGCCAGGGTCTGGACGGTGCCTGCGACCTCCCTGACAATCCACATGTGGAAGCTGTTAGAGCCAAGGTCAATGGCGGCATACAAGGGCGATACTGTTCTTTCCATAGGCATATCTATCTTTTACTGCTGCTTGTTCTGCGGCGGACGGCGACGGCTGCGCTGGCGCGACTGGCCTTGACGCTGTGAACCACCACCACTGCGACGGTTGCCACCTTGGCGTGGTGAGCGAGGTACGCTAACTGCCGGTGGTAGGTCATCTAGCAAGGCTTCCGAGTCATATTTCGACAGCGGGATAGGGTGCTCGATGTAGGTTTCGATCGCTGGCAGGTTAATGGCATATTGTTCACAGGCAAAGCTGATTGAATGGCCACTGGCGCCAGCACGACCAGTACGGCCGATACGGTGCACGTAATCTTCGGCATCGTCAGGTAGATCGTAGTTGAATACGTGGGTTACCTGTGGAATGTGCAGGCCACGGGCCGCGACATCGGTTGCCACAAGGATATCCACTTCACCTTGAGTGAACTGCTCCAGAATACGAACGCGCTTCTTCTGCGGGACGTCACCAGTTAGCAAACCAACGCGGTGTTTATCAGCCGCTAGGTGAGCCCAGATGTCTTCACAGCGGTGCTTGGTGTTGGCAAAGATGATAGCGCGGTCTGGCCATTCTTCTTCGATCAAGCTCTGAAGCAGGCGCATCTTCTCTTGGTTCGATGGGTAGAATAGTTCTTCCTGGATACGGTGACCGGTCTTCTGCTCTGGCTCGACAACCACACTCTCAGGCGAGTTCATGTGTTCGAAGGCTAGTTCTTTGACGCGGTACGATAGGGTCGCTGAAAACAGCATGTTCAAACGCTCCTGCGGAGCAGGCATGCGACGGAACAAGAAGCGGATGTCCTTGATAAAGCCAAGGTCAAACATACGGTCAGCTTCATCCAAAACCACAGCCTGGATAGAGCGCAGATCGATCACGCGCTGCTTGTAGAAATCAATGATACGGCCACAGGTGCCAATCAAGATATCGACACCTGCTTCGAGGGTTTTCTGTTGTTTCTCGTATGCTTCACCGCCGTAGGCAAGACCTGCTTTTAGGCCGGTGCTTTCAAGCATTGGCTTGGCATCGTTGTAAATCTGGATCGCCAGTTCACGGGTTGGTGCCATAATAATGGCACGAGGATGGTTTTGTTTGCGATCCTCTTTTGCTGGGTTTAGCAGCAGGTAGTTGAAAGTCGCGGTCAGGAAAGCCAGGGTTTTCCCTGTGCCTGTTTGAGCCTGACCAGCAATGTCACGGCCGGAGAGCACTACCGGCAATGCCAGCGCCTGGATAGGCGTACAATTATGGAAGTTATTCGCTTCCAATCCTTGTAAAACCCGAGGGTCTAAACCCAGGTCGGCAAATTTTTGCTCTGTGATGTGAGTCGTCTTCATTCGTATAGAATATCAGCTTAGGGTTGCAATACGAAACGGATTCCATTCAAATAGGACAACGATTTGCTGGTTAAAATCAAATCAGCTAACAAAATCAACCATTGGAGTGGAAGATGAGCGACAAGATTGTGCAGCTGACAGACGCAAGTTTCGATAGCGATGTAATTGCTGCTGCAGGCCCGGTACTAGTCGATTTTTGGGCTGAATGGTGTGGTCCTTGTAAAATGATTGCCCCAATTCTTGATGAAATCGCGGATGAGTACGAAGGTAAGCTGACTATCGGTAAATTGAATATCGACCAAAACGCAGCGACACCACCAAAATTCGGTATCCGTGGTATCCCAACTCTGTTACTGTTCAAGGACGGTAGCGTAGCGGCAACCAAAGTAGGTGCCCTGTCAAAGAGCCAGCTTAAAGAGTTCCTAGACGCGAACCTATAAGCAACTCTGCTTCGAACCGTGCACAATTTCTCGTTGTGCATGGTTTGACTTGCGTCTATGCTAGACGGATGAGATCTTTAGTGCTAACTTATTGCACGTAAATTGTAAATTCGTTCATTCCTTGACCAGCCCCTTTGGTCAGCTTTATCTCAATTAACATAGAACCCCAATTTTGACTGACAAGAAACCCACCACTATGAATCTTACTGAACTGAAGAACCAACCGATTTCAAAGTTGGTTGCGCTTGGCGAAAGCTTAGGACTGGAAAACCTGGCGCGTTTGAGAAAACAAGACATCATCTTTGCGATTCTCAAGCAGCATGCGAAAAGTGGTGAGGACATTTTTGGCGATGGTGTTCTAGAAATCCTTCAAGATGGCTTCGGCTTCCTCCGCTCAGCAGACAGTTCTTACCTCGCCGGTCCAGATGATATCTACGTTTCTCCTAGCCAAATCCGCCGCTTCAACCTTCGCACTGGTGATACCATTGCCGGCAAAATCCGCCCGCCAAAAGATGGTGAGCGTTATTTTGCGCTATTGAAGGTAAACGAGGTTAACTACGATAAGCCTGATAACGCGCGTAACAAGATCCTGTTTGAAAACCTGACGCCACTGCACGCCAATGAGCGTATGCGCATGGAGCGCGGTAACGGTTCAACCGAAGACATCACGGCACGTGTTCTTGATTTGGCTTCGCCAATCGGTAAAGGCCAACGTGGCTTGATTGTTGCTCCGCCAAAAGCGGGTAAGACCATGTTGCTGCAGAATATCGCCCAGAGCATCGCCCACAACCACCCTGAGTGTGAGTTGATGGTATTGCTAATCGATGAGCGTCCGGAAGAAGTAACCGAGATGCAGCGTCTGGTTAAGGGTGAAGTGGTTGCGTCGACCTTTGATGAGCCGGCATCACGCCACGTTCAAGTGGCTGAAATGGTGATTGAGAAAGCCAAGCGTCTGGTTGAGCACAAGAAAGATGTTGTCATCCTGCTTGATTCGATTACCCGTCTGGCGCGTGCTTACAACACCGTTATCCCATCATCAGGTAAAGTACTTACCGGTGGTGTTGATGCCAACGCCCTTCACCGTCCTAAGCGTTTCTTCGGTGCTGCACGTAACGTAGAAGAAGGCGGTAGTCTGACCATCATCGCAACAGCACTGGTTGATACCGGTTCTAAGATGGATGAAGTTATTTACGAAGAATTCAAGGGTACAGGTAACATGGAACTGCACCTGTCTCGTAAGATCGCTGAAAAGCGTGTCTTCCCGGCGATTGACTTCAATCGTTCTGGTACCCGTCGTGAAGAGCTACTGGCGAAGACTGACGAGCTGCAGAAAATGTGGATCTTGCGTAAGATTGTCCACCCAATGGGTGAAACGGACAGCATGGAATTTTTGATCGATAAGTTATCGATGACCAAGACCAACGATGAGTTCTTCAACGCGATGCGTCGCCAGTAGTCCTAATACTGAAGCGCCGTTCTGTCGAACGTCTCACAGTTTTGAAAAACGCCACATCTTGTGGCGTTTTTTATTTTTGATACACTGGTAATCGTAATTGATCGATGTTCAATTGCTAGCTTTGCTAGTCATTGCCCCTCATCGGTCGATATACTGTGTTTGTTATCAAATTGTGACAGCGGATCGGGATGATCCAGATAACCGACAACCCTTTAATCACCAAGGAGGTGACATGCGACTAGGAAGGTGCATGCTGATAGGCTTGCTGGCAACCTCATTGGTTGCGGCTAAGACCACGGCCCAGAGCGTTGAAGTCACGGAGCTGGAGGTCGAGCAGGTCCTGTCTTCCCAACAGGTTCACAATCAGGTGTCGTCTTTGCGCGCCTACTACAACCGCAGTGACTTTGATTCGCTGGAATCTCATCTGACCCAAATCCCTCCCTTGCAGCAGGAAGCCGTGCGCAGCCAGCTGATTGACCACGCAACTGCCTTTGGCGAGCTGGATCAGGCTAAAGCCGACTGGCTCGAAGCGCAGACGGCCCGTATGCCAGCATTTAACGTGGTTGAGCAGGGTGATGGTTATCTGGTGACCAAGTCGGCGTTCCATTACGGCGCGAAAGCACGCAGCCTAGTGATCCGCTGGCAACAGCAGCTGTTAGTTCAGCAGATGATCGAGCAGGCTGAGGGCGGCGAGCTGCAACTATCGCAATGGCTGACCGGTGATATCCATACCCAAACTACCCGGCGCGATATTTTTCTCGCCCAGTTGCCTGAATTATCCGAAATGGCTGTGGACGTGCTGGCCGAGCAATTTACGTCGGACAGCAAACTAGTTTGGTTGCCTGACAATGCTGTGATTGCGGCCGTTGCGGCTGCCTCTGGCGATGAGGGGGTCTACCATTTGTTGTGGCGGCGTCGCAGTGATCAATACAGTCTGGCCGAGCTTAACCGGTTGGCCGAATTGGCACCGCAGCCTACAGCCACCAAGCAGCTGATGGCGGCGACGATTAACCCGACATTGAAGCTTCAGGCTTATCGTGCCCTGATCACGCTTAAGCCTTTGCCTGTAGCGACCAGGGATTTTCTTAGTGACAAACTGAGCGAAGTCGATGATGGCGAACTGGTGGCGGCCGAGCTTGTCCGTAGTGGCTATCTTGACTGGCTCGAGCACCTGGCGTCAGTCAGCCGCAACCAGGTACTTCAGAATAATTTCCGCTCGGCAGTTGCCCAGCTCCCCTAGGCCGGATTTTCCGCTGTCCTAGGGTTAACAAGTCGTTATAATGTTTGATAATGATTATTTGTACCCGGTGTCTGTAACCAGCACCGGGCGCTGGTGTATTTAGGATAGGTAACCGCAAACCGATGAAGTTCAAGGATCTGCGAGAGTTTATTGACTATCTGGAACAGCAGGGCGAGCTCAAGCGTATCTCGCAGCCTGTCGACCCGGATCAGGAGATCACCGAAATTTGTGATCGTACCCTGCGTGCCGGCGGGCCGGCATTGTTGTTCGAAAATCCAGTTGGTTTTGACATGCCGGTACTGGCCAATTTGTTTGGTACTCCGGGCCGTGTTGCCATGGGGATGGGCCGAACCGAAGTCCGCGAGTTACGTGAGGTCGGCAAGTTACTGGCTTATCTGAAAGAACCTGAGCCGCCGAAGGGGTTCCGCGAAGCGCTGGATAAGCTCCCGGTGTTCCGGCAGGTATTGAATATGCCGGTTAAGCGGCTGCGCAGTGCCCCGTGTCAGGACATTGTCTGGCAGGGCGACGACGTCGATTTGGATAAAATTCCGGTGATGAGTTGCTGGCCTGATGATGTGGCACCGCTGCTTACCTGGGGGCTGACCATCACCAAAGGACCCAATAAAAAGCGCCAGAACCTCGGAATTTACCGTCAGCAGAAGATCGGTAAGAACAAGATCATCATGCGTTGGCTGGCCCACCGAGGTGGTGCTCTGGATTTGCGTGACTGGATGGACACCCACCCGGGTGAACGGTTCCCGGTGACGGTGGCCTTCGGCGCCGATCCGGCGACGATTCTTGGGGCGGTGACGCCGATCCCTGATACCTTGTCGGAGTACGCTTTTGCTGGCCTACTGCGCGGGCGTAAAAGCGAAGTGGTCAAGAGCCTGAGCAATGAGCTGGAAGTACCGGCCAGCGCTGAAATCGTGCTTGAAGGCTATATCGACCCGAACGAGTTTGCCGATGAAGGACCATACGGTGACCATACTGGTTACTACAACGAAGTTGAACGCCACCATGTGTTTACGATTACCCATGTGACCATGCGCAAAGATCCTATCTATCACAGCACCTATACCGGCCGTCCGCCTGACGAGCCAGCGGTACTCGGGGTAGCATTGAACGAAGTGTTCGTACCTATCTTGCAAAAGCAGTTCCCAGAGATTGTCGATTTTTACCTGCCGCCTGAAGGGTGTTCCTACCGCATGGCCGTGGTGTCGATGAAGAAGCAGTACCCAGGCCATGCCAAGCGGGTGATGATGGGGGTTTGGTCCTTCCTGCGCCAGTTTATGTACACCAAGTTCGTGATTGTGGTCGATGAAGACGTTGATACCCGTGATTGGGGGAGCGTGGTCGGTGCGATGACCCGAGATATGGATCCGGTACGCGATACCCTCCTGATCGATAACACGCCGATAGATTCGTTGGATTTTGCCTCTCCGGTGGTCGGTCTTGGCTCCAAGATGGGACTGGATGCGACCCGGAAGTGGGAAGCTGAAACCGCCAGTGCGATTGCTTATTCCCGTCCGCAAACCGAGTTGGATCACCTCACTCTGGAACAGGATATCAAGCAGCAGTTTGCTGACGTGATTGATTGCTATCTGCCGCAGACGGCCGAATGTGGCGGTATGGCCATTGTTACCATCAAGAAGGAAAAAGCCGGTCAGGCATTGCAAGTGATGGAGGGGATCTGGGCGCGTTTGTTTGAGCAAGCCGATATCAAGTTCATCATTGTCTGCGACGGGGATGTCGATGCCCGCGACTGGAATGATGTGATTTGGGCGATTACCACCCGGATGGATCCGAGCCGTGATACCCTGATGGTAAACTCAGTTAATGGGCTGGGAGCGAAGGTTGGCTTTGATGCTACCAATAAACTGGCGGGTGAGGCTGCTCGTGAATGGGGAACACCGATTACCAAGTCGGCTGAAGTGGTTGCCCGCATCGATGCCATCTGGGATGAACTGGGGATCCTGAGTTAGTCTTGTTAGTAAGTTCAGCCTGTAACCCAAGTACGTAAATAAAGTTTGATTAGCAAGGTCCGGCTGAAACCGGGCGCGAGAAAATAATATGTACCAAGTCCGCCTGCTGCCTCATGATGTAATGTTTACCATTGACGGTGAACAAACTGTTCTTGAGGCCGCGCTCAACGCAGGCATTGCTTTTCCCAACCGTTGTCAGGTCGGCGCCTGTGCCATGTGTATGTGCCGCAAACAGCAGGGGACGATCCGCTATCAGCTCGAGCCCATGCTCACCGAGAAGGAGCAGGCTGAAGGCTGGATATTTGCGTGTCAGGCAATGGCAAGCAGTGATTTGGTGCTCCAGCTAGATTAGAGGAAGAGAATGTCTATCAAATGCGAAGTAACATCCATTGAGCCGTTAGCCTGTAATACGTTTCGTATCCTGCTGCGCCCAGAGACAAAAATTGATTTCAAAGCGGGTCAGTACCTATTGGCTGTGATGGGTGAGAAGGACAAACGTCCGTTTTCTATCGCTAGCAGCCCGTGCCGTGAAGGCGAGCTGGAGCTGCATATTGGTGCTGCTGAGCACAACGCTTATGCTATCGAGGTGGTGGAGAGCATGAAAGCCGCACTTGCGGCAGGCACATCGATTGAGGTCGAAGCGCCGCACGGCGATGCGTGGGTGCGAGAAGACAGCGACAAGCCGTTGCTGCTGATTGCGGGTGGCACCGGTTTCTCCTATGTTCGCAGCATCTTGGACAACTGCCTGAGCCGCGGCGTCAGCCAGCCGATCTTTGTTTACTGGGGCGGTCGTGATGAATGCCAACTGTATGCGAATGATGAACTGAATGCACTGGCAGATCAGCACGGTAACCTGACGTATGTCCCTGTGGTAGAGACGGCACCCGCCGACTGGCAGGGTAAGGTAGGTAACGTATTGGAGGCGGTCAGCGATGATTTTGTCAGCTTGTCAGCCTATGATATCTACATCTGTGGCCGCTTCGAAATGGCGGGTGCGGCACGCGAGCAGTTTTCGGCCGAGAAAGGCGCCGAGCGCGAGCGCATGTTTGCCGACGCGTATTCGTTTATTTGACGAGAAGCTCGGCTCTTGGGTGAGTGGCTAAAGGCGATCGGAAGAGCAAGAGCTTGGCGGTTAGGCTGTATGAAACAAAATGCCAATAGCCAATAGCCAATAGATAAAACCAAAGGCGAACCCATAAGGTTCGCCTTTGTTGTATGTGACGTTGCTATCTCTATACCGTGTCTTAAGCCCTTGCCATTTCCACCTTGCGTTTGACCCAGGTTTCGTTGAACCAAAGCGAAGCAACAATGATGATCCCGCCGATAGCGAGGCGAAGGTAGTCGACATCGCGGTTCCAGATGACGAGATTGACGATAAGGCCCGCAGGAACCAAGGCATTGTTCATGATCGCCAATGCACCGGCATTGACCAACGTCGCCCCCTTGTTCCATAAGTAATAGCCAAGGCCCGAAGCCACCGTGCCCAAATAGATCAATATACCCCACTGGGTATTGCTGGTTGGCAGCTGCTCGGTATTACCAAACAGCAGGAACATTGGCAGAGCGACACAAACAGCCCCGAGGTAGAACAGGCCAAACACCGTATGCTGCGGGATGTCTTGCTGTTCTTGCTCCATGAGGCGTTTGTAGCCCACTTGGCCGATGGCAAAGCTCAGGTTGGCCCCTTGGACAATGAGAAAGCCAGTGATGAAGTTCTCGTTGATCCCTTCGAACTTGATCACCGCCGCTCCCAGTACCGCTATCGCGGCAGTGGCCAAATACCAGATCGAAAACCGGCGGTGCAGCATGTCATAGATCAGGGTGACATAAATCGGGGTGAAAATGGTGAACAGCAATACTTCCGGTACACTCAGGTAGAGGAAGGACTGGTAGTAAAAGCAGTACATGATCCCGAGCTGGAAGGCACCGACAGCCATGATTTTGAGCGCCAGCGAGAGATGGAGGTGTTTGCTTCGCAGGAAGGGCAAGAAGATCAAGGCAGCCAGGCTGACACGGGTGAGCACCGAGAACCAGGCGTCGACCTGACCAGCCAGGTAGACCCCGATCAGGCTAAAGGAAAAGGCCCAGAGCAGGGTAACAGCAGATAAATATCCCATAGTGTTTTTCAGGGGGGTGATTGGTTGAATGATGGAGCAAGTGTAGCGAAAAAAAGAGGACGGAAATACAACCAAATTGTACGGTTAACGCCACGGGAGGGTGTTGCAACGGCTACAGGCTTGGTGATCTGACCAAGCCTGTAAGGCGTAACTAGGAAGGTTCACGCAACTATTTGAGAGGGATCATCAGCATGTCGACCGGGGAGCGGTTAATCAGCTGTTTGGCCGAGCTGAGGATTTTGCTCCAGAAGTCTTGGTGATGGCCGCAAACGACCAGCTCTATGTGCATATCGTCGATGGCGTGGCAGATTTCTTCGCTAAGGTCACCGCTGCCGACTAAGGTGTGGGACACCGGGTAGTTGGCCTTGTCGGCCAGTGCTTGAAGTTGTTTCTGGGCTTCGTCTGCCATGCGGTGCTGGGCATCGGACAGGTTGATATCAATCAGGCCGGTATAGAGCTCGGCGTAGTTGACGTCGATATGGATGAGCGACAATTTGGCGTCCAGTGCCTTGGCGAGCTCAGCGGCTTTGCTGACGATGACGTGGCTGTCGTCAGACAGATCGATAGCAACCAGAATATGTTTGTAAGCCATAGTTTTCACTCCTTGACTTAAGGGCTTTGCTTCATGCTAGCACCTAATTTAGGGAAAAAATATTACCGTGATCGCAACTTGTTCGGCCATTTTACGAAATAATTCTAGCAGTGGAATTACTTGAATTTTTGAAGTTTTTCAATCTAATTCTCTGGATTGATAAAAAGTTGTCATAGATTCTTTGCCGCATTGCACGATGAGTTGCATTCTTGCGTTGGCATTGTGACAATGGTGAAAACAGCGTATTCATACCACCCATTGAGATTGGTATACACTAAAATAGATAGGAGTAGTGCGATGTTAGCTCAAGCAATGGTTGATAAACTCAACGAGCAAATCAACTTAGAGTTCTTTTCTTCCAACCTATACCTGCAGATGAGTGCATGGTGTGAAGACAAGGGCTTTGATGGTGCGGCAGAGTTTTTGCGCAAGCATGCCGTTGAGGAAATGGAACATATGCAGCGATTGTTCACTTACGTTAGTGAAACAGGTGCAATGCCGATCCTTGGCTCCATTGAAGCGCCAAAGCATGAGTTTTCATCGTTGGGTGACGTGTTCCGAGAAACTTACGAACACGAGCAGCTGATCACCGATAAGATCAACAAGCTGGCGCATGTTGCGTTTACTACCCAAGACTACTCGACGTTTAACTTCTTGCAGTGGTATGTGGCAGAGCAACACGAAGAAGAAAAACTGTTCAAAGGCATTATCGATAAGATCGAGTTGGTTGGCGAAGACGGCAAAGCCTTGTTCTTCATTGACAAAGACCTAGCCGCAATGGCGAAAACTGGATCGACATCAATTATGGATTCACCAGCTGGCTAATAAATTCGAGGGGCAGTGATGCCCCCTCACCAAACTATGGCCAGCTGATCCGTCACGTTGTTCGGGGGCTATATTATGAGTGGTGACGCAATTGTACTCGCACTTTTTTTGGTCGCTGTGGTGAATGTGTCTCGCTATGTCAGTACCTTGCGTACTTTGCTAGCGGTCATGCGCGAATGCGACCCTCTTCTTTACCAGCAGGTCGACGGCCGTGGGTTTTTCTCATCCCAAGGCAATGTCACCAAGCAAATCCGGTTATTCCACTATATTCGGAGCCACCAATACCATAATCACCATGATCCGGTGTTTATGGATAAATGCTCGAAGGTGAGGCGGCTATTTATCCTCGCCAGTACTTATCTGATGATATTTTTAGTCTCTATTTTTGTGGTGGCATACCTCGGTATTTAATTCATTATCGATAAAACCAGCGCTATAAAGGACTGGCTACTATGGCCAACGATTAAATATGAAACTAAGTCAGCTAGCCTGTTTTTCTAGGTGGTTGTTATGAAGCGTATTTATCATTGGTGCATTGCAAAGTGGGGGAAACCAAGATTGGATACCCAACGTGGCTTGGTGTTGATGCTCTGTGCTTGCTTGCCGGGGCTTGGCTGTTGGTGACCCGACACCTGTGGACTGTTGCTGAATATTTGGACTTTATTGCTATTTCTATTCGTTGTGTAGGTGGGTAGAATAGCGCCGTTGATAAGGGATGCTGGCCAATTAAGGTTACCGCATCCCTTTTTTATTCGTTTTGCTTGGGTCGTTAACGGTAGAGATATGGCAGAAAAGTTCGATGTAGTAATTATTGGCGCAGGGGCTGCAGGCTTAATGTGTGCGGCCGAGGCGGGCAAGCGTGGACGCTCTGTGCTAGTTGTTGATCACGGCAAAAAACCGGGCCGTAAGATCCTGATCTCTGGCGGTGGCCGCTGTAACTTTACTAACTACGACGTGGCAGCTGGCAACTTCGTTTGCCGTAATCCGCACTTTGTGAAATCGGCTTTGTCCCAATACACCAACTGGGACTTTATCTCGATGATCGCCAAGCATGAGATCGCTTTCGAAGAGCGCGACCACGGCCAGCTATTCTGTGAAGAATCAGCAAAGGAGATTGTGGCCATGCTACTGGCCGAGTGTGACTTGCCGACGGTACAACAGCGCTATCAGGTCGATGTTCACGGTATTTCCAAAACCGAGGGTGGCTTTAGCCTCAAGCTCAATACCGATTTGGTGGAGTGTGAGTCGCTGGTGGTCGCCACCGGCGGCCTGTCGATGCCAAAACTGGGGGCTACCCCGTTTGGCTATCAGGTTGCCGATCAGTTTGGTTTGAAGATGGTGCCGACCACTGCAGGCTTAGTGCCGTTTACCCTGCATAAGGAAGACAAAGAAGCGTTTGCCGAACTATCGGGTATTGCTATCCCAGCGTTAGTCGAAGCCGAAGACGGTACGACTTTCCGTGAAAACCTATTGTTTACCCACCGTGGCCTGTCTGGGCCAGTCATTTTGCAGATCTCCTCCTACTGGACGCCGGGGCAAAAAGTCACGGTTGATTTGTTGCCGGATCTGGGCTTGGAAGAGACCTTGAATACCATGCGTGACAAGCACCCAAACCAGAGTCTGAAAAACTCGCTGTCCCGTTTGCTGCCAAAGCGCTTGATTGAAGTGTTGATCGAGCGTGGTGATCTGGTTGATAAGCCGCTCAAGCAATTCAACCCGAAAGAGATTACGGCGATGGCCAACTACTTCCATCAGTGGACGATTGCCCCGAATGGTACTGAAGGCTACCGAACTGCTGAGGTGACCTTGGGCGGCGTGGATACTGATGAACTGTCATCGAAAACCATGGAAGCGAAAAAAGTGCCGGGTCTGTATTTTGCCGGTGAGGTGATGGATGTCAGTGGTTGGCTGGGGGGATATAACTTCCAATGGGCGTGGAGCTCAGGTTTTGTTGCCGGTCAGCATGCTTAGGTGATACTGCGCGACAAATATCTTAAGCGCTATTTATGATTTGACCACAGCGGTGCATTTGCACCGCTGTGTTTTTTGGCTTGATGCTAGCGTCGATAATTTTTGTTTTAATGATTCCATCGATTGTTGGTTGTTAACCATTGATTTACCCAAGTCATACCATAATTTTACGACTGTAAGTTGGTGGTAAGTTTTTACTAAATTTACTAGCAACCGTCTCTGAAATGCCTATAATCCGCGCACTTTTTATGATTTCCCCATCTCTTAGCGGAGTAGAGCTTAAATGAATAAAATCGCATCAAAAGCGATCGTAATGACCCTTCTTGCGACGTCTCTTTCTGGTTGTATTGGTCAAATGGGCACCTCTCAGCTGGTCACCAAAGCTAACCTGAGTGCGGTGGATAACCGTTATGGTCGTGCTGGCCTGTTTGTACTGCTTAGCCCTATTTACGGTATTGCGGCGACGGCGGATCTCTTCATCTTCAACACCGTTGAATTCTGGACAGGCAAGAATCCAGTCACAGGTAAGTCACCAGCTGTAGCAGATACACCTGTTGATGCGATTTTCAAGGTTAATGACCAGCTAGACCCATCTCTGACTACAGTGCCATTGGCAAGTGTTCAGAACAGCGATATTGAAGCAGCAAGCTTCCGCCAGGTGGATGCGCGCACGCTGGAAATGAATGTGGTTTACCAAAGTGGTGAGCAGGCAGTGCTTCGCGGTGAGCGTGCCGGCGATGATGTGAACTTCTACCTTGATGGTGAATTTATTACAGCTGTCAGCGTGGCTGAGCTGAGCCAGTACGCGAACAACCAAGCGTAATCATCTGGCTGGTTGGATGGTAGAAAATCGGGAGCCATGGGCTCCCGGTTTTGTTTCTGGGTTTTCTTATCGTTGTATTTTAGGGTTGGGTGACCGGTTGTAGCCCTTGCCAGAGGATCTGGAATGCCCCTTGTTGGTATTGTGTCTGCTGACCCAGTTCAGGTTGCTCGATAAACAGCTGGGCTGTGCTCAGGAAGTGTTGGCGAAAAAAGCTGAGGACCAGCGGCACCGGTAAGGGAGCTAGCTGTCCTTGGCGTTGCGCTTGTTCGACCCTTTCACCAATGAATCCCATGGTCGTTAGCATTAGATCTTGGTGGCGGCTTATAGGGTAGGCTGGGTCGTGGTTGAGCTGGAGCATCAGTTTGAGTTGGTTGGGATGGGTTACCGCCCACTCCAACGCTCGGCTCCATAGCTGCTGAAGTTGATCTTCTAATGCTGTGGTATCGGGCGGGGCGGATAATACCTGGGCCAAATCTTGCTTGGCCTCAAGGTACAGGGTATCTACCAAGTCTTGTTTGTTGGCAAAGTGGTGGAACAGGGTGCCAGTGGCGACCCCCGCCTTACGAGCAATGCTGGCGGTCGATGTTGCCTGTACCCCGTTGGCAACAAACAGGGCCAGTGCGTTATCAAGTAATTGCTGTCTTTTCATTGTGCTCCTGCTTGCACTGTATTTTTAGCGCATAAAGAAAGCCAACATCAGCTTTTGCCACCAGCGATTATAAGGGGGTTTGATCAGCCCTGTGGTGGAGAACTTATGCTGTTTCAGCACTGTTTTGGCCTTAGAGAAGGTAAGGAAGCCTTCTTTGCCGTGGTAATGCCCCATTCCGGACGGGCCAATACCTCCAAACGGGGCATCATCGGCCGCTACTTGCAACAGGGTTTCGTTGATTGCCATCCCGCCTGATATCGTTCCGTCACGGACCTGCTGTTGGGCGGCTGGATCCTGGCTCATTAAATACAGTGCCAGTGGGCGCGAACGTTGCTTAATAAAATCCATGGCATCGGCCAGCTTATTGTATTCAACAACTGGTAGCAGCGGGCCGAAAATTTCTTCCTGCATGACTGTTGCCTGCGGTGGAACATGGCTGAGCAGGTGGGGGACCAACCGGTGGTGAGCATCGCTGCGCGCTTTCTCGTGGCACGGAAAGACATTGGCCCCGAGCTGCTTGGCCTCGTCAAGCCACTGGCACAGACGTTGGTATTGGCGGTCGTTGATCACTGAGGCAAAATCCGGATTGTTCACCCCACCAGGATAATGGCGGTTGAATTGTTCGATAAAGCTGTCGATAAAGGCTTGGGCTTGCCCTTTGGGCACCAGAATATAGTCGGGGGCAACACAGATCTGCCCGGCATTCATGCATTTACCGAATAATGTTCGTTCTACTGCCAAGGCGATAGGCATGTCTTGCGCGACAATGACTGGCGATTTTCCTCCCAACTCGAGGGTCACAGGTGTCAGGTTATCGGCAGCAGCTCGCATTACATGGTGGCCGATAGCGGTAGAGCCGGTAAACAGCAGGTGGTCAAACGGCAGCTGGGTGAAGTGGGCTGCGGCATCAGCCTCGCCCTCGAACACCGCCACGTGATCGGACTGGAAGGTTTCCTCAATGAGAGTACGGAGCACCTGATTGGTGGCAGGGGTAAATTCGCTCAGTTTGATCATCGCCCGGTTGCCTGCGGCCAAAGCTGAAATCAACGGCCCGAGGCTGAGCATCACCGGGAAGTTCCACGGCACGACGATACCCACTACACCGACCGGTTGGTAGTGGACGGCGACCTTGGCGGGGAAGAGCATCAATCCGGCATGGCGTTTGGATGGTTTCATCCAGCCTTTGAGTTTTTTCAGGGTGTAGTTGATGTTATTGATGCAGGGGACAATATCGGCGACAAGGGAGTCTTGGCAGTGACGCTGGCCATAATCCTTGGCCAGAGCTTGGCAGAGCGTCTCCCGGTGCTGTTTGATGGCGCGCTTGAGGGCGGTTAGCTGGCTTTTACGTTCGTCAAGAGAAGGCATGGTTGCTTCTCTGAAGGCCGCTTGCTGGGCGGTAAGCGTGCGGTCCATGTCGGTGCAGTATGCTGGCTGGATCTGGGTATTCTCGGCCACAGTCATCGGTGGGTCTCCCTATCAATAAAACTGACTAGTCAGTCGGTTTTAGTATAGAAGACTTTCCCTGACGCGGCGCTGGAAATTCCCTTTATTATTTTTTGTGGCCACTTTTATCGGCGTGGAACACTTCAATAAAGGCATTAAAGTATTGTTGTAACTGCTCGGCATCTTGGTTGAAGCCTGTGGTTTCGAGCAAGGCGATCCCGGCTTCGCAGGTACACAGGTTGCCTGCTTGTTGATTACGGCGCAAGGCGTAAGCCGAATCGCCCTTTGGGGTGAACGCTATACGCGGCAAGCTAGCCAGCCACGGGCTGCGGCGGATCATCTTGCGCGCTTCCTGCCAGGTGGCATCGATCAGGATAAATAGTGCTGTTTTGTCGTCACTGGATTGGTATGGCACCGCAGGCATGTTGTCATCACCAGGGAACAGCAACCACGGTTGGTACTGGGGATCGGCTAGCATATCCAGCAGCGCTTGCGGAGGGGTGACTCGATCCCATATTTGGCGTAGGCAGTGGGGCAGGCTGCGCTCCATCAACTGGCCAGTGTTGGTGTCTTTGCCCATTTCCTTTGGGTGGGTGAGCAAGACAAAAGCATGCGAACAGGCCAGAGTCGGCTCGGCATCGCAGATGCAATTGTGGTGAAAGCCGCAGCGTGGGCAGGGTGTGGTCATGATGGTCAGTCTGGCCTAAGGGTTATGCCACGGAGTGTGGCATAACCTAAAGGAAAAGTGGAAGGCTTCTTGCTTTAAGAGCGGTCTACTCTTGGATTGGACTGAGTTTGTCGAGGGTCAGGCCACTTTCGCCCAGATCATAGGTTTCACCGTTAATGACCTCTTGGCGGGTCGACAATTGGCCATCTTCACGGGTAAATAGCCTTTCACTGATCAATCGGCGGCCTTGATACTGGGCCATGGTGACTTTTATCTTGCCATGGCCGGCTTGTTGCCAGAAGCCCTTCTCGCTCAGCCCCGGCTGTCCATCACTGTAGCTGTACGCGGTGACCGCCGAGTGATCCGGCAGCAGGTTTAGTGTGGTTGTCAGGACTGTGACACCCAAATCGCTGTGGCCCTGATATTGGCCGACCCAATGCTGGGTAACATCGGTGGCTCCGAGTGTGGCGCAACCGGTATATTCCGTGCCTTGCCATATCAGCGTCGACTGCCAGCCATAAAGGGCATCGCTCATGGTGTCGTTGCACTGGGCCTGAGTCATGGTCAGGGTGAAGTCTCTCCCCTTGTAAGTTTGCTGCCCTGAGCGGATATCGCGGCTGGAAATCGCCTGCTGCTGGGTCGGGTAGCTGATCCGGCTGAGAGAAACGGTGTCCTCGGCGATTTCGACAGTCCACCCTGGCTCATTGCCAAATGCCCGTGTCTTACGTGGCGGTTGCTGGCAGGCCTGATTCATCTCGCTGGCCAGTAAATTGATTTGTTTGACGTTGAAACGGGCATTGTAGCTGGCGGCAAATCCCTCTTCCGGTGCCGGTTCGAGATAACCGATAAACTCGCCGTACATCGGCTCGTATCCGCGTGGTGCGACCGCATTAGCGGCAGGCAGATCACCGGCTGGCAGATGCAGCCAATACTGTTGATTGCTACCACATGGCTGGATGCTGCGGCTTTCGTGGCCGAAGACGACCTGACCGCGCAGCATAAAAGCCTGTACCTTGCCGCTACTGGTGGACACGTCAGGGGTGGTTAGCGCTTCTTCTTCTGGCGTTGGACCGGTGGCAGGATCACTGGCACAGCCTGCTAGCAGCAGGGCGGCGGCTATTGGTACCAGGGGCAGTTGTCGGCATATCATCGGGATCCCTCGTTGTGATAGGCTGGGTATAAAGTCAGTTATACCAGATAAATAAAAGAGTATCAGAATGGCGTATTGGTTATTCAAGACAGAGCCGGACACCTTTTCGATAGACACGCTCAAGCAGCAAAAAGTTTCCTGCTGGGAAGGTGTCAGGAACTATCAGGCGCGAAATATGATGCGTGATGCTATAAAGCTAGGGGATCAGGTGTTGATTTACCATTCTTCCTGCAAGGATGTCGGTGTGGTGGGGATTGCCGAGGTGGTGCGCGAAGCCTATCCAGACCATTTCCAGTTTGATCCCGAGGGGCCGTATTTCGACCCGAAATCCGCCCCGGACAATCCGCGCTGGATCATGGTGGATATCGAATATCGCCGTCACTTGCGTCTTGTGTCATTGAAGCGGATGAAAGCCAATCCCGCTTTGTCTGAGATGCCGCTGGTCAAGCGGGGCAATCGCCTCAGTATCATGCCCGTTAGCGAAGACCAATGGCATGAAATCCTGCAGATGACCGGGCAGTTTTAACACCGCGACACAAAAGGAAGCAGCTCAACTGCTTCCTGATCGTTTTTCCGCTGTGGGCCTTACTTAAGAAAACGTTCACTGAGGTAGTGGGCCACTGCCTCATCGCTGCAGTCGCCGATCATCTCGTTGTCGGGCAGGGCTGCCTTGACCTTGGCATGGGAAGTACCCATTACTAAGCCCTTGCCAGCCATGGTTAGCATCTCGACATCGTTCATCCCGTCACCGAAGGCAATACAATCAGCCAACGCATAGCCCTTTTCTTTGGCAACGGCTTCCAGAGCATGGCCTTTGGATACACCTGTATCCATGACTTCAAGACACCACGGGGTCGAAAAGGCGACATTGGCCTGGTTGCCAAACTCGGCGTTGATTTTATTTTCCCACTCCACCAACTTGTCATGATCGCGGTCGTCGCGGGTGAAGAAAAGCTTGGCCACGCCTTCTAGCGGTGGGTTCTCGACATCAAACAGCTGGTAGCTGAAGCTATCATGGAACTCGCGCAGGGTTGGATCTTCCTGGTTCAGCAGCCAATCATCGTTGCGGTAGATATGGATTCTCAGCTCCGGATCCTGTTTGGTCATCGCAATGATGCCGGTAATGACCTCGGGTTGGACATCCTGCTTGAAGATCACTTCGTTCTTGCAGTTGTGTACCCGGGCGCCGTTGGAGGTGATCATGTAAGCCGGGATCCCCAATTGCTCGCGCAGCCCCGCTACATCAATGTGGTGACGGCCGGTGGCGAAGATGAAGTCTTTACCCTGGTGGTGAAGCTGGTTGAGGGTATCTTTAGTAAATGGGGCAATCTTATGGTCTGGTGTTAGCAGGGTGCCATCCAGATCCGATGCAATAATTTGGTACATGAAACCTCTCGCGGTAGAAACAGAGGCCCAACGCCGAAGCACTGGGGGAACAGTGCAATATTAAACCAGTTCCCCCAAGAGAAAGGAGGCTATTTTATCCGTTGGGTATTTCCGCTTTCCGGAAATGCTCCAGGGCAGAGATCAGCGCCGGACTGCGGTAGGTATCGGTCTCGAACAGCAGCTCGTGGCGAGCGCCTTCAATAACCTTGAACTGGCAGTCACGGTTGGCTTGCACCATGGCCTGATGAAACTGTTGCTGGGCGGCATTATCGATGATGGTATCTTCGCTGGCCTGTAGCAGCAGGATCGGGGTGGAAATGCTGCCCGCCTCGCTGATGCAGCGCTTGGCCGCCGCCAAACCTTGCCACACCCAACGGGCGCTCGGGCCACCGACTTTCAGTTCCGGCTTGTGCTCGTAGAGATCTCGAAACCACTGGTAGCGAACCTTGCTCTGGGTCAACGGGTTGTTGCTAAAGGGTTTGGGGTAATAGGGAACCTGTCCCGGCGCATAGCTTGGCTGGCCCTGCAGCTGTTCCATCGCCCGGGCAAGGGGCGAGGCAATAGGGCGCATCCACTTGTTGATGTTGATGCCGTGCATCGGAGCGCTGAGTACTGCCCGCTCAATAGAACCGGGATGGCGGGCCAGATACAGGCTGGTAATTGTTCCCCCCATCGAGTGGCCGAGCATAAATAGCTGTTGGTAGCCTTTGGGCTTGACCACTGACTCGATGAAGGTGTCTAAATCGTTAACATAGTCATCGAAGTGGCCGACATGGCCCAACTCGGTATCTTCGGCTATTCGGTCGGAGACGCCTTGGCCCCTATGGTCAAGGGCAAAAATATCGTAGCCCTGGCGAACGAGGTCATAAAAAAGCTCTTGGTATTTCCAGTAGCTTTCAACCCGGCCGTTAACCACAATAATGGCTTTATCTGGATTGTTGCCGGTCAAGGCGACCCAGCCAATATTGGTGTGGTTGCTTCCCTGGAACATGCCCTCTTGACGCTGTTGCCACAGGTTGGCGACGGGCCCGGCCATGGTCTCTTCAAAGCAGCTTTCTTGGGATAGTTCAAAAAAAGAGGGGGGCTGGACAGTCATTTATCATCTCGGTTAACAGCATCTGGGCCAAGTATAACCCAATGCCATACAAGATGTTGTCATAAGGCGCTACAGCTTTGGGGGGATGACGACGGTTGCCGTAGATCCCCCACTTCCGCCCGTACGCTTACTGCCGTACAAATTGGCTCAGAGCCTTCACCGTTTCGGTTAGGGCTGGATTTAGTGTCTTGTTGGCCGGGTAACATAACCCGAGCCGGCGAAACATCCGTGGCCCATCAAGCGGGACGGTGACCAGTTCCTTGGCGGTCTCCAGCACCCCGGTTGGTAGGAAGGAAATGCCAAGGCCGGCCTGTACCAGATGCATCACTTGAGTTTTATGCTCGGCCTTGGCAACCAGATTGACCGCCAGCCCGTCGCAGGCTAGTAGGCCGATAGTTTGCTGGTGGGCTTCGCACGGCGGGCATTCGATAAAATCATGCTGGTGGAGCTGTTCCGGTTTGACCTTGTCCAGTTTGGCCAGCGGATGGGATGGCAGCATGCACAGTACATAATCCTCCTCCCACAGCGGCAGAAAAATCTCACCGTTTTGTTTGAACATATCGAGCGTCAGGCGCGCATCCGCGGGCACATCATGATCCACCAATTCTAATAGTACATTCGGAATATGTTCATTGAGGCAGCGGAAAACCCTGGCAAGGGCGGCTTGGCTCAGGTCGGGGAAATTGGCTAACTTGAGTGGCAGGCACTCAGTGCGCTGCTGGAACAACACCGGTAGGCGATTGACGTCCCCGAGCAACCTGACGGCCAGTGGATAAAGGTAATGGGCCTCGTCGGTCAGGTTGACCCCTTTCTTGTGACGCTCGAACAAGGTGGTATTGAGCTCAGCTTCTAGCTGTTTGATGGCGTTGGATATCGATGGCTGGGAGACAAAGCAGCGCTCGGCAGCGAGGGTGATGTTCTTCTCTTCGTAGACGGTGACAAAAAAGCGCAGGAGGCGGAGATCCATGGGAGTGCTCAAGCTGGCAAGTGATGGAGCTTATGATAGCAAAGCGCCTTGGAAAATAACGCTATTGCGGATGTGAGTGTGGGGCTGAAAATACAAAGCCGGGCATAAGCCCGGCTTTGGTAACAGAGTGTCGTGTTAGCCTACGCTGTAGTAGGTCGCAGCGCCTGGACCAACAGGCACACCGAATACGAATACCCATACGTAGAACATCAGGCTCCAGCCAACGATGAAGACGAGTGAGTAAGGCAGCATGGTGGAGATCAGCGTACCTAGGCCTAGGTTCTTCTTGTAGCGAGTTGCTACCGCTAGGATCATACCAAAGTAGCTCATCATCGGCGTGATAATGTTGGTCACCGAGTCACCGATACGGTAAGCCGCCTGAATGGTTTCCGGTGCATAGCCAACCAGCATTAGCATAGGGACAAAGATCGGTGCCGTTACCGCCCACTGTGCCGATGCCGAACCTAGCATTAGGTTGATGAAGCCACACATCAGGATGAAGGCAAAGAACAGTGCCGGGCCAGTCAGACCGATTGACTGCAGGAAGTCAGCACCGCCAACGGCGAACACCTGTCCGAAGTTAGTCCAGCTAAAGAAAGCCACGAACTGAGCGGCGAAGAACACCAGTACGATGTACATGCCCATTGAAGACATGGATTTTGACATCGCATCAATCACATCGCGGTCATTCTTCATGGTGCCGACAACTTTACCGTAGACAAAGCCAGGAACAGCGAAGAAAACGAAGATGAAGGCGACGATACCTTTCAAGAACGGTGAACCTGCAACCATGCCCGTTTCAGGGTGACGCAAGATACCATTTTCCGGCACGATGGTCAGTGCCAGCATGCCTGCCACAACAAGAGCGGCAAGACCTGCCATTTTCAGGCCTTTCTTCTCAAGAGCGGTGATTTTGCCAAGCTTGTCGCTACCGAGATCTTCACTGGCTTCTTCCGGGTTGTATTTACCCAGTTTCGGCTCAACAATCTTTTCGGTAACAAACGCACCCATGATGGTGATAGCAAAGGTTGATGCAAACATGAAGTACCAGTTAGCCTCAGGGCCAACAGAGTAGTTCGGATCGATCATTTGTGCTGCTGTCTGGGTAATGCCCGATAGCAACGGGTCAACCGTACCAAGCAGAAGGTTAGCACTGTAGCCACCAGATACACCGGCAAACGCCGCAGCTAGACCTGCTAGCGGGTGGCGGCCCAGAGAGTGGAATAGCATAGCTGCTAGCGGTACCAGTACCACGTAGCCTAGCTCAGACGCTGTGTTTGAAATGATACCGGCGAAAATAACCACGAAGGTTACCATGCGCTTTGATGCGCCCATAACCAAACCACGCATAGCTGATGACAGCATGCCTGAGTGCTCGGCAATCGCCACGCCCAACATAGCGACCAGTACGGTACCTAGTGGGGCAAAACCGGTGAAGTTGGTTACCAAGTTAGCAACGATTCGTTGTAGGCCTTCTGCATTGAATAGGCTTACAACATGAATCATCCCGTCAGCAGCCCGGCCCGCTGCGCCTTCTGGGCGTGGGTCGACGACAGAGACGCCGAAGTAGCCGGCAATACCGGATAGCACCAGAATAGCCACACAGAAAAGGGCAAAAAGGGTAATTGGGTGTGGTAGCAGGTTGCCTAGCCACTCGACGGTATCTAGAAAACGGGTAAATAACGTTTTCTTCGGTTGTTGTTGTGTTTGCGGTGAAGCAGATGAATGCATCACGACCTCCATTTATCGTTTTAATCCCATCAATGGGTACATCTTTTGTCGCGTGGAAGGTTACGCCATTGTTAACGTCACAAACAAGATATAATTGTGTCAAAATGTGTCGATTGCTTGTTTTTTGTCTGGTTATTGTTAATTTTTGGTTTTTTTGTGCTGTTTGTGTGATGGTTATTCCGTTTGTTAGTGTTGATCTTTATGAAATAGGTTGTCCATTTTTGGTTTGTTAACCTTTGCTCAATAACCGGATATCAATTGATTAGAAATAGCAGCTCGAAAAAGCCGTGCTTACATTCACAAAAAGGGTAATTTTCCTCCAATTAAATTCGCTTGGTAGCATTTTATTAACGGCCGGTTATCATTTTTAGTGGGGCACAGATTGGAAGTAAGAGTACCCATAGCTAAAACTTATGATAAGCAGAGGTAATCGATATTTTTCACTAAGGGATTGGACCGTTATAGTGGCGCCCAACTGCTGGTGGCCACTGGTAATATCCTGGCGGGAAAACGCCCGGGGTGATTGTCTCTTTCTATATAAGGTGAAACTATGTCTAAGTCTCTCGTTGTGATCACTGGCGCAAGTTCTGGTATTGGTGAGGCGACAGCCAGAACATTATCAGCACAAGGTCACCCTCTATTATTGCTGGCTCGTCGTATTGATCGAATGACGGCGTTGGGGCTGCCAAATACCCTTTGCCGCCAAGTGGATGTAACCGATGCCCCGGCATTTTCTGCGGCAATAGAGGAAGCGGAAGCTCAGTTCGGCCCGGTGGATTGTCTGATCAATAATGCTGGAATGATGTTGCTTGGCCTTGCCCATGAGCAAGATCCCGCTGAATGGAAAACGATGTTTGATGTTAACGTGCTGGGCCTGCTAAACGGTATTCATGCGGTGCTGGCCAAGATGAAAGCGCGCCAGGGCGGGACCGTGATCAATATCAGCTCGGTGGCTGGTCGCAAGACGTTCCCTAACCATGCCGCTTATTGTGGTACCAAGTTCGCGGTTCATGCAATTACTGAAAATATTCGTGAAGAAGTGGCTGACGACAACGTGCGCTTTATTACGATTGCTCCTGGCGCGGTGGACACCGAACTGCTAAGCCACACTACCAGTGATGCGATTAAAGCGGGCTATGAAGAGTGGAAAGACGGGATGGGGGGAGTCATTGCGCCGCAGGATATTGCCAATGCCATTAATTATGCTTATCAGCAGCCGCAGCATCTGTGTATTCGTGAAATCGTGTTGGCTGCGACTCGTCAACAGCCATAAGGGTTAGCAGAGATGTGTTTATTCTGAATGTCAGTGTTGGGTGATTTTGTCTGCAAATCCACGCCTATTCAGTTACTTAATATTAATCGCCTGCTATATTCAAAAGGGTATCCCAACGGGATACCCTTTTTAGTTTGTGCAGTGAGGGGGCTGGGGTGAGGGAGAAGGTTCGTTTTTTTGATGTGTTGCGCTGTGTCGCCGCTGTCGCGGTGGTAGTCATACACGTACTGGGCCCTTATCGAGATCAGTTTGGAGTGATGCCCGATAGCGGTTGGGTAACCGCGACCACTTTTAATAGTTTCAGCCGCTGGGCAGTACCCATCTTTATTATGATCACTGGCGCCTTGATGTTGACTGACACCCGGCCGTTTGAACTTGGCTATTATGTCCGCCGTCGACTCGGTAAGGTATTGCTGCCTTTTCTGGTATGGTCGGTGTTTTATGCTTGGTTATCAGGCGTGTCGCCTGCGGGGTTTAATGGTGATGTGGCGCTCGAAACGTTAAAGGCACTGCCGGTACATGAAACCTACTACCACCTTGGGTTTTTCTATTACTTTATCCCGCTCTATTTCGTTGTGCCTTTCCTGCGCCACTTTGTCCAGCATTACGACAGGCAGACGACACTGGCCCTGACCTGGGTATGGCTGGCTCTGACAACCTCGTTCCTGTTCAAAATTGATGGCCCTTGGAACCATGAGCTGGTTTTGTATAGTGGTTACTTACTGTTTGGCTACTGCGTGTATCAGCTGCGTTGGCCGAGCTTGAAGTGGCTACTGCCTCTGGGTATCGTAGCGCTGTTGCTAACCGATGCCATGGTGTTGAGCAATAGTTTTGCTGCCGGGGAATACCAGGTTGGCCGCTGGATGTCTTACAAAACACTCAATACCGCGCTTATCGCCGCCATGATTTTTGCGCTGGGCAGGTATGTGGCAGATAAGATCAGCGAAGGCTGGCTTGATAAGCTGGCCTTTATGAGCCGCTATAGCCTTGGGATCTATTTACTTCACCCTATCTTTTTATGGCCAGTAAGGGCGTATGACTGGTACTTCCTGCCACCGGTGCTGATGATCCCGTTCTGGACGGTGATCATCACGGCATTGGCCCTTGCTGCCAGCTGGCTATTGGGAAAAAGCCCTAAAACCGCTTGGTTAGTGCCTTGAGTTTGAGGCCAAAAAGCTCACTCATCCCGGTGTCGAGCAAAGTGGCGGAATGTGACGCCTTGGTAGGTCATGATTCCCTTATCTCCTGGGTTAAGGGCATGGAAATAATGGATACCCACCATAAACTCACGTTTTGGCCCGCCTTTTGTCGGCTGCACATAAATCCAGTATTCCTCGTCGTCCTCCCCCTGGCGAGCACCAATAACCGGTGAGCTTTGCTTGTCGAGGATCTGGACTTCGGCTTGCTTTTCCGGGGCATTCTCACCCACGGTGTGTTGGCGGTAGACTCGGATGAAGCAAAATATAGCAATGGCTAGCAGAGCTAGGATGATAATGGGAACGCTGGTTGGCATAGGACTTCCTTGTTGTACGCAACGAGAACTCATTATTGGGCAAGTCTTGATTACTGGATATGATCAGTCGTAAAAAGCGTGATCGCTGCAAGTATGGTTTTAATGGATATACGACCCAGTCCTGCAAGTATTCCTTGGTGGTATCTGCGCTCTCTGGGAGACGCAGTACTTTGCTTTAGTGCAAAGTCGAGGTAAGTTAGTAGAAAGAGTGAGCAAGGAAGAGATTAGATGGCAAACATTGAGTTAGTGGTAACACGTTCAAGGCGGATTGAAAGCCTATTGCGTGAGCATTACCATGCTGAGGGCAAGGGCTTGCACCAGCTGATCACTAGTTGTGAAGAACGCCTGCCACACGAAATTATTCCAAAGTTACGTTTTATTGCTTCTGTCCGTAACAAAACCGTGCATGAAGAAGGGTATAAGCTCGACGACAAGAAAGGGTTTATTGCTGCTTGTAATGCATGCGAAAAGGAACTTACCCCGCGAAGTGGCCGTTTTGTCTGGACGGCAGCTGTATTATTGGTTGTTGGGGTGACTGCGCTGGCAATATGGTTCTATTCCCTTCATTGGCACCGGATCGATTTGACCCCTTAACGGGTGGTAAGGTCAACAGTCTGTGGTATAGACTTCTCTGGCGAATGGAATTTATTGGATAAAACAAAAAAGGTGCCGAAAGGCACCTTTTTTTTGAATTTTTTTTGCTTAATAAATCACTGGCAGCGTCATTAATCCGACAACCACTGCGATCATCATAAGGCCTTGTTTTTGTGAAGGTGTGAACATGCAGAGGCTCCTTGTAGCTGCTGAGTTGATGTTGTAAATAAGAATAGCACTTATTTTATGCTTTTATCAAGCTGAATTGTCATATTGTTGTCATAAAAATAATTTATGGAGGCTGGTTTGAGCCTTGTATGGTTAAGTGAACTGTGTTTTTTGGCGTGGTTGAAAATTGTTCTGATTGAGGTGGTTGATGGCTTGTTGTTTTTAATCTATTGGTTTTTAGGTTTTTTTTATTGTGTCGTGGTTGGTTTTTCATTGTGATTTTTTGGTTTTTGTATTTTTGCTTTAAAATTGGCGTCAAGCGTCCTTGCTGATCGAAAGTGGTATTAATTGCTGTCTTTCAACTTGTCGATTAGTCACTTTTAACGATTTATAAGCTTTTGAAGTGCATATTTGCGTTGGTTTTATGTATTTGCCTTAAGTGATTAGCGCTAAGTACTGTTTTTGAATGGGGCGTGGTTAAATTACGGTAAAGATATTTTTTTGTCTTTTATCTTTTTGTATTTTAGGGCTTTTAACTGTTGTTCTGGAGGGGGTACTCGGTGTTTTGGCTTTGCTTTTGAGTGTGCTGACTAGTGCTATAGACAAAAAAGAAGGTTTAAGCCATGCCAAACGTTTGCTATTTCGTTTTTCTAATCGGTGATATCAAGATGTTCATAGAAGATCCGCTGAGTTGATGATAAATATGATTCGCCGCTAGTTATTGACCTTCCTTGCTAGACAATCGCCTGTTAGATCCTAAACTGTGCTAGCCACTGAGTGCTCAGCATTTTGCCCTGTGCAATTCCATAATAATAACGGTGAAACTATGTGGGTTTGGTTAGCCATTTCTCTTTCTGCTCTTCTACACATCACAGCCGCGTACCATGGTCCCCGCTGGCAATTTTATCTATTCAAGCCTGTTACTTTGCTAATGTTGCTTGTCGTCGCGTGGCCGGCTGGTGATGGCGGGATCTATCACTTGGCTATCTTGTTGGGGCTGGTATTGTCCGTTGTGGGCGATGTTTTTCTTATGTGGCCCAAAGATCGGTTTATCCCCGGCTTGGTGGCCTTCGCCCTGGCGCATATCAGTTATTCTGTGGCGTTCTGGTCCCAGCTTGGTAGCCAGATTGTTTGGTGGCTGCCTGCTATGCTGGCTGCCGCCGGTGTGATTGTTTTCCTGTTGTTACTGCCCTCGCTGGGAAAGATGCTGATACCGGTTGCTGTCTATATTGCCGTTATCTCCCAAATGGCCTGGGCGGCCGGTGAATTTTGGCTAACCACAGCAACAACGCCGGCACTGTTGGCTTTTGTTGGGGCGGCAATCTTTATGTTTTCCGATCTCTGTTTGGCGATTGATCGCTTTCGTGGGCCGTTTAAAGCGGCAACCTCAATGATCATGACCAGCTATTTTCTTGCCCAGTCGTTATTTGTTGCCACCTTGCTGGCCGTGTAGTGACTGATAAATGAAACTATTCCAGCCATTAGCCTGTCTGTAGATCATACTGGTAGCAGGCAACAGGTATGGGGAAGGCTATGTCAGAAGTGTGGTGTAAAATCTACGATGCCGGTAACGCCCTTGAAGCGCATAGCCTTAAGGGGATGCTGGAAGCCAGGCAAATTGAGGTTCAGCTCAGCGGCGAGGGGCTAGGTGCCGCCGCCGGTGAGCTGCCAGCCAATGTGGTAGAAGTCGGCTTATGGGTAAAAGCGTCTCAGCAATCCAGTGCCCAGTTACTGTTAGAGCAGTATGAACATGCCGATCCGTCGGGGTGGTTCTGCCCGGTTTGTGGGGAGGCCAATGGCAGCCAGTTCGAATTGTGTTGGCAGTGCGGGCAGGACAGGTTGGCGGAGCTATAAACATACATATAAAATGCATTAATTTGTTTTTGGTCAAATATTCCGCTGCAGGTGGCCGTTACAATGGTGAAATTGTGCGGTGAAGAGAATACTTACGATGAGTGATAATCAAGTTCATGCCCATAACCTGTTGAATATGTTATTGGCCGCTGAAACCCCATATACCTTTGCTAGCCTGAAGCAGGCGATTGTTGCTGAATATGGCGAAGATGTGCGTTTCTATACGTGCAGCCAGCAAGACCTGACATTTGATGCTTTGATGACTTTCCTATTAGATCGTCGTAAGGTGCTACAGGACGGCGAGTATGTCGCGGCAAACCGTGAACGGATGTGCAACCACTAGTTCTGTTTTTAGTTGGCTAGCGCCCGCTAGCCGCTTTGATACATGGGTGGTAAAAATATCGCCACCCTGCTGATGCTTTGTTATACTCCTCCGCCTCTGATTGGCTTTCTGGCTGATCGTTCTTAATTCTTAATACTTCTTTTACTTTTTCTCTATCTGAGGTCTGCTCTGTGGAAATTATTTCTGCGGCGGTCATGCTATTTCTGATCATGGATCCGCTCGGCAATTTGCCGGTTATGTTGTCTATCTTGCGGCATATTGAGCCTAAGCGTCGTCGCTTTATTATGGTTAGGGAGCTGTTGATTGCTTTGGTGATCTTGCTGTTGTTCCTGTTCGGTGGCCAGAAAATGCTGAACTTCCTGCATGTCTCGACAGAGACCGTCAGCATCTCCGGCGGTATCATTTTATTCTTGATAGCGATTAGGATGATTTTCCCGCAGCCCGGTGGGGTAACTGGACTTGCCGCGGGTGAAGAGCCATTTATTGTGCCGATGGCGATCCCGATGATTGCCGGACCGTCAGTGCTGGCATCGCTGCTGTTGTTATCGAATCAGGATCCAGGCCGTACTACGGATTGGGTGATTGCCGTGTTGTTGGCGTGGGGAGCATCATTTGTGATTTTGATGTTCTATGAAGTGTTCAACCGCTTACTTGGCGAGAAGGGACTCAAGGCCGTTGAGCGCTTGATGGGGTTGTTATTGATCATGATATCGACCCAGATGTTCCTGGATGGGATCCGAAAATTTTTCATGATGTCTTAATGGAAAAAGAGCGAGGTTATTAATCTCGCTCTTTTTTTTCAATTTTTGCTGGTTTTACATCATATGCTTGCGTCGGATATCAAGCAGGGCAAAAATGCCGAAGATCAATATTGACCACTTTTCCCAGCGGGTCATGGTAATTTTGTCACCGAAAGCACCGATGAAAATCAGCATTTGCAGGCCATGCATCATGAACAAGAACCCGGTCATGATATAGAGTGCCATTGCTGCGACCCCAGGAAACGGGTGAAAAATGTTGATTAGCAAAATCAGCCAGACAAAGCCGATCGCCGCTTTAGCAAGTAAAATCAGTGCTTTCATGCTCCCTCTCTTTCGAATAAGCGGTAACAGACCTGTCCCGCTGTTTTTTCCCTGTGAAGTTGCCAGTGGGCTGGCGTCACTGGTTCTCCGAATTCTTTTTCTGCTTCAATGTAAATAACGGCATGGGGCGATAGCCAGTTATTTAGTTCAAGCAGAGCTATCGCTTCATCAAGCAGGCCTTTGCGAAAAGGAGGGTCGATAAACACCACATCATGCGGGGTGCCAGACTGCTTTAAGAACGCCAGGCTGTCGGTATTGAGTACCTTGGCGTTGTCGGCATCGAGCGTTGCTCGGTTTTTTTCTAGCTGTTCAGCGGCTTTTTTGTCGAGCTCTAGCATGGTGACATGGCTAGCTCCTCGGGAAAGGGCCTCAAAGCTTAAACTGCCGCTGCCGGTGAACAGGTCAAGGCAGCGGGACTCAATAATGTCTTGCGCCAACCAGTTGAAAACGGTCTCTTTGACTCGATCTGTGGTCGGGCGAAGGCCTTCAACGTCGTGAACGGGCAGTTTACGCCCGCGCCAGCGCCCGCTGATGATCCTTACGAACCCGTCACGGCCACTGTTTGGCGTATTTTGCCCTGATTGTTGTCTGCGTCTTGTCATAGATTTCTTCGACCGTTTAGAAAATGATAGTATACCTAAACCCCTCGGCAGTATGCGAAAACAAGCATGCCGAAATTATGCCGCTGAGGGAATACACCTGTGTTTAGGCCGCAAATTGTACCAATCAAGCTCTAGGATTTGCCAATGGCAGAAAAAAAGAAACGCGGATTATTTTCGTGGTTGGGTTTTGGCTCTGAGGAGCAAACCGAACAAAATCAAGAACAATCAACTGTTTCAGCTGAAGCTGACGCGGTAAAAGAACAATCGAATGAACAGCTAGATGTTGAGGCTGCAGCGAAAGCAGCGGCGGACGCCGAAGCCGAGGCGGCAGTGAAAGCAGCGGCGGACGCCGAAGTCGAAGCGGCAGCGAAAGCAGCGGCGGACGCCGAAGCCGAGGCGGCAGCGAAAGCAGCGGCGGACGCCGAAGCCGAGGCGGCAGCGAAAGCAGCGGCAGAAGCCGAAGCTGAAGCTCAAGTGACTGCTGAGGAAGAAGCCAAGGCACAAGAAACCCGGTTGCAAGAAAATCAGTTACAAGATGCTGAGGCCCTGCAAGAAAAACCGAAGAGCGAAGGCTTCTTCGCCCGCTTGATGCGTGGCCTGAAGAAAACTAAGAGTAATTTCGGCTCGGGCTTTGCCAGCTTGTTCCGTGGCAAGAAAATTGACGATGATTTGTTCGAGGAGCTGGAAGAGCAGCTGCTGATGGCTGATGTCGGTATGGACACGACGCTTAAGATCATCGAAAACCTGACCGAAAAAGCTGATCGCAAATCATTGAAAGATGGTGATGCCCTGTATGGCCTGCTGAAAGAAGAGTTGGCCGACATGCTGGCCAAGGTCGAGCAGCCGTTGCTAATTGATGATGCTAAGAAGCCCTATGTGATCTTGATGGTTGGGGTGAACGGTGTCGGTAAGACCACTACCATAGGTAAACTGGCCAAGCAGTTCCAGAGTCAGGGTAAATCAGTGATGCTGGCCGCCGGTGATACCTTCCGTGCCGCGGCGGTTGAACAGCTGCAAGTTTGGGGTGAGCGTAACAATGTCCCCGTTGTTGCCCAGCACACTGGGGCTGACAGTGCCTCGGTGATTTACGATGCAATCGAGTCGGCCAAGGCGAAAAACGTTGACGTGGTGATCGCCGATACTGCCGGACGCCTGCAAAACAAAGGCAACCTGATGGAAGAATTACGCAAGATTGTCCGCGTGATGAAGAAGGTTGACGTGCATGCGCCGCATGAAATTATGCTAACCGTCGACGCCGGTACTGGACAGAATGCGATCAGCCAGGCCAAGTTGTTCAGCGAGGTGGCACCGGTGACCGGTATTACCCTGACCAAACTGGACGGCACCGCTAAAGGTGGTGTGATCTTTGCGATTGCCGATCAGTTCAATATTCCAATCCGCTACATCGGTATTGGTGAAGGGATCGAGGATTTACGCCCGTTTGCGGCGGATGAATTTATCGAAGCGCTGTTTAGTGACGAGGATTAAAGTGTGATTCGGTTTCAGCAGGTAAGTAAGGCTTATCGGGGCGGACGCCAAGCCCTGCAAAAGGTCGATTTCCATCTGCAACCAGCAGATATGGCGTTTCTGACCGGGCATTCGGGTGCGGGTAAGAGTACCCTGCTGAAACTGATCTGTGCCATCGAGCGTCCAAGTGACGGCAAGATCATATTCAATGGGCATGATATAACTCGTCTTGAGAATAAGCAGATCCCGTTCCTACGTCGCAATATCGGTATTATATTTCAGGACCATAAGTTGTTGATGGATAGGACTATCTACGACAACGTAGCGCTGCCGCTGCGGGTCGAACTGGCCACTGAGAATGAGATCAAGCGCCGAGTATCGGCGGCACTCGACAAGGTCGGCCTGCTGGACAAGGCCCGTTGTCTACCGGTCCAGCTCTCCGGGGGCGAGCAACAGCGGGTGGGTATTGCCCGGGCGATAGTCAACAAGCCGATGTTATTACTGGCCGATGAGCCGACCGGTAATCTTGACGCGGCGTTATCACGCCAGATCATGTCATTGTTCGAAGAATTCAACCGGGTCGGAGTCACGGTGCTGATGGCGACCCACGACACTTCATTGCTGACCACCCATCACTACCGCCGGTTGGATCTGCATCAGGGACAATTGAGGGAGTTAGCCAGTGGCGCAAAATAAAACCGGCTTTTTTGCCTTGCACAAACAGCAATGTAAGCAGTCACTCGCTGACATGATACGCCGTCCGCTGGGCAACATCCTGACCTTGGCAGTATTGGCTTTTGCCTTGACCCTGCCGACCAGCTTCTATCTGTTTGCCAAGAATGTCACTCTAGTGGCGCAGGTGTGGCAGAACCCGACTCAGATGACGGTATATGTAGAGCCGGGTACGTCGGCAGGACGGGTTAAGCAATTGCATGATGAACTGGTCCAATGGCCAGAGATCGAATCGCTGGAATCTATTTCTCCTGAACAGGGACTGGTTGAATTTCGCCAGCAGGCGGGGTTTGAACAAGCCCTGAGTCTGCTTGATGACAATCCGTTGCCTGCAGTGTTGATAGTCAAGCCGACCGAGGCTTGGCAACTGGATGCTAAGGCGACCGAACTCGCCTCGCGTCTGCGCCTCGAGAACGGGGTGGATGAAGTACGTCTCGACAGCGATTGGCTCCAGCGTTTGGCTGCGATTAAGCAACTTGTGGTTATTCTGGCTATGATTATCTCCGGGCTGATGCTGTTTGCGGTGTTCTTGATTGTTGGAAATACCCTGCGTTTGCAGGTACTTAACCAGCGTGATGAAATTCAGGTTATGAAGCTGGTCGGGGCTACCGACAGTTTTATCCTGCGCCCTTATCTCTATACCGGTGTTTGGTATGGTTTGATCGGCGGTGTGGCGGCATGGGTCCTGACTGCATTGGTTGCGATGCTGCTGGATGGCGCAGTAGCCCACTTGGCTAATTTGTATGACAGCCCGTTTAGAATGGTCGGTTTTAGCTGGGATGAATCATTGATTTTGTTGATGATATCGGTTTTTCTTGGCTTATTGGCTGCGCGTTTGTCTGCCGGGCGTCATTTGAAAGAAATTGAACCTATCTGACATTTTTAACTCTACAAATAGTGTAAATTACGCGGCTTACTTGCAATGGGGCCTATTTTACAGGCATCATTGGCGGTTCATGCAATTTCGCATTGGTACAAAAAATAAACGAGGTTTGTTGAATGACAAAAGAGATGACTTCAATGGCTCTGGTTACTGCAGATAGTCTGGATAGTTATGTCCAGAGCGTTAACGGCTATCCTATGCTGTCGGCGGAGCAGGAGCGCGAGTTAGCTGAGCGTCTTCATTTTGATGGTGATCTTAATGCTGCGAAAGCATTGGTTATGTCTCATCTGCGCTTTGTTGTTCACATCGCTCGTGGCTATTCTGGCTACGGCTTGCCAATGGCTGATTTGGTTCAGGAAGGCAATATTGGCTTGATGAAAGCCGTCAAGCGATTCAATCCGGAAGTCGGGGTTCGCTTGGTGTCATTTGCTGTTCACTGGATCAAAGCTGAGATCCATGAGTATGTTCTACGTAACTGGCGTATTGTTAAGGTTGCGACAACCAAAGCCCAGCGCAAATTGTTCTTTAACCTTCGTAAGGCCAAAAAGCGTCTTGGTTGGTTCAACAATGATGAAGTCGCGATGGTCGCCGAGCAGCTCGGTGTTGAGGCGAACGAAGTTCGTGAAATGGAGTCCCGCCTTGCAGCCCAAGATCCGGCTTTTGAAATGCCAGCCGAAGATGATGATCGCGGCATTAGCTACAGTGCGCCAGCGTATTATCTTGAAGATAAGTCATCGGATGTAGCCTTGAGCGTTGAGGAAAACAACTGGGAAGCCCACGCGAATAACCGTTTATCTAACGCCCTATCTGGCCTTGATGAGCGAAGCCAGCACATTGTGCGCTCGCGTTGGTTGGAAGATAGCAAGTCGACCTTGCAAGAGCTGGCAGAACACTACCAGGTTTCAGCCGAGCGGATCCGCCAGCTAGAGAAAAATGCGATGAAAAAGCTTAAGGAAGCAGTGGGGGATTTTGCCTGAGGATCTTCGGCAAACTATCCACAAATCGCGAAGAGATAAAACCAGCCATAGGCTGGTTTTTTTGTGCCTAAAATCCGGGAGATACCTCACAAAAACAAGGCGAAATGTGACGTTAAAAGGGTTTTATCCACAGCTTTTTACATGATCCGATCTACATGTAGTGGATCCAATTTTTACAAAACACATTATCAACGCAATCCACAGCGTTGTCCACAGCTGGTGGTGTTTTAATCATCTTGAGGTCGGGGGATTGGCTGCTCTTATTGTCAGCCCTTGCCATACGCGGCTTCAGCTTCGTTTTTCGTTTGGCTGATATCCCTATTTATTCGATGGGGTTGTGAGTAACTTGATCGGTTACAATGGAAAAATAAGATGGTGTGAGAGGGTTTCAGCCAAAACGGACGATCGTCACATTTTTCCTGGGCGGGTGTTCCCGCCTGTTGATCAATACCAATAAGAGTCAGCGTAATTATGGATCAATTTGAACATATTTCTGCCGAGCAGGCCCATGTCTTGCTTACGAAGGATGGCAGCGAAGCGGTGCTGGTGGATATCCGCGATCCTCAGTCCTATGCCCTTAGCCATCCTGAAGGCGCGTTCCATCTAACTAATGATACAATGGTCGCGTTTATGGATGAGGTTGATTTCGAGCAACCTGTGATTGTGATGTGTTACCACGGTGTCAGCAGCCAAGGGGCAGCCCAGTACTTGCTTCATCAGGGCTTCGATTGTGTCTACAGCCTCGATGGTGGGTTTGAGGCCTGGAAACGCAGCGCATTTCCGTGTATCCAGATGGCCTGATCCCAAAGACGGCGGCGGGACAGGTATCGCTTGGCTTCATCACTTGATGTAGCCGAAAGTCTTTCACTGTGGAGATTGATATGCACCGCTTAGCCGGATTGAACAACCCCCGCCAGGCGCAGGCGTTTATTGATTATATGGCCTCGCGTGGTATTTCGCTGGTAATGGCACCCGAACCCGAGGGGCTGTTTGCCTTGTGGCTGGAAGACGGACAGCATTGGGTGGAAGTAGAGGCTGAGCTCAACCAGTTTCTTTCCAATCCCTCTGATCGTAAGTACCAGGCAGCATCATGGGAGGTGGCTGAAAGTCGGACCGCCAAATTCCATTATCGCAGCCCTAGTTTACTCGGTTTGGTACGCGCCCAAGCCGGGCCGTTCACGCTCTTGGTGATGGCTGTTTCGGTCGTGATTTACCTGCTTTGGCTACTGGGATTGCAACAGCCCGTTTTTGCCCTGATGCACTTTCCGTTGATGGAGGGAGATGAGTGGCAGCTGTGGCGCTTTTTCTCCCATGCGCTGATCCACTTCTCGACCCTGCACGTGATCTTCAATTGTCTGTGGTGGTGGATCCTAGGTGGCCAGCTCGAACGGCACAGTGGCAGTGCTAAGCTTCTTCAGGTTTTTCTGATCTCGGCGTTGATCTCAGGGTTTGCCCAATTTTGGTTCCATGGCCCGAACTTCGGCGGCTTGTCTGGCGTGGTCTATGCCTTATTGGGTTATATTTGGTGGATGGGGTGGCTGGCGCCGCAACGCGGCTTATCCATTCCCAAGCCTTATGTCGTCTTTATGATCGCCTGGTTGGTGTTGGGGTTTGCCGATGTACTGGGCATGTCCATAGCCAATATGGCCCACCTCTTTGGCTTGCTCAGTGGCTGTGCCCTGGGGTGGGTGGATGCGAAGTTACGCCGATAGGTCTATGTTGGCGCTAAAAGAAGGTGAATATCTGTAATAGGGTGTTCACCTTTTTTGTTGATATATCAAGCTAGTCCATACTTTCAGTGAAATCCCCCCGCATATTACTCCCAAGGCAGCGATTTAATCTGCATATTTGACAACATTCACATTTTCTTACCTTCATTAGAGCAATAATTTGCATACGTTGAGTGAAATTGATTACTTTCGCTCGCCTGGTATTCGTTTGTACCCATACCATCGCAACAAATTATAAAAAGGAATATTCTATGTTTGGTCTTTTCAAACCGGCAATGCATCGGGCGCGTCTTCCTGATGGCCAGGTCGACTCCACCTACCAGCGTCTGCGTTGGCAGCTTTTCGCGGGTATCTTCTTTGGCTATGCCGGCTACTACCTTGTTCGTAAAAATTTCAGCCTGGCCATGCCTTACCTTATCGAAGAATACGGTTACAGCCGCGGTGACCTGGGTGTAGCACTGGCTGCCGTTTCAATTGCTTATGGCTTGTCGAAATTCTTGATGGGTAGTGTGTCTGACCGCTCTAACCCACGCTACTTCCTTGCAGCTGGCTTGAGTATGTCGGCGATTGTGATGTTGTGCTTCGGCTTTATGCCTTGGGCAACGAGCAGTATTGCGGCCATGTTTATTCTGCTGTTTTTGAACGGTTGGTTCCAGGGGATGGGCTGGCCTGCTTGTGGCCGTACCATGGTGCATTGGTGGTCGCGTAAGGAAAGGGGGGAAGTCGTTTCGGTCTGGAACGTTGCTCATAACGTGGGCGGTGGTTTGATTGGTCCGATGTTCCTGCTTGGTCTTTGGGCATTCAATGATGATTGGAGATCGGCGTTCTATGTACCGGCTTTCTTTGCCTTGCTGGTGGCCGTATTTACCCTGTTGGTAATGCGCGATACGCCGCAGTCTTGTGGCCTGCCTTCAATCGAAGAGCATAAAGACGACTACCCGGATAGCTATGACGCTTCCCACGAAAAAGAGATGACCGCCAAGGAAATCTTCTTCAAGTATTTATTTAACAACAAACTATTGTGGTTTATTGCGATTGCCAATGCCTTCGTTTATCTGATCCGCTACGGAGTATTGGACTGGGCGCCGGTGTACCTGAGCGAAGTGAAACACTTCACTGTCGACAAATCATCTTGGGCTTACTTCCTGTACGAGTGGGCAGGGATCCCGGGTACATTATTGTGTGGTTGGATGTCGGATAAATTCTTTAAGGGCCGTCGTGCACCTGCTGGTATTCTGTTCATGGCATTGGTGACCGTTGCGGTACTGGTTTACTGGTTCAACCCAGCAGGCAACCCAACCGTGGATATGGCAGCATTGGTTGCTATCGGCTTCCTGATTTATGGCCCTGTGATGCTGATTGGTTTGTATGCACTTGAACTGGCACCGAAAAAAGCAGCGGGTACTGCGGCAGGTCTGACTGGCTTGTTCGGTTATCTCGGTGGTGCGGTAGCCGCTAACGCTATTTTGGGTTATACCGTTGACCACTTCGGTTGGGATGGCGGCTTTATGGTACTGACGGCATCTTGTGGCATGTCTATCTTCTTCCTGACTTTGGCATTGATTGGTGAAAGCCGCTTGCACCGTGAGAAAGAAGCGGGTCAGCTGGAACAAAATGCATGATTGGGAGCGCCATCATTGGCATCTTGATTAGACCCTAGGTAAGATGACAAGGCTTCGCATTGTGCGGAGCCTTGTTGTTTTACAAGCTGAACTTGGCTTATTGATATCGATTGCATAAGACAGTTTGTTAGGTACCAGGCCATAGCGAAAGGGAGCCGCGTCAGTCGTGAAGCAGAGTAAACGTCACCAGGAAATAATTGATCTTGTCAAAACCCAAGGCTACGTCAGCACCGATGACTTGGTTGAGCGGTTTAATGTGAGTCCGCAGACTATCCGACGGGATCTCAACGAGTTGGCGGAAGACAATAAGATCCGCCGTCACCATGGTGGAGCGACTATCCCATCGAGCTCAGTTAATACCTCATACAGCACCCGTAAAGTGATGCAGCTGGCTGAAAAAGACAACATTGCCCAGGCCATGGTTGCCCATATTCCAGATGGTGCGACCTTGTTCATTGATATCGGCACAACGCCGGAAGCCGTCGCCCGTGCATTGCTCGACCATAATGATCTACGCATTGTGACCAATAACCTCAATGTCGCGAGCATTTTGACGGGCAAGGATGACTTCCGGGTGATCCTTGCTGGTGGCGAAGTGCGTAACCGTGATGGCGGCATGGTGGGTGAAGCAACGTTGGACTTTATTTCCCAGTTCCGCCTCGACTTTGGCATTTTGGGTATAAGTGGCATTGATCTTGACGGCTCGTTGCTTGACTTTGATTACCACGAGGTACGGGTGAAACAAGCGATCATCGAAAATAGCCGCTGTGTGATGCTTGGGGTCGACCATACCAAGTTCGGTCGAAATGCGATGGTTAACCTGGGTGATATCAGCCAGATCGATATGTTGTTTACCGACCATACTCCGCCAGAAGAATTGGCCAAGCGCCTGGCCGAGCATGAAACGCACATTGAAATTATTTGTTAATCCATCAATGTCATTGGCTTAGAGGCCAACTCACCCCTTCTGTACGAACGGGCTGCTGAATAAGCAGCCCGTTTTTTTTCACTAAAATTCCATGTCGATCATAATTAGTTAAACATTCGAGCATAATAATGATGATCTCAATCAATCATTTGTCTATAGTGCTCGATATCGAGCGCTTGTGCGCGAAAAAGAACATTTGGCGAAAGTCGTAGTCGAGGTGGGGAAATGGCAGCAAATAACGAAGTGTTGGATCTGATTGTCGTCGGTGGCGGTATCAATGGAGCGGGGATTGCCGCTGATGCCGCTGGACGTGGCTTGCGTGTCGGCCTTTATGAGGCGCAAGATTTTGCTTCGGCGACATCGTCGGCCAGTTCGAAGCTGATCCATGGTGGCCTGCGCTACCTTGAGCACTACGAGTTTCGTTTGGTTGGTGAAGCGCTGGCCGAGCGAGAGGTACTGCTGAAAAAAATCCCTCACATTGCCCGTCCGATGCGCTTTCGTTTGCCGCACCGCCCACATCTGCGTCCGGCTTGGATGATCCGTGCGGGCCTGTTTCTGTATGACCACCTTGGCAAGCGCACTACGTTGCCAGCGAGCTGCGGTCTGAAATTCGGTGCCGATTCGGTACTGGTACTGGAAATTACCAAAGGGTTTGAGTATTCAGATTGCTGGGTGGATGATGCGCGTTTGGTGATCTTGAATGCGATGGAAGTCGCCCAGCGCGGAGGTGAAGTCCGTAATCGCTGTATGGTCGAAGCGGCTGAGCGGGACGGCGAGATATGGCGCGTCACGGTGCGCAATACCTTGACGGGCGAAGTATTCGAGCGTCGTTGCTATGCACTGGTCAATGCAGCTGGCCCATGGGTGAAAGCGTTTTATGATCAGAGCTTGTCGCTGCCATCACCACGTAATATTCGTTTGATCAAAGGCTCGCATATTGTGGTGCCGCGGGTTCACGGCGAGGAGCAAGCGTATATTCTGCAGAATGAAGATAACCGTATTGTGTTCGTGATCCCGTATCTTGACCGGTTCTCGATCATCGGTACCACGGATGTGGAATACAACGGTGATCCGCGCGAAGTGGCGATTGATGAGAATGAAATCGGCTACCTACTTGAGGTCTACAACAATCACTTTGTCAACAAGCTTGGCCGTGATGATGTGGTGTGGACCTACAGCGGGGTACGTCCGCTGTGTGATGATGAATCTGACTCGCCGCAGGCTATTACCCGGGATTACACATTGGAGCTAGAGCAGGAAGGCCAGCAGGCTCCGCTATTGTCGATTTTCGGTGGTAAGTTGACGACCTACCGTAAATTGGCCGAGACGGCGATGGTCAAATTGGCACCTTTCTTCCCGCAGATGCAGCCGCCGTGGACGGCGGATGCCTATTTACCGGGTGGGGCTGCGGGCTTTGATGCCAAAGCGCAGGCCGCTGATTTGCAGCAGCGCTTCCCGTGGTTACTGGCCGTAGCCGCCGAGCGAATGGCGACCAATTACGGTAATCTCAGCACGCAGCTGTTTGAGGGCGTCGCCAACGAGGCAGATATGGGGCTGCATTTTGGGGCTGGTTTCTATGCCAAGGAGCTGGATTACCTACTGCGAGATGAGTTTGTCCAACAGGCTGATGATGTTTTGTGGCGCCGCAGTAAGCTCGGGCTGTATTTGGATCAGGAGCAGCAGCAGCAGATCGCCGACTACATTGCAAATTGGCTATCGGTTCAAAATGCGGCTTGATCAGTAAACCGTTACCCAACCCAAAAGGCGCCTTAGGCGCCTTTTGGGTTTTAGAAGAGTGTTTGCATTTAAAGATACCGGGCTTACTGGTAGAGATACTTGGTAAACAGCAATTCGGTCAGTAACCGTTTGTTGGTCTCGATAAGTAGTAGCTCGTTAACTTTGTTCAAGCAGGCCTGGCGGATTTCTTCTCGTCCAGCCAGTGATTTGATCCTAGCTTCTGGCTGCTGACCAATGATGCTGATGATAGCATCACGGATCAGCGGAGCATGGTGCTCAACTTCGGGGATCAGCGAAGGGTCAGCGACCATGAGGTCAACCTGCAAGCGGAGGTAACCGATCCGCTTGCCTTGGCTTACATAATTGGTCGTAATGTCTGGGGCCAAGGTGTAATAGGTATATTGTGGATTGGCCGTGGCCGCATCGTTGGCGTTGGCTGACATTGGCACCAGTAAACTCGCCAAGAGGAAAAGTAGTCTAGGTAAAGTTAATTTCATTATCATGCTCATAGAGTTATTGGTTTTTATGGCTGCAAATGAGTTTCTTTCGATCGTAACGATATTCGTACTGGTTACAGCTTGCTACAATGGTGTTTATTCATGGTAATAAATTAACCTTGATCTACCAAGCCCTTGTCGGTAATTGGGTAGAGATTTTGTTGGAAAGATGTCGAAATTCAAACAGTTGTACAAGCCCTTGTTAGATAGCGCCCAATGGCTGGCACCGGAAGATACCGTCATTGAAGGAACTGAATTTGGGCATTGGTTGTTGGAGTTGGACTCCTTGTCCCGCCGGTTTGAGCGTCACTGCCGGGCATTTACTGTCTCTCTGGAAGAGCAGGGACAGATCCACCGTGAGCGTTTGACCGACGACGAACGTGCCCTGATCGGTGATGTTGACTGCCTGCTACGCAAGGTTGTACTCAAGGGGGATGGTGTGCCGTGGGTATTTGCCAGAACCTTGATCCCGCTGACTACCCTAACAGGGCAAGAGCAGGATCTGGCCCAGCTGGGGGAAATGCCACTCGGGTTCCGCGTGTTTACTGATCGCAGTGCGCGTCGTGATGCGCTGGAGGTTGCCAATGTCGGGACTGAAAATAAACCGGTTTGGGCCCGCCGTTCGCGATTGTGGCTGAATAATAAGCCACTGCTGGTGGCGGAATTATTTTTGCAGGAAGCACCTATATATAAGGAGACCCTAAGTTGGAAATGACCAAGATGAAAGCGTTCTGGCAGCTGGCGCGCTTCGATCGTCCTATTGGTAGCCTGTTGCTATTGTGGCCGACACTGTGGGCGTTGTTTTTGGCCGCCGAAGGCATGCCCAATCCTCATGTGATGTTGGTTTTTGTACTTGGGGTGATTTTCATGCGGGCGGCAGGATGTGTGATCAACGACTTTGCAGACCGTAATTTCGATGGCCACGTCAAACGCACAGCCAAGCGGCCGATGCCGTCGGGCAAGGTATCAGAGCGTGAGGCGCTGGCCTTGTTTGGCCTGTTGGTGTTGGTGTCATTCTTGTTGGTTCTGACAATGAATACCCTGACTATCATGTTGTCGGTCGTGGGCGTGGTATTGGCCGCAGCTTATCCGTTCATGAAGCGTTATACCCACCTGCCTCAGCTGGTGTTGGGGATGGCATTCGGCTGGTCGATTCCGATGGCCTACGCGGCGCAGGCCGGGGAGCTGCCAGCGGTGGCATGGTTGCTGTTTGTTGCTAATATCCTATGGACTATCGCCTATGACACCCAGTACGCTATGGTGGACCGTGATGATGATCTCAAGGTCGGGATCAAGTCTACTGCCATCCTATTTGGTCGGTTCGATAAGATGATCATTGGCCTGCTGCAGCTGGGAACCTTGGTATTGCTGATTGCTGTCGGGGCGATTGAAAATCTGTCACAGGTGTATTACTGGTGTCTTTTGCTGGCCTCGTCATTGTTCGTCTATCAGCAAAAGCTGCTGCGAGGCCGTGAACGTGAGCCATGTTTCAAGGCTTTCTTGAATAACAACTATGTCGGCATGTTGATTTGTGTCGGTATCTCGGTCAGTACCTATTTGACATAAAAGCAGACAGTACAAACCAACCTGAGAAAGCGCCGTTAACGGCGCTTTTTTGTTTTTGTGTGCATATGATACCAACCTACATCAATATTTGATCAGCCTTGCACTGGAAAAATACTTGATCAACGACTTATCCAGATTGGTATGAAAAGTGGTACGGTTTGGTCGCTGGGCAGTAGATCGATATAGAAAAGGGCCGCAAATTGCAGCCCTTTTGGTGTGGTGGTGAGTGTGATTACTCGCCGCTGTTGGTCTCTTCGCCCCGGTCTTCGCGGTTCATGACGGCTTGGATAGTCAGCTTCACTTCCGGTGACACCAAGGCAGCTAACTGTTCGGCAAGTTGCTCGACCGGTTGTGATACTGCGTGGCACTCCTCATTGAGGTAGCCTTCGCTGCGCAGGGTTTTCACCAAGATCGCAAATACGCCCTTGTCGAAAAATTCTGGTGCATTAATGCCATGTAAGCGGCTCAGGCGCTGGGCCATCATCTGGCTTTGCTGCTCAAGGTCGCTTCTCATCAGCTGCGGCTCGGAGTTAAGCAGGGTCAGGGAAATCGCATAACGCTGCAAGGTTTCAGATATCGTGCGTGCCAGCAAATGCAGCGGGCCGATACGGGCGCTGTTAAGGCTTATTTGATCACCATTGCGTAATACCAGTCGCTGGCGAACCAGCTCGTCGACTTGTGCCTCAATCACTGTTTCCAGCTCTTCTTTGCTAAAGCGCAGGAACAGCTCGGCTTGAAGGAACGGATATAAGCGAGTGACCTGCTCGACAATTTTATCCACGCTTAGCTTTTGGTGGTGGATCATGATATTGGCGATCAGTGATGGCATCGCAAACAGGTGGATGATGTTGTTGCGGTAGTAGGTCATCAGTATCGCCTGCTGGCGGTTCAATGAGACCATTTCACCCAGGCTATCACGCTCGACAACGAACTTGTCCATGTCGATAGCGTGCTTAACCATCGCCTGGGCATTTTCATCCGGAACGGTGAATTTTTCCGAGTATGGCACGTTACGTAACAACTGTAGGTAGCAGTCTATTTGCTGCTCGAGATCTTTACGGCTAAGGGCGCGCTGGCGTGCTGCAAGCAGTGCGACACCACATAACGTTAGGGCATTAGTAGCGGCTGCATCGTTGATGTGGGTCATCATTTTCACGGCTAAGTCGTTCACTACCGGGGTCAACCATTGTGGGCGTTGAGGTTCGATAGGGTCGATATCCTTGTGCCATTCAGGTACATGCTCGTTGAGGTAGTGATTGAGTGGGATCGGCTCACCGAAATTGACATAGCCTTGGCCGAGGTTACGCAGTTTACGCAGGGTACGAATCACCTGACCGATGTTTTCTTTTTCTTTGCCCTTGCCGCGCAGCTCGTTGGCATAGGTCGCTACTTCCATCACGTGTTCGTAGCCGATGTAGACTGGTACTAGGGTAACCGGGCGGTTCAGGCCGCGCAGCATCGCCTGAATAGTCATTGACAGCATACCGGTTTTGGCTGGTAGCAAACGGCCCGTTCGTGAACGGCCACCTTCGCTGAAGTACTCGACCGAATAGCCCTTGGCAAACAATTCAGCCAAGTATTCGCGGAATACTGTCGAGTAAAGGCGGTTGCCCTTGAAGCTACGACGGATAAAGAAGCCACCGCCGCGGCGGAAAATCTGTCCGGCCGGGAAGAAATTGAGGTTGATGCCTGCGGCAACATGCGGCGGCACTAAGCCTTCTCGGTATAGTACGTAAGACAGCAGCAGGTAGTCCATGTGGCTGCGGTGGCAGGGTACATAAACAATCTCATGGCCGTCTTGGGCCAACTTACGAACCTGCTTGGCATTGTGGATGTTCAGCCCTTGGTAGAGCTTGTTCCACAGCCAGCCAAGGAAGCGTTCCCCGCGTTTGATCAGTGAGTAGGAGAAGTTGGCGGCAATTTCTTCCATCATGTCGACGGCTTCTTTGCGTACCTTTTCAACAGGTACATCACGGCTTGCGGCTTCTTCTGCGACGACTTTTTCAATCGCTTTGGAGTTGAGCAGGCGGTTAAATAGCACTTGGCGGTCAGGTAATTTCGGCCCTGACGCAGCCAACTGCTGGCGTGAGAAGTGGATACGGGCCACCCTCGCCAGTTTATTGGCAATTGAATCGTCGGTACCGTGGTGATCGGCCATGTAGCGTAGAGAAACCGCCGGGCTCAGGCGTACCATACAGTCGCGGCCATGACCGAGGATAGTGAAAAACTTCTCCGGGCCATTGAGCGGGCGCAGTACCGGTTTGTGGTTTTCTTCCTTGCCGGGTTTGCGGCCCCAGAGAATAGAAGCCGGAACCACCTGGATATCCAGTTCACTATCTTGTGTGTGGTGCTCGAGCAGGGCGGTAAACAGGTTGATAGATTCCTGTGGTAACGCGTTCTTATCACCAAAGACACTCGGTCCATCGGAAATATAAACATAGCGGACAAATTGCTGCCCGTTAACCTCCAGTGGGGACAAGGGATCAGGCAAACCTAGCGCCTTAGTGCTGCTGCGCAGTGTCATCAAATCGGTGTTGGAGCGGAACGGCAGGATGTAAACAATCGGGCGTTCTAGGTCCAGTTCCAGATCCGCTGCAGGATCGGAAGGGATTGAGTGGGTTTTAACCAGCAGAGAAAGCGGCAAATCCAGTATTTTTTGATAGATTTTCTGCCAACTTGACATATCTTTTACTAGCCTCGAATTCTTAATGCGTGGAAGGATAGCAGAAAAAAACCAGTTATAAGCAGCGAAATAGCACAGACGAGTCTTTATATGACATTTTTATTGATTTCCCAACGTACTTTGACTGAACAACAGAGTATGAAAATGCTAAGACCACGATCGGTTACTTGCTGGTGAATTTGCGGCAAAATTGTTGTTTTCCTAAACAATAACCTTTTCAAGCGTGATAACACTGGATATACTCACAGTGAACTGTATAAAAAGACAGGGTGAGCTATGAAGCCGTTAACGCCGCGCCAACAAGAAGTCTTTGATTTGATCAAAGCAAAAATTGAAGATTCTGGAATGCCGCCAACACGTGCTGAAATAGCCCGTGAACTCGGCTTCCGTTCTGCTAATGCTGCTGAAGAACATCTCAAGGCATTGGCCCGTAAAGAAGTGATTGAAATTATTCCTGGCGCTTCGCGTGGGATCCGCTTGCTGGGTAACCGCGAGGAAGAAGAGAGCGGCCTGCCGTTGATCGGCCAGGTTGCTGCTGGTGAGCCTATTTTGGCTCAGGAACATGTTGAAACCCATTACGAGGTAGACCCATCTCTGTTCAAGCCGCGTGCAGACTTTCTGCTGCGGGTGAACGGTATGAGTATGAAGGATATCGGGATCATGGACGGCGATTTGCTGGCTGTGCATAAGACCCAGGATGTCCGCAATGGTCAGGTGGTTGTGGCCCGGGTTGAAGATGATGTGACCGTCAAACGCCTTGAGCGTAACGGTGCACAGGTCCTGCTGCATGCCGAGAACGAAGAGTTTGCCCCAATTGTGGTTGACCTCAATACTCAGCACTTGTCGATTGAAGGCATTGCCGTCGGTGTGATCCGCAACACCGACTGGATGTAACGCGCCCCGCTTAAAAAGATCCATTAACGCTTTACAAGTGTTAATGATAGTCATTATCATCTTTATATTCAAAAGGAGATGATAATGACTGAGACTGTCCGCCATGATATTCTTGCTGATCTGCTCCAACCGCTTTGGCTCCGTAGCCGTGAAAGCCTGGCCGATGATCGCTTGATTTATGATCCCGTCGCTGCCGCAGCCTGCACCCAATGTAGCCTCAAGCCTGAATGCCTCCAGGGCAATATTTCCCAGCAGCAACGGCTGCATGCTAGCCTTACGCTGATTTGTGATCGCCAAATTCAACAATTTCTTCGTCGTCACCCCGATGGGCGGATCATCAATCTAGGTAGTGGCCTGGATACCCGTTTTTATCGGGTCGATAACGGTCGCTGTCGTTGGTTCGATATTGATGTCGGTGAAAATTTGCTGTGGCGACAACGCCTGTTTCATCGTAGCGAGCGATATCAGATGCTACCTGGCTCAACCACAGACTTGTCCTGGCTGCAGGCTTTACCGCCAATGTCCGGGGCGCCGATCATAGTGCTGTGCGATCACGCTTTGCTGGCATCAAGCGAGGTCGAGCTGGCCCATGTTGTCCAGTCATTAGCCTGTCACTTTGGCCGTTTTGAGCTGTGTTTGGTTGTTGCCGGGGATCTGTGTCATTCGCCTTTGTCTGGTGAAATGGGCGTCGATAAACCTTTCGGTCATGCCATGCGTGATCCGCGTCGTAAGCTGCTGCAATGGTTACCTTGGGCGTCGGCGGTTGGTCGCTATAGCCCGATGGATAGTACTTGTTCCCGTTGGCGAGGCTGGCAGCGTTGGTTAGCGCGGATCCCTGGATTGAAATTCCGCATCTTGCCGGTATTGCTGCATATTCATCTGTAATTCTTTACAAAGGCACGCTGTTGCTGCTAGTCGGTTTCCTCTTTGTGTCTAGCATGCAATATGCCAGTTTGGTTTTTTTCCCCACTTTTCCTGCCTATTTTTTTGCGTAATTTCACGATCCTGTCCTAAGTTAAATGTAAACAAACTGTTAACCATGTGACTGCGGATGACACCTCATCTGCAATGTATGCAGGGAAGACTCTGACTCATTTTGCGCTGTCCCCATGAGCTATTTCGTGTTCATTGGGGGTATTTGATAGGAAAAGGATAGGAGGGAGCCGGGTGATGATTCGCCATCTGATGTGCTGTCTGTTTGCTTTGTTGGTTATGCCAGCACAGGCAGACGTTCAACCCATGCCGCTGAATATGACCCAGGGAGTGACCGAGGTCAGTCAGCGGGTGTTTGATCTCCATATGACGATTTTCTACATCTGTGTAGTGATCGGCTTGGTGGTTTTCGGGGTGATGTTCTGGTCTATCATCCATCACCGTAAGTCAAAAGGGGCGGTCGCCGCTTCCTTCCACGAAAGTACCAAGGTTGAAATCCTCTGGACGGTGATCCCGTTCGTTATTCTCATCATCATGGCAGTCCCAGCCACCCAGACACTGTTGGCAATGGAAGATACTACCCAGGCGGACATGACGGTTCAGGTCACCGGCTCGCAGTGGAAGTGGCATTACCGCTATTTCGATGAGGATGTCGAATTTTACTCCTTGTTGGCAACCAGCCAAGCCCAGATCACCAATGAACGTGAAAAACGCAGCAATTACTTACTGGAAGTTGATCGGCCACTGGTACTGCCGGTTGGCAAAAAAGTGCGCTTTTTGATCACCTCGCAAGACGTCATTCATTCTTGGTGGGTTCCCGATTTCGCGGTGAAGAAAGATGCTAATCCCGGTTTTATCAACGAAGCCTGGACCCGTATCGATGAGCCTGGGATCTACCGTGGTCAGTGTGCCGAGCTGTGCGGCAAGGATCACGGCTTTATGCCGGTGGTGGTGATTGCCAAGTCTCAGGCAGATTATGAAGAATGGCTGCAAACAACTAAGGTCGCCCAGCAGCAGGCGCGGGAAGAAGAGCAGCGCCTGTTGGCGATGCAGATGGATATGGATGAACTGATGACGCTGGGCGAGCAGGTCTACAACACCCGTTGTGCGATGTGTCATCAGGCCAATGGCCAGGGTTTACCGGGGGCATTTCCTGGCTTGGCAGGACAGGGGCTATCGGTTGACCCCAACGCCAAGCTTGAGCACATCAGTATTGTGGTCCACGGCAAGCAGGGAACAGCGATGCAGGCATTTGGCCCACAGTTGAGCCTTAAAGAATTGGCAGCGGTGATCACTTATGAGCGCAATGCCTGGGATAACAATACCGGAGACACCATTCAGGCTGCCGAAGTGCAGGCTGTGATGGACGGTCAGGACCTATAAAGGGAGAGAGTGACGATGACGGATATGTTGCGTGAGCAAAACGAGGTCGAGGGTACCCAGACCGAGCATGAGCAGCATGAGCATCATGAACACCACCAGACCGGTCTCAAGCGCTGGCTGTTTACCACCAACCACAAGGATATTGGCTCGCTGTATTTGATGTTCAGTTTTGCCATGTTCCTGATTGGTGGGGCAATGGCGATGGTGATCCGGGCCGAGTTGTTTCAGCCTGGGCTGCAACTGGTAGAGCCTAATTTCTTCAACCAGATGACCACAGTCCACGGCCTTATCATGGTATTTGGTGCGGTGATGCCGGCGTTTACCGGGTTGGCGAACTGGATGGTACCACTGATGATCGGTGCGCCAGATATGGCCTTGCCGCGGATGAATAACTGGAGTTTCTGGATCTTGCCTTTTGCGTTCTCCATGCTGCTGGCTTCGCTGTTCATGGAAGGGGGCGGCCCTAATTTCGGTTGGACCTTTTATGCGCCGCTGTCGACAACCTATAGCCCGGAGAGTACCGGCCTGTTTGTCTTTGCCATCCATATCATGGGGATCAGCTCGATTATGGGGGCGATTAACGTCATCGTCACCATCGTCAATATGCGTGCGCCGGGCATGACCTACATGAAGATGCCGCTGTTTGTCTGGACATGGTTGATCACCGCATTCCTGTTGATTGCGGTGATGCCGGTGTTGGCTGGGGCGGTGACTATGGTACTGACCGACAAATACTTCGGCACCAGCTTTTTTGATGCGGCAGGCGGGGGCGATCCGGTGATGTTCCAGCATATCTTCTGGTTCTTTGGTCATCCGGAAGTGTACATTATGATTTTGCCGAGCTTCGGTATTATTTCGGCGATAGTTCCGGCCTTTTCTCGCAAGAAACTCTTCGGTTACAGTTCGATGGTGTATGCCACGGCGTCGATTGCCGGACTGAGTTTCTTGGTTTGGGCCCACCATATGTTCACCACCGGGATGCCGGTGGCTGCCGAGCTGTTCTTTATGTATTGCACCATGCTGATCTCGGTGCCAACCGGGGTCAAGGTGTTCAACTGGGTGGCGACCATGTGGCGTGGCTCGTTGACCTTTGAAGTCCCGATGCTGTTTGCGATTGCTTTCATCGTATTGTTTACCATCGGTGGCTTCTCCGGGTTGATGCTGGCCATTACCCCGGCTGACTTCCAGTACCATGATACGTACTTTGTGGTGGCCCACTTCCACTATGTGCTGGTATCGGGGGCTATCTTCTCCATCATGGCGGCCGCTTACTATTGGTTGCCGAAATGGACCGGGCACATGTTCGATGAGAAGTTGGCCAAGTGGCATTTCTGGTGCTCGATTATCTCGGTCAATATCTTGTTCTTCCCGATGCACTTTTTAGGCCTTGCTGGTATGCCACGCCGGATCCCTGACTATGCGCTGCAGTTTGCCGATATCAATGCGGTGGTCAGTGTAGGGGGGTTCTTGTTTGGCCTGTCTCAACTTATTTTCCTTGCGGTGGTGATCAAGTGTGCCCGTGGTGGCGAGAAGGCGGCGGCTAAGCCGTGGGATGGTGCTGAAGGGTTGGAGTGGACAGTGGCTTCACCAGCACCGCACCATACTTTTTCCACGCCACCTAAAGTGGATTAAGCGGAGGGTTGCCTATGGATAAGCCTCAGACTGAATCAACTTCCGTTGCAGGTAACAAAAAGCAGCGCTCTATCTGGTCGTTGACCCTGATGGCTGTTGCTATGTTCGGTTTCGCCTTTGCCTTGGTACCGCTGTATGACGTGTTCTGCGACATTACCGGCATCAACGGTAAAACGGCGGATACACAGGCTGCGGCCAGTGATCGGGTAGACACCAGCCGTGAGATCACCGTGGAGTTCGTATCGTATATCAATCCAGGCGTGCAGTGGACATTTGAACCGGAGATCAAGCAGTTGGTGGTCAATCCCGGCCAAACTCATACCATTACCTACCGGGCCAAGAACCTGACCGGGCAGGAAACTGTCGGCCAGGCCGTCCCCTCGGTCAGCCCGGGGATGGGGGCTCGCTACTTGAATAAAATCGAATGCTTCTGTTTCAACCGCCAGCCGTTGGCGGCTGGTGAAACGGCCAGTTTGCCCTTGGTGTTTTATGTCGATCCGGAGTTGCCAGACGATATCAACACCTTGACCCTAGCCTATACCCTTTACAACGCCCAGCCGGATGCGCCGGCACAAACGCAATGAGGTTGAATGATGGCGAATCCTTATTCTGAACATGATCAATCTGTGACCCCTCCCCACGAGAACTATTATGTACCCGAAGCCAGTGGCTGGCCGATTATCGGTGCTGTAGCCCTGTTCCTGATTGCCATGGGGGCTGGGGCGACGGTCGGGGATCTCTTTGGTGGTCAGGGGCCGTGGATTTTGCTGGCCGGGGTTGGCTTGTTGCTGATCATGCTGGTGGGGTGGTTCCGCGATGTGATCACTGAGTCGATGGGGGGGCTCTATAGCAGCCAGATGGACCGATCATTTCGTCAGGGCATGAGCTGGTTCATTTTCTCTGAGGTGATGTTTTTCGCTGCCTTCTTCGGCACCTTGTTCTATGCGCGGATGATTGCGGTGCCATGGTTGGGGGGAGCTGGCAATAATGCCATGACCCATGAAGTATTGTGGCCTGAGTTCATTGCCCAGTGGCCTTTGGTCATGACGCCGGGTGGCGCAGAGACAACGGCGATGGGCCCGATTGGCTTGCCGCTCTACAACACCCTGATCTTACTCGTGTCGTCAGTGACTGTGCATATTGCCCATACCGCGTTGGAGCAGGATAACCGGCCCAAACTTAAACTGTTCCTATTGTTGACCGTGTTGCTCGGCTCGTTGTTTGTTTACTTGCAGGGGGTGGAGTATGTCCACGCCTATGAAGATATGGGCTTAACGCTCGATGCCGGGATCTATGGCAACACCTTCTTCATGCTAACAGGCTTCCATGGTCTGCATGTCACGCTCGGGACCCTGATTTTGTTTATTGTCTGGCTACGGGTATTGCGTGGTCATTTTACCCCCGAGAAGCATTTTGCCTTCCAGGCCGGGGCTTGGTATTGGCACTTTGTCGATGTAGTTTGGCTCGGGCTGTTTGTGTTTGTTTATATCCTGTGAGGCTAGAAGTGGCCTCTAGTAAGGCCGCGGGTTCGGTGTTATGTAGCCGTTGGCCAGTGCGATAAGCAGTAGGGCAAATAGGAAGACGGAGAACAGTATCCGACGTCCAAGGTGACGTGACATCGGTTGGCTTTGTTTGCCTTTGAGCATAGCTGGCAGGGCACGGAACAGATTCAGCACGATAAACATCAACAAGCAAACAATCAGGGCTTTCAGCAACATAGGGGCTCCGGTTAGATATAGGTAGGTCTCCGGTCAGGACTGGGTGAATCATGCGTCGGATAGGTTTTATTCTTTTTACTGTGGCGGTACTGATGACATTGGTCAAGTTGGGATTTTGGCAAATGACCCGCGCTCAGGAAAAAGAAAGTTTGGGCCATGCGCTGAAATTTCGCAGCGAGCAGATGTATTACAGCTTGGCGAGCTTACCGTCGGATCCGCGCTGGTACAGTTTGACCTTGAGAGGAGAATTTGATCACAGCAAGGCGGTACTGCTGGATAATCAACTTTACCAAGGTCGCCCGGGCTACCACGTGCTTTACCCTTTTGCTGTCGATGAGGGATGGATACTGGTGAATTTGGGCTGGATAGCGGCACCGGTATACCGGGAGCAGATCCCGGTACTACCGGAGCATCACGGTGAGGTGATGGTCAGCGGCATTATCGCCCCGCCATCTTCCCTGCTCGAGTTGGCGGCCGAGGTGATGGGACAGGGGTATCCATTGAGGGTACAGAACATCAGTATGGCGGACTTGAGTCAACACATGGATTTGTCCCTTCCATCCTGGGTGTTGCAGATAGACCCGGACAGTCCGCTGGCACTCAATCAGACTTGGATCCCGGTAGTAATGGGACCGCATAAACATTATGCCTACGCGCTGCAATGGTTTTTGATGGCGCTTGCGGTATCAGGACTTGCATTTTGGTGGCTGAGACGGAGTAAACCATGAAGAAACAGGGAACGTTGCTATTACTTTTCGGCGCCTTCGCCTTGCCGGTTATTTTGGCCAAGCTGGTGCTGGATCTCAACTGGTACCAAGGCGGGGTGACAAACCGTGGTGAACTGCTGGGCTCACCGATGGCATCTGAATGGCTGGGGGAGAACAAACAGTGGCAGTTGATCTACCTGCTGCCAGCGCAGTGCGATGAGCAGTGCCGAGGAGCCTTGTTCAATCTGCGTCAGGTGCCGCAAGCCGTCGGAGCTGACCAAGGCAGGCTCAATAGCGTATTGCTGATTGATGGTGACATGCTTGATGGGCAGCCCTCTGATGTTAAAAAGCAGCTTTCCGGCCTCGATCAGCGGCAGGTACCCGATTACGTGGTTAACCAGCTCAAGACGCTGGAGTACGGTGCCAAAGCAATCTATATTGCCGACCCGCTCGGTAATGTGATGATGGCCTACCCCTTGGTCAAGGGGCAGGTCGCGGTGTTGGCACAGGGCAAGGATGTGCTGAGGGATCTCAAGCGGCTGCTGAAAATTTCCAAAATCGGCTAGGGAGAGCGTGGATGAAACAAGATCATTATCGATTGTGGGTCGCTCTGACTTTTGCGTTGTCACTGTGTGTGATTGCCCTCGGTGCCTACACCCGTCTTACCGAAGCGGGTTTAGGTTGCCCGGATTGGCCGGGGTGCTATGGCTTTACCGGGGTGCCGAAGGATGAAACGCAGCAGGCGCTGGCGGCATCTCGCTTCCCTGATGCGCCGCTGGAAGCTGACAAGGCCTGGAATGAAATGCTGCACCGCTATGTCGCCGGTAGCTTGGGGTTGATGATTTTAGCGCTCAATATTCTGGCGTGGCGTAAACCTTCCCGACCCAAGGGGCTGCCAGCCTTGCTGTTGGTAACCGTTATCTTCCAAGCATTACTTGGGATGTGGACTGTCACTATGGTGTTGATGCCGGTGGTGGTGATGGGGCACTTACTGGGTGGGTTTACTACCGCTTCCCTTTTGTTCCTGCTCTGGCTACGGCTGGGCAGGACATCGTTACACTCTTCTTCAGCTCAGTTCAGCAGTGGCTTGCAGGCCTTTGCCCTGCTCGGCTTGCTGGTTGTTTTCGGTCAGATCGCGCTCGGGGGCTGGACGGCAGCCAATTACGCGGCCGTGGTATGTACCCAGCTGCCGTTGTGTGAAGTAGATTGGCAGCAGGGGTTTGACACCTCGGCCTTTGCCTTGATCCAGCCAGAACATGATACCTATCAATATGGAGTGCTGGATTACCAGCAGCGGGTCACAATCCATGTGACCCATAGGATCGGGGCGATGGTCACGGCAGGCGTGTTGCTTGTTCTTGCTGGTTTTTTATGGCGGCAGAGAGCCCTTAGAGGGGGGACGGCGGTGATGCTGCTGGTATTGGCCGGTCAAATTAGCTTGGGCGTTACGAATGTAGTAGCCAGTCTGCCGTTGTCGGTTGCTGTAGCCCATAACATAACCGGTGTATTGCTGCTGTTGTCGCTAGTGGCGTTGAATGTGCAGGTTTACCGGATACGGCTGGCTGGCCGTTATCCCCATCGAATGGCATCCCGGATGGGTAGCTAATAGTAACGAATAGCCAAAGGAGGGCCTGAACATGGCAAAGAGTCAGGTTGTAGCAAAAGGGGGGTATAAGCCCCTGTCATCGGCTAAGGTGTGGCAGGATTACCTGACCATGACCAAGCCCAAAGTGGTTGCCATGTTGTTGCTAACAGCATTGGTTGGGATGTGTCTGGCAGTACCGGGGATCCCACCGCTCAAGGCGGTAGTCTTCGGTTTGGTTGGGATCGGCCTGCAGTCGGCAGCGGCGGCGGCTTTTAATCATGTATTGGATCGCCGCTTTGATGCCAAGATGGCAAGGACATATCACCGCCCGTTGGCAAAAGGCCGGGTCGAAACCCATAAAGCCGTCATTTTTGCCTGCGTGCTGATGGTGGCCGGTTTTGTGGTGTTATGGCAACTCAACGCCTTGACTGCCTGGCTGACGTTTGCCAGCTTGATTGGCTATGCCTTGGTGTATACCGTTTGGCTCAAGCACGCGACACCGCAGAATATCGTCATTGGTGGATTGGCCGGGGCGGCGCCGCCCTTGCTTGGCTGGACGGCTGTAACCGGTGAGCTGCACTCCCATGCATTGCTGCTGGTGATGCTGGTGTTTACCTGGACCCCGCCGCATTTCTGGGCGTTGGCTATCCATCGTCGTGACGATTATGCCAAGGCCGGGATCCCGATGCTGCCGGTGACCCACGGTATTGGCTATACCAAGACCATGGTGCTACTGTATACCTTGATGCTGGCCCTTGTGGGCTTGCTGCCCTGGCTGACCGGGATGAGTGGTGGGTTGTATTTGGCTGGCAGCAGTGTGCTGAATCTTGGTTTCATCGGTTATGCGCTGAAGCTGAAATTTGCCGATGAACCTGGCCATGCATGGGCAACCTTCAAGTATTCGATTTGGCATTTGCTGGCGCTGTTCGTGGTCTTGTTGGCCGATCACTGGTTGGTAGCGCTGCTGGTTTAGCTGTGGGCTTAATGACTGCTTAGCTGCAGTATTGGCCCGCTCCCTGAATATTCCCATCCTGCAGACTGGGAATAGCCCCTGTGGATTTTGTCCATGGGGGCTTTTTATTTGCGCCTGAACACCAGATAATCGCTGGTCGGGTATCAAGAGTTGAGGTTGTTGTGCTGCAAGCGTTGCGAGATAGAACATTGCACCGTCAGGTGTTTGCCCTGGCGCTGCCGATGGTGCTGTCGAATATTACGGTTCCCTTGCTGGGCCTGGTCGATGCGGCGGTGATCGGGCACCTAGAGCATGCCTGGTATCTTGGCGGGGTTGCCGTAGGCGGAACCATGATCAATGTGACGTTCTGGTTGTTGGGCTTCTTACGGATGGCCACAACCGGGCTCAGTGCCCAGGCCTACGGTGCTTCTGATCGCGATGCTCAGGCAACGGTTTTTATCCAGGGTATCGCCTTGGCGTGGTTGATGGCGCTGGTGCTGATTGTGTTCCACCGACCGGTTGCCGATCTGATCTTCCATTTCAGCTCGGCCAGCGGTGAAGTAAAACACTATGCCGAGCAGTATTTCTCCATCCGAATTTGGGGGGCACCTGCAGCGTTGGCAAACTTTGTCATTATGGGCTGGTTGCTGGGTAGCCAAAACGCCAAGTTACCGATGTGGCTGCTGATTGTGACCAACGTGGTCAATATCAGCATGGATGTACTGTTTGTCCTCGGTTTTGGCTGGAAAGTGCAGGGAGCGGCGGCGGCGTCGGTACTGGCCGAATATAGCGGCCTGGTGTTGGGGCTATGGTTTGTCTCCCGTCAATGGCTGAGCCAAGCGCTGCCGGCATGGCGAAGCAAATTGCGCAGCATGCGCAATGGCACTGGTCGGTTGCTCAAGCTCAACCGGGATATCTTCCTGCGCAGCCTGTGCCTGCAATTAACTTTCACCTTCATGACATTCCAGGGGGCCACACTTGGCGATAATGTGGTGGCTGCTAATGCGGTGCTGATGAGTTTTCTGATGCTGGTCTCCTATGCCATGGATGGGTTTGCCTATGCCATGGAGGCGATGGTAGGCAAGGCGATTGGTGCCCGTAACCGTGCCGAGCTTGGTCGCAGTTTGGTCGGCACGACGTTTTGGAGTTTGATGATATCTCTGATACTGACTATAGCGTTTACCGTTTTTGGCAGTGACATCATCGCCCTGATTTCTGATATTCCTGCCGTACAACATGAAGCGGCCCTGTACTTACCATGGTTGGCGGCAGTGCCGCTGGTGGCGATGTGGTGCTTCTTGCTCGATGGCATCTTCATTGGGGCAACAAGGGCTAGGGAAATGCGCAACAGCATGTTCGTTGCTACCTGTTGCTATTTTGCTTTCTGGTGGTTGCTGGCCGATTTTGGCAATCATGCACTATGGGGAGCCATGTTGGGATTCATGGCAATGCGGGGAATGGGTTTAGCCGTGGTATTTGCTTATCAATGGCAAAAAAATATTTTCCTGCAACCTGCCAGTGCAAACAAATAGTTAGGATGACATGACTTATTTTGCTCATTTTTTCGACTAAAAATGCTACCCATGTGGCAAAGTGCTGGTTAAAATGTAACCTTTTTGCCACCTGGGAGGACAAATGAGAAAAGCAGTACTGGTGTTTTTTTTAACGATAATGACGGTCAGCTGGGGCGTGCCGGCCATGGCAGCAGGCCAAGGTAAGTCATACAAGGTTACGGCAACGGCGTATAATTCGGTGAGGGGCCAGACCAACTCTAATCCAACGATTGCAGCTTGGGGCGATCGGCTTAAACCGGGGATGAAAGCCATCGCGATTTCCCGAGATTTTCTGGGAAGGGGATTCAAGCGCGGCACCATCGTTAAAATCTCCGGCCTGCCGGGTGAGTATGTGGTGCTGGACAAGATGAACAAGCGTTGGAGCAACAAGATTGATATCTACATGGGGCAGGATATCAAAGCGGCAAGGAACTGGGGGCGTCGCAATGTGACCATTACCGTTGTGAAGTCATAACAACGGCATCAAAAACCTGAAAATATAACTGTTCTAGCTAATCGAATAGAACCGCTATCTTTTCAGATTCGAGAGAATACCAAGCGTGTAACCTTTTTTTGAGCGGCACTATTCAGTTTGGTATACAAAAAAGCGAGAGCCTTGGCTCTCGCTTTTTTATGTATGTTACTCAGCAGGGAAGCGGCTAGTAGTAAGAGTGCTCACCACGTGCGTGCTCGGTGATATCGCGTACACCAGTTAGCTCGCCGGCAAATTGGGCCAGTAGCTCTTTTTCGATGCCTTCTTTCAAGGTCACGTCGACCATTGAACAGCCGTTACAGCCACCGCCAAACTGAAGGATAGCGACGCCATCTTCGGTAATTTCAGCCAGTGATACATTGCCACCGTGACCAGCCAGCTGCGGGTTAACCTGCGTTTGGATCACGTAGTCGACACGTTCCATTAGCGACGCGTCGTCAGACACTTTGCGTACCTTGGCATTGGGTGCTTTCAGTGTTAGTTGTGAGCCCATTTTGTCAGTGACAAAATCAACTTCCGCATCTTCGAGGAACGGTAGGCTAAGCTCATCAACGAAAGCTGAGAACAGGTCGAATTTGATTTCGGTGTCACTAGCTTCCACAGCTTCCGGTGGACAGTAGGACACGCCGCACTCTGCATTTTGGGTCCCAGGGTTTACCACGAATACACGGATGTTTGTCCCTTCCGGCTGTTGGGCCAGAAGTTTGCCGAAGTGCTGTTGAGCATTCTCAGTAATAGTAATCATAGACACGACGTAATACCTGACTTATTTAGTAAGATTAATTCTATTCTACTCTTTGCTACCCTTTCTATCACCCATTAATATTTGCAACCATGATTTCGACACAGATCTCGGTGATTTTCTTGAAAATTTTCACGCCGGGGTATAGCACAGGCAATAGATATCGACTCGCTCCACTCCGTGATTGTGTAGTAGGGTCGCCGCTGCAGCAACGGTACTGCCGGTGGTGACGACATCATCGACAAGGGCGACATGGGAAGGCAGCGGCTTATCGGTAAGTATAAATGCCCGCTCAAGATTATGCTGACGCTGGACCTTGCTGAGGCGATGCTGGGGAGGCGTATAGCGCTGGCGCTTTATTCTCTGGGTATCAAGGTGACTGCCGGTATGCTGGGCGACGACTTGGGCGATAAGGCTGCTTTGGTTGAAACCACGCTTAAGGCGGCGAAGCGGATGCAGCGGGATGGGCAGCAATAATGGAGCGGGATCATCGATTTGTTGCGCCAGCAGCTCGCCGAGAGGATTGGCCAGCCAGAATTTTCGTTGGAATTTGAACTGGTGAATCACATGGCGTAAAGGGAATTGATATTCGCCGGCGCGGTAGAAGCGCTGCCATGGCTGAGGAGCGTTGAGGCAATGACCGCAGTGATCGGCATCCTCCAAGAGGGTGTGGCCGCAGTGATGGCAATATGGCGGGCATGGAAAGCGAGCCAGGCAATGCTGGCACCATATTGAGTGTGGGCCCGCGGCAGGAAGGTGGCATAACTGGCAGCGGTGGCCGCGGCGGAGAAAGTTGGTGAATTGAGTAATAAACGATACCATCCGTGTGATCCCTAGGCGTAAATAAAGGAAATATAGATGACCGCAGAGCTGCATTGGCAAACCCAAGGACAAGGTTCCGATCTACTTCTCATTCATGGGTGGGGAATGAATGGTGCTGTGTGGCAGCAAGTACTTCCTATGCTGGCTCAGCATTACCGGGTCCATGTGGTTGATCTGCCGGGTTATGGCCACAGCCAGCACTGCTCGGTTGCCGATGCTGATGAAATGGCCGGTATGCTGCTGGAGCAAGCGCCAGAGCAGGCGACGTGGCTGGGCTGGTCTTTGGGGGGCTTGGTCGCCACCAGCGCCGCGCTTCAGGCACCAGACCGGGTCGAGCAGTTGGTGACTGTCGCTAGCTCGCCGTGTTTTGCGGCTGAAAAAGCGTGGCGGGGGATCAAGCCGGAAGTCTTGGCTGACTTCCGCCGTCAGCTTGATCTGGATTTTAGGACTACGATAGAGCGTTTCATGGCCCTGCAGGCGATGGGAAGCCCGTCGGCAAGACAGGATATCCGCCATCTCAAGGAAGCCGTATTGTCCCGACCCGAGCCCGAGCCGGAAGCACTGGCTCTGGGGCTAGATATGTTGGCTCAGGTGGATTTACGGCCAGAGCTTGGTGCTATATCCCAACCATGGTTGAGGCTCTATGGCCGACTCGATGGCTTGGTGCCAGCTAAGGTAGCCCGCGATCTCGACAAGCTCGCCCCGCAGTCGCAGCAACATGTATTCAAGGCGGCTTCCCATGCGCCGTTTATCTCCCATCCTGATGAATTTATCGATACGCTAAAAGCATTTACAGGTTAGTATGATTTTACAGGCTAGCAAGCGTGGATGTTTATGATGTTCGTGACGTGTTCGGCCTAAACTTTTTGGCGTTTGTGCCGATAGCACTATTAGAGCAATTTTTCGATGTTATTCCTGGCTTTAGCGCTATGGTGGAAAGGGAAAACCAACATGACAATCGGTACTATCAATACTTCGTCAACCTATACCCCAGCAAGTCTACAGGCTGCAGCACAGCCTGATATTCGTGCGGCAATGGATAACGCAGCCAAGCAAAGTCAAGATATGCCGGCTAGCCAGACTAAGGTGTCGATTTCAGACCAGGCTCGCCAGTTGCAGGCTGATGATGCCATGGCGCAGAAGACAAAACCGCAAGAGACGGAAAAAGATATGGGAGATAAGGCCGAAGCTTTTGCCTATGGTGCATTGGGAATGGATCATCCTGATGAGGTCAAATCCAATAGTGACGGCTTTTATAACGCCGGACAGTGGTTGGCTGCAGCGGGAACGGTCGCGACCGTTCTATTGGCTGCCGCCTGACAGCTTGAAAAATTACGCCCTACTTCAATACCGCCCGCAGCCTGATGCGCAGATGACAGGAGAGATGTACCAACATGTTAGTCACTCCCGTACAGGTGGGCGCGCCTGCCGTAGCCCCGACGATTAATCCGCCAACCGAGCAAACCGCGCGGGATAATCGTGTACGCGAGAAAATTGTCCCCACGACAGAAATGCAGTCACCAGTCCAAGAGCGGGCGCTGAGTAGCGAAGAAAAACAGCTCAAGAAGCCGTCATGGGATCCTGCCGAACACCCCAACTACCAGCAAGCCGTTGAAGAAAAGCATTACGGCTATCAAGAATCAATGGAAATGTTGGTTAAAGCCCTGTCGGCTGACAGTTATTTAGCGGATGTAAATGATCTGGGGTATTCCATGCACATCAAGCTCCCCCGAGAACTACTTGAAGCGCTGGAGCAGATCAGCCAGTTCGCGCGCACCAAAGGCGTCGTTGCCCACAAATACGCGCAGGCAACAGTGCCGAACCCGCCAACGGAATATTTGGTGGTATTGTAACCGCGATCCTAGAGTCTAAAAAAAGAGGTTATACCAACCGACATAAATATTTGATCAACTACTTATCCAGATTGGTATTAGCCTCTGGTTATTTCTTCTTGGCGTTGGCAAATGCGGCAGCGAATGCACCGCCCATCGCGTTGTTGCCATTGTCAGCCGGTTTGTTCTGGCGCTGACGTGGCTGGTGACTGCTCTGTGGACGGTTGCCTTGTGAACGCTCGCCCTGAGGCTTGTGAGCAGGCTTGTTGTCTTGGCCTGGCTCGTCGCTTAGGCGCATTGACATGCCGATCCGTTTACGTTGCAAATCCACCTCCATCACCTTGACCTTGACGATGTCGCCGGCCTTAACAACTTCACGCGGATCGGACACGAACTTGTCCGACAGGGCAGAGATATGCACTAAGCCATCCTGGTGGACACCGACATCGACAAAGGCACCGAAGTTGGTGACATTGGTGATCACCCCTTCAAGTACCATACCCGGGATCAGATCTTTGACCTCGTTGACCCCTTCGGCGAAAGTTGCGGTCTTGAACTCAGGGCGTGGGTCACGGCCTGGTTTGTCGAGCTCGCTGATAATATCAGTCACGGTTGGCAAGCCGAATTTATCATCAGTGTAGTCTGCGGCTTTGACTGTGCGCAGGAACTCGCTGTTGCCGATGATAGCATCGAGTGCCTTGTCGTTGGCGGCGGCAATGTTCTTGACCACGGCATAGGATTCCGGGTGAACTGCTGAGCTATCAAGTGGGTTCTTGCCTCCCATAATACGCAGGAAGCCAGCACACTGCTCGAATGCTTTTGGCCCAAGACGAGAGACTTTTTTCAGCGTAGTGCGGCTATCGAAGCGGCCGTTCTCATCACGGTAGCTGACAATGTTCTGGGCAATGGTGCTATTCAAGCCAGCTACGCGGGTCAGCAGGGCAGGTGAAGCCGTGTTGACATCGACACCCACGGCATTTACACAGTCCTCGACCACCGCATCCAGTCGTTTGGCCAGCATGCTCTGGCTAACATCGTGCTGGTACTGGCCCACACCGATGGATTTCGGATCGATTTTCACCAGCTCCGCCAGCGGATCTTGCAGGCGGCGGCCGATAGATACCGCGCCACGCAGTGACACGTCCAGATTCGGGAATTCATTGGCGGCCAGCTCGGAAGCTGAGTAGACCGATGCCCCGGCTTCGCTCACCATTACGCTTTGGATCTTGAGGTTGTTGTCTTTGAGCAAGTTGGCAACAAAACTGTCTGTTTCACGTGAAGCAGTGCCGTTGCCGATCGCAATCAAATCGACATCATGCTTGTTAAACAGTGCCAGCAAGGTTGCTTCGGCTTCGGCAACACGGGATCGGGCGGTGTGTGGATAGATAGTGGCAGTATCAAGGACTTTGCCGGTGCTATCGACAACCGCGATCTTACAGCCAGTACGCAAGCCCGGATCCAGCGCCAGCGTCACGCGCGGGCCGGCCGGTGCGGCCATTAGCAAGTCCTTGAGGTTGTCGGCAAACACCTGCATCGCGCCGTCTTCAGCTTTTTCCTTCAGTGCCGCCATGAGCTCGGTTTCCAGGTGCATGGCAATTTTGATCCGCCATGTCCAGCTAATGACTTGTTTGCGCCAGGTATCGGCCGCTTGGGTACCCAAGGTCACCTTAAGGTGGTCGGCAATCATCACTTCGCAGTAGGAGCCGCGAACGCCTTCGTCCTGATTCGGATCGGCATTGAGGCTAATTTGCAAGAAGCCTTCGTTACGGCCACGGAATAAGGCCAAAGCACGGTGGGAAGGGATATTCTTGAACACTTCGCTGTACTCGAAGTAATCCTTGAATTTGGCACCTTCCTGCTCCTTGCCTTCCACAACTCGAGAGGTGAGCTCGGCTTGAGATAGCAAATGGCGGCGAATTTTCTCCAGTAATGTGGCATCTTCAGCAAAGCGCTCCATCAAGATGGCGCGGGCACCGTCGAGCACGGCTTTGCTATCGGCAAAGCCTTTGTCGGCATCGATATAGGTTGATGCGCTTTCTTCCGGCGTTTGGCTTGGATCGGCCCATAACGAGTCGGCCAGAGGCTCAATACCGGCTTCAATGGCAATTTGCCCTTTGGTACGGCGCTTGGGCTTGTAAGGCAGGTAGAGATCTTCCAGGCGGGTCTTGCTGTCGGCATCGTTGATAGCCGCTTTGAGCGCGGCTGTTAGTTTGCCCTGCTCGGTAATGGATTTGATGATCACCTGGCGGCGATCTTCGAGCTCGCGCAGGTAGCCAAGGCGCGATTCGAGGTTGCGGAGTTGGGTATCGTCCAGTCCGCCGGTCACTTCCTTACGGTAACGGGCCACGAAAGGCACGGTGTTACCATCATCGAGCAAAGTGATTGCCGCTGTGACTTGTTCCTGGCGAACATTCAGCTCGTTGGCAATCAACTGGTTGATCGTATTGCTCATCCGTTCATTTCTCTTGTTGTCTTGTATAAGCCCATTCTACGGGCGATTGGAAGGCAGGCAAGGCATTGTGTGTTAGCGATCTGTCAGTATCTGACAGCGTTATCAAACCGCCACTATTGATAGCGGATACTGTTGACAAACCACTCTTTTTTGCCTGCAGGTGTGTTGACCTCCACCTCGTCATCGACTTCTTTTTTCAACAGGGCACGGGCCATGGGGGAGTCAATCGAGATGTAGTCGTTGCGGCCGTAGATCTCATCCGGGCCGACAATACGGAAAGCCTTGGTCTCGCCTTCGTCGTTTTCGATCTCGACAAAGGCACCAAAGAAGATCTTGCCGTCTTGTTGTGGTGAGTAATCGACAACCTGTACTAGCTCCAGACGCTTGCGCAGGTAGCGCACTCGGCGGTCGATTTCACGCAGGCGCTTTTTATTATACTGGTAGTCGGCATTTTCGGAGCGATCACCGAGGCTGGCGGCCCAAGTGACTTTCTTGGTGACCTCTGGGCGTTCTTCCTTCCACAGGAAGTCGAGTTCACGTTTAAGCTTGTCATAGCCCTCGCGGGTAATGAGGTTGGTTTTCATTGCAGGGTCCGGTTATCTATCGGGTTGCTGAAACTGAATGTCTCACTTGTTTCACATAGTCGTTCGGTGCGAGTCACAGATCAAGTGTCAGCGACTCAGAATGCGTATTGTTTTGGATAGTTCATTGGATTTAGGTTAGTTTAAAAGGTAAGTAAACAAAGGGTGTCGTTGCGGTAACAGAGCAAAGCACCAGAAAACTGGCGTTTTTGACATAAACGGTAACAATTTAGTGGTTATTTTAGCTGCATTTTTCAGCTAACCGCTGGGTACGTCGAGTAAAATACGGCCAAAGCACGATAACTTTGGTCGATGCAAGTAAGGTGAGATATGCAGGAAAATTATAAGATTCTAGTTGTTGATGATGACATGCGTCTGCGCGCGCTACTGGAGCGTTACCTGTCAGAGCAGGGATTCCAAGTGCGTAGCGTGGCCAACGGTGAGCAAATGGACCGCTTATTGTCCCGTGAAACTTTCCACCTGATGGTATTGGATTTGATGCTGCCGGGTGAAGATGGCCTATCGATTTGCCGCCGTTTACGTAATGCCAACAACATGCTGCCGATCCTGATGCTGACTGCCAAAGGTGACGAAGTAGACCGCATTGTCGGCTTGGAAGTCGGTGCGGATGATTACCTGCCTAAGCCATTCAACCCGCGTGAATTGCTGGCTCGTATCCGTGCAGTACTTCGCCGTCAAACTGTTGAAGCGCCTGGTGCCCCGAGTGTGGATAGCAAGGTTATCGAGTTCGGTGAGTTCCGCCTGAACTTGGGTACCCGTGAAATGTTCCGTGGCGAAGAGTCAATGCCGCTGACTTCGGGTGAGTTTGCAGTATTGAAAGCCTTGGTGACCAATGCTCGTGAGCCGATGTCCCGTGACAAGCTGATGAACATGGCCCGTGGCCGTGAATATTCGGCGATGGAGCGCTCGATTGACGTTCAGATCTCGCGCCTGCGCCGGATGATTGAAGAAGACCCAAGCCGCCCGCGTTACATCCAGACCGTTTGGGGACTGGGTTACGTGTTTGTTCCGGACGGCAGCGAGGCGTAAGCCATGCGACTGTCGCCACGCAGTACTTTTACCCGGACACTGATCCTTCTGGCTGGCTTGTTGATAGCCAGCCAGATTTTTTCTTACCTGGCTGTCCTCAACTATGCCTTGCTGCCGAGCTTACAGCAGTTCAACCGGATCCTTGCCTATGAAGTGCGCTTGATGCTTAAGGAGGATGTGGAGCTGGCCGACGGTAATACTTTCCACCTTGATACGCCACTGCGCCGTCAGTTGCTCGAGCAACTGGGTGTGACTTTGCATTCTGAAGACGGGACCGATCCGATCCATGATGAGGAGCTGAAGGAGTTTTCCAAGGCGACGGTGATTGAGTATCTCAGTGAGGAGATGACCCAGGAGCTGGAATCGCCGACGGAAGTACGTTTGGTTCTGGGGGCGGACAGTTATGTACTGTGGTTGAAAAGCGAGTCGATACCCGGCTATCTGATGCGGATCCCACTTTCTGAATTGCAGGAAGATGATTTCTCGCCGCTGTTCCACTACAGCCTGATCATTGCCTTTATGGTGATTGCGGGTGGCTGGTTGTTTATCCGGATCCAGAACCGACCTTTGGTGGCACTGGAGCAAGCGGCCTTGCAGGTTGCTAGGGGCGAAACGCCACCGGTGTTACCTGAACGTGGGGCATCGGAGATTCGCGCTGTAACCAAGGCGTTCAACAGGATGTCGGCGGGTATCAAACAGCTTGAAGATGATCGTGCCCTGCTGATGGCTGGGGTGAGCCACGACTTGCGTACCCCGTTGACCCGGATCCGCTTGGCGACCGAAATGATGTCACCGGAAGATGGTTACTTGGCCGAGAGCATGATTAAGGACACCGAGGAGTGTAACGAGATCATCAGCCAGTTCATGGACTACCTCAAGTCAACCAAGAAACAGGCAGAGGAAGAGCTGGAACTTAACTATCTGCTGGAAGAAGTCGCGGAAGCCGAAGGGGGCTATGAGCGCCAGGTTGAGCTTGAGCTGACTGAGATCCCCGGTGTCGTTACCGGTAATGGGGTGTCAATTAAACGCTCTATTGCCAATTTGGTGGTCAATGCCCAGCGTTATGGTAATGGTTGGGTCAAGATATCTAGCGGTACTGCTGCGGATCGCAAGAGTGCGTGGTTTTGTGTCGAGGACGATGGTCCCGGTATTGCGCCCGATCAGGTGGCTAGGATGTTCCAGCCGTTGACCCGTGGTGACACGGCACGTGGCACGGATACTGAAGGTACCGGTTTGGGACTGGCGATAGTCAAACGTATCATCGACCAGTACGAAGGGGTCATTCAGGTATCTAACCGCCGAGAAGGTGGCCTGCGGGTACAAATTAGCTTGCCCTTGCTCGTCAAGAAATTACCGGTCAAAAAGTAATAGTTGTTCGTCTGAACCAAGGCCGCGTGGCGTAAAAAAAGCGAAGGTGATATCACCTTCGCTTTTTTATTGCCTGTTGCTGGATATTAGGCATTAGAATAATTTTCTCGTTGGCCGAGCCAGCGGTCGATAATCGCCTTGGCGTTGTCCGGGTAGTTGTCGTGCAGGTAGCGGGCCAGTTTCTGGACTTGCGGGATCAGGTGCTGGTCACGGATCAGATCGGCAACCTTGAAGTCAGCAACACCGGTCTGCTTGGTGCCGAGCAATTCGCCGGGACCGCGGATTTCCAAATCGCGTTGGGCTATCACAAAGCCATCGCTGCTTTCACGTAATACCCCAAGTCGTTTCTGCGCCGTTTTAGATAGCGGGGCATGGTAGAGCAGAACACAGTGGCTGGCGACATTGCCCCGGCCAACCCGGCCGCGTAACTGGTGCAGCTGGGCTAATCCGAGCCGTTCGGGGTTTTCAATCACCATCAGGCTGGAATTGGGCACATCGACGCCCACTTCGATAACAGTGGTAGCAACCAGTAGGTGCAACTCGCCATCCTTGAAGCGCTTCATCACTTGCTGCTTTTCTGCCGGTTTCATCCGGCCATGGACCAAACCGATATTGAGATCCGGCAACTGGGCCGTTAGCTCGTCGGCGGTATCGGACGCCGCTTGCGCTTCCAGTACCTCGGACTCATCAATCAGGGTACAGACCCAGTAGGCCTGGCGACCTTCATTGAGGCAGGCCGATCGAATGCGCTCGATGATTTCAGGGCGGCGTGAATCGGGCAGGGCCACGGTTTGGATCGGGGTACGCCCCGGTGGTAGCTCATCAATGACCGAGGTTTCCAAGTCGGCATAGGCAGTCATCGCCAAGGTACGCGGAATCGGGGTCGCAGTCATGATCAGCTGGTGCGGATAGCAACCGCCATTGGCCCCTTTTTCCCGTAGCTCTAGGCGTTGATGGACCCCGAAACGGTGCTGTTCGTCAATAATGACCAAAGCCAAGTTATTGAATACGACCTGCTCTTGGAATAAGGCGTGGGTACCCACCACCATTTTGGCTTCGCCACTTTCGATGCGGGCCAGCTCTTTATCACGGGCTTTGCCTTTGAGCTTGCCGGCTAGCCAGCCGACTTCAATACCCATCGGGTTGAGCCAGGAAGCAAAGTTGATGGCATGCTGTTCGGCCAGCAATTCGGTCGGTGCCATCAGGGCCACTTGATAGCCATGCTCGATAGCACGTAGTGCGGCTAGCGCAGCAACCAGAGTTTTGCCCGAGCCGACATCACCCTGAACCAAGCGCATCATAGGGTGTGGCACGCCAAGATCGCGCTCGATATCGGCGACTACCCGTTGCTGGGCGCCGGTTGGGATGAACGGCAGGCTCTCTAGCAGTTTGCTTTTGAGCGTATTACTTTCGGCAAGCGGCCAGGCGGCATGGCGCTGGCTTTTATGGCGCACGGCCAGCATCGACAGGTTCTGTGCCAGCAACTCTTCGAGGATCAGGCGCTGCTGGGCCGGATGCTTGCCTTCCTCTAGCTGATCGAGCGATACATCCGGTGTTGGCCGGTGCATCACATGCAGCGCTTGGGAGAGGGTCATCTGGCGGTCGTACAAGCCTTCCGGTAGCAACTCGCGCACCGCAGACTTGTCGAGCAGGCGCATGGCTTGATCGGTCAGGTTACGCAGGGTTAGCTGGCGTAGGCCATCGGTGGTCGGGTAGACCGGTGTCAGGGTTTCCTCGGTGCTGAGTTCGGTGGGCTCGGAGAATACTTTGTAGTCGGGATGAATGATCTCCAGCCCGTATTTACCGCGCTTGATCTCACCGTAGGCTTTGACCTGTTTGCCTTCGCTCAGGCTGTTTTTCATTGCTGCGTTGAAGTTGAAAAAACGCAGGGTGGCAGTGCCGCTCTGATCGCTGATTTTTACGGTCAGCATCCGACGTTTGCCAAAGGCGATGTTGCTGCTGAGTACCTCGCCCTGAATGGTCAGGTGCTGGCCGGCCATTGCACTGGCAATTGGCCAGATCCGGGTGCGGTCTTCGTAGCGGAGCGGTAGGTGGAAGAGGAGATCCTGCACTGTATGCAGGCCGATTTTTTCCAGTTTTTCTGCCATTTTGGCACCAACCCCTGACAGTTCAGTCAGGGCTATGGTATCGAGAAGTTGTCCGCTCATTACTACTCCATTATGGCCACATCCGTTATGGCTACATCCGTTTAAGGTAAGGATTTTTTCTTTTTCGGTTCGGTCGCCTGCATGATGCTCCACCATTGCTCATCGGCAGCAATTTGGCCGCTCTCGTCCAGTGGCGGATAAGGCAGCCCCTTGCGGCGGGCAACCTTGGCCAGTACTGGATGGCCGCGCTCGAACAGGATGCGGTGAACCACTTCATCGGGCAGCGGGGTTTTATCCCTGTTATACATACCGGCATTTTGGCGCTGGCGCTGGGCTTCATACAAGATCAGAGCACTGGCCACTGAGACATTCAGAGACTGTACCATACCTACCATTGGGATGATGATATCCTGATCGGCCATCGACAGGGCTTCAGCGGTGATCCCATTTTTCTCGCCACCCAAGATAACAGCGGTTGGTTTGGTGTAGTCGATCTCACGAAAATCAACCGCAGTATCGGATAGGTTGGTTGCCAATACCTGCATCCCTTGCGCTTTTAGAGCGCCGACTGCATCGACCATTGTGTCGTGGGTTTCGAGTTCGACCCAATTCCGGGCTCCAGCCGAAGTGTGGCCCAGCACTTTCATGCCATCTTTGGGCCATACGGCATGGACCTTGTGGATCCCGACTGCATCAGCGGTACGGACAATCGCCGAGACGTTATTGGGTTTGTGGACTTCTTCCATGCACACCGTCAAGTCTGGCTGGCGGGTGGCAAGGACCTCGTGAATACGTTGGAAGCGTTCTGGGCTCATTGTTATATGTTACCTAAAGAAAACGCCCGAGAACGGGCGTTTTTAATTTTTGACGGGCCAAGCGAGATGCTGGCGCGATTAATTTTTCTGGCGTGAAACACGCACCACATTGGGCATGACTCGGATCCGGCGCATGATATCGGCCAGATGGATACGCCCCTTGGTGGTCAGGCGCACGGTAATGGTATACAGGCGGCCGTCTTTCTCTTCCGTTGCCAGGCCCTGAATATTGGATCCGGTCGCGGCTATGGTATTGGTCAAGTCGGCCAGTGCACCTTGGTGATTTTGCATATCGACCTTGAGCGAGGTAACAAACTCTTGCTCGAAGTCTTCGCTCCACTCAACCGCCATGTATTTGTCTGGCTCTTTCTGGTAACCACGGATGTTGGCACATTCCTCGCGGTGGATCACCAAGCCTTTGCCTGGGCTGACATGGGCCATGATCGGGTCACCGTGGATAGGGTGACAGCAGTTGGCAAAGGTCAACAAGATACCGTCAGCACCGCGGATCGGCAGGCGTTGATCGGTTTCTTTCGTTGTCAGCTCGTCGGCGTTGCCGAGTAGGCGACGAGCAATGACCACACTCATCAGCTCACCGAGGCCAATCTCTGCCAGCAATTCTTCGAGGCTTGCTAGACGTAGATCGGTCAATACCTGGCGCAGATTACCTTCATCAATCTGGTCGATGTTGATAGCACCGAGGGCATGGTTGAGCAGGCGGCGGCCAAGGGTGATGGACTCTTCGCGACGCATGGTCTTGAGCACTTGACGGATCTTAGTGCGGGCGCGTGACGTCACCACGTAGTTGAGCCAAGCGGCATTCGGGCGGGCACCCGGTGCGCTGATGATCTCAATGGTTTGGCCGTTTTTAAGCGGTTTGCTCAGTGGGTATGGTTGGCGCTCGACACGGGCACCGACACAAGCATTACCGACATCGGTATGTACTGCGTAGGCAAAATCGACCGCGGTGGCACCAACAGGCAATTCAACAATCCGGCCTTTTGGCGTAAAGACGTAAATCTCATCCGGGAACAGATCCGACTTAACGTTTTCAATGAATTCGAATGAGCTGCCGGCGCTTTGCTGAAGCTCAAGTAGGCTCTGCATCCAGCGCTGGGCTTTAACCTGCGCCGTGGTGCCAGAGCTCTCACCGTCTTTGTATGCCCAGTGGGCAGCGACACCTTTGTCGGCCATCTGATCCATATCTTCAGTACGGATCTGGACTTCCACCGGTACCCCGTGCGGGCCGACCAGTGAGGTATGCAATGACTGGTAGCCGTTGGCTTTCGGGATCGCGATATAGTCTTTCATCCGGCTCGGGCGGGGCTTGTACAGGTTATGGACCTGCCCCAGTACGCGATAGCAGGTATCCAGATCCTTGACCAGTACGCGGAAAGCGTAGATGTCCATGATCGAATGGAAGCGCTGCTCCTTGTTCTTCATCTTGTTGTAGATGGAGTACAGGTTTTTCTCGCGGCCTTGCACCGTGCCTTCAATCCCCGCGTCTTTGAGGCGACCCTCAATTTCGGCGTGGATCTTATTAATCATTTCTTTGCGGTTACCCCGTGCGGCAGCCACCACTTCCTTCAAAACACGGTAGCGGTTTGGATACAGGGCTTCGAAACCCAGCTCTTCCAGTTCGGTTTTGATATTGTGGATACCTAAGCGGTGCGCCAGCGGAGAGAAGATCTCCAGCGTCTCGCGGGCAATTCGACGACGTTTATCCGGACGCAGAGCACCCAGGGTGCGCATATTGTGCGTACGGTCGGCCAGCTTGATAAGGATAACGCGGATGTCATGGGCCATGGCCATGATCATCTTGCGGAAGTTCTCTGCTTGCGCTTCTTTGCGGTCGCGGAACTTCAGCTTGTCCAGCTTGGAAACCCCATCAACCAACTCGGCCACGGTGGAGCCAAAGCGACTGTCGAGATCATCTTTGGTGACCTCGGTATCTTCTATGACATCGTGGAGGAGGGCTGCCATCAAGGTTTCGTAGTCGAGGCGCATTTCGGCCAAGATACGGGCAACGGCAATCGGATGGATGATGTAAGGTTCGCCACTGGAGCGGGTCTGCCCTTCGTGGGCATCACGCGCAACTAAATATGCCTGCCTGAGCGCCTCTATTTGAGACTCAGGCAGGTATTCGATTGCGACTTCTTTCAGGCTATCAAAAAGATACAATTCGCCCGGTTCCCTGAATTAACGGTTGTCGCCAGCAATAGCGCTAACAGCTGCTAGCTCTGCTGCTTCTTGCTCTTGAAGTTCCTGACGCTCGCGAGCATCAAGGATATCTTTAGTGATTAGGCCTTCTTCGATTTCACGAAGTGCGATCACTGTGTACTTGTCGTTTTCTTCAGGTACCAGTGGATCCTTACCGCCAGTTTGCATTTGACGAGCGCGGCGTGAAGCAATTTGGATCAGATCGAAACGGTTGCCAATTTTATCAACAGCGTCTTGAACGGTTACGCGTGCCATGGAGGACTCCAGTGGTTATCTATAAGTAAAGAGGGAAAATTGTACAAAAATACTTACTGTTCTGCCAGTAGCGCATTCAACATGCTGCTATATTTAGCAGCTTGTTTGTCTTGCTTCAATCGTTCAGCGCGGATGATGGCTTTAAAATCCAATAAAGCAGCATCGAAATCATCGTTAACGATCACGTAATCGTATTCGTTGTAATGAGAGATCTCTGCGCGGGCTTCTTGCATGCGGCGGGCAATAACAGTTTCGCTGTCTTGACCACGTGCATTCAGGCGACGTTCCAGCTCTTCTTTTGACGGAGGCAGAATAAACAGACTTTTCGCTTGTGGCATCTGCTTGCGGATTTGACGCGCACCTTGCCAGTCGATGTCGAGGAATACGTCGATCCCTTTGTTTAGCTGCTCCTCAATCCAAAGGCGAGAGGTGCCATAGAAGTTACCGAAGACTTCAGCGTGCTCTAAAAATGCACTTTTTTCAGTGAGTTCAGTAAATTCTTCTACGCTGACAAAATTGTAATGAACACCGTGCTGCTCACCCGGGCGCATACCACGCGTAGTGTGAGAGACGGATACTTTCATGTCATAGGTCGGATTTGTTTCAAGAAGGGCGTTAATCAAACTTGATTTACCAGCACCGCTTGGGGCCGACACGATGTATAGAGTACCTTTGCTCATTGCCTATTTTCACTCAGTGATAGAAGGGCGCGCAGATTATCATGATCCGCGTGCAAAAGAAATTGGCTGGCTGCTTGAAAATTCAACTTTTTGTCTACTCTCAGAGAGCCAATAAACTAAGCCTAGTTGAATTTAGTGTTGTCGAGATAACCTTATTTCAGGTTATCTCGATCTTTATGATGAAAGATAGTGTGCCCCATGCCATTACTTTACTTGTTTTTTTCTGGTCGGGTAAAGCCGCCATAGAGGTCGAGCCGCCGGTGGCGCAAGTTTGTGACCGACCCTTCGGTGTTGAGGTACTTGAGCTTATCGAGCTCGACATCGGCAAAGATGATCATCTCTGTATTGGCGCTGGCCTCGGTAATGGTGGCATCGTGGGGGAAATAGATGTCCGAGGGTGAAAAGACCGCGGACTGGGCATATTGGATATCGACATTATTGACCCGCGGTAGATTACCGACGCTGCCACCGAGTGCGACGTAGCATTCATTTTCGATAGCCCTTGCCTGGGCACATAACCGAACGCGCAAATAACCATTTTTGGTGTCTGTCCAAAAGGGCACGAACATGATTTGGACGCCTTGCTCAGCCAGCATCCGGCCCAGTTCGGGAAACTCGGCATCGTAGCAGATGAGGATGCCGACCCGTCCGGCATCGGTATCGAACACTTTTACCTTATCACCGCCATCAATGACCCAGTCTTTTTGCTCGTGCGGGGTGATATGGATTTTGTATTGCTCATCGATACAACCGTCACGGTGGAGTAGGTAAGAGACATTATAGAGGCGGTCATTCTCCAGCACCGGCATACTGCCTGAAATAATATTGATATTGTAGGTGACCGCCATCTGGGAAAACCGTTGTTTGATCTCCTCGCTAAACTCGCTCAGAAAACGGATGGCCTCAACCGGACTGAGGTCGGGTCTGAGTCCCATCAGTGGGGCATTGAAAAATTCAGGGAATAGTGCGAAGTCCGCTTGGTAGTTTGACAGTGAGGAGACAAAAAATTCGGCTTGGTCGATTAGATCGTCGAGCGAGACCATTTTGCGCATTTGCCATTGAACGATACCGATACGGACTATTTTTTTTTCGGATTCAATAATGGACGGCATTTCCTCGTCATAAAACACATTGTCCCATTCCAGCAAGGTGGCGTAGCCGCATGACTTGGCATCTTCCGGCAGGTAATTTTTCATGAGTCGTTTGACATCAAAATCATTGGCGAGCTGGAACGACAGGATGGGATCGTGAGTTTCCTTGCGTTTGACCTTTTCGATATATTCGATGACGGTGAATTGATCGGCGACTTTGTGATAGCCGGGAATACGGCCACCCGCCAAGATGGCCTTGAGGTTGACGCTGCGGCAGAGCTCTTTGCGTGCATCGTAGAGCCGTCTGCCGAGGCGAAGTCCGCGGTAATCCGGATGGACAAACACATCCAACCCGTAGAGTGCATCCCCCGCTGCTTGATGTTGAATGACATTTTGTTCGGTGATGATATCGGTATAGGCGTGGTTAAGTGAAAAGCGGTTGTAGTTAACCTTGATAGTGAGGGCTGCCCCTACTATCTTGCCACTGTCTTCAATACAGATTTGGCCGTCAGGAAATTGATGGATCAAATCCATGATCGTCATTCGCGGCCATGCCCCGCCGACATCCGCAAAGACTAAATTCATTAACGCAGCCAGCTCGTCATAATCACTAGGCTCTATTGCACGAAGGTTTAGCAAAGGGGTATTTGTATCCATTCTCACCATCTCTGTCTGTGTTTAAGCGCTGAGTACTGTCACTGGTTGTTGCTCAGCTGTTTATATTATGTATCACACATGTGGGGGCGAGAATATTTAATTGTTCTCAACATCGTGCGATGAAGAGAAGGCGAGCTGCGAACTTGCGCTGTGCGCTAACCAAAAAAAGCCCTTGTTTCATTAACAGGGCTTTTGGTGTTCGGTGAGTATAGCGGGGGCTTTACTCGATGTTTTGGATTTGTTCGCGCATCTGCTCGATAAGCACTTTCAGCTCAACGGCGGCTGCGGTGATCTCGGTGTTGATTGATTTTGAGGCCAGGGTGTTCGACTCGCGGTTGAATTCCTGCATCATGAAGTCGAGGCGACGGCCACAGGCACCGCCTTTTTTCATGATCTTCTGGGTTTCTTTGACGTGCGAGTCAAGGCGATCCAGCTCTTCGGCTACGTCGCTCTTTTGCGCCAGCATGATCAGCTCTTGCTCGATGCGGTTAGCATCAAGCTCTACCTTGGCTTCTTCTAGGCGGGTCATGATGCGTTCACGCTGCCACTTAATGACTTCTGGCATCATGCTGCGAACCTTGGTTGCTTCCACTGAAATCGCTTCAAGACGTTGGTCGATAAGCGCCTTCATGTTCTCGCCTTCGCTAGCACGGGCAGCGATGAAGTCATCAACCGTGCTGTCAAATGCACTGAGCAAATCTTTGTTGATAGCATCGAGATCTTGCTCTGGCGCTTCCATCACACCCGGCCAGTTCAATACCTGGAACGGGCCAACATTACCTTCACCGGCAGTCTCTTTTACCCACTTGGCGGCATTGATCACCTGCTTGGCCAGATCTTCATTAATTTTCAGCTCGGTATTGGTGGCTGGGTTTACTTCGAAGCGCAGGTTGCATTCAACCTTGCCGCGGGCCAGGCGCTTGCGGAAACGCTCACGCAGAACAGGCTCTAGGCTGCGAAACTGCTCTGGCATACGTAGGTAAGTTTCTAGGTAGCGTTGGTTTACCGAGCGGATTTCCCATACGGCAGTACCCCAATCGGCTTTAACTTCGCGACGGGCGTAGGCGGTCATGCTATGAATCATTGGCTAGTGGCCTCTAATAGTGGTGGTTGATAACTGCTTTGGGTGGGTTGCTTGTGGCAAGCCACCGTCATAACGTGGAGGTGGTGCGCAGTTATCCGGATGCCAAGAGTATACTTAGCCTTAAGCATATACCCAAGTAACTTGGGTATATGCCGACTCTGCCCGCACTCGGTACGGGAAAAGCCATGCTGGTTGGGTTTCGCGTGCACAACCGGTTGGTTGTGGCTATAATCGCCGGTTAATGTCATCCAGCCAGAGGGAAGCCACTGATGCGTCCAAGCGGAAGAAGCAACAACCAAGTTCGTCCTATTACTATTACCCGTAATTTTACTGCCCATGCCGAAGGTTCGGTGTTGGTTGAATTTGGTGATACCAAGGTGATTTGTACCGCAAGTGTGGAAGAGAATGTGCCGCGCTGGCTAAAAGGTAAAGGTCAAGGTTGGGTGACGGCTGAATATGGCATGCTGCCGCGTGCAACCCACTCGCGCAATCGCCGTGAAGCTGCTGGTGGTAAGCAGGGTGGCCGTACGATGGAAATCCAACGCCTGATCGCTCGTAGCCTGCGTGCTGCAGTTGACTTGGAAGCGCTGGGTGAGCAGATGATCACGGTAGACTGTGATGTTATCCAGGCCGATGGCGGTACGCGTACTGCATCTATCACCGGTGCGATGGTGGCCTTGGTTGACGCTATCAACTATATGCTTGAAAAGGGGACGCTGAAAGCCAGTCCGCTTAAAGGTATGGTTGCGGCTGTTTCTGTCGGTATCTACAACGGTGAGGCGATTTGCGATCTGGAGTATGTCGAAGACTCGGCGGCAGAAACAGACATGAACGTGGTCATGACCGAAGAAGGTAAGATGATCGAGATCCAGGGTACTGCTGAGGGCGAAGCCTTTAGCCACGAAGAATTGCTGGCCATGCTGGCTCTGGCCAAAGACGGCATTGCCGATATCGTCAGCATTCAGAAGCAGGCGCTGGAAAGTTAATTTTTTGAAGCGGTTCCTATTGGAGCCGCTTTTTTTGGCTTGGATGTCGCTTTGCCTGAAAGCGAGATCCGGGCCATTGATTTAAATAGTAATGACTAGTTGCACCTATTAAGGAGAAACCATGAAAGCATATCAGCGTCAGTTCATCGAATTTGCCTTGGAGAAAGGGGTATTGAAGTTTGGTGAGTTCACTCTGAAATCCGGCCGTAAGAGCCCGTACTTCTTCAATGCGGGTTTGTTCAATACGGGACGTGATCTTGCACGCCTAGGCCGTTTCTATGCTGAGGCATTGGTGGATGCAGGTATCGAGTACGATGTGTTGTTCGGTCCTGCGTACAAGGGGATCCCAATTGCGACCACCACGGCTGTTGCATTGGCTGATCATCATGATGTTGATACCCCTTATTGTTTCAACCGTAAAGAGGCCAAGGCTCACGGCGAAGGCGGTAATTTGGTCGGTAGTGCGCTGGAAGGCCGCATTATGTTGGTGGATGACGTGATCACTGCCGGTACGGCGATCCGTGAATCAATGGAAATCATCAAGGCCAACGGTGCTGACTTGGCCGGTGTGCTGGTTGCCATTGACCGTCAGGAAAAAGGCAAAGGCGAGCTGTCGGCAATTCAGGAAGTCGAACGAGACTTCGGTTGTGCGGTGATTTCTATCGTGTCGCTGGGCGATGTGGTGAGTTACCTAGCAGAGCAGGATGGCATGGAGCAACACCTCGAAGCAGTGAAGGCCTACCGTGCGGAATACGGGGTGTAAGGTGTAAGAACCTAAAATGTAGTTTATGGATAAAGCGAGAGGTGAAAACCTCTCGCTTTTTTATTGAATTTGTTATTAAGGAACGAGGGTTTCGCGCCGCTCTTGACCCAATTCTGTACTGAGAAGGTGCCAATAATCGTCGAAGTTCGCCGTCGGCTTATACTTGAAGTTTGAGCGGACAAATCGGTTGAGGCTGCCTTCAACCTGACCGAGAAGCTGGGCGGCTAAGATGGATTCGTCAACCGGGAAGCCTTTGCCTTCACGCAGCTTGCGCTCACGCAGGATCTGTCGCAGCTGGGTTTCGATACGCTCAAACAGCTGGTTGATGCGAGCCTGAAGGCGGTCTTGTTCAAACATCAGGGCGTGACCGGTCATGATACGGGTCAGGCCCGGGTTGCGCTCGGCAAAACCGAGGATCAGTTGCAGCACCATGCGCAGGCGTTGAAGGGTGTCTTTTTCATCATCGAGGATGCGGTTGATTCGGGTGGTGATAGCGTCTTCGATAAACTCGATCAGCCCTTCGAACATTCTCGCCTTGCTTGGGAAGTGGCGGTAGAGGGCGGCTTCTGAGACACCAACCTGAGCTGCCAGCTTGGCGGTTGTAATACGTTGGCTGCCTTGGGCAGATTCCAACATTTGTGCCAGCGCTTGCAAAATTTCTTCGCGGCGGTTGTTTTTCTTGTTGCCAGCCATGAATAACCGTTCCTTTTCAAAATAAGACTGTCATTGGACAGGGTGAAACCCGCATATCTTAGCGGCGTAATCCGGTTGTGAAAAGCATTGCCCGCCGATACTGATCTCTTTATCGACAAAAAAAGCCCAACCTGAAGGGCTGGGCTTTATATTTGATCTTATTCGGTTAATTCCTCAGCACCGGCGGTGGGAATTAATCTTGTTGCCCAGCTTTGAATAGTTCGACTATTTCATCGATTAACTGAGTGCCAAGCTCTGCCTTATTGGCTAGCGGCAAGGCTTTATCACCTTTTGGCCAATATAGGTGCAGGGCATTTTGATCGCTGTTGAAGCCTTGCCCTTCGTTCGACACGTCATTGGCACAGATCAGATCAAGTTGTTTACGTGCCAGCTTACTGCGAGCGTACTGTTCGACATCCTGGGTCTCGGCCGCAAAGCCGACAGTGAACGGGCGGCCAGCTTCAAGCGCGGCAATACTGGCAATGATATCCGGGTTTTTCACCAAGCGGATCACCATGTCATCCTCACCATCTTTCTTTTTCATTTTCTGCTCGGCAACCTCTGCCGGGCGGAAATCGGCGACGGCAGCGCAGCCGATGAATATATCACTGGCTGGCGCATGTTCCTGTGCGGCCTGGTGCATTTGCTCGGCGCTGTCAATATTGATACGGGTCACGCCATGGGGCGTGGCCAAGTTGGTCGGGCCGCTGATAAGAGTGACGGTGGCTCCACGTTTAGCCGCAGCTTCGGCAATCGCGTACCCCATCTTGCCGGAACTGTGATTAGTCAGATAGCGAACCGGGTCAATGGCTTCACGGGTCGGGCCGGCAGTTATAGTCAGAGACATACCGCCGAGGTCGGCTGGCTTAAAGAAGTCTTCTGCCAAGTGAACCAGCTGCATTGGTTCGAGCATCCGGCCCGGGCCGACATCACCACAGGCCTGTTCACCGCTCGCTGGCCCCCAGATATGGCAGCCGCGCCGGGCGAGGGTGGCAATGTTTTCTTGGGTGGCCGCATGGCGATACATCTGTTGGTTCATTGCCGGGGCGACAGCTATCGGCGAGTCGGTTGCCAAGCATAGGGTGGTGAGCAAGTCGTTGCCCATACCTGCGGCCATACGTGCGATCAGATCAGCGGTTGCCGGGGCAAGCAGCACCAAGTCGGCCCATTTGGCCAGCTCGATGTGGCCCATTGAGGCCTCTGCTGCAGGATCCAGTAAACTGTCGGATACCGGCCTGCCGGAGACTGCCTGCATGGTGAGCGGGGTTATGAACTCCTTGGCGGCCTTGGTCATAACGACTTGTACCTGTGCGCCGCGCTCAATGAGCCGACGAGTTAGCTCTGCACATTTATAGGCCGCGATGCCGCCGCTGATCCCAAGGAGAATTTTTTTTCCTGCCAAAGTTTGCATCTTATTGCCTGCTCTCGATATCCGGAATGTTAATGCGCCACACCTTACCACCAAAAATTGGTAGTCACCAAAAAAAGCCAGCTTCCTTGCTCGGGATCAAATTTGGTGTGGGAGCTGTTGTTAAGGGCTTATGGATGAGGCTTTTGGGTTGCGATCCAGTTGGCAGCTTGGTATCGGGTATTGCAACTCAACCATGCTTTTTTGTGCAGGTGGTAGGAGATACAGTGACGTACCTTGCTTAATACCGAGGAGGGAGCTTAGCTAAGGCTTCAGGAGGTAGATATGTCGCTCAAGTTATTACCGGTGCAGTCTCGGCCGAGGGAGAAGTTATTGGATCGCGGCCCCGGGGCCTTATCGGATGCCGAACTGCTCGCTATTTTTTTGCGTACCGGTATTACCGGGATGAATGCGATAGAACTAGCGACAGAGCTGCTGGACAATTTTGGCTCGCTGCGGGCACTGCTGGCAGCCGATAAAGCCACGTTTTGCCAATATAAAGGGCTAGGACCGGCCAAATATGCCCAGTTGCAAGCGGTTTTGGAAATGAATCAGCGTCACTTTGAAGAGACGCTCAAGAAGGAAGATGCGCTGACAAGCCCTGCTCATACAAGACGTTATCTCAGCCATGTGTTGCGCGATCGCCACCGTGAAGCGTTTTATATTTTATTTCTTGATAACCAGCATCGGGTGCTCAATGGAGAGGTACTTTTCGAAGGAACAATCGATGCTGCGAGCGTTTATCCGAGGGAAGTTGTAAAAAGATCACTAGAACTTAATGCAGCCGCGCTCATTTTAGCGCATAATCACCCGTCAGGCGTGGCAGAGCCAAGTCAGTCAGATCGCCGAATTACCCGTCGCATCAGTGATGCACTGGCGTTGGTGGATATTCGAGTTCTGGATCACTTTGTTGTCGGTGACGGAGAAATCACTTCTTTTGCAGAGCGAGGATGGCTATAAAATCGTCATTTTTTGCTTAAAAAGTTGAGAAAGGACTGCTCGGGACTTGAGCAACTGGTTTTGACTTAGTATAATGCGCGACCTTTGATAGCTGTGGTTATGTGTGAGAATTGCTTTTCACATTGAAATAGCCACGGTAGATATCGAGCTGAAACGATTTGGAGAAGACAGTAATGTCCCGAGTATGCCAAGTAACTGGTAAGCGTCCTGTAACGGGTAACAACCGTTCACACGCACGTAATGCCACCAAGCGTCGTTTTCTGCCGAACCTGCAAACTCATCGTTTCTGGGTAGAAAGCGAAAAACGCTTCGTTAAACTACGCCTTTCTGCGAAAGGTATGCGTATCATTGATAAGAAAGGCATCGATGCCGTTCTTACTGATATGCGTACTCGCGGCGAGAACGTTTAAGAGGATTTGAACAATGGCTAAAGGCATTCGTGAGAAGATCCGTCTAGTATCATCTGCTGGTACAGGCCACTTCTACACTACCGACAAAAACAAACGTAACATGCCAGGCAAATTCGAGATCAAGAAATTTGATCCTGTAGTTCGCAAGCACGTTATGTACAAAGAAGCGAAAATCAAGTAATTGATTGATAACTTTTTTGATAAAAACCCAGTTTTCTAACTGGGTTTTTTTATACCTGAAATTTGCCACACCAACCCCAAAAACGCCTTCTCCTCCCTTTACCCATGCCATTACACCTGCATTATTAGTACCTTAACGGTATAGTTTTAGGTATATCTTCCTATTTCGCTTTCAAGGAGTGCCGCAATGAGGCTATCTCGCCGTGGCTGGAACAATGTGATGATTATCGCTGTGATCTGCTTTATCGCCGTGGTACAGCTACCTGAGCTTGTTAAGCAGCGTTTTGGTCAAGAGGGTTCAGCGCGAGAAGGCTCAGGTATGGCGATGCTGCTGCCCTTCGAGTCGACTATTGAACAGTTACATCTACCCCAGACCAGCCTCCAGCGAGAGGGCGGTGAATGGTTTGCCCGTCCGCGGGTTGCTCTGCCGGCCGCTCAATTGATCAGTCATTGGCAGGCATTGACGGGGACGGCGATAAGCAATGAGATGGTCGGTAAGCTCAAGTCAACCCTGCCACCGCCAAGCAGTGTCGAGATTTGGCTTGCAGGTCAGGAAGAGCCGGTCAGGGTCACGGTCTACCAGCAGCCGCAATATTGGTTATTGCAAAACTGGCAGGGCGAATGGTTGGCGGTATCGGTGGAAGCAGCCTATTTGTTTCCGCCGGTGTTATAGTTGACAGCATAATAATATCGCCAAGATAGAGAATGTCATGCCTGAATTACCTGAAGTAGAAGTGAGCCGGATGGGGATTTCGCCCCATGTTACGAATCAGACCGTCACCAAAATTATTGTACGCAACCCCAAACTGCGCTGGCCGGTGCCGCAAGAGATCAGCCAAATTGAAGGGCAAGTGATCCGCCGGGTTACCCGTCGCGCCAAGTACCTGATGCTCGAGACTGACGCCGGCTATGCCATTATCCACTTGGGGATGTCGGGCAGTTTGCGGGTTCTGCCGTCTGGGATCCCACCGGAAAAACATGACCATGTCGACCTTTGCCTGTCGAGTGGTGAGATCTTGCGTTATAACGATCCTCGCCGCTTTGGGGCTTGGCTGTGGCAGTCCGGAGAGGATGTGCATTCGGTCTTGGCTAAATTGGGCCCAGAGCCGTTGAGCGAGGCTTTTACGGTGGATTACCTGCAAGATAAAGCCAAGGGCAAGCGTACTGCCGTTAAGCAATTTATTATGGATAACCATGTTGTTGTGGGTGTCGGTAATATTTATGCCAATGAGTCGCTGTTTGCCGCGGGGATCCATCCCAAGCGTGAGGCCGGTAAAATTTCTGTCCAGCGGCTTGGCTTGCTGGTCGATGAGATCAAATCGGTGTTGGCCTTTGCCATCAAGCAGGGCGGTACCACCTTAAAAGATTTCAAAAATGCCGATGGCAAGCCGGGCTATTTTGCTCAGGAGCTTCAGGTTTATGGCAAGGGAGGAGAGCCCTGCCCACGCTGTGATAAACCACTTAGCGAAGTGAAAATTGGCCAGCGGGCCACAGTCTATTGCAGTGATTGCCAGAAGTAGTGACTCGTTTAACTTGTTATTCTGAGGTTGTTTCAATAGGGCTGAACATTAGTGTCAAGAATTTTGAACCGGCTTTAGCCTAGTGACTCTAGCCCTGTTTACATGCGGGTGCTATGATCCCGCCACACATCGTTATACTAAGTATGTATAACGAGTACAGTTTTGTAAGGTCTATGCAGATGAAGAAGTATTTGGTTACCGGCGCCGCCGGCTTTATCGGAAGTGCCGTGGTAGAGCGGCTTTGTGCCATGGGACATGAAGTGGTTGGGATTGATAACCTCAATGACTATTATGATGTGTCGCTAAAAGAAGCCCGGCTAGCCAGGGTTGCCCACCCGCAATTCACTTTCATTGCTTTGGATCTGGCTGACCGTGACGGTATGGCAAACTTGTTCGCCGAGCAGAAATTTGACCGGGTGATCCACCTTGCCGCTCAGGCCGGTGTGCGTTACTCGATCGATAACCCAATGGCGTATGCTGACAGTAACCTTGTCGGGCATTTGGCTATCCTCGAAGGCTGCCGCCATCATCATATTGAGCATTTGGTGTATGCCTCTTCGAGCTCGGTCTACGGCCTTAACCAGAAAATGCCGTTCGATACCGCGGACAGTGTCGATCACCCGATCTCCTTGTATGCTGCTACCAAGAAATCGAATGAACTGATGGCGCACACCTACTCGCATTTATACGGCGTGCCGACGACGGGCCTGCGCTTTTTCACCGTGTATGGTCCTTGGGGGCGTCCGGATATGGCATTGTTCAAGTTTACCAATGCGATTATCGAGGGACGTGAGATCGATGTGTACAACAACGGTGATATGCGCCGTGATTTCACCTATATCGATGATATTGTTGAAGGGATTATCCGTATCCAAGATGAGATCCCAGAAACAACACCAGACTGGACGGTAGAAACGGGTACACCGGCAACCAGCTCGGCCCCATACCGCGTGTTTAACATTGGCCATGGTAGCCCTGTGAAGCTGATGGACTACATCGAGGCGCTCGAAGATGCGTTGGGTATTGAAGCGAAAAAGAATTTCATGCCGATGCAGCCGGGCGATGTCTATGCGACCTATGCTGATACCAAAGATCTGTTCGACGTTACAGGCTACAAGCCGGAAGTGAAGGTCAGGGAAGGAGTGAAAGCCTTTGTTGATTGGTACCGTGATTACTACCAGCGCTGATAGCTAACGACGAGATAGGCAAAGATAAAAAGAAGGAGGCGAATGCCTCCTTCTTTTTTACCGTAAAAGTTATTTCTTACTGAGTTTTTTTTGTAGAGCGTCGCAGATCACCGGGTCGACGAACTGACTGACATCGCCTTTATGCAGGGCGACTTCCTTGACGATGGTCGATGAGATGAAAGAGTTCTCTTCGGCCGGGGTCAGGAATACCGTTTCCAGTTCAGGCATCAGACGTCGGTTCATGTTGGCCAGTTGGAATTCGAACTCGAAATCCGAAACAGCCCGCAAGCCACGTACTAATATGTTGGCTTGGTACTCTCTGGCAAAATCGACCAGCAGACCTGAGAAGCCAACAATGTCTACGTTCGGCAGGTGCTGGGTGATCTGTTGGGCCAGTTCTACCCGCTCCTTGAGATCAAACAGTGGTTTCTTGCTTGGGCTGAAGGCAATGCCGACGACAACATGGTCGAACATAGCGGCAGCGCGCTCGATCAAGTCGAGATGACCGTTGGTGATCGGATCAAACGTGCCTGGGTAGATAACGCGGGTTGTCATAATGAGTTCCAGTTAGAAAAATCAAAATTAGGAAATAAGTTGGTCTAGGATGGCAGTGACATCATTTAGCTGGATGTCTTGCATCAGGGTTTCCCCTTTGGCCCGGGCGCCCCATGGCAGGTTTGCTACCGGCTTGCCGTGTTGCTGCTCGGCATGTTGTTCATAGGCGCTAGCGACATACTGTAGGCTGTTGTAAGGGCCGGTGCGCTTTGGGTTACTATGCGCATACAGGCCAATCACCGGTGTGCCCTGAGTTGTTGCCAAATGAGCCGGACCGGTATCCGGGGCAACCACGACAGTGGCGGCGCCCAACAGGGCTGTCAGCTGTTTGAGGCTGGTTTTGCCGATCATGTTAATCGGTGCATGTTGGCAGTGCTGGCTGATCGCCTCACCCAAGGCGATTTCGCGCGGGGCTGGCGATCCACACAGTATGACTTGCACCCCTTTCTCTGTGGCATAGTCGGCAAGTTGGGCATAACGCTCGGTCAGCCAGTTACGCTCGTCCTTGCTCGCGGCTGGCGAGATGATAAGAGTCGGCCTGCCATTGATATGCTGCGCCGCAAAGGCTCTGTCAACATCGCTCAGTGGAATGTGCCAGTGTGGGGTCTCGAAAGGGACGCCAAGGTAGCGGGCAAAATCAGCAAAGTTATCCAGCACATGGAAGCTTTCGGTATGCGGTAAGTGACGGTTGGTGAATAGCCACTGTCCTTCTTTGGTGCGGTTTTTGCCAAAGCCGATGCGGTATCTTGCCTTGATCCCGAGCGACAGGGCGCTGGCGCGAATGGCGGCTTGCATATGCAATAGGGCATCAAACTTTTGGCCCTTAAGTGCTTGCCATACGGCTTTCATACCGGCCCATCCGGCTTTCTTGTCAAATACCACAACCTTGATGCCGGGCAGATCGCCGATCAGCTGGGCTTCGATTTTTCCGCTAACCCAAGTGATCTTGGTTGACGGCCAATGGGCCTGAATAGCCTGCACGACTGAAATGGCGTGGCAGACATCGCCGATGGCAGATAGCCTAAGAATACAAATTGAGCGTGGCGGGGTGGTAAATAACGCCATGACAAAGTCCTGTTAATCAATCAGAGATGAAATTATGCAGTTCAGGTAAGTGATTGTAAAATACTCTGTCCCTCAAGCTTGGAGATAAAGCGTGCAAGAAATAACAAGCAGTAACCAGAGGATCTGGTTTGCCCCTGAATTATTGGCTGAAGATCCGCAGCAATGCTTCGACCCGGCTTTCTGGCAGCAACAAGATTTGGTCATTGGCTCGGCCCAGGGCCGCGGGACGACATGGTTTGTCAAAGGCAAACGCATAGAGATGGCATTGCGCCATTATCGCCGCGGCGGATTGTTCGGCAAACTGGTCAAGGATGCTTATTGGTTTACCGGGTGGGAGAAAACCCGCAGTGCCGAGGAGTTCCAACTGCTTGATAAGCTAGCCTGTGGTGGGGTACGAGTACCGCGTCCGGTGGCCGCCCGTGCGACCAAACAGGGGCTGACGTACCGAGCCGACCTCTTGGTGGAAAAAGTGCCTGACGCAAAAGACTTAGTCGCGCTGTTGGAGCGTGTCGCCTTACAGGAAGAAAACTGGCGGTCGATAGGGGCTATGGTCAGAAAGATGCACGACCTCCAAGTTTGCCATACCGATCTCAACAGCCACAACATCTTGCTAGATGGCCAGCAGCAGGTCTGGTTAATTGATTTTGATAAGTGCTATGAAAAAGAGGGGGAGAGCTGGAAGGAAGATAACCTGTCCCGCCTGCACCGATCTTTTGTCAAAGAGCAAGGCAAGCGGGGGATCAAGTTTGAATCACAATGCTGGCAATGGTTATTGAGCGGCTATCAGGCTGACTGATTTATTCGGCTGATGGCTGCGGGTGCTTAACGACTCTAACTATTGTCTGAAAGCTGCTTGCCAATCACTGCCAGTGTTTTGGTCACGGCCCCTTGGTTTTGCCGTACGACTTCAATTGCGGCCTTACCCATATGCTGGCATTGTTCTGGATCGGACAACAGAGCAGTTAGGCGCTCGCCTATCTGTTTGGCGCTATCGCAAACCTCTAATGCACCGGCAGCTTCGAGCTGTTGGGTAATATCGGTAAAGTTGTAGTAGCTCGGCCCGGTTAGTACAGGCTTCGCCAGAGCGGCAGGCTCAAGCATATTATGGCCGCCAACCTTATCGCCGATCAAACTGCCGCACATTACGGTGACATCGGCAGCCCCCATCAATAGCAACATTTCCCCCATGGTATCGGCCAGATAGACATCAGTTGTGTCATCGACGTTTTGTACTGAAGTGCGGCGAACACAGTTTAGCTGCTGCGACAGACACAATTCAGCAACGCTGTCGAAGCGCTCCGGGTGGCGTGGTACCAATATCAGCAGGCATTTGGGGTGGTATTGTTTGACGGCCTTGAACGCCTTGAGAATTTGCTCGTCTTCTCCTTTGTGGGTGCTGGCGGCAATCCATACTGGTCGCGACTCTCCCAGTTGCTGGCGAAGTTGCTGGGACTGTTCAAGCAAGGCGGGCTCTATCTGTATATCGAATTTGACCGAACCGGTGACGCTCAGGCGGCTTGTTGGGATCCCCAAACCAGCAAAACGCTCGGCATCGTCTTGGTGCAGGCACAGTAGGTGGCTAAGGTTGGGTGCTATCATATTGAACACAGGCTGGAACTTGGCGTACCGCTTGGCTGAACGCGCTGACAGGCGGGCATTCATTACAATCACCGGGACCCCCGTGTGGTGAACGGTGGCTAGGGTATTGGGCCATAATTCTGTTTCCATGATCAGCAGAGCCGATGGACGGACAGCTTGTAGGAACCTTCTGACACACCAAGCAAAATCAATCGGCATGTAGCGGTGCTCAACCAAATTACCTAGCTTACCGATTTGCTCAGCCCCGGTGCTTGTGGTCGTGGTGACGACGATAGTTTGCTCTGGGTTCTGGGCTTTGATGGCTTTAATCACCGGGATGGCAGCAATAGATTCACCGACAGAGACCGCATGAATCCAAATGGGCCGGGTACCATTTGTTGTTGGTAGTGGTGACGTAAAGCCGAAATGTTCTTTCCAGCGCGGCCCAAAAGCGGGTTTGTTGGGCCGACGGCGGTAGAGGCCAAACAATAGCAATGGAGATGCCGTTGCCAGCAGCAAAGTGTACAGGGCTCTGATAAACATACGATAGCTTGTGGTCTTGGGTTATCTGCCTATTATAACGGGATATATGCTTGATAACAGATAGGGATATTTCCCAATCTTTCTATTGATTGGGATAGAATGCATATTATTTTTTGTAATTTGACGCCGAGGGTGAAGCTGTGAGCCATCAGAGCAAGCGCTATTTAATGTATGTTGCTCAGAATTATTCTTATGCCATGCTGCGTCCGCTGCAGGCTACGATACGTGAACAGGGTGGTGACGTTCGCTGGTTTATTGAAGGGAATGAAGCAAACCCTAGCTATATCAAAGCAGATGAAACGCTACTGACGTCGGTAGAGGCTGTAAAAGCTTGGCGGCCGGATATCGTCTTTGTTCCAGGGAATGTGGTTCCAAATTTTATTCCTGGTATTAAAGTCGGTGTGTTTCATGGTTTTAACTCTGGAAAAAGAGCTCGTAATGGCCACTTTCAAATTAGAGGGTGCTTTGATCTGTATTGCACTCAGGGGCCAAACACGACTGAGCGTTTCGAACAATTGGCTTTAGAGCATGGCTATTTCCGGGTTGCCCAAACTGGGTGGCCGGCGTTGGATCCGTTGTTTTCACCCATCATCGATAACCCTTATAAAGCGCCTGACGATGAGCGGCCGACAGTACTCATGTGCTCGACTTTTTCCCGTAACTTGACTTGTGCGCCTGTGCTTTTCGATAAAATTAAGGGACTAGCGGCAGCAGGTAAATGGCGCTGGTTAATTCAATTCCACCCGAAAATGGATCCAGCCATTGTTGAGCAATACAAACAACTGCAAAACGAGAATTTGCAGTTTGTCGAGACAGATAATGTTCTTCCTTTGCTACAAGCAGCGGATGTGATGCTGTGTGATACGTCTTCGATTTTGCTAATGTTTTTATTACAGCGTAAACCGGTAGTCACATTTCGTAACCAGATCCCGAGTGGGCATTTATTGAATGTCACTGATGTTGAGCAGGTTGAATCGGCTCTGGAGCAAGCTTTGCAGCGCCCAGCGGCACTGATGGCTGAAATTGAGCAATACTGTCAGGAGCTACACCCTTATAGGGATGGCCAATCAAGTTTACGTGTATTGGCAGCTGCAAATCAGATGTTGGCTGATGGTAGGGCGGGGCTTAAACCCAAACCGCTTAATTTGCTGCGTCAATTCAAGATGCGGAAGAAACTAAGCTACTGGAAATTGTAGGGCTCATAGTCGAATAATCGTTTGGTAACGTTGTTGTGTGAGTGCAATTCAGTATTGTATAGATATGGTAATTTGAGATGAGTCAGAAAATTAAAGTTCTAGCGGTGACACACCATGGAAGAAAAAACATCAACCCTATTCGTCCTGAAGCGTCTCAGATAATAGGTATGCACAAATCAGGACTGGTTGATGTCACTGTGATGTGCAATCCCGGGTCGACCTTGATCCCTTTCCTTGAAGCCGAAGGGGTCAAGGTGGTAACCGATCCTTTAGACAAGAAAGTGAGCATTGATACCATTAGGGCAATTCGCAAGTATATCACTGAAAACGATATTCAAATTCTGCACCTTTATAACAATATTGCTTGCTCGAATGGGTGTTTTGCTGCGATTGGCACAAAAGCTAAGGTCATTGCTTACCGTGGGCAGACCGGCAATATTAGTCGATTTGATCCGACGAGCTATTTAACTATGCTAAATCCTCGCTTAGATAAAATTATTTGTGTTGCCAAGGCGATTGAGGTCGACCTGCAAAATTATATCTGGGGGGATAAGGGTAAGGCTGTCACTGTTTATAAAGGCCATGATCAATCTTGGTACCAAAACCCGCCTGCTAACTTGGATCATCTCAACCTGCCTGAAGATAGCTTTAAGTTATCTTTAGTGGCGAACTTAAGGCCAAGAAAAGGTCTGCATGTATTGATGGATGCGATGAAATTATTGCCAGATGATATCAATATTGATGTTCTGCTTGTTGGTGCTGACCCTAAGTCGGAGAAAATTCAGCAGATGATAGCCCGCAGTGGAAAGCCTGCGAGGGTTCATGCCTTGGGTTATCGTGAAGATGCTCCAGAAGTGGCTGCGTCATCAGATCTCACTATCCTTCCAACAACTAAACGAGAAGGGCTATGTCGTGCAGTGCTGGAAGCAAACTCTTATAGCGTCCCTTCCATTGTGTCTGATACTGGTGGTAATGCAGAGTTAGTGGCGGATGGTGAAACCGGAATTGTGGTTCCACCCAGTGATGCAGAAGCCTTGGCCGATGCAATACTTAAGCTATATAACGACCGTCAGTTGTGTAAGCAATATGGCGTGGCTGCCAAACAGCGGGTTATTGATAAATTCAACGTAGAGCAGGGTGTTGAGGCAACACTAAAATGCTACAAAGAGTTGCTTAGCTAGAGCTTATACCAATCTGGATAAGTCGTTGATCAAGTATTTGCACTGGAAAAATCGTTGTTATAAAGGCAGATATTGCAGTAACTAGTGGCTCTAATTACAAAATATTTAACGCAGAGAACAGCGATTTTAACCTGCAAGACTGATCAAATATTTATGTAGGTTGGTATTACACACTATATAAAAGAGGGAGTGCTTGCTCCCTCTTTTTCACTCTATGTAATTAGTCGTTTTAATCACTTAGTCATTTTCTTGTATCTAGGTTTTAGCTTTACCGCTTGGCGCAATAAGCGTTGAGACCATTTCTTGCTGCTGTTGCCGAAGTTGTGTGGCCCTTGGGGGCCTAAGTAATGATAGAGTATGTCATCGAGATAATGTGCTTCCTCTCCCGCCATTTCCAACAGCGGTGAGGTTAAGTACTTATCACTGCATCGCCTAACATACTGTTTGTCTTCGGTTACTAGATCTTCATATTTAATTTTTTTGCACTCAAGCCAAGCTCTGAACCTGCCGGTATACAAGAAGAAATTAAGCGTACTTTTTACTTCTTCTTCACTCAGGGTTAGAGATGATGGATTTACTTGCTTCCATAATGAATACTTGAATGTCTTTAAGTGGCTAGCTCGCCATTTTACATAACGGAATAGGTTGAGCTTATGGATAATGCCGGGATAGGCTGAGCAATTCGATCCTCGCTTACCGTCAACAGTGTAAGAACCAAATGTCATCAAACATTGTTGCTGCTCATAGGTGTTTCTCAGGCACTCAAATGAACCCGTACCAGCAAGAGAATCATCCCCATCAATCAATACAATAACATCATCGTCATCAGGCTGAGCGAGTTTGATGGTTTCAGCAATATTGCCCATTGAATACAGCTTTTTTTGATGACGTATCAAGTGAAAACGTTCATCATCACGAATGTTTTCTTCAATGACTTCACAACTATTGTCGGTAGACAGGTCATCACCAAAATACACCTCGAAGTTTGTGTAAGTCTGCGCTTTTAATATGTCTATATTTTTTTTAAGGTGCTCTGACATATTATAGACAGCACTAATTACTATAAACTTCATAGTTACTTACACTCTTTCCTAGTTGTTGTTTTCATAACTTCATGTTTTCTAAGTAGCATGTACATGCAAAATATATAAAAAACGAAAGGATGGGATCTTTCAAGCGGTACATCCGTCAAGCTGACCGTTAGGTAAACGCTGATCAATACCCAGATCAGTGTTTTATTGTCTGTACCCTTTGATGAGCAAAGAGGGTATATGACAAAAAGTAATATGGCAAAAAGGCCGAAGACACCATAACTGGCTAAATCATCCATCCACTGGTTGTGCAAGTGTGAAAATCTAGCGGCTTCATGTGAAATGAAGTCCTCATTGGCCATTTGCTCTTTTACTTCTTGCTGACCAGCATCACCAACACCCAGCAACCAGTGAGATTTAATGATTTCGACACCAGCTTTCCACATTTGCAGCCTTAAGCCAATAGAGGTTTCCATGTTGTTAGACTGAATTTGTTGAACTTCATATAAAGTGGTATCAATCCTTTTTGCTATTGGCTGCTTTAGCATTACAGTAACAGACAAAAGGACAAGAACGGAGCCAAAGACGACTTTATAATTCAGTACTTTTAAATTGACAGTACGGGCAATGAGCATTAGAGAGCCAGCTCCGAATGCTAACCATGGGCCTCTAGAGGCAGATAGAATTAATGGGAAGAGTGCAATAATTGCAAAAAATAGAGCAATAGACTTATGCTTTTTATCTTGTTCAGTAATAGCAAAGTATAAGCTTGCATTGGCCAAGAAGGCGCTGATAATGCCTATGCGTATCGGGTTTATTGACCAACTCCCTCTGCTGAATAATGAACCGTCAAAGTACTGGATAAACATAAATACAACAAGGCTACCTGATAAGATCCAGACTAAGTTTTTGAAGGTAATTTTCTCCAGGTAACTTGGTGGAAGAATAGCAAGGTATAGGACACTTAAGCTAAGGATCCTGAAGCGGCTAGAGGAAACGCCGTAAGTAAAATAAGCGACGATGGCAAACAGCAGATTTGCGACCAAGAGCCATAGGAGCTTGTTTTGTTTTATATTGCTTAGGATGTCTTTGTACCCAAGAAAGTAAATACGGGCAATGACAACTAATGGCACGAGTACATTGAGTATCTTGTCGCCATTTGCGAAAGCAAAGACGCCACTGAAAACCCAAAAAAGCGGTAAGAGAATGATTGAATGTATAATCAAGTTCTTATCAAAATTCACTATTTTTTGCACTGTTTTTTGCATTGTTCCAACACTAACTGCGGTATGGATTGGTCCCGCCATTAGGCCGGGTCTTCAATAAACGTAAAATCCACATGTACTGCTCAGGACGTTCGGTGACGTACTGCTCGATACACTGGTTCATCAAGCGGGCGTCCTGCTCCTCGGTGTCCAGCGGAAACGGTGAGAGCGGTGGATAGATGTCTATCTCGTATTTTCCAGTCTCGCTGTTGTAAATCGAGTACAAAGGGACAATCTTGGCTCGGCTTAACTTCGCTAGGCGGCCCAGTCCGGCAATCGTCGCCTTGGTGGTGGCGAAAAAGTCGACAAATACACTGTGCTCGGCCCCCAAGTCTTCATCTGGCAAATAGTAGCCCAAATAGCCCTCGCGGATAGACTTAATAAAGGGTTTTATCCCGCCACTGCGCTCGTAAACGCGGCCGCCGTATTGTACACGCTGTTTATGCATTAACCAGTCAGAGACGATATTTTTCTGCTTTTTCGCCATCGCCGAAACGGGCAATCCGCGCGATGCAAGCAAAACTGCTGGAATATCAATGGCCCAGGTGTGAGGCACTAGCAAGATGGTACTGTCGCCATTTTCCTTCAATGCTGTCAGGTGTTCTTCACCTCGGACAACCGTGTTGTCTTCCAGCCACTGGCGGTTGCGAACGCTGAGCGCTGCGAACCCCATCAGAAAGCTGCCGGCGGTAATGTAGCTTTCGAGCAGCATTGCTTCTCGCTCTTCTTCGCTTTTGTCGGGAAAACACATTTGCAGGTTTACCCGGGCGCGGCGGTTGGCTTTGCTGTTGAACGTCACCGCGCGTTTGGCAAATGCGCTCGCCATGGCACGACGGGTGCGGTGTGGCAGCAAGCACAGTAGCGCGGCGATCGCGACGGCCAACCAGGTTCCCCAGTATTTTGGGTGCAGGAATGCCCAGTTGAACTCTGGGTTGTAGGCTTTTTTATCGTAGTGGTCTTTCATCTAGTGTTTTGGTGCTTGGTTGATGGTTGCCATGTAGTCGGCCACGCCTTCGGCGACAGACTTGAAGGTGTCGGTATAGCCGGCGGCCCGTAATTTGGTCAAGTCGGCTTCGGTAAAGGCTTGGTAGCGGCCTTTCAGATGATCAGGGAAAGGGACTTCTTCTACCTCCCCCTTACCGTGATGCTTGATCACCGCCTTGGCGACCTCGCTGAAAGGTTCGGCCTGGCCGGTACCACAGTTGTAGATCCCCGAGACGTTGTTTTGCCAGAACCACAGGTTGACCTTGCAGACATCGCCGACAAAGACAAAATCGCGTTTGAGGTTATCTGAACCCTCGAACAGTTTCGGGTTGTCACCTTGATTGATCTGGTTATTGAGGTGGAAGGCGACCGAGGCCATGCTGCCCTTGTGTTGTTCGCGAGGTCCATAGACATTGAAGTAACGGAAGCCAGTGATTTGCGATAGGGTTTCACCGTGCTCTTCGGCATCTTGCCACAGACGGCGGACATAGTTGTCGAACAACTGTTTGGAGTATCCGTAGACGTTGAGCGCACCTTCGTATTGGCGCTCTTCGATAAAGTCGTGGTCACGACCACCGTAGGTTGCGGCGGAGGAGGCATACAAAAACGGAATACTTCGCTCGAGGCAGTAATGCAGTAGCTCTTTGGAGTACTCGTAGTTGTTGAGCATCATGTACTTGCCGTCCCACTCGGTAGTGGATGAGCAGGCACCCTGATGGAATACCGCATCGATTGGACCGAAGTCGTCACCCGCCATGATCTGGGTGATGAAGTCTTCTTTGTCCATGTAATCAGCAATATCCAAATCGACCAGGTTGGCGAACTTGGTGCCGTCCTTGAGGTTGTCGACTACCAGAATGTCACTGCAGCCTTGCTCATTGAGTGCTTTTACAAGATTGCTGCCGATCATACCGGCACCACCAGTTACTATAATCATGGCTCTTCCAGTCTGTAGGGTGGATAACAAGGGTTAGACCCGCTGTTATAGATTATGTTTATGATAGTATTAGCAGATTGCCAAATGATCTGGGCAAAGAAGTGAGAAGCAAATGAAGACCCGTGACAAAATTATCCTGGCTGCACTGGAGCTTTTCAATGAAAGCGGTGAGCCGAATATTACCACTAACCATATTGCTGCCCATTTAGGGATTAGCCCCGGTAATCTGTATTATCATTTCCGTAATAAGGAAGAGATTATACACAGTATTTTCGATCAATACGCGCATGATCTCAGTGTTCACTTTCAACCCCTTGAAAATGCAAATATAACCGCAGATGACTTGCTGGTATATCTCGACTCAGTATTTATGTTGATGTGGCGTTACCGTTTTTTTTACGCCAACTTACCTGATATTTTGCAGCGTGACCCAGAACTTCAACAAAAGTACCTTGCGGCACAGGAAGGTCTGCATAAGGACATCACGGCGATGATGGCCAGTTTCCGTACTGGTGGTCTGCTGGATATCGATCAAGAGGAACTGGAGAATCTGGCTACGACCCTCAAACTTGTTGCGTCGAGCTGGATATTTTACCAGACCACCCAAGCGCCAGGTGCCAAGATCACCAAAGCGGTACTTTATCAGGGGGTGTTGCACATCCTAGGTATCGTTAGGCCGTTGACCACCGCCGAGGGTAAGTCACAGGTGCTGCAACTTAAAGCGCACTACCGCGATCAGATTGAGAAAGATATTTAAAAAGACGGGTCGAGTTCGGATAACCTGACCAGTTGGATCCCTTGCCCTTCAAGTAAAGGTAGTGCTCGACTCAACACGTCAAGCGTCACCGGGTAGGGGTGGCCGATTGCAATTGCATAGCCATTCGCTTTGGCTTGTTGGACGGCGCGGGAAAGTTGTTGGTTGACGAACTTTTCGGTACTTAGGTGGTCGAGAAACACATGGCGGCGCAGGGCGGGCACATTCTGTTGTTTGGCCAGCTTGAGTGCGACCGAGCGGGCGGTCGTTCGGCTATCTAAGAAAAACAATCCCTGATCCGACAGGACTTCCATCACCCAGCCCATGGCTTGTGGATCTTGGGTCAGGGCGCTACCCATGTGGTTATTGACGGCGATGGCATCTGGCACTCTTTCTAGCCCCCAGCGCAATACGTGCTGTAAGGTCTGTTGATCCATCTGCCGGGTCAGGGTCGCCATCTCGAGCGGTGCCCGATGTAGGGGCTCCATTGGCATATGGAGCAAGACATCGCGTTGCTGCTGTTGGGCTAATTTGCTGGTTGCTCTGTCATAGGGCGTATCTGGCAGGATGGAGACACTGATCTGTGGCGGCAGTGCAGATAAGGCGGCAGGCATAGGTTGATAGCCAAGATCATCGATGACGATGGCCAGTTTGGCCGCGAGGGCCATACTGGACGATCCCATACTGGCTAAAACAAGGGCAAGGCCAAAAGCCAACTTCCCGAATATACGACTCTTCACCACAAGCTATCCTTTGCTTATTCGGTACGAATGGAAAACGCGACTTTTATCTTGTCAGCCAACTGCGTGGGTTAGTCGGTGTGCCCTTACGGCGTATCTCAAAATACAGCGAAGACTGATCCTGCCCGCCACTGTCACCAATCAAAGCAATATTTTCATTGGCCTGTACGGTATCGCCAACTTTTTTCAGCAAGGTTTGATTGTAGCCATAGAAGCTCATGTCCCCTTTGCCGTGGTCGACGGCAAGTACCAAGCCGTATCCGCGCAACCAGTCAGCAAACACAACTTTGCCGGGGTAGATAGCCTTCACCGGGCTCCCGGCTGACTGGGCGATCACCATACCTTTCCAGTGCAGCTCGCCTTGTTGGCTGGTGCCATAGTTATGTAGGATTCTTCCTTTGACCGGCCAGGGCAATTTGCCTTTCTGATTAGCCAAGCCATCCATCGGGGCACGACGTGCGGCTTCAGCGGCAGCTCTGGCTTTTTCGATTTCTTTGACCAAGCGTTGCTCGTTTTGCTTGAGCTCCGTCAGGTATTGGTTATCGGTCGTCAGTTGGCTTCGCAGGTTTCGCACGGTTTTTTGCCGTTGGCTACGCTCACTTTCCAGTTTGCGTTTGTGATCCTTGAGCTTGGTCAGCAGTGCCTGTTGCTCGTTTTGCTGCTCACCCAACTGATGCTGTTTGAGCTGTAATTCGGTGGTAGTCGCTGCCAGCTCGTCGAGGGCATGGCTGCGTGCTTGGCTCAGGCGCTCGGCATAGACAGTAAAGCGATCAAGCTGGCCGCTGTCCTCGCCACTGAGCATCAGTGCCAATTGGCTTTGCTTACCTTGCTTATAATGGGCGTTGAGTAGTTCTTTGAGCAGTTCTTGTTGACCCAGTTGCTGTTGGCGCAGTTGTTCGAGCTGTTGCCTTAGTGCGCGGATCGATGTGCTCAGTTCGGTTGAGCGTGATTCTGCCTGATGGATCGACTTGGCAGTGTCGGCGATGCCCACTTCCTGTTGGCGCAGGCTTTTTTGCAGTTGGTCGACTTTCTTGCGATTCGTTGCGACCTGGCCTTGCTGGCGGGAGATTTCCTGCTTAACCCCTTTGAGCTGGCCTTCATCAGCCATTACATGGGAGCTAAACTGCAGGCATAGAAAAACGCCAGTGCAAACTGCACTGGCGCGAAGACTATGGTGTAGGTGTTTGATAACTTCCCGCATAGGGGAGATTATTTCAGATCAAACAGCACCTGACCAGTCATCTCTTCAGGGATTTCCATATCTGTTAGGGCTAGCATTGTTGGTGCTAGATCAGACAGTTTACCGCCTTCTTTCAGAGTCAGCGCTTTGTCGCCGACGTACACGAGCGGTACAGGTAGGCTAGTGTGAGCCGTGTGAATGCCACCTGTTTCTGGGTTGACCATCATCTCTGCGTTACCGTGGTCGGCAGTGATCAGAAGCTGGCCGTCCATTTCACGGATGGCTTCAACTACACGGCCGAGACAGCCGTCAACCGCTTCGGTCGCTTGTACTGCAGCATCATAAACGCCAGTGTGGCCAACCATATCAAGGTTCGGGTAGTTACAGATGATGGTATCGAACTCACCGCTCTTGATGGCCGCAACCAACTTGTCAGTCAGCTCTGGCGCGCTCATTTCAGGTTGAAGATCGTAAGTCGCTACTTTTGGTGAAGCCACTAAACGGCGCTCTTCACCGTCGAACTCGTCTTCCACACCACCGTTGAAGAAGAAAGTCACGTGCGCATATTTCTCTGTTTCAGAGATACGAAGCTGCTTCTTGCCTTTTTTCGATAGCCACTCACCTAGCGTGTTAACCAAATCCGCTGGTGGGTAAGCGATAGGCAGGTTGATGTCCGCCGCGTACTGGGTCAGCATTACAACGTCCGCAAGGGCAGGGAACTGAGCACGCTCGAAGCCAGCGAAATCCACGTCGAAAGTACGGGTGATCTGGCGGGCACGGTCAGCACGGTAGTTCATGAAGATAACGGCATCACCATCTTCCATTGCAGCCGAGTCCTGGCCTTCGGCGCGGATCTCAGTGGCTTTAACGAACTCATCGTTTTCGTCACGGGCGTAAGCTGCTTCCAGACCTTCAACGGCAGAAGCTACGGTGAATTCTGCTTTCGCTGCGGTTAGCAGGTTGTAAGCAACTTCAACACGATCCCAGTTGTTGTCACGGTCCATTGCGTAGTAACGACCCACTAGCGAAGCAACACGGCCTTTGCCTAGCTCAGCAAACAGGGCGTCGAAACGCTCTAGTGATGCCTGTGCGCTACGAGGTGGGGTGTCACGGCCGTCTAGGAAGCAGTGTAGATAGATTTTTTCAGCGCCGCGTTTTGCTGCCATTTCTACAGCTGCTGCGATGTGGTCTTCGTGGCTGTGAACACCGCCCGGAGACATCAGGCCCATGATGTGTACAGTTTTGCCTGCGTTGACGGCTTTATCGATAGCGCCAGTAAGTGCTGGGTTTTCGAAGAAGTCACCGTCAGCAATTGACTTGGTGATACGAGTAAGATCTTGGTAAACGATGCGGCCGGCACCGATGTTGGTGTGACCTACTTCAGAGTTACCCATCTGGCCATCAGGCAGGCCAACATCCATACCTGATGCTGAGATCAGAGTGTTTGCTTCGTTTGCCATCAGGCCATCGATAACTGGCGTGTTGGCGTTAGCAATAGCGTTGTTGGCGTTGTCTTGGCGGTAACCCCAGCCATCTAGGATAACTAAAGCTAATGGCTTTTTAGCAGACATATGCTGTCCCTCGTATGTTAAAACCTGAAATGAATATCGATCAATTACCTTAGCCCTCAATACGCTAGGGCTAAGGTAATTGATCGTAGTGGACGTAATTTTACTACAGTTTATGGTGAAAACTGTAGGTCAAGATCAAACAATGCTGTAAATAGATTGTTATCTTTCTACGGAAATATATTCATTTCTGATGATAAGTGTAAGTCCTGAAGCACAGTTTTTTTACTTTTTCTTATGCTGCAATAATGCTCAAGGTAGTTAGGGCTTATACTGAGAGCGCCAAGGACCAGTGAGCCGCCGCGCGGATTTATTGCATCTAGCTGTACAACCAGGCTGTCGAGGGTATACTCAGGGTCTTTAAATTTTGTCGACTTGAGCCTAGGTTACAGCAGGCTGATATTAGGAATATAGAGCGAAGATCATGCAACAATACATTGATTTTGTAACAAGTAACCCTATCTTGGCATTGGTATGGGTTGGCTTGGTTGTGGCTATCATTTCGTCTTACGTCAAACAAAAGACGGCAGGCTATAAGATTGTCACTCCCAATGAAGCGACTGTAATGGTCAACCGTGAAGACGGTGTGTTTGTCGATATCCGCAGTCGTGATGAATACCGCGGCGGCCATATTGCTGGCGCACTTCACATTTTACCAAGTCAAATTAAAGAACAGAACCTGGCAGATCTTGAAAAATTCAAGCAAGCCCCAATCATCGTAGTATGCAAGACAGGACAAACGGCGCAAGAGAGTGCCAACCTGCTGAGCAAAGCGGGTTTCGAGAACGTAAACTTGCTTAAAGATGGTCTGATTTCATGGAACGAGGCAAACCTGCCATTGATCCGTAGCAAATCAGGCAAGGCGAAAAAGTAATCTCGCCGTCCCGCTGCACGCGAGGTCGGGCAGTGGGGTAACACTGAATTTTGTGCAGTTGTGATAGTCATCATGGTTGCGGTATTGATTGGCTCACGCTCGTGAGCATGAGAGAAAAAAGGACTCTAACATGGCTGAAGCAGCAAACACTGAAGCACAGCAGAACTTTCAAATCCAGCGTGTCTTCCTGAAAGATGTTTCTTTCGAAGCGCCAAACTCGCCACAGATGTTCCAGAAAGAGTGGAACCCTGATGTGAAACTGGATCTAGACACGCAGAGCCGTGAGCTGGGTGAAGGTGTTTTCGAAGTTATTCTTCGCCTGACTGTGACTGTTAAGAATGAAGAAGAGACTGCATTCCTGTGTGAAGTTCAGCAAGGCGGTATTTTCTCTGTTGCTGGTATGGAAGCGCCTCAGCTTGCGCATTGCCTAGGTGCATTCTGCCCGAACATCCTGTTCCCATACGCACGTGAAACGATTTCTAGCCTAGTGGTTAAGGGTACATTCCCTCAACTGAACCTAGCGCCGGTTAACTTCGATGCATTGTTCATGAACTACCTTCAGAACCAATCTCAAGCTAACCCAGAAAACACTGAAGCTTAAGCTTTAGGGTGGACACAATGAATCCAGGCTCTGAACAAGCAATTTCCATGACGGTACTGGGTGCCGGTTCGTACGGTACATCCTTGGCGATCTCGCTGGCCCGTAATGGCGCCAATGTGATCCTATGGGGTCACGAGCCTGAGCACATGGCGCAGCTGGAAATAGACCGTGCCAACGAGGCTTTTTTGCCGGGTGTGGCTTTTCCTGACTCTTTGATTGTCACTGCCGATTTGGAGCAGGCGGTCAAGGCCAGCCGTGATCTACTGGTGGTGGTACCTAGCCATGTCTTTGGCTTGGTATTAGGTAATGTCAAACCGCACTTGCGTGATGATTCTCGCATCTGCTGGGCGACCAAGGGACTGGAGCCAGAAACGGGACGTCTGCTTAAAGACGTGGCTGTTGAAGCGCTGGGTGAATCGGTTCCGCTGGCGGTATTGTCAGGGCCGACATTTGCCAAAGAGCTCGCAGCAGGTATGCCTACGGCTATCTCTGTAGCGTCGCCGGACGACGAGTTTGTTCGCGATTTACAGGGTAAAATTCACTGTAGCAAAACCTTCCGTGTATACAGCAACAGTGATTTTATCGGTATGCAGCTTGGCGGTGCGGTCAAGAATGTGATTGCCATTGGTGCGGGGATGTCTGATGGTATTGGCTTTGGTGCCAACGCCCGTACAGCATTGATCACCCGCGGTCTGGCCGAAATGTCACGTTTGGGTGCGGCGTTAGGGGCGCAGCCTGAAACCTTTATGGGGATGGCAGGCCTTGGTGACTTGGTACTGACTTGTACCGACAACCAATCCCGCAACCGACGTTTTGGTTTGGCGCTGGGTCAAGGTAAAGACGTTGATCAAGCCCAAGATGATATCGGTCAGGTCGTCGAAGGATACCGTAATACCAAGGAAGTCTGGGTTCTTTCTCAGCGGTTAGGGGTCGAAATGCCGATCACCGAGCAGATCTACCAGGTGCTTTATCAGGGCAAAGGCGCCCGTGAAGCGGCCAAAGATTTGCTGGCTCGCGAGAAAAAAGACGAATAACAGCTTGGCAGCGATGCGCCTCCATTCTGTTTACTAAAATTACAACGCGGGCTGCTAAGGCCTGCGTTGTTTTTTTTTCAGGGCGCGTTAAAGTTAAAGCAAGCCGATACCAACCGTAATGAAACCGAGGGTAATGTGAGGGAATGTCAACAATATGCCGTTTGGCAGGCAATAAAGCAGGAAGCGAGAGAGCAGTCCGAGCAGGAGCCAATGCTCGCGAGCTTCTACCATGCCACCATTATCAAACACGATAACCTGGCGGCAGCACTGAGTTACATCTTGGCGAATAAATTGGCCACGCCATCGATGCCGGCGATGGCAGTACGAGAAGTGATAGAAGAGGCTTTTGCCGCCGATTGTTTGATCACCGAATCAGCAGCTTGTGATATCCGGGCTGTTGTCGAGCGGGATCCGGCGGTAGAGATGTTTTCTATCCCTTTGCTCTACCTCAAAGGCTTCCATGCCTTGCAAGGCTACCGGGTGGCCAACTGGTTGTGGAAGCAAAAGCGAGTGGCACTGGCGGTATATTTACAGAACCAAATTTCGGTCGCCTGCCAAGTAGATGTCCATCCTGCGGCACGTATCGGTCAGGGGATCATGTTTGACCATGCCACCGGGATTGTGATTGGTGAGACGGCGGTGATCGAGAATGATGTGTCTATCCTGCAGGATGTCACTTTGGGTGGTACCGGCAAGGAAGGCGGCGATCGCCATCCGAAGATCCGTGAAGGGGTGATGATCGGGGCCGGCGCCAAGATCTTGGGCAATATCGAAGTGGGTGAGGGCGCCAAGATTGGTTCTTGTTCGGTGGTGCTTAATCAGGTGCCGCCGCATACCACTGTCGCAGGTGTTCCGGCCAAGATTGTCGGCCGACCGAGTAGCGATAAGCCATCAATGGATATGGATCAGCAATTCAACGGCACCAGCCAGACGTTTACTGCTGGAGATGGGATATAGCTCAGACCTGAGGCGATGGGCTAGAGGCGCGAGGATGTGCGATGAGCATTGTTTGATAATGTCCTTGAGTAATACCAACCTACATAAATATTTGATCAACTATTTATCCAGATTGGTATAAATAAAGCCATCACCCAAAAACTAAAAAAGCGAGAGGAGAGCCTCTCGCTTTTTTTATAGCAACAATTCAATAGCCTCTAGCCTATTTATTACATTGCGCCCTTGAAGCCCAACTGACGCCACGCTTCGTAGCCGATGATTGCAGCAGCATTGGACAGGTTTAGGCTACGGCTGTCCGGATGCATCGGAATGCGCAGGCGCTGTTCCAGTGGCAGGCTTTCGATCAGCTCTGCTGGCAGGCCGCGGGTCTCTGGGCCAAACAGTAGCACATCGCCTTGCTGGAATTCGGCATTGGTATGGAAGTTGGTGGTCTTGGTTGTACAAGCGAAGATACGGCGTTCGCCGATGTAGGCGAGGAACGCCTCGAAATTGGCATGGCGATGCACGTGTGCCAAGTCGTGGTAATCCAAGCCGGCACGACGCAGCTTCTTCTCTTCCAAATCAAAGCCCAGTGGCTCAATCAAGTGTAGGTTGGCCCCACAGTTAGCACAGAGGCGGATGATGTTGCCGGTATTCGGGGCGATCTCCGGTTCGTAAAGAGCGATATCAAACATAGTAGATAATCCGTGGTGACAATAGCGCTATTGTAGCGGAAAAGGCAGCCAAAAAGCACGACAGCGAGAGTGATGGCAGATACGGCGGCCCAGTGAGGGCCGCGCGTAGAATTGGAGTTAGTGGGAAAGCGGGAGGGTGATGGTGACCTTGAGGCCGCCCAGAGTGCTGCGCGATGCTTTGATAGTACCGCTGTGCTGGCGGATGGCACTTTCAGTGATCGCCAGTCCTAGCCCGGTGCCGCCACTGCTGCGGTCTCGTGCGGTCGAGACACGGTAGAACGGCCGGAAGATATCCCCCAGTTCACTATCGGGAACACCCTCGCCGTTATCCTCGACCGTGATGCACAGTCTCATCGCCTGAGTTACGAAGCGGATCTGGATCGTATCATCACCATACTTGATGGCATTACGGACCACGTTTTCCAATGCACTGATCAGCAAGTTGGGATTACCGTGCAGCGGCCACTCTTCCAATGGTGTGTAGCTCAGCTGCTTGCCAGATTGTTCGGCTTCGAAACGGGCATCTTCCATCATGTCATACCATAGCGAGGCAGCATCGGTTTGCTCCCGTTGTTCATGACTGTTGACCTGCATCCGGGATAATTCCAATAGCTCACCGATCATAGTCTCCAGCCGCTCGGCTTCGGTATCGATGCGGGTGAGCTCGTTACTCTCGCCTTGCTTACGCTTAGCCAGTGCGGTAGCCATCCGCAATCGGGTCAGTGGTGAGCGAAGCTCATGGCTGATGTCGGACAGCAGGCGTTGCTGGCCGCCGATCATGTGGTTGATAGCCTGGACCATCTGGTTGAAGCTGGCGCCTGCCTGCTTGAATTCTTTCGAGCCGGACTCCAGTTTGGGATCGGCTTCGAACTCCCCCTTGGCTACGCGTTCTGCGGCATTTTGTAAACGGCGTGCTGGCAGGGAGATAGCCCATGCTAGCCATAGTAGCAAAGGGGTACTGACCAGCATGGTCAGCAGCAATAATTGAAAAGGTTTATCTAGGATCTGGATAAAAAACGGCGGCGGCTCTCTGACGATCCGGCCGATGTACATCAGCAAGGTGTCGCCTTTGTGTTTGACCTCGAATGGTCCGGCCATCATCCAGCGGCCATAGAGTTTTTGCTTGGGTACTTTGGGGCTGTCGGCCATGGTAATAAAATTACGCAGCGCCTTGCTGTTGCGTCGTGGAGAGATGATATCGCCATCAGAGGTGGTGAAGTAGAGCTGGAACCCCTTGTGGCGGTCATTGTCGGTAAAGCGGCTGAGTTTCTTCTCTAGCGAACCGCCATCACGAGAAATCTGGCTGGATATGCTAGCCGCTGATTCCTGAAATCTATCTTGCTGAGCCTGGGGAATGGTGTGCTGGGTGCGCGGATCCAAATTGGGCAGCAATAGCAGTACCAAGACCACAATTAACAGGGTGAGCCAGAAGACCGCGAAGATACGGCCATACAGGCTGGAAAAGCGGGGCAGCTTCATTATACGTCCTCAACCAACAGGTAGCCCTTGCCGCGTAGGGTCTTGATCCACGGCTTACCGTCATCGCGGGCAGGCAATTTCTTGCGCAGGTTAGACACATGCATATCGATGGCTCGATCAAATGGGGCCAGCCTTTTGCCTAGTACCTCAAGGCTGAGATCGTTCTTGGCGATGATTTTCCCCGGGTGTTGGACAAAATAGCTCAAGAGTGCCAGCTCGGTACCGGTCATTTCAATTGGGATACCATGGCACAGGACTTCTTGGCGTCCTGGGTAGATTTCAATATCCTGATAGTTCAGGCATTCTGGGCCGGCCTTGGTCGAGGTGTTCTTGTTTTGGGTGCGGCGTAAGATAGCGCGGATACGGGCCAGTAATTCACGGTCGCTAAATGGCTTGGGCATATAATCATCGGCGCCCAACTCTAGCCCGAGTACCCTATCAATTTCTTCGCCTTTGGCTGTTAGCATCAGTACTGGGGTTTCATATTTTTCGCGCAGTCGGCGCAGCATCTCAGTACCGTTCATTACCGGCATCATTACATCCAGTAAGATCAGATCGATGCTGTCATCCACCTTGGCTAGTCCTTGCTCGCCATTATTGGCTTCGACAACCTCGAACCCTTCCATATCGAGAATATCGGAAAGCAGAGAGGTGAGTTCTGTATCATCATCAACAAGCAAAATTTTGACCATGGTGTCTACCTTTAATAGCAACAGCGATAGGGTAAGTATCCCTAATCAATGTAGGGCAGCCAAGTAAAATTGGTTTAGCTTTACGCAGTTTTACGTTTTCCGGACAGCCCTTTACCTTGCATGGCGTATTCTATAACCGTACCTGAGAACATGGCGCTGCAACAGCAGCCTCTATTGGAGAAGAACATAATGATGACTTTTAAAAAAACAATGGCTCTTGCAATTGCCCTTCCTCTAGCCCTAGGCTCTGCCTCTGCATTGGCATACGGTGGTGGTAAAAACCACAACGGCCACGGTGGCAAAGGAGGGTGTGGTATGGACGATAGCCGTATGTTCCGTCAGTTGGATCTGACCGATGCGCAGAAAACAGAGCTGAAAGACTTGCGTCAGGCCAACAAAGACAATAAGCGCGGCAAGAAGGGCGAGCGTCATAGCGACATGCAGGCGCAGCACCAGAAAATGCAGCAGCTTGTCCTGAGCGAAGATTTCAATGAAGCTGAAGTGCGTGCTCTGGCTGAAGAAATGTCTAAGCAGCAGGTTGAGCGCCGCGTCTCTATGCTTAAGCAGCGCCATGAAATGATGCAAGTACTGACCGCCGAGCAGAAAACCAAGCTGCAGGAGCTTCAGGCCGAACGCGGTGAAAAATGCCAAGCGAAAATGGAAAAGCGCATGGAGCGCAAGCAATCTAACTAATTGCTCTGATTAAACAGAGAAAAGCCGCCAACGCTCTTGGCGGCTTTTTTGTTATTTACGCCCAAGCAATTTGAAGTCACTTGGTGTACTGCTTTGTAAATCATCAATTTGAATAATTTTGTTATTAATTTTCGTCATAAAAAAGCTATACTGCGGTGTATTGCCAAGTCCAGTGCTGTCTGTCTGGTGTGATTATCATGGATGAATTTATAATCACCCGCGGTCATCATTATCACCGGGCACAACTGGAGGCTCTGGTGCCAGCCGTTATACTGAATTCGTAGAGTTATAGCGGCCGAGCGGTGTATTGCTCATGCTACCAGCCTAAAGGCTAACTGTTTTAAATATCCCGATAGTGTTTGAGGCGGCGATAGTTTCAACGCCATGCTGCAGTTGCAGGCTATCGTGATATGAATCAACAAATTTTTTTATCAAAATTGTAATACTCCTACATTAGTAGGAAAGTTACAGTTTACATAAGTCAGGGCCACTTTAAGGCCTGTGGTCGAGTGGGGAACCTCGGCCGCTTATGTCGGATTTGAATTTTCATTTCCCAAAGTCAGAGGGTAACCATGATTAAGAAGATTGGTGTATTGACCAGTGGTGGTGACGCACCTGGTATGAATGCGGCGGTTCGCGGTGTTGTACGTGCAGCATTGTCTGAAGGCGTTGAAGTATACGGTGTGTATGACGGCTATCAGGGCCTGCACCAGAACCGTATTGAAAAACTGACGCGTTCAAGCGTATCAGATGTCATCAATAAAGGTGGTACATTCCTGGGTTCTGCGCGTTTTCCTGAATTCAAGGAAGAGAAAGTACGTCAGCAGGCTATCGAAAACCTTAAGATCCACGGCATCGAGGCTTTGGTTGTGATCGGTGGTGACGGCTCGTACATGGGTGCGAAGAAGCTGACTGAAATGGGCTACCCATGTATCGGTCTGCCAGGTACGATTGATAACGACGTTGCAGGTACTGACTACACGATCGGTTACCTTACAGCGCTGAACACGGTTATCGACGCGATTGACCGTCTGCGTGATACGTCTTCTTCTCACCAGCGTATCTCTATTGTTGAGGTAATGGGCCGCCACTGTGGTGATCTGACCCTGATGTCTGCGATTGCTGGTGGCTGTGAGTACATTATCACACCAGAAACCGGCTTGAACAAAGAAGAGCTGCTGGCGAAGATCAAAGAAGGGATCTACAAAGGTAAGAAGCACGCGATCATTGCACTGACCGAATTGATGACCGATGCCAACGAACTGGCGAAGTATATCGAAGACGAAACAGGCCGTGAGACGCGTGCAACGGTACTTGGCCACATTCAGCGTGGCGGTCAGCCAACAGCATTTGACCGTATCTTGGCATCTCGTATGGGTGCGTATGCGGTAGATCTACTGATGGAAGGCCAAGGTGGTCGTTGTGTGGGTATCCAGAACGAGAAGATGGTTCACCATGATATCATCGACGCGATTGAGAACATGAAGCGCCCAGTACGTAAAGATCTTTACGCATTGGCTGACAAGTTGTTCTAAAGGGTATTCCCTGAATAAAAAAAACCGGCTGTCAGCCGGTTTTTTTGTGCCGGCATTGCTAGAGTTGATGATCAGCTGGCAACAAAAAAGCTACCCGAGGGTAGCTTTTTTTATTAATCAGTCTTCGATAAAGAAGCGGTGATTATTTTTTCGCTTCAGCAGCAGCTTTAGCAATAGCAGCGAAGCTTTCAGCGTTCAGAGCAGCACCGCCAACTAGCGCGCCGTCGATGTCTGGCTGTGCGAAGTAAGCTTGTGCGTTTTCTGGTTTAACAGAACCGCCGTACTGGATCACAACTTTCTTCGCCACATCTTCGCTCTTCTCAGCAATGTGCGCACGAATCGCTGCGTGGATGCGCTGTGCATCGTCAGCTGTAGCGGCTTTACCAGTACCGATAGCCCAGATTGGTTCGTAAGCGATGATTGCGCCTTCTAGGGCCTCAACGCCTTGGGTGTTGATCACTGCATCGATTTGACGAGCACAAACAGCAACTGTTTCGCCAGCTTCGTTCTGTGCTTCAGACTCACCGATACACAGTACTGGTGTTAGGCCGTGCTCTTTTAGGAAAGCGAATTTCTTAGCAACGAACTCGTCTGATTCATTGTGGTATTCACGACGCTCAGAGTGACCGATGATAATGTGGCTTGCACCAAAATCTTTCAGCATCTCTGGAGAGATATCGCCAGTGAATGCACCGCTAGCGTTAACGTCAACGTTCTGTGCACCTAGGATGATTTTGCTCTCACCTTTGCTGATTAGTTGCTCAGCTAGGTCAAGGTACATAGCTGGTGGCGCAACGGCAACGTCTACGCCTTCAACACCTTTAAGTTCAGCATCAAGGCCCTTAAGAAGGTTAGATACCATTTCTTTGCTACCGTTAAGCTTCCAGTTACCCATAACCACAGGATGGCGCATAGCTTTTCTCCATATCAAATTGACTTAAAAAATACTTAATAGCGTAATACACAGCCCTTGGGTGTAACCCGTTATCGGCGGCGCTGAATACTAGGCTATAAAGTATCATCCGGCATGCTGGCAGTCTTATTCGTTAACACCGCCAGCAGCGCCAACATTACCACAGCTTAGGAAATCAATTTCCTGTCCGAAATCATATCAGTGCTTGGTTGTACCTTTTTCGCCGGCAAAAGTGAACCGCTGCGGGAGAATTTTTTTCACCTTGGTGCGATTCCCTGCGTGGAGAGGAGAAAAAGACAGTGATCCGTGACTGAAATATAGCCTCTATCTTTGGCGTCGTGGGATTAGATCCGCTAAGGTTGGTGGCTATTTTAGGATAAAGCCATGCCAAACATGGGTTTTCCCAACAAAAATAAGTGAAGTGTAAAGCACAAGGAGGAGCGGATGCCTAACTTAGTGATGGAGTACGCCGAGCCCGTTGTTGAGCGGGTCAATATTTCGGGGTTACTCGATGATCTACATACCATTTTGCTCGAGTGCGGGATTTTCGAGCCGGATTCGGTCAAGTCGCGAAGCTACCGATGCCATAACTGGCTGGTTGGAGAGAATCGCGATCTCGATACCTTTATCCATATCGAGTTGACGATGCTGTCGGGCCGCAGTACCGAGGTGAAACGCGACTTATCCCGCGCCCTGATGAGTGCGCTTGAGCAGCATGCCCGCTCCATCAATAGCCTGACCATCGATATTCGTGATATGGACAGCGACTGCTTCCTTAAGGTCAGCTGCTAGGCTGACTCGATTCATCCTGTGAACCCGGGCGGCGGAAAGGTTTTATATCAGCCTGGTGTTCAGTCAGGGTTTCTGGGGCATTGAGCGCCTGAGCAAACCGTTTGAGCTGCTGTTGCAGCTCTGCCATCAGTAGGATGTTGGTATGGTTGGGATTTTTTCCCAGGTCGATCACCTGATTGATATGGCTCATCTGCGCTCGTAGTCGCGGCTGCATCTCTGCACTGGCATTGCTAATGATCTCCTCACTCATTGTCAAACGCAGTGCTTCGAGTTTCTCCGGTTCGTTTTCGGCCATGGCTTTCAATTCGTCAAACGGTGGCAGTGTCTGCATCTTGCTCTCCTTATCCCTAAATGCTTACCCCAAGCCCTATACCAGCATGATTGCTATGCAATAAAGTTAGTTGCCAACAAGGCTGGCGACTGGCTCAGGAGTGAGAAAAATGAGAGGTTTATACACAGAGACAGAGAGGGTGAAACGAAAAGCCCGGCTTCCGGGCTTGTTTGAGGAGTCGTGGTTATCGCTTACCAGTAGTGCTCCATGGTGATTTGGCCGGGGTTGCGGCGCAGGTTTTTGGTGAAGCCTTTTTGCTCCAATACCGCTTTGGTTTCCCGGACCATTTCGGGATTGCCACACAACATAATTTGACTTTTCTCTGGTGCCAGCGATAGGCCAACATGGCGTTCTAGCATACCGTCTTCGAGCGCTTGGGGGATCCGGCCTGACAGGGCGGGGGGAGCCGGCTCACGGCTAACGAAAGGCTGAACAATCAGTTGCTCAGGGTAACACTCTTTGAGAGCATTGATTTCGGCCTGGTAGCTGAGATCAGCCGAAAATCGTACCGCATGAACCAAGATAATTTTACGAAAGCGTTTCCAGGACGATGCTTCGCGCAAGATAGAAAGGTATGGCCCGATGGCGGTACCGGTCGCCAACAGCCAAAGTTGCTCGGCATCGGGGACTTCGTCCAAGGTGAAATAGCCGTTAGCACGGGCAGAAATGAAGACTTCCTGACCCGGCTCAAGGGCGTGGAGCCTCGGTGACAGCAAGCCGTCAGCAACTCGGGTAGCATAGACTTCGATTTGATCGGTCGAAGGGGGGTTAACGAAAGAGTAGGCGCGCTGGATCATTTTGCCATCAATCTCCAGTCCCAGCTTGGTAAACTGGCCGGCTTTGAACGGCTCGATGTTGGCTTGCAGCACAAGACTGAACAAGTCATTGTTCCAATGTCGGTTACTGATGACTTTCGCAGGGATCCAGTCAGCCATAATGTTCTCCTCGTTATGATTTTATTATTCGATACGCGCAGCGCCTTTCTCCGGCAATGATGTGTTCGTGTCGGTTAACCTGGTATTCGTTGCCTAGCAAGCGTTGGAAAACGGCCAGTTCGGACTGGCAAAGTGATGGGCAACGTTGGGCTGCGTGGCAGATAGGGCAATGGTTTTCGATCAGCACGAAATCTTCGCCATCCTGGTGAAGTTCGGCCATATAACCCTCCCGCTCCCTGAGTGTAGTAAGGATCTGCAGTTTTTCTGCGATATTTTCTACCCCGGACAGCTGGGCTTGGTATTGTTCAAAGGTTTGATCCTCCCGCCGATCGACTACCTTGCTTAGCCCATCTTGGCCAAACAACTCCTCAACAGGATCAAGCATTTGAATAATAAGATCGCCATGACGGTCGGCAAAGCGTCGATGTCCCTTTTGAGTCAGGTGCCAGTGTCGGGTCGGTCTGCCGACTTTGGCCTTGATGTCTTCGAAGTCGACCAAGCCTTCCTCTTCCAGCCCCTGCAGGTGTTGTCTAACTCCCATGGTGGTAAGTTGGAAATCCTCGGCAAGGATCTTGGCGGTGACCGGGCCTTCGCGTTTCATCCGATAGAGTATTTTGTCGATGGTTTTCATAGTCACCTTTGGCAGCAAATTGGCATAGTTAATTATGTAGTCAGCTTTCTAAATAAAGCAACAACTTTACAAAGTCAGAGCTGCAGGGGAAGGAAATGGGGATAAGGCTGTGAAGGCGAAACTGGAAGTATAGCGATAAAAAAGCGCGCCGGATGGCGCGCGAGATAATCGTTCAGATATGTCGAATCTTACAGGATATGACCCTTGATGGCGTCGTCTTTGCGATCCAAGTAGTGGGTCGACTTGATACGGCGGATAGTACGGCACTTACCGCGGATCAACAGGGTTTCGGTGGTGGCAATATTACCCTGGCGGCTGATCCCTTCAAGCAGATCACCCTTAGTGATGCCTGTACCGGCAAAGATAACATTATCGCTACGTGCCATGTCTTCCATGCGCAGTACCGTGTTTGTCTCAATGCCCATTTCGCCACAGCGGTCGATTTCCATCTGGCCGTGTTTGCGGTTTTCTTCGGTGTCACCTTTTACTTCGTGACGAGGAAGCAGGCGACCGTGCATGTCACCGCCAAGCGCGCGAATTGCAGCGGCAGAAACAACACCTTCTGGCGCGCCGCCGATACAGTACATCACATCGACTTCGCTATCAGGCATACAGGTTAGAATTGATGCGGCAACATCACCATCAGGGAAGGCAAACACACGTACGCCCATCGCTTGCATTTCAGCAATAATGCCATCGTGACGAGGTTTCGCCAGCGTAGTCACGACCAGCGTATCAAGGGTTTTACCCAGTGCTGCTGCGATGTTCTCTAAGTTTTCAGTCAGTGGTTTAGCCAGATCAATAACGCCTTTAGCGGCAGGGCCGACAACCAGTTTTTCCATGTACATATCAGGTGCTTTAAGGAATGAGCCTTTCTCGCCAGCAGCCAATACTGCCAATGCGTTGTTCTGGCCCATTGCTGTCATGCGGGTCCCTTCGATTGGGTCTACCGCAATATCTACAGCATCACCACCAGTACCGACTTTCTCACCGATGTAAAGCATAGGGGCTTCATCGATTTCACCTTCACCGATAACAATTTCGCCTTCGATTTCTGTTTGGTTTAACAGGGTACGCATAACCTCAACGGCAGCGTTATCCGCTGCAATTTTATCGCCACGGCCTAGCCATTTATAGCCTGCAAGTGCTGCACCTTCAGTGACACGGGAAAATGCCATCGCCAAATCGCGTTTCATGGTAACTCCAGAAATAGAAATCAGTGGGCTAGGGCCTGTAGGCTACAGGCCCAGAATAAATCTGGCGGCGATTTTAACACAGGTTGCAAGGAAACGTTTGCGTTAGCGCAAAAATGTTTATTTCTTGTCATTTCGCCACCAATGAACGAAAAAAGGCCTGCTTTCGCAGGCCTTGATGGGGCGCAGAGGGTCACGCGAGGGTTAGGCTTTCGCCTGATTAAATGTCGTCACCATCAACCGCCCAGCCTTTGGCACATTCGACTGCACGCTTCCAGCCGTTGTAGCGACGGCTTCGTTTGTCTTCATCGCTGCAGGCGATGAATTTACGGTCCAATACTGCTTTGTTCTTCAACTCATCGATGCTGCCCCAGAAGCCAACCGCAAGACCTGCTAGGTAGGCTGAGCCAAGTGCCGTCACCTCGGTAACCACAGGGCGGTGTACCTCGGTATCCAGAATGTCAGATTGGAACTGCATCAAGAAGTTGTTGGCAACGGCGCCGCCATCGACACGCAGAGTCGCTAGCTTGATGCCAGAGTCAGCCTGCATCGCATCCAGTACGTCGCGGGTCTGGTAAGCCACACTTTCCAGCGTTGCACGGATGATGTGGTTACTGTTCACACCGCGGGTCAAGCCGACAATAGCACCACGGGCATACGGGTCCCAGTATGGTGCGCCAAGGCCGGTGAAGGCTGGTACCACATAGACACCATTAGCACTGCCGACTTTCTCGGCAAAGTATTCGGAATCCCCGGCATCGCCAATCAATTTCACTTCGTCACGCAGCCACTGGATGGAAGCGCCGCCCATAAAGACAGCCCCTTCCAAGGCATAGGCCACTTCACCTTTCGGGCCACAAGCCAGGGTGGTCAATAGGCCGTTATGCGAGGTCACTTTTTCCTTGCCGGTATTCATCAGCAGGAAGCACCCTGTGCCGTAAGTGTTTTTCGCCTGACCTGGTTCGACACACATCTGGCCGAACAGTGCTGCTTGCTGATCACCAGCGATACCAGCGATTGGGATACGGGTACCGCCCTTACCACCAATGTTGGTCTTACCGTAGACTTCAGACGACGACTTCACTTCCGGCATCATCGATAGCGGGATATCCAGTGCTTTAAGCAGTTTTTCATCCCACTGAAGGGTATTGATGTTGAACACCATGGTACGGGAGGCATTGGTGAAGTCGGTAACGTGAACGCGTCCTTGGGTCATCTTCCAGATCAGCCACGTATCAACAGTACCAAACAATAGGTTACCGGCTTCGGCTTCTTCGCGGGCCCCTTCGACATTGTCGAGGATCCACTTGATTTTGGTGCCAGAGAAGTATGGGTCGACAACTAAGCCGGTGTTTTCACGGATGTATTCTTCAAGGCCGGCTTTTTTCAGTTCTTCGCACGTATCTGCTGTACGGCGGCATTGCCAGACAATCGCGTTGTAAACAGGCTTACCTGTGTTCTTGTCCCAGATAATGGTGGTTTCGCGCTGGTTGGTGATACCGATACCAGCAACCTGATCGGAGCGGATCCCTGCCTTGGCCAGCACTTCAACCAGCGTTGAGCTCTGGGTGGCATAGATTTCTAGCGGATCGTGCTCGACCCATCCAGCCTTGGGATAAATTTGGGTGAATTCACGCTGTGACGAGCACACAATATTGGCGTTGTGATCAAGCACCACTGCACGGGAGCTGGTCGTACCCTGATCCAGCGCAACAATGTACTTTTGCTCAGTAGTCATAACGGTTTCCTCTCATTGTCATTATATAAGGGTAGTAGAGTGTGGTGTTCTGATCGGCCTGTGCGGGGCAGGCCGAAGATGTTCTAGGGTGTAGGGTTCAGGTGTTCGTTTTTAAGCATTCGCTGCTTGTTCGCCAGTCTCTTCGCACTGGTTCGGTAGGGTACAGCGATTGCCCGGCAAGTAGGTACCGATAGCTTTAGGGTATAGCCAGCCACCGAATGCGGCACCCATGATTGGTGCCAGGATGGGCACAATCATGTATGGGATATCTTTACCACCGGTCAGGGCCATATCGCCCCAGCCAGCCAAGAAGGCGAAGAATCTAGGTCCGAAATCACGCGCTGGGTTCATGGCAAAGCCCGTCAGTGGACCCAGTGAGCCACCAATTACGGCAATCAATAGACCGATAAGTAGCGGTCCCATCGCGCCGCGAGGGGCGCCGTTTTTCTGATCACCAATGGCTAGGATAGCGAACACCAATACTGCGGTGATCACAAACTCCACCGCAAATGCGCCGGCAAATGACAGTGCGGCATGCGGGTAGGTTGAGAAAATCCCCGCAGTCGCCAAGCTGGCTTCGCTGCCGCGGACAATACCGTTGGCGCTTTCGAATTCAACAAACAGGTTGCTGTACAGGCCGTAGATCAATGCCGCGGTACAAAAAGCACCGAGCATTTGTGCGGTGATGTAAGGCAAGACTTTGCGTTTGTCGAAGCCGTGAAAAAGGGCCAGGGCAATGGTAACGGCAGGGTTGATATGGGCACCGGAAACGCCGGCGGTACAGTAGATAGCGATGGCAACGCCAAGGCCCCACATGATACTAACCTCCCACTGGCCAAATTCGGCCCCGGTCAGTACCAGTGCGGCAACACAACCGACGCCAAAGAAGATCAGTAGCCCAGTACCTATGAACTCGGCCAGGCATTCGCCGAGCAGAGTATGTTGTTTTTGGGTAGTCATGGTTCAGTCCTTTTGTCTAATGTCGTAGGGGGAAAGCTATTTTTGTATTTATGTGTGGCTAATGTACTCGAATCTACCAAGAATAAAATCGGATTGAACGGAAAATGTGCGTTCGAGCATAAAATGGGTTTGTTTTTTGCGCGTTCGCGCAAACGGTTGCCACTTAACGGGGAATTTCCCCAGTGCCACTGTTGCTTAAAGGTTGGCGAGGTTAAAACACGAATTGCGGAGGTATGTATTTGTTTCTTAAATAAAAAATCCGACCTGAAAAGGTCGGATGTGCCAGAGGGGCAAATTCTTGGATTTTTCCAAGAGAGATACGATCATGATAAAAATTAGCACGCCGCCGCTGCATTAAAATAGAGTTTGATCGCAATTTTACGCATTTGGCTGCGATGCAGAATGAATTTTGCACGGCTTGCTCATTTCTTTTGCCAATCTTCTTGGCATTACATTTAGGCGGTATAGCAAGCGCATGGAAAGCAAGGATTTGATGAATTTCGTGCAAAATTTCCCCATTTGCTAAAAAGCATGGTATTTGTAGATGTCAGAAGGCGGTAGCCTCGTTAGAATAGGTGATAATCAATCGTAAACGTGCCTGTGGAACGTTGCCTTAACTGTTAGGGCAAATAGATAGGCTGAATACAGGTGGACAATATGTCATTAGAAATGTTCGAAAAGCTGGAAGCCAAAGTACAAATGGCTGTTGATACAATTTCCCTGCTACAAATGGAAATTGAAGAACTAAAAGAAACAAATAATGGTCTGGCGGGCGAAGCGCAAGCATTGCGTTCTAGCCGCGAAGAGCTTGAGCAAGAGAACAGCAAACTGCGTCATGACCACGAGGCATGGCAAGAGCGCGTACGTGCGCTATTGGGCAAGATGGAACACGTTGAATAAACGTATTGTTGCCGGGCAGTCAATGAGCCTGCCGTGCAAGAAAAAACAGAGCCATTGGCTCTGTTTTTTTATGGGGGTTACTGACTGCAATGGATTAGTCGATATCGAGCGGCTCGGGGGAGAGGATCACCCCGGTATTGTCGGCATAGATATGATCTTCCGGCAGGAAGGTGACCCCACCAAAATTGACCGCAACATCCACCTCGCCGATGCTGTTTTCATCAGCACCAACGGGAATCGAGGCTATGGCCTGAATACCGATATCCAGTTCGTCGAGATCATCAACGTGGCGGACACAGCCATAAATGATCAACCCTTCCCACTCGTTCTCGACGGCTAGTTGGGCAAGTTCGGCATCGATCAACGCCCGGCGCAGAGAGCCGCCGCCATCAACCAGCAATACCCGGCCAGCCCCTGCTTCTTGCAGGGCAGAACGGATTTGCCCGCAATCTTCGAAGCATTTAACCGTAGTAACCTGGCCGCCAAAGGAGCTACGACCGCCATAGGAGCTGAACATGGGTTCGACGACGTCAACTTTGTCGAGATAGATATCGCATAACTCGGACGTATTGTATTCCATAAGCGCGCTTCTTCTGTGGCAATTGAAAAGGGTGGACTGGCCGCTGGCAGCAGCGACCAATCTTAACTTGTTGAAAGTATAACCAGTTGTTTAGCCTTCGTACAAGGATATATCCCTGTTAACTTCAAGGATATTCAGGCAGCAGCCAATACTACGCCAGCGGCGAACAACAAGTTGGTGAGCAATGCACATTTGACCATGGTGGCCATCATTGGGCGCAGTGCGGCACCGTCTGCCGATTGCAGTACCTGTTTACCGTGCTTGAACAGTAGCGGTAAGCTGAGGATAAACAACCAGCCAAACGGAGAGTGCAGCTCCAGCAAGGCAAACAAGGCGAGGCAGAGTACGCTGCCAAAAAGTAGGAACAAGTGGTATTTACGGCCCCACTCTGGTCCCATGCGTACTGCCAGTGTCAGTTTTCCACATTCGCGATCGTTGTCGATATCACGTAAGTTATTGATATTTAGAACGCCTACCGCCAGCAGGCCGCAAGCCGTCGCCGGTAGCATGATGATTGAATCAATTTGTCCGGCTTGCAGGTAATAGGTGCCAGCCACGCCCAGCCAGCCGAAGAACATCAATACTGACAGATCGCCCAAACCCCGGTAGCCATAGGGCTTGTTACCGACGGTATAGGCAATCGAGGCGGCAATAGCCATTAGGCCAAGCAGTATGAAACCGACCATATCCTGCAGGTTATTGGTGGCGATAAAAATCAGGCTCAGGCCGCTGGCTGCGGTCAAGATGGTGTTGAGGATCATCGCCTTACGCATCGCCGTCTGGGTGACCATGCCAGATTGGATCGCACGCTGGGGGCCCAATCGCTGGTCGTTATCTGTGCCTTTGACGGCATCACCGTAGTCATTGGCGAGGTTGGAGAGTATTTGCAATAACAGTGCGGTCAGCAGGGCAAGACCTGCAATGACTGCGGAGAAACTTCCTTGCCATCCTGCTACTGCACTGCCACAAACAATTGAGGCGATGGCCAGGGGCAGGGTCTTCGGCCTTGCCGCATCGAGCCAAATTGCGAGAGAAGATGATTTCATAATGTGATCTTAAACCGGTAAACAAGTAGGTGCTTATTATGGCGTAACTGTAGCAGGGGGCAACTTTATCGCCACTTTGTTTGTTTGAGAACAAAAAAACGGCACCTCTAAGAGTGCCGTTTGATGGGATCAGCGAATGCCGAGCTACAGGATAAAGCGGCTCAGATCTTCGTCTTCAACCAGTTCACCCAAGCGTGAAGTGACATAGGCACCGTCAATCACAATCTGGTCGCCGGATTTTTCAGAGGCATCGTAAGACAGCTCTTCCATCAGGCGTTCCATGACGGTGTGAAGACGGCGGGCTCCGATATTTTCGGTACGCTCGTTCACTTGCCATGCGGCTTCGGCCAGCTTGTCGATACCGCTCTCGTCAAAATCTATGTTAACCGATTCGGTCGCCATCAAGGCTTTGTACTGCTCGGTCAACGAGGCATTCGGCTCGGTCAGGATACGTTTGAAATCGTTACTGGTTAGTGCTTCAAGTTCAACACGGATTGGCAAGCGGCCTTGCAGCTCAGGGATAAGATCCGATGGCTTGGCGACCTGGAACGCGCCAGAGGCAACAAACAGGATGTGGTCGGTACGGACCATGCCGTGCTTGGTTGATACCGTGCTGCCTTCTACCAACGGAAGCAGGTCACGCTGTACCCCTTCGCGAGATACATCTGGGCCAGAGGTGTCACCACGCTTGCAGATCTTGTCGATTTCATCGAGAAATACGATACCGTTATTCTCGACAGCAAAAATCGCCTGCTCTTTCAGCTCTTCTTGGTTGACCAGTTTTGCTGCTTCTTCCTCGGTCGCGGCTTTCATCGCGTCCTTGATTTTCATCTTGCGCTTATTGGTGGTGTTACCCGCCAGATTCTGGAACATGCCCTGAAGCTGGTTGGTCATCTCTTCCATGCCAGGAGGAGCCATGATCTCGACGCCCATCTGTGGGGCCGCTACATCAATTTCGATTTCCTTGTCATCCAGCTTGCCTTCACGCAGCTTTTTGCGGAATGACTGACGTGCCGATGAACTGTTGTCCGCTTCTTCGTTCTGTCCCCACGCATCGCGTGCCGGTGGTAGCAGGATGTCGAGGATACGGTCTTCGGCCAGCTCTTCAGCACGGAAACGGACTTTTTCGGTTGCCTGCTGGTGGGTCATTTTTATCGCCACATCTGTCAGATCGCGGATAATGGTTTCGACTTCTTTACCCACGTAGCCGACCTCGGTGAACTTGGTCGCTTCTACTTTGATGAACGGCGCATTGGCCAGTTTTGCCAGGCGACGGGCGATTTCAGTTTTACCGACACCGGTCGGGCCGATCATCAGGATATTTTTCGGTGTTACTTCAACACGCAGCTCTTCGGGTAGCTGCATGCGGCGCCAGCGGTTACGCAGGGCAATGGCCACCGCACGCTTGGCTTTGTCCTGACCGATGATATGGCGGTCAAGCTCGTGGACGATTTCGCGAGGAGTCATATCAGACATAGCCCTTCCTTATTCTTCAAGCTCTTCAATGGTGTGGAACTGGTTGGTGAAGACGCAAATATCACCGGCAATAGTCAGTGATTTTTCGGCGATTTCACGGGCGCTGAGATCGGTGTTTTCCAGCAGTGCGGTTGCTGCCGCCTGGGCGAAGTTGCCGCCTGAGCCAATCGCAATCAGATCGTTTTCAGGCTGAACTACATCACCGTTGCCGGTGATGATCAGTGAGCCGGTTTCATCCGCGACAGCCAGTAGGGCTTCCAGTTTGCGTAGCATACGGTCGGTACGCCAGTCTTTTGCTAGTTCCACAGCTGCTTTTAGCAAGTGGCCTTGGTGCATTTCCAGCTTGCGCTCGAAACGTTCAAATAGGGTGAAGGCGTCCGCTGTGCCGCCAGCAAAGCCAGCCAGAACTTTGTTGTTGTATAAACGGCGTACTTTGCGGGCGTTACCTTTCATGACGGTGTTGCCAAGGGACACCTGGCCATCACCTGCGATAACGACTTTACCGTTTCGACGAACAGATACGATAGTTGTCACGGTCTTACCTCTTGTGGTCTGCTCCGGTCATCATGCCGGTTTCGATATATTGCAGATCTGGGGACGGCTGGGAAAAGTTTCAAGGGGGAAAAGAAAAGGATGCCACAGGCATCCTTATTTATTCGACTGCTGGGCTACTCCCAGAACCAGATAGCGCATGGCTCGATACCGGCCCGGCGTAACTGGTTACGGTCGCTTTCGGCCTTGCGTTTTTGCGGATAAGGCCCGAGAACCACCCGGTACCAGTTGCCTTTTTCACCCTGGCTGACCTTGATTTGGCTAGTCAGTCCCTGGAAAGCAATCATGGCCTTACGTTCTTCGGCCTGACTCTGGCTGCGGTAGGCACCGCACTGCATCAAGTATGGCTTGGTCGGGGCTTGTTCTTTCTTGGCATCGACCTGCACTTCCTTGTTTTCCAGCTCTTCGATATAACGCCATTTCTCTTCCGGCTTAGGCGGTAGCGGTTTGGACGCTTTTGGCGGCGTCACAGGTTCCGCCTTCGGTCTTACCGGTTTGACCGGCTCGGGCTTGGTAACCGACGGGCTGGTGGGTTGTTGGGGTTGCGGGGCCGGGTTGGCGGACAGGTAATACAGCCCATAGCCCAGGGCTCCAACCAAGCACAGGGCGATAGCAGCCCATTTGATCGGGAAGCCACTGCTTGAGACTTGATTGCGGTTGCCACGGGGTTTCTTGGCGGCGGCTCTGCCGCGTTTGACGTAATCTTTGGTAGCCACGATGTCAATCAGTATTAAGGTGAGTTGAATAAACCTATGGTACAAATTTGCGTCAGCTCTGACCAGACCTTGCGATGCATCCTGACTTTTAGGTTGCACCGTAAGGTATAGGTTTTGTGAGCTTGTACCCAAAAATTGCGTGGTAAGCCGGCTTAGTTGGCGGGTGGCGCGGCACTTTCGCGGATCACCAGCTTAGCATCTAGCAGGCGTGAGCCAGAGGCAATGTCCTTACCCTTGAGGATATCGAGCAGCATCATCATCGACTGTCGCCCGATCTCGTAGCGTGGTTGGGAGACGGTGGTAAGCGGTGGATCGCAGTATTCAGCAAACTGAATATCATCGAAGCCGACAATTGACAGATCTTGTGGCACCCGAAAGCCAAGGCGCTTGGCTTGCTGCATAGCACCGATCGCCATTACATCGTTGTGGCATAACAGAGCTGTTGGAGGCTCGGGTAGCGACAATAGGGCTGTAACCGCACGGGCACCACCGGCAAAGCTGAAGTCGCTCTTGACCGTATACGCGGGGTTGAGTTCAACCCCCGCCCGACGCAGCGCCTGCTGGTAACCCTGAGATCGGAACTGGCACAAGGCTGCATTGTCAGGCCCGGTGACTTGGGCAATGCGTTTGTGCCCCATTTGGGTCAGATAATTGACGGCCTCAAAGGCTGCGGTCAGGTTGTCGATATGGACCGTTGGCAGTTCGAGCTCCGGGGCAAACTCACACGCCATGACCATAGGCGGTAGGTTCTTTTGCTCAGGCTTGCTGACATCAAAGGGTAGGTCAGTACCGAGCAGTAACATACCGTCGGCTTGTTTGGTGAATACTAGGTTAACAAACGAATTCTCACGGGTTTTCTGTTGCCCGCTATCGCCAAGCAGGACCAGGTAACCATGTTCCATCGCCGCTTCTTCGATACCCCGGATGATCTCGGTGAAATAGGGATCACAGATATCGGGCACGATAGTGACGATGGTTTTTGATTCGTTGCGACGAAGATTCCTAGCCAGTGAATTGGGTGAATAGCCAGCATCCATGACAGCCTGTTCGACCTTTTTTCGGGTCGAGGCTGACACTTTTTCCGGGTTCATCAGGGCACGGGAGACCGTGGCCGTCGAGACACCGGCGAGCTGGGCAACATCCTTCATTGTCGCCATAGTTAAGGTTCCTCTCTATTATTTTTCTCTCTTTTTCCGCTGGGGGATCATGGCCAAAGCAGCCGATACCTAAGCCAGCGAGCTTGTTATTGTAGGCTGTATGCCGGGGATTAAACATGCTTTAAACAGCATAAATTACATCCAATATGTGACATATGTCGCATTGTTCATTTTAAGTTAAATCCTGCGGTTCGACATCAATCGACCAACGGATTTTCTTGGCAAGAGGAAGCAAAGCGATGGCAGGCTTGGCAACAGACAGCCACTGTTGCAATGCCCTGCGGCTAGGTGCTTGTAGTAGTAACTGCCAACGGTAGCGGCCCGCCCGGCGTGACAGCGGAGCAGGATTGGGGCCCATTACCATCGTTTCTTGGCTGGCGACAGGACTGGTTTCGAAAATTCCTCTCACCTGTTGGAGGAACTGCTCGACCAGCTCGCTTTGGTTGGCTTCGGCCCGCAGCAAGGCCAAGTAGGTGAACGGTGGCAGCCATGCCTGCTTGCGCTCGCTCAGGGCACCCGAGGCGAAGTGATCGTAGCCCTTGTAGAGCAGGGCCTGGAGCAGACCATGCTCAGGGTGATGGGTTTGTAATACCACTTCTCCGGGTTTGCTGGCCCGTCCCGCACGGCCGGCGACCTGGATAAACAATTGGGCCAAGCGTTCGCTGGCCCGGAAATCGTTGCTGAACAGTGCACTGTCAACATCAAGTAGGGCAACCAGGGTGACATCGGGAAAATGGTGACCCTTGGCCAGCATCTGGGTGCCAATCAATATTTGGTATTCGTTGTTGCGAATGGCCTCGAGGTAGTGTTCAAGGCTGCCCTTACGGCGGGTACTGTCGCGGTCGATACGCACGGTCCTGTAATTCGGAAACAACATCTCGAGTTGCTGCTCGAGCTGTTCGGTACCAACACCCACCGCATTGAGCTGGGTCGAACCACACTGGCCGCACTGGTGCATCATCGGACGCTGGGTGGCACAGTGGTGGCAGCGTAGCTCACCGCTTTGCTGGTGGAAGGTATAGTAGGCGTCACAGCGCTTGCACTCGGCCAGCCAGCCACAGTCATGGCAGATCACCGCCGGTGCGAACCCACGGCGATTGAGGAACAGCATGACCTGGTTACCGGCCTCGAGGTGCTGGCGCATTCGGGCGATCAGTGGGGCAGATAATCCCGCCTCTAGGTATTGCCCTTTGACGTCCAGCACGCCATGGCGAGCTGCTTGGGCAGCGCCTGCTCGGCGTGACAGAATTAGGTGGTGGTACTTGCCACTCTTGGCGTTGTGCAGCGTTTCCAGTGCCGGGGTTGCGGAGCCGAGCACGATCGGAATATTGGCCTGGCTGGCACGCATCACGGCCAGATCCCGGGCATGGTAACGCAGGCTGTCCTGCTGCTTATAGGAAGCGTCATGCTCCTCGTCGACAATGATAATGCCGAGGTTGGCAAACGGGGTGAACAGGGCCGATCGGGTGCCGATGATGATCCCGGCTTGGTTATCACGCCCGGCAAGCCAGGCTGACAGCCGTTCGGTGTCGTTAAGCCCGGAGTGGATCGTCTCCAGCGGCACATTGAAGCGGCGGCGGAAGCGGTTGATAGTTTGTGGAGTCAGGCCAATTTCCGGCACCAGGATCAACGCTTGCTTGCCGGCTGCTAGCACGGGCTCAAGCAGGTTGAGGTAAACCTCGGTCTTGCCCGAGCCAGTAACACCTTCTAGCAGGTAGCAGCCAAATTCCGGATTGGCGTTGACACTGGCAATCGCCAAGGCTTGCTCCTCGTTGAGACGGGGTTTCTCCTCGGTAACCGCGAACTGCGATTGCCAGTGACGCATTGCTGGTGCTTGCTCGAGCGCTTCAATCCACCCTTTTTCGGTCAAGGTTTTCAACGTGGCATTGCTGACCTCTTCGGCAAGCAGGGCTTCATGACTCAAAGCCCCCTGACGCAGCATCGTCAAGGCCTGGACTTGGCGCGGTGCCCGCTTGAGGGCCGTCAATGGTTGGTTGTGCCCCGCGTCAGTCAACTGCCACATTTTTAGCGTCGATGGTGATGCCTCACGGCCTTTTCGCAAATAGGCTGGCATCGCATTGGCCAGCGTATCGCCAAGCGGATATTGGTAATATTGGCTGGCCCAGTTCAATAGCTTGAACAGGCTCGGCTCCCACAGTGGCGAGTGGTCAAGTACGCTGTAGATCGGCTTGAGCTGGTTAAGAGGGAAATCAGACTTGTCTGTAAGGGTCATCACGATCCCAACTAACTGCTGGCGCCCAAACGGCACTTTGACCCGCCCACCGATAGCAGGCTGCTGGCCGGGCTTGACCAGGTAATCAAATTGCTTGTCCAGGGGAACAGGAAGGGCCACTCGGGCAATATTGGGCGTCATATATAACCGCTAAATCCGCATGTACTAAGATAGAGAAGTGTACCTTGCCCAGCCTCGGGCAGCAAAGCGGCGAAAAAAGGCGCATATTGGTTGATCTGAACTGTTTGATTGATTACTATACGCCGCCTAATTTGGCGTATTGGCAGTTCAGCCGTTACGTATATTTATTAACGCGTGTGGTGCCCGGCTTTGGATCGGGAGAGCGACACGGCCTTACTTTTGAGGTTATCCCATGAAACAAGGTATTCACCCAGAGTACACTGCAGTAAACGCTCGTTGTTCTTGCGGCAACACTTTCGTATTTAACTCTACTATGGGTAAAGACATCAACCTAGATGTATGCGACAAGTGTCACCCTTTCTACACTGGTAAGCAGCGTCAGGTTAGCTCTGGTGGCCGTATCGACAAATTCAACAAGCGTTTCGGTGCGCTTTCTAGCAAGTAATTGCCAGATGAATGTCGAAAAAGGGGATGCGCAAGCATCCCTTTTTTTATGTCCATTTTTTCTGCCGTAGTTTTGCCAGCCCTATTCCCTATTAGCATCTTGTTGCCTTCAAAGTTGGCAATTCCATCTTTTAGCCATCGCCTAATACGCTATATTCCCCACCTACCTCGGCGACTCACTCTGGGAATCATTGGATCGACCAGATGTTCGGTGCTAGGATTTTGTGCTGCCATAGAATATGATCTATGTCCAAAATCTAAAATAAAGTCACCCAAGTCAGGATTTCGAACACTATGTCTGAAGATTTTCGCCAACAGGCCCTTCACTACCATGCTTACCCTGTACCAGGAAAAATCGCCGTTGAGCTCACCAAGCCGGCCAATACCGTCGAAGACCTGGCGCTAGCCTACAGCCCGGGTGTGGCTGAGCCAGTGCGTGAAATTGCGCAAAACGCAGAGAATGTCTACAAGTACACCGGTAAAGGCAACATGGTCGCGGTGATCACCAATGGTACCGCTATCCTTGGCTTGGGTAACTTAGGCCCATTGGCGTCAAAACCTGTTATGGAAGGTAAAGCACTGCTGTTCAAACGCTTTGCTGGCCTGGACTCGATAGACATCGAAGTGAAGCACCGTACTATCGATGAGTTTGTCGACACGGTGGCGAACATTGCCGATACGTTTGGTGGGATCAACCTAGAAGATATCAAGGCACCAGACTGTTTCGAAATCGAAAAGCGCCTGATTGAGCGTTGCCATGTACCTGTATTCCATGACGATCAGCACGGTACGGCGATTGTCACTGCAGCGGGTATGCTCAATGCACTAGAGCTGCAAGACAAGAAAATCAATGAAGCAGTGATTGTCTGTTTGGGGGCTGGTGCTGCGGCCGTAGCGTGTATGGAGTTGCTGATCAAGTGCGGTGCCCAGCGAGAGAAAATCTACATGCTTGACCGCAAGGGGGTGATCCACACCCGCCGTGATGATATTAACGAATACAAGCAGCTGTTTGCCAACAATACTGACAAGCGTACGCTAGAAGATGTGATTGAAGGTGCGGATATTTTTGTCGGCGTATCGGGCCCCGATCTGTTGGCGCCGGAATCACTGAAACTAATGGCCGACAAGCCAGTGGTATTTGCGTGTTCTAATCCCGACCCAGAAATCAAGCCTGAGCTGGCTCATGCCGTTCGTGATGATTTGATCATGGGTACTGGCCGTTCGGACTACCCAAACCAGGTAAACAATGTTATCTGCTTCCCGTTCATCTTCCGCGGGGCATTGGATGTTCGCGCGAGCGAAATCAATGACGAGATGAAGCTCGCTGCCGTTGATGCTATTCGCTCACTGGCAAAAGAGCCTGTACCGGCAGAAGTGGTTGCGGCGGCAGGTGCCGACAAGCTTGAATTTGGTACCGAATATATTATCCCTAAACCGATGGATCCACGCCTGTTGCCACGTGTTGCCAAGGCTGTAGCCCAAGCGGCGGTAGACTCGGGCGTTGCGCGAATCGATATGCCTGTTGGCTATATGGAAGTGAAGTAAATCCTCCAGGCTGTAGCGCATACAAAAAAACCAGCCATGTGGCTGGTTTTTTTATCGTCATAAAATGCTGGCATTATGCGTAGCAGTTTACTTGGATTCTTATTCGTTGATATCTTCGTATGTGATGCCCATTTCTTCCATTAGCGCTTTAGCTTCAGCGGGAAGGTCGTCCGGTCGGTCTTTACGGATATCATCGTCAGTTGGGAGTGGCTGGCCGGTATAGGCATGCAGGAAGGCCTCACAGAGTAGTTCACTGTTGGTGGCATGGCGCAAGTTGTTGACTTGGCGACGAGTTCGTTCATCTGTCAGGATTTTCAGGACCTTCAATGGAATCGAAACTGTAATTTTTTTGACTTGCTCGTTTTTCTTACCATGTTCCGCGTAAGGGCTGATGTATTCGCCATTCCACTCTGCCATTTGTTACCTTCTCAGCGATATAAAAGTGATGAAATATAGTATGCCTGAATTTTAGCGGGATTTACTGCCATAAGCAAAGACATATAGACGTCTAGAAGTGTTGACGTCTTCACTAATTGTCGCTATGTTGTTGCATAAAAGTTATTCGGCAGGGCCGCCCTGACAAGGAAAGTAATAATGAGTGACAAGAAGCTAGCCACCGTCGCTGTTCGCACCGGCATCGAATCCGATACCCAGTATAATGCTGTGGTTCCCCCTCTCTATTTAACCTCGACCTATAGCTTCTCGCAACTAGGAGAGGTGCCGCAATATGATTATTCCCGTTCTGGCAACCCTACCCGCAATACGCTGGCCGATGCGCTGGCAGAGCTTGAGGGGGGCGCGGGCGCGGTCGTGACCAACTGTGGTACGGCGGCGATCAACTTGCTTGCCTCAGCATTGATTGGGCCGGAAGATTTGATCATAGCGCCGCATGATTGTTATGGCGGCACCTATCGCTTGTTCAATACCCGTGCGGCAAAGGGCGACTTTAAGGTTCGTTTTATTGACCAAACTGATCCGACTGCAGTCGCCCAAGCGTTGGCACTGCAGCCCAAGTTGATCTGGGTGGAAACCCCGTCAAACCCATTGTTACGTATTGTGGATGTGGCGGAGCTCTGTGCTGCAGCGAAACAAGCTGGGGCATTGGTGGCTGTCGACAATACTTTCCTGTCTCCGATCCTTCAGCAGCCTATTGCGTTGGGGGCCGATTTTGTTGTTCATTCAACCACCAAATATATTAACGGCCATTCGGATGTGGTCGGTGGCGTGTTGATTTCCAAGACTGAAGAGCATGCCGAAGAGATCGCTTGGTGGGCAAATTGTATCGGGGCGACTGGGGCGCCGTTCGATGCCTATATGACATTGCGGGGGTTGCGGACCCTGGCACCAAGAATGCGGATGCATGAAGAAAATAGCCGCCAGATCTTGGCATACCTGCAGCAACAGCCGTTGGTTGGCAATATTTACCACCCGAGCCAGCCTGAGCACCCGGGCTATGACATTGCGCTCAAGCAGCAAAAAGGGTTTGGGGCGATGCTGAGTTTCGAAATTGCCGGTGATATGGCGCAGCTGGAAGTGTTTGTAAAAACGCTCAACAGTTTCTCATTGGCAGAGTCACTAGGCGGAACGGAGAGCTTGATTTGTCACCCGGCGAGTATGACGCACCGTGCGATGTCGGATGAAGCCCAGGCCGAAGCGGGCTTGAAGCCGACCCTGTTGAGGCTCTCGGTTGGTCTGGAGGATCCAGAAGATTTGATTGCTGATCTTGAGCAGGCTTTCAACAAAGCCGCGGAGGTGGCTTGAATGAGCGTTTCTCTTTCACGTCAATTGCATAAGTTCGGGGGCAGTAGCCTAGCTGATCCCGAGTGCTACCTGCGGGTAGCTGACATTTTGCGGGAATATTCGAACGATAATGACTTGGTGGTAGTGTCGGCAGCTGGCAAGACCACTAACAGCCTGATTGAATGGCTTGAACTGCTGAATAAGGACGGTCGCCAGGCCCATGAAGCTTTGCAGTCCTTGCGCAGTTACCAGCAGATATTGATCGAATCGTTGCTGGACGGAAAGGCGGCCGATGAGCTGCTGACCCAACTGCATCTTGAGCTGGGAGTCTTATCAAACCTGGCGGAAAAGCCTCGGGATGAAGCCGAGCAAGCCAAGGTGCTGGGCCATGGTGAGCAATGGTCAGCCCGTTTGTTGGCTGCCTTGTTGAGCAAGCAGCAACTGTCTGCGGTGAGTGTGGATTCGCGTTGTTTCCTACGTGCTGAGCGTTCTGCACAGCCGGAAGTTGATCGTGCCCTGTCACGACCGCTGCTCAAGGAGCAGTTAGCCCAATATAGCCAGCAGCGGGTGGTGATCACCGGTTTCATGGCCCAGAATGGTGCTGGCGAAACCGTGTTGCTTGGGCGAAATGGTTCTGATTATTCGGCGACGGTGATTGGTGCGCTGGCCGATGTTGATCGCGTCACCATCTGGAGTGATGTTGCTGGGGTCTACAGTGCCGATCCTCGCAAGGTTGCCGATGCCTGCTTGTTGCCACTGTTACGTCTTGATGAGGCCAGTGAATTGGCCCGCTTGGCGGCGCCGGTACTGCATAGCCGTACTTTGCAGCCTGTCGCCCAAAGCGCGATTGATTTGACTCTGCGCTGCAGCCATCAGCCGGAGCAAGGCTCGACCCGGGTCGAGCGGGTTCTGGCCTCTGGGCGCGGTGCCAAAATTATTACCTCGCTCAATGAGGTGTGCCTGATTGAGCTGTCGGTGACCCGGGCCCATGACTTCGCGCCTATCGCCTCTGATATCGAGCGCTTCTTGCAGCGTACCCAATTACAACCGCTCGCCCGCTGTTTTGAACCGGATAAAGGCCGGGTTCAGCTGGCCTATACGGCCGAGGTGGTAAATAGCGTATTGGCCCAGTTGCAAGACAGCGGCATTGCCGCGGATTTACGCTTGCGTGAGGGTTTCTCGTTGGTGGCGGCCGTGGGAGCCGGGGTGGTGAACAATGCCGTTCATTGCTATGGCTTCTATCAGCAGATCAAAGGCCAGGCGTTGGAATTTATTGCCGAGTCTGAATCGGGTTTGAGCTTGGTTGCCGTACTGCGTAAGGCTGATACTGACAGCTTAATCCAGGGGATCCACCAGAGTTTATTCCAAGCCCAGAAACGCATTGGTCTTGTCCTCTGTGGCAAGGGGAATATCGGTAGTCGCTGGCTGGAGTTGTTCGAGCGCGAGAAGGCGACGCTGGAAAAGCGCCATGGCATGAGTTTTACCTTGATCGGCGTGGTTGATAGCCGCCGCCACTGGATTGATTTTAACGGCATTGATGCCGGCCGGGCCCATCATGCTTTTGATGATGAGTCGGTTGGGTATGATCAAACCGATGGCGATTGGCTATCGGTGCTGGCCCACCATACCTATGATGATGTCATGGTGCTGGATGTGACAGCGAGCAGCGAACTGGCTGCGCGCTACCCGCAGGTGGCTGAAGCTGGGTTGCACCTGATTTCGGCTAATAAAGTAGCGGGCTCTGCGTCTGGCGAGTATTACCATCAAGTGATCGATGCCTTTGCCAAGAGCAGCCGTTTTTGGCTATACAACGCCACGGTGGGGGCAGGGTTACCCGTCAATCACACGGTACGTGACTTGCGTGAGAGCGGCGATGAAATCATCGCCTTGTCAGGAATTTTCTCCGGTACCTTGTCTTGGCTGTTCCAGCAATACGATGGTTCGGTGCCTTTCTCGCAGCTGGTCGAACTGGCTTGGCAGCAGGGCTTGACCGAGCCGGATCCGCGCCATGACTTGGATGGCAGTGATGTGATGCGTAAGCTGGTTATTTTGGCGCGAGAATCGGGGTTGTCGCTGGAGCCCGAGCAGGTCAAGGTCGAAACCTTGGTACCGGATTCGCTGGCAGCGCTTGGTGTAGATGACTTCTTCGAGCAGGCTGCAGAGCTGGATGAGTTGCTGCATGAACGCCTGCTCAAGGCCCAGAAAGAAGAGAAAGTACTGCGCTACACCGCCCGTTTGGATCGCCATGGTAAGGCGGCAGTGGGGATAGAGGCGTTGTCTCGAGAGCATGCCCTGGCCAATTTGCTGCCGTGTGATAATATTTTTGCCATCGAAAGCCACTGGTACCGTGATAACCCGCTGGTGATCCGTGGACCGGGGGCTGGCAGAGATGTGACGGCGGGTGCCTTGTTGTCGGATATCAACCGTTTGGCTTCGATGCTGTAAATGCCTTCAATTTTGAAGAATTCCTGGCTGTAAACTGAGTGCTATATGCTGGGTGATTGGTGGTTAGCCGGCGTATTAGTCCAGCTTTGTCCATCTAAATAGCTCAAATCTCTGCAGGAGTATCCTATACTCTCAAAGCCCGCTATTTGCGGGCTTTGTGCTATCAGGGAATGTTGAAGATATTGCAATTTGAAGTTGAAAATTATTCATGATCATCATGTTGACAATAAATTGTTTACAAGACATTCTGTAGACATATAGACGTCTAAACGGTTATTTTGATGTCTTAGTTTAGGGAGTGGCCGCGAGCCAACAAGAGTAAGGAAAGGATTATGGGCTATTCACACGCAAGCAACCTGGATTCACTGAATCAGAATATTGCTGACATTGACGGCAACATCAATGTGTCATTCGAGTTCTTTCCGCCAAGCAGTGAGCAGATGGAGCAGACGCTGTGGAATTCCATTCATCGCTTGAAGACGCTGCAACCTAAATTTGTCTCGGTCACCTATGGTGCCAACTCCGGTGAGCGTGACCGCACCCACTCAATTATCAAGGACATCAAAGATCAGACTGGGCTTATCGCGGCCCCGCACCTGACTTGTATCGATGCTACCCGTGATGAGCTGCGAACCATTGCCCGTGACTATTGGAATAATGGTATCCGTGACATCGTTGCCCTTCGTGGTGACCTTCCTGAACAAGGTGCCAAGCCTGACATGTATGCGGCAGACTTGGTTGAATTACTGCGTAAGGAAGCCGACTTTGATATTTCGGTTGCGGCCTACCCGGAAGTGCACCCTGAAGCCAAAAGCGCCCAGGCGGATTTGATCAACCTCAAGCGCAAGGTCGATGCCGGTGCTAGCCGTGCCATTACTCAGTTTTTCTTTGATGTCGAAAGCTACTTGCGTTTCCGCGACCGCTGTGTGGCGGCAGGTATCGATGTTGAAATCGTACCGGGGATCTTGCCTGTCTCCAATATGAAGCAAGCTAAGCGTTTTGCTAATGCCAATAATGTGAAAATTCCAGGCTGGCTCGAGAAGCAGTATGAAGGGCTGGATGAGGATCTGCTCAGCCGTCAGATGTTGGGAGCTAGCAACGCGATTGATATGGTACGGGTACTTAGCCGTGAAGGCGTGAAAGATTTCCACTTTTATACCCTAAATCGTGCCGAACTGACCTATGCGATTTGCCATACGCTAGGGGTACGTGCCAAAGCCTAATCTTGGATATCCAAATAGCAGATAAAAGAAAAGCCGCATTGAGCGGCTTTTTTATGTTTGGTAGTCAGCGCTTAAAGTGCAACCGGGCTACCCGCTGAGTCCATGTCTTTCAGCTCGATCAATACTTCCTCGGCCCAGTCAATCCAAGCCTGGCGATTGTGGATCGCACGGCGAAGGGTTAGACGGTCAAGACGGGATTGGCGATCGAGGTTTTTGTGGTCAGCAAAATGGATTTTTTCCATTTCGTTGTAGTGGTTGATAAGGGTATGCGACTCTTCAATCAGGCCTTCGAGCTGGTGCTGCATCGGCTCTGAATTGTGCACACCACAAACGACCAGCTTAGCTGAAAACTCATCGCGGATGGTTGGGTTACGGGCAGGCTCTTGGAACCATTCAAACAGTGCTTGACGGCCCAGATCAGTAATGGAATACACCTTACGATCAGGTTTGCCTTCTTGTGGTTCAAGTTGACAGGTTACTTGGTCGTTGCCGGCCATTTTGTTCAGCTCGCGGTACACTTGCTGGTGGCTGGCTTTCCAGAAATAACCAATGCTGTGGGAAAACTCTTTGGTGATATCGTAACCAGTGGCATCGCGGTTACTCAACACAGTTAAAATAACGTGTGGTAGTGACATCTCTTCTATCCGTTAAAATACTACATAAAAAAATAACTCGACTGGCATGGCCGGAACTGGCCGCAACGTACCCATCGCTCATTGGCGTTTTTATAATCGTATTGTTGCAGTGCCTGATCGAGATCACGTAGCATACACATCAACGGACTATTTTTCGACATCAGAGCGTGATATCAACGAAAACTGGTGCAACCAATTGCCCGTCTTGTGATGCTGGTCTATATATTGCGTGATAATTTGTATTTGTTCTTTACTGCAATTTGTTTTCTATCAAGTGGTTTCAGTGCGTGCGGTTTTATTCTAGCTAACGTTATATCCGTAGAGGTGTATCAATAATGAGGCAAAGAAAAAATAGCGGAAAAAAAGGCTACCGAAGTGTCGGTAGCCTTTTGTGTTGTGGTTTGATGTTTTTGCCGCTTAACCGGTGTTACGCATACCCGTTGCAATACCAGCAATGGTCACCATCAAGGCTTCTTCCAGCATTGGTGATGGTGTTTCTTGGCGGCGGGTACGGTATAGCAATTCGGCCTGCAGCATATTCAGCGGCTCAACGTAGATGTTACGAAGACGGATAGACTCGGCGCCCCAAGGGTTTTGTTCCATTAGGTGGGCGCTGTTTTCTACCGTTAGCACGGCTTTAATGTCTTGCTGTAGCTGATCGCGTAGCTTCTGGCCCATAGGCCATAGCGACTTGTCGGTCAGGCGCTGGTCGTAGTATTCGGCAATTCCGATATTGGTCTTGGTGAACACCATCTCCAGCATCCCTAGACGGGTTGAGAAGAATGGCCATTCGCGACACATTTCTTCCAGTTGAGGGGCGTGGCCCTTGTCAATCGAGAACTGGATCGCTTCACCGGCACCCAGCCAAGCAGGCAGGATCAAGCGATTCTGGCTCCAGGCGAAAATCCATGGGATAGCACGCAGGCTTTCCACGCCACCCTTCGGGTTACGCTTGGCAGGACGTGAGCCTAGCGGCAGCTTGCCCAGTTCCAGCTCAGGCGTTGCAGCACGGAAATACGGGACAAACTCCTCATTGCCACGAACCACATCGCGGTAGGCATCGCAAGATACTTCTGACAGTACATCCATCAGCTCGCGCCATTCTTGTTTCGGCTGCGGTGGTGGCATCAGGTTGGCTTCGAGGATCGCGCTGGCGTATAGGCTCAGGCTATTGACTGCCACTTCCGGTAGACCCAACTTAAAGCGGATCATCTCACCTTGCTCAGTCACTCGCAGGCCGCCTTTCAGGCTGCGCGGTGGCTGCGATAATAGTGCGGCGTGGGCAGGTGCACCGCCACGGCCAATAGAACCGCCACGGCCGTGGAACAGGGTCAACTCAACCGCTGCTTCTTCACACACGTTAACCAGAGATTCCATTGCATGGTACTGGGCCCAGCCTGCCGCCATGACGCCGGCATCTTTGGCTGAGTCGGAATACCCAATCATTACCATCTGGTGGTTCTGAATGTAGCCACGGTACCAGTCGATGCTCATCAACTGTTTGATCACGCTCTCGGCATTGTTGAGATCTTCTAGGGTCTCGAACAGCGGGCAAACGTCCATCCGGAACTTGCAGCCGGCTTCTTGTAGTAGGAGATGAACCGCCAGCACATCGGAGGCGGTACGGGCCATGGAAATGACATAAGCGCCCAGTGCTTCGCGAGGTTGGTCTGCAATCGCCTTACAGGTATCGATGACTTCTTTGACTTCGGCTGAGGGCTCCCAGTCGCGTGGTAGCAGCGGACGTTTGGACGACAGTTCACGAACAAGGAAAGCGACTTTATCCTGCTCGCTCCACTGATCGTAGTCACCCAAGCCTAGGTAGCGGGTCAGCTCTGAAATGACATTGGAGTGGCGGGTACTTTCCTGACGGATATCAAGGCGAACCAGATGCACACCAAAACACTTGATTCGGCGCAGAACATCAAGCAGTAGGCCGTCGGCAATGATCCCCATGTCGCAATCGTGCAGTGATTGGTAACAGGCGTACAGCGGGTTCCATAGTTGTTCGATATCATTAATGATCCCGAAACTTGGTGCATCGAGGCCTTTGATCTTGGCATCAAGTACGTCACGGGTATTGGTTAGCTTGGCGCGGAGATCCTTAAGGATGGCGCGGTACGGTTCATGCTCGTCACCAGCCAGCTCACGTACCTCGTCGTTACATTTAACCATCGACAGCTCACTGACCAGCTCCTTGACATCCTGCAGGTAGAGATCGGCCGCTTTCCAACGTGACAGCAACAATACCTCGCGGGTCACCTCCGAGGTCACAAACGGGTTACCGTCGCGGTCACCGCCCATCCATGAGGAGAAGGTCACTGGCGCGGCATCAATCGGCAGCCTTTCACCGAGGTGAGCCGTCAGCTTCTCATCAAAATGGCGCAGGAACTCAGGTACGGCGTGCCATAGTGAGTTTTCAACGACCGCAAAGCCCCATTTTGCTTCATCAAGCGGCGTTGGACGTTGCTTGCGGATCACATCAGAATGCCATGCCTGAGCTATCAACTGCTCTAGGCGGCGCTCAACGCGTTGGCGCTCGCAGGCCGACAGTTCGCTTAGCTCCAGTTTGGAGAGGCATTTGTTGATCTGTACCAGCTTGTGGATCATGGTACGGCGGGCAATTTCCGTCGGGTGGGCTGTCAGTACCAGATCAATATTGAGGTCGCGAATCGCCTGAATAGAATCGAATTGGCTGATGTCTTGCTCATCCAGTTTGGCAAACAGGGCATCGATAGAATCTGGGCTGCAGATATGTTCTTCGCTATGGCGAGACACCGTATGGTACTGCTCGGCAATATTAGTCAGGTTCAGGAACTGGCTAAAGGCCCGGGCAACAGGCAGTAACTGGTCGTCTGGTAAGTTCTGCAGTTCGTCGATCAGCTTGGCACGATCGTCCTGGCTACCTGCTCGAGCAGATTTGGACAGTTTGCGGATGGTTTCTACTTTACCCAGTAGCGCTTCACCATGCGCATCCTTGATTGTCGTGCCCAGCATGTGGCCGAGCATACTGACGTTGCTTCTAAGCGCGCTGTACTTTTCGTTCATATCGCATCCATCTTGTAAATTTATTACATCCAATTAACTCAATAGACAACAATCTAGCCGTGTTCAGGCTTTGAGGTCAACATTGATCGTCATAACTGGTAAGAAAACGACAGTACATTGATTTTTATCATGTTATGAAACTGGGGCTGTAACAAAGTGTCACTGAAGTGGCGTGATAAGGCACAAAATACGCGTGCTTGTTGTGCAATATGTCGTGAAAGGAGGCACTTTGCGGCCATTTTAGTGCTTTGTGCTGCAGTATATAGAAGGGGGCTTGGGTGACGAGGAGAGGATACTGACGAAAATATGATTTTTTCTCTACCAAGAGTTGACACCGGTAGTAAATATCGGTAAAAACATATTAATTCAATATGTGTGAATAAAAATATCCATGTTGAACGATGGTTAACGAACAAGAGCTGTTAACCGAACGGTAGCGAAAATTGTAACGAAACTGAAGTAACGTAACTGAGAAAGGTACGAAGCCCCATGAACCAAGCGAATAGCCAATCACAACACGCCCTCCGACGACGCTGAGTTTCGCTTGGTGCCTCTGCGCACCCCATCCCGAGACAGCCCTGCTGTCAGTAATACCCCAAAAACCCATAAATCAAACAAACGGACTTACTATGTTGAACGCCCATATTATCGGTGCCAGCGGCTACACCGGCGCAGAGCTGGCCAAAATGGTACATCTGCATCCACACCTCAACTTGGCTGGTTTGTATGTCTCAGCCAACAGCCTAGATGCTAACAAGCCTATCAGTGCTCTGCATGGCCAGCTCAAGGGCATTGTTGATTTACCGTTGCAGCCTTTGGTGGCACCAGCTGAAGTCGCGAAAGCTGGGGATATTGTGTTACTGGCAACGGCCCATGAAGTGAGCCATGACTTAGCCCCGACATTTTTGGATGCTGGCTGCCAGGTGTTTGATTTATCGGGTGCGTTTCGGGTCCAGGGGGATACGTTCTATACCCAGTATTATGGCTTCGAACATCAGTTCCCGGCTTGGCTAGAGCAAGCGGTTTATGGCCTTGCTGAGTGGAACCATGATGCTATCGCTACCGCCCAGCTCATTGCTGTACCGGGCTGTTATCCGACGGCTTCACAATTGGCGTTGAAACCGTTGCTAGAAAATCAGTTATTGGATACGCAGCAATGGCCAGTCATTAATGCAGTCAGTGGTGTGTCAGGTGCAGGTCGTAAGGCATCAATGACCAACAGTTACTGTGAAGTCAGCTTGCAGGCTTACGGCATCTTCACCCACCGTCACCAGCCTGAGATCGCCACTCACCTTGGTCAGGAGGTGATTTTTACCCCGCACCTTGGCAACTTTAAACGCGGTATTTTGGCCACTATTACGGCCAAACTGGCTGATGGTGTAACGGCTGAGCAGGTCGAGGCAGCAATGGTTGCGGCTTATAGCGAGAAAGGCGACAAGCATGCCGTGCGCTTACTGGGCCAGCAAGCGGCTAAATTACAGAGTGTCGTTAACACTTGCTTCTGTGATATCGGTTGGCAGGTACAGGGTGGACACATTATTTTAACGTCTGCGATTGACAACCTGCTCAAAGGGGCGTCATCGCAAGCGATGCAGTGCATAAATATTCGAAATGGTTTCCCTCAGCTTACAGCGTTGGTATAAAGGTTAGGAGAGTCGCGATGAATCAGGTTCCTTTGGTGATAAAGCTAGGCGGTGCAGTACTGTCTTGCGGTGAAACCCTAGAAAAATTGTTTGGTGCCATCAATGCTTACCAGCAGCAGGCGCAGCGCCCTTTGGTTCTGGTCCATGGTGGTGGTTACCTGGTTGATGACTTGATGGTCAAGCTCCAACTGGAAACGGTGAAGAAAGAAGGGCTGCGGGTGACCCCTACTGAACAAATCCCCTATATCGCCGGTGCGCTGGCGGGGACAGCCAATAAGTTGCTGCAGGGGCAGGCGAAAAAAGCGGGCGTTGCAGCCGTAGGCCTCAGCCTTGCTGACGGCGGGCTATGTAACGTGACTGAGTTGGACCCTGAACTTGGGGCTGTGGGCAAAGCACAGCCGGGTGACAGTAGCCTGATCAATCTGATTATGCAGGCTGGTTTCTTGCCGATTGTTAGCTCAATTGGCCTTGATAGCCAGGGCCAGCTAATGAATGTTAATGCTGATCAAGCCGCTGTCGCCGTGGCTGCGGCGCTCGATGGTGAGTTGGTGTTGCTGTCGGACGTCAGTGGGGTATTGGACGGTAAGGGGCACCTGATCAGCGAGCTGACCGAGCCTGAAGCTGAAGCGTTGATCACCCAGGCGGTGATCACCGATGGCATGGTGGTTAAAGTCCGCGCTGCTTTTGAAGCGGCGAATGCTCTGGGGCGTTCAATCGAAGTCGCGACTTGGCGCTATCCCGATAAGTTGGCTGCACTGTTTGACGGTCAGAGTATCGGAACCAAATTTTCACCTCAGGCGTAATGCCTGCGGTTATTGAATACATAAGATGTAGTACACACGGATTGATAAATCGCCTGAGCGGGAAGACCGTCGAACAGGCAATCAGGAGAGAATTATGAGCAAAATAAATAAAGTAGTATTGGCTTATTCCGGCGGTCTGGACACCTCGGCGATTATTCCTTGGCTCAAGGAAAACTATGACTGTGACGTGGTGGCATTCGTGGCCGATGTCGGTCAGGGTGAGGAAGAGCTGGAAGGCATCGAAGAAAAGGCGCTGGCCTCAGGTGCCTCCGCTTGCTACATCGCCGATCTGAAAGAAGAAATGGTCAAGGACTATATCTACCCAAGCTTGAAGACTGGGGCGATTTACGAAGGTAAATACCTGCTGGGTACGTCAATGGCTCGCCCTATTATTGCCAAAGCGCAGGTTGAATGTGCGTTGGAAGTCGGGGCTGATGCGCTATGCCATGGCTGTACTGGTAAAGGTAACGATCAGGTGCGTTTCGAAAGTGCCTATGCGGCATTGGCGCCACAGTTGGAAGTGATTGCGCCATGGCGTGAGTGGGATCTGCGTAGCCGTGAGGCTTTACTGGATTACTTGGCAGAGCGTAATATCCCGTGCTCGGCTTCGTTGGAAAAAATCTACTCGCGTGATGCCAATGCGTGGCATATCTCCACCGAGGGTGGTGTGCTGGAAGAGACCTGGAATCAGCCGAACGAGCTGTGCTGGGTTTGGACTAAGGATCCTGAAGATGCGCCGGAAAAACCTGAGCAGGTTTCAATTCTGGTTGAGAAAGGTGAAATCATCGCAGTCGATGGTGAAGCAATGTCACCCTACAATGCTTTGGTTTACCTCAATGAGAAAGGTGCTGAGCATGGTGTAGGACGTATTGATATCGTCGAGAACCGTCTGGTCGGGATCAAGTCTCGTGGCTGTTACGAAACGCCGGGGGGGACCATCATGAATGAAGCTCTGCGCGCCGTTGAACAACTGGTACTGGATAAAGATGCGTTTGAATTCCGTGAAAGTGTCGGCCTGAAAGCGTCGCACCTGATCTACGATGGCCGTTGGTTTACCCCGCTGTGCAAGTCTTTGTTGGCGGCAGCGGAAGAGCTGTCACAAGATGTGAGCGGTGAGGTTGTCGTGAAACTGTATAAAGGCCAAGCTACGGTAGTACAGAAGCGCTCTGTCAACAGCCTGTATTCCGAAGAGTTTGCAACCTTTGGCGAGGATGAGGTATACGATCACAGCCATGCGGGTGGCTTTATCCGCCTGTACTCGCTGGCAAGCCGTATCCGTGCGCTGAATGAACAAAAAAAATAATCCAGAACACGACATTATAAATCACCAGCAAGTCGAGCAAGATACATAGGAGATAGGCCATGGCACTATGGGGCGGACGGTTCAGTCAGGCGGCTGACACACGGTTTAAGCAGTTCAACGACTCATTGCGTTTTGATTACCGTTTGGCGGAGCAGGACATTGTCGGCTCGATCGCCTGGTCGAAGGCGCTGCGCCAAGTCAATGTGCTGTCGGATGAAGAGCAGCAGCGGCTGGAGCTGGCGCTCAATGAGCTGAAGCTGGCAGTGATGGAAGATCCGGAGCAGATTTTGCGTTCTGATGCCGAGGATATCCATAGCTGGGTTGAGCAGCAGCTGATTGGCAAAGTCGGTGATCTGGGCAAGAAGCTCCACACCGGTCGCTCGCGTAACGATCAGGTGGCAACGGATCTCAAGCTGTGGTGCCGCCAGCAAGGCCAGCAGTTATTGCTGATGTTGGATCAACTGCAGAGCCAGCTGGTGACCGTGGCCCGAAAGCATCAAGCGACGGTCTTGCCGGGCTATACTCACTTGCAGCGTGCGCAGCCGGTCACTTTTGCTCATTGGTGTTTGGCCTATGTTGAGATGTTCGAGCGTGATCACTCGCGTTTGTCTGATGCGTTAGATCGGTTGGACACCTGCCCGTTGGGATCTGGTGCTCTGGCCGGTACGGCCTATCCGATTGACCGTGAAGTGCTGGCCCATAGCCTGGGCTTCCAGCGCGCGACGCGTAACAGTCTCGATTCGGTATCAGATCGGGATCATGTGATGGAGCTGCTATCTACCGCATCGATTTCCATGCTGCACCTCTCCCGGATGGCAGAAGATTTGATCTTCTATAATTCCGGCGAGTCCAACTTTATCGAACTGGCGGATACTGTGACTTCGGGATCGTCCTTGATGCCGCAGAAGAAAAATCCGGATGCTCTGGAGCTGATCCGTGGTAAGTGCGGCCGGGTCTACGGTGCGATGACCGGTATGATGATGACGGTTAAGGCACTGCCGCTGGCCTACAACAAGGACATGCAGGAAGATAAGGAAGGCTTGTTCGATGCGCTGGACAGCTGGTACGAGTGCATGGAGATGGCGGCCTTGTGCTTTGAAGGCATTAAGGTCAACAAGGACAGAACACTGGAAGCGGCCATGCAGGGCTATTCGAATGCGACCGAATTGGCTGATTATCTGGTGGCTAAAGGGATCCCGTTCCGTGAGGCTCACCACATCGTCGGTGTCGCGGTGGTGGCGGCTATCGCCAAAGGTTGTGCCCTCGAGGAGTTGTCTCTGGACGAGATGAAAGCATTCTCCGAGGTAATAGATGACGATGTCTATCCGATCCTCACCATTGAATCCTGCCTCGAAAAACGCTGTGCCTTGGGTGGCGTGGCACCGAATCAGGTTGATTTTGCCATTGGGCAAGTCGAGAAGCGTCTTGAGAAGCGTTACTCACCGGGTGTGAAAGTACGTGGTGCTCGCTTGACCGATCTCGATGCCATCGAGGGTATGGTGGTGTACTGGGCCGGCCTTGGTGAGAACTTACCTCGGATGCGTAATGAATTGGTACGGGATATCGGCTCGTTCGCGGTTGCCGAGCATCACGGTACGGTTACTGGTTGTGCATCCCTTTATGTTTATGATTCCGGCCTGGCTGAAATTCGCTCCCTTGGGGTTGAAGCGGGTTGGCAGCATCAGGGGCAAGGTAAGGCTATCGTTGATCACCTGATCGAAAAAGCGAGCCAGATGGCAATTAAGAAAGTATTTGTACTGACCAGGGTGCCGGAGTTCTTCATGAAACAGGGCTTTGTGCCGACATCGAAGTCCTTGCTGCCTGAAAAGGTAATGAAAGACTGTGACCGTTGCCCGCGCCAGCATGCCTGTGATGAGGTGGCGCTGGAAGTGCGGATGGATCGAGAGCAGGCTATCCCGACAGTAAATGTGGCTTAGGCCTCTTGAGGCTTTGAGCCCCAATAAGTGAGTTATCTTCGTCTATTTGCCCGGCTTTATGTCGGGCTTTTTTATGGATTTTGTTTGGGAGTGTCGCCTGGGTGGGTTACTTGGCCTCTGAGTTGCCAGGCGCGAATGCCATGGGCAAGCAGTAGTAATGTCATACAGGTGGCTGCAACAAAAAGGGTGATAGCCTCGAGGGTTGTCGGTTGATGGCGATAGAAAATGGCCCAAACGATCCAGCCCAGCGGGCTCAATATTGATAGCTGGTAAGTACAGCGCTGGCAGCGTCCCAGCTTTTGCCAGAAAACAGCGTTTGTGCAGGCTTGGCATCTCATTTTGGTATTATCCGTTGGTCCCTTTCCATTCTCGATAGTCTACTCTTGCCTGGTCCTATCGGGAAACAGGTAATTACGTATTTTGGTTAAGGGGAAAGTAAAAAAAGCCCTCACGAGGAGGGCTGTTCGGTAGTGCAAGGGAGTGGTTATTCGTTAATTTTTTCCAGTCAACTGGAGCGTGATCGTTATTGCTTCCTGTTGGTGTGACGATTGTGCTACTTTGATATTGATAGCTCTAATCGTTTGGTGTTATGGTTTTGATAGTTATTTCCTATCAATATGGTGAGTGATGAATATTCGGGATCTTGAATATTTGGTGGCGCTGTCGGAGCACAAGCATTTCCGCAAGGCGGCAGAAACCTGTTTTGTCAGTCAGCCGACCCTGAGCGGTCAGATCCGTAAGCTGGAAGAAGAGTTGGGTGTGGCATTGCTGGAGCGAACCAGCCGTAAAGTGTTGTTCACCGATGCCGGTTTGGCGCTGGTGGCACAGGCACAGAAAGTGCTACTCGAAGTCAAGGTGCTGACAGAGCTTGCCAGTGAGCAGGGGGGAAGCATGTCCGGTCCTTTGCATATTGGCTTTATCCCGACCGTCGGACCTTATCTATTGCCGCATATTATTCCCAAGATAAAGGCGAACTTTCCTGAGCTAGAGCTGTTTCTCCATGAAGCGCAAACCCATCAATTGGTACAGCAATTGGAAGACGGTAAGCTTGACTGTATTATTCTGGCGGCTGTCAAAGAGAGCGAGCCGTTTATTGAATTGCCGCTGTACCATGAGCCGATGGTATTGGCGGTGCCGGAAGATCATCCTTGGTCAGATCGCCAATCACTGCCAATGGCAGAGCTGCATGGCCATACGCTATTGATGCTGGGCGATGGACATTGTTTGCGTGATCAGGCTATGGGGTTCTGTTTTGCGGCTGGGGCGCAGGAGGACGGAAGCTTTAAGGCCACTAGTCTGGAAACCCTGCGTAATATGGTTGCTGCAGGTAGCGGTATCACCTTGATGCCGAAATTAGCCACACCAAAGGATCAGCGCCGGGATGGCGTTTGTTATATCTCGGCAGAAGAGCCGGTACCAAGCCGGTTGATCACTCTGGCGTACCGTCCCGGTTCGCCACTGAAGGGACGTTACGAGAAACTGGCTGAATTGATTCAATGTCACTTAGAAGAGCAGTTGCCTGCTTAGTCGTCTCTGGTGGAGATATAAAAAAAGAGCGCCGAGGCGCTCTTTTTTTATTAGGATTTAGGTTTGGCTAACGAGGGTTAGAACAGCTCGTCAGAGCTATCAGATTCGAAAATGCCTTCGGAAGCTGATTCGCTGGCCGCCTCGGTCGGCTCGGTACCTTCCTCAAAATATTCGAACATCGATGTGTAATCATTCTGGTTGCTGAGCTTACCGCTATCGCGGTCGATACGAACTTGAATAATATTTTCCGGCAATTGCTTACGTTGGACCGGAACGCCATCCAAGGCATTCTTCATAAACTCGATCCAGGCCGGTTGGGCTGTCTTGGCACCAGCTTCAGCTCCGGAGATTTGGTTCTTGTCCTGATTGTTGTTCCACGATGTACGGCCGAGGTTACGGCTGTGGTCATCGAAACCAACCCATGCGGTTGCGACGATGCCCGGACCGAAACCGGAGTACCAAGCATCTTTCGAGTCATTGGTGGTACCGGTCTTGCCACCGATATCTCGGCGCTTGAGCACCTGGCCACGCCAGCCCGTGCCGTTCCAGCCTGTACCATGGCGCCAGTCACCGCCACCCCAGACATTGCTTTCCAGCATTTCACGTACCAGGAAGGCATTCTGCTCGGAGATCACCTGCTGGGCATAGTGAGGGCCTTGGGGCTGCTGATCATCACCCAGTACCTCTTCGCTGATCGCGATATCATTGAGGATCGGGTTGGTTGTGTTTGATTGTCCAGCCATTCCTTGCTCTTGCTGGCACTCGATGCTGCAGACGACGCTAGGGTTGGCTTGGAAAACTACATTGCCATATGGATCTTCTACGCGCTCAATAAAGTATGGGTCGACGTAGTAACCACCATTGGTAAATACCGCAAAACCTTGCGCTACCTCCAGTGGGGTTAAGCTACCGGCACCCAGCGCCAATGGTTCAGCACGTGGAAGATCTTTCTTCTTGAAGCCGAAACGGGTCAGGAAGTCGATGGTTTCATCGAGACCAACATTTTGCAGCACGCGGACAGCCATGACGTTCTTGGACTGAGCCAAACCAATCCGTAGGCGGGTAGGGCCATTGTAAGTGGGTGGTGAATTCTTCGGGCGCCATGATGTGCCCATACTTTGATCCCAGCGGTTGATTGGTGCGTCGTTGACCAGGCTGGCCAGCGTCATACCGTTATCCAAAGCTGCCGAATAGATAAATGGCTTGATCGCCGAACCGACCTGGCGGACTGACTGGGTGGCACGGTTGAACTTGCTGTGGACGAAGTTGAAACCGCCGACCATGGCTTTAACTGCACCGTCTTGCGGCGAGACAGCCACGAACGCAGTATTGGCATCCGGCACCTGACTCAGTACCCAATTGTCTCCACGTTGCTGAATCCAGATCTGCTGGCCAGCCGCCATAATATCGCTGGCCGTTTTCGGCGCGGGCCCCTGGCGGTTATCGGTGATGAACCTGCGCGCCCACTTCATGCCATCCCACTCCAAGGTGTGCTGGCTGCCGCCTTTGGCTTGTACCGAAGCTGTTTTTCCTTCGACCTGGATAATGACAGCGGGTTGAAGCTGACCGTAAGTCGGTTGCTTGGCAAGATGCTCATTGATTTCATCGCTTGACCATGCGGCTTGCTCCGGCTTCCACAAGGTCGCAACAGCACCACGGAAACCGTGGCGCTGGTCATAGCCTAGCAGGTTATCAATGGCTGCCTGCTGGGCCGCATTCTGTAGTTTTGGATCGACCGTAGTAAAGACACGCATACCCGAAGTGTAGGCATCTTCACCGTAGCGGCTGATCATCCAGGCACGGGCCTGCTCGGCAAAATACGGAGCGCTGAGCTCAATTTCAGCGGTGTGATAGCGAGCAACTACAGCTTCGGCGCGTGCTTGGTCAAACTCAGCTTGGGTAATGTGGTTTTCAGCCAGCATTCGACCCAGAACGACATTACGACGAGATGTTGCTCGACTGACCGAGTAGATAGGGTTCATGGTCGATGGGGCTTTAGGCAAGCCGGCGATCACCGCGATTTCACTCAGAGTCAGCTCACTGACCTCCTTACCGTAATACACTTGTGCGGCGGCACCCACCCCGTAGGAGCGATAGCCTAGGTAGATCTTGTTTAGGTACAGCTCAAGGATTTCATCTTTACTGAGCAACTGCTCGATGTGGATCGCGATGAAGATCTCTTTCACCTTACGCATGATCTTTTTCTCGTTAGAGAGGAAAAAGTTACGCGCAAGCTGCTGAGTGATGGTACTCGCCCCTTGTTTGGCCGAACCGGATGTAGCAACAACAAATGCGGCACGGGCAATACCAATTGGGTCAATGCCCGGATGATCGTAGTAGCGGCTGTCCTCTGTCGCGAGAATCGCATTGATCATTTGCGGTGGGATCTCATCCAGCGTGAGCGGGATTCTGCGCTGCTCGCCGAATTGGGAAATCAACTTTCCGTCTGCACTGAACACCTGCATAGGTGTCTGTAATTCAACATTTTTCAGGGTGGCGACATCAGGTAACTCTGGCTTTACGTAGAGGTAAAAGCCAAAAATTGTAGTGACTCCAAGAATAATGCAAATCAATGCAAAAGTTAGTAATCGCTTTATGAACTTCACTTGAGATTTCCCGTTACACCAGTATTCATGCGTTTCTTCGGTTTCCGCGAGTAGTATAAAGGTAACTTAAGGAAAATTAACGCTAAAAAGCTGGTGTTTGTTTTAAATAAGTAATTTGCTTTTCTGTCTAAAGGGAGCATAGCACGGTATGTTTCGTAACCCACTAACAATTGGGGTTGATATTGGTCATCACAGCATTAAAGCCGTGGTCTTACGACAGAAGAAGTCAGGGCTCGAGCTAGTCGCTTTTGCCGAAGTTGTATTACCAGCCCCTGTTTTGAATAAGCAGCATAGCGTAAATGCTCCTGCTTTGTTGTCAGCAATGCGTAAATTAAAAAAAGCCCTGCCTTATGGTGCGAGGCAGGCGGTATTGGCGCTGCCTGACAGTGCTGTGATCAGCAAGGTTGTCCAACTTGATAGCCACCTAACTGAAGATGAATCGTTATTTGCCGTCGAGCAGGCTATCAGTGCTTCATCTCCCTTTCCTGTTGAAGAGCTACGGCTGGATTTTTCCCCGATGACGAGGGAGACATTCGGCGAGCAATCACAAACCCACCCAGTACAGGTTTACGCCACCCGTAAAGAAACGGTTGATAGCCGGGTGGCAGTAATGCGTCAGGCTCGGTTGGAGCCGACAGTGATGGAACTACAGACCCATGTTCTGGTATGGCTTGAGCAATATCTCGCCGAGCAACAAGGTATCGAGGGGGACTGGGGGATTGTTGACATTGGCCACACCATAACGGCCATCGGGATCAAAGCGCCTGCCGGTACTGTTTATCGGCGTGAAGTGTCATTCGGTGGCGAAGCGATGGAGCAGATCGACAATACATTTTCTGGCAGCGGGGATAGCACTGCCCGGGCTGAACAGTTCACCAAGCTACTGGCTGATAATTTAAAACGGCAGATCCAGCTTTATCGTACGACCTACCCACGCTCTGCTTTGGAGGGGGTTTGGTTGTCTGGAGATGGGCAAAACTTGATCCTTGAAGAAATGTTGGCGCGGATGCTTTCGTTATCGGTTCGTAAGATCCACCCACTGTCCGGCTTCCAGCGTTCCGCCAAGCTAGACATTGATTGGGAAGAGGAGGTTTACGGGCAGTATGCGGTTGCAGCGGGTTTGGCTATTCGAGGGGCAAGCGCATGATAGCCAAGGTCAATTTACTGCCGTGGCGGGAAGAGGGGCGTAAGCGCTATCGGCAACGTTTTGGTTTTATGCTAGCTGGCGCTGCAGCCATGGTTGTCGTACTGATCGGCCTTGTTGGTTGGCTGCTGGATTGGCAGCAGGGTATCCAATCGGGGCGCAATGCCCGGATCAGCCAAGAAGTGACAATGCTTGAGGAAAAGTTGGCCCTGTTGCCAGAAATGGATGCTCAGCGAGAAGCCCTGCTCAAGCGTTTATCTGTTATCACTGATATCCAACAAGGCCGTAACCATATTACCCAATTGCTAAGTTTGTTGCCCGGCCTGGTGCCACAAGGGGTCTATCTGGACGACATATCGTTGACCGGGAACAACGTCAAGCTCAGTGGTAAAGGAGAATCAAATGGACATTTGGCCATTTTGTTGGCCAATGCCGAGCAATCCGCCTGGATAGAGGGGATCACTATGCACTCTATCGTGCGTGCCAAGGAAGAGACCACGCTAATCCGATTCAAAGCTTCATTTGTGATCAACCCAGTTCAGCAGGCCCACCGTAATGAAGGAGGAGGGCAATGATAGATTGGCGAGAGCTGGAATTCGATGAAATGGCTGACTGGCCGTTTGCTGCCCAAACGGTCGTGGTTATTGTACTGGCGGGAATCATTGCACTCGCGGGTTCTTGGTATTGGGTATCCCCAAAAGTGGATGCACTCGAGAGGCTCAAATTACAAGAGCTGGAGCTGAGGATGCACCTGTCCCGTAGGGCTAATCAGGTAGCGGCGTTGCCGAAGGTGAGGGCTCAGGTCGGCATTTTGCAGGATCGCTACCAGCAGGTGGTGAAGCAGCTCCCTGAAGAGGAAGAACTCTCTAGCTTGCTGGCCAGTGTGAATGATGGTGGGGTGCGCAATGGCTTATTGTTCGAGCGGATTGAATGGGCGACCCGAGTAGAACATCCGCTGTATTTTGAATTGCCTATCCATATCAATGTGGTTGGACAGTATGAAGACATTGGCCGCTTTGCTGCCGATATCGCGCATATGCCGCGGATAGTTTTGCTGAAAGATATTGATTTACGCAGAAGCGAACCAGGGCAGTCTGAGTTGCGACTCAAGGTCTCAGCAACAACGTTTCGTTTTAAAACGCCACCCATGGAGGGGGGATGATGAATATCAAAATCTTGGCTTGGCTGGTGTTCGGGTTGGGGCTAACTGGGTGCCAGGCCAATGATGATTCTGTCGAGCAGTTCATCAACCAGACCCACCAACATGCGGTGGCACAGGTTGAGCCGTTGGATAAGCAGGAATTGTTCAGGGCCGAAGCGTTTGTTATGAGCCGCGATCGGGTTCCGTTCCAGCTTCCCAAACCAGATCTGGACGTGCAGGTACGCAAGGAGGGCAAAGTGTGCTGGCAACCGGCCGAGCGGAAACGTTCTTCCCCCTTGGAAAGCTATTCACTGGATCAGCTTAGTATGCGTGGGGTCATCGGTGGTGCGAGCAAGGAGTGGGCCTTGATTTATACCCCTCAGGGTAGTTTGGTCCAGGTTCGCGAGGGAAGTTATATCGGCCATAACCATGGCCGGGTGCTAGAGGTCACGGCTAATGAAGTGGCCATCGAACAAATCATGCCGGACGGTGACGGGTGCTGGTTAAAAATACCCGCGGCACTGAAGTTGGCGTCGCAATAAGTACCAGAATAGAGATGGAATGAATGACAAGGAATCTGTTGCAAGTCCTGCGATTGATGTGCGGGCAGGCGTTGAGGGGGGCGGGCATAGTATGGTTCGTGCTGTTACATAGCTCAGTGGTCGCCGCTGAGCCTTTGCCGCAAGTAAGCCGTATTGATTTTTCCCGTGGTGAGCAGGGGGCGGGCGTGCTGGAAGTGGTGCTGGCTAGCGGGACAGTAGAGGTTGGTGCTCGGCGGCTTGATGATCAATTGGTACTTGAGATCCCCCAGGTTGAACTGCCGCAAGAGCTGGTATATGTGCTCGACGTTAACGACTTTTCGACCCCGGTGCTAGCGGTTGAGACCTTCCAGAGTGAAAGTGGGGCTCGCTTGGTTCTGTCGGTCGAGGGCGACTACACGTATGACTATACGGCGAAAGGAGCTGTGCTGTTGGTCACTGTCCAACCGACACAGCTTCTCACTGGTGATTCCGTGGTGAACCCAGCTATTGCTTATAACAGCAAGCCGATATCGATTAACTTCCAGGACGTGCCGGTGCGTAATGTGCTGCAGTTGGTTGCTGAATATAACGATTTCAATCTGGTGGTATCGGACTCGGTCCAAGGTAACCTCACTCTGCGGCTGGATAATGTGCCTTGGGAGCAGGTATTGGATATTATCCTTCGGGCCAAGGGGCTGGATAAACGTGAGCAAGGATCGGTACTGCTGGTTGCACCGAAAGAGGAGCTAGCGCGCAGTGAGCAGCAAGTGATGGAATCTAAGCGAAAAGCCGAAGAGTTGGCTTCCCTGCGGTCGGAAATATTCAAGATAAACTATGCCAATGCCCTTGAGCTAGGAGAGCTTTTGCTGGGAACTGAGGACGGGATCAGCATGCTTTCCGTGCGTGGCTCCCTGCATATCGATGAGCGGACTAATTCATTGATTGTCAATGATATACCAGGTAGCTTGGCTAATATTCGCGATATCATCGCCGCGCTGGATGTGGCTGTCCAACAAGTTGAAATTGAAGCACGGATTGTCACCGTCAATGAAGGGGATGTGGATGAGTTGGGGGTGCGTTGGGGGATCCTCAATACCAATGGCAGTTCGACCGTGGGGGGATCGATAGAAGGTAACCTCGGCTCGGCTGGGCTGCTGAATATTGACGAATCTAATGCGGTGGAGAACTTCCTCAACGTCAATTTGGCGGCAACCCAGGCTGGCGCGTCGAGCATTGCGTTTCAGGTGGCCAAGGTCGGTGATATCTTGTTGGATTTGGAGCTGTCGGCACTGCAATCGGAACAGAAAGCCGAAATTATCTCCAGCCCGAGATTGATGACCACCAATAAAAAGACCGCGTATATCGAGCAGGGCACCGAGATCCCGTATCTCGAGGCATCGTCCAGCGGTGCTGTTACCGTGAGCTTCAAAAAAGCGGTCTTGAGCTTGATGGTGACTCCGCAAATTACCTCGGACGGCAATTTGGTGTTGGATTTGGTGGTGACCCAGGATAAAAAAGGCGAAGTGGTGCAAACCGGCACCGGTGAAGCGGTGGCGATAGATACCCAACGTATTGGCACCCAGGTGCTGGTGGCAAACGGCGAGACGGTGGTATTGGGCGGTATTTACCAGCATGCAATCAATAATGCTGTGCGTAAAGTACCGCTATTGGGCGACCTTCCGGTACTGGGGGCTTTGTTCCGCCATAAACTCGAAGAGTTGCAGAAGAAGGAACTACTGATTTTTGTAACGCCAAAAATTGTCTATCAGTGAGCTACTTGGCGCAATGTAGAGACAAAAATAGTCCCAGCATTGCGCCATAAATGAATAAATCCCCACCTAGCTATTGCCAACAGCGGCCTTGTCCTGAGATAATTTTCGATCTTATCACGAATTAAATGTGAGGAAGTTGGCGCCTCGGGCTTGATTTATCGAAGCCTGCGGGCGGTGTCGTTTTATTAACCGCGCGTAAATATTGCTAAAAATGGCTGAAAAACGAAATATTTTCCTGGTCGGCCCAATGGGTGCCGGCAAAAGTACTATCGGTAGACACCTTGCACAGCAGCTGCATATGGAGTTCTTTGATTCAGATACTGTAATTGAAGAGCGTACCGGTGCTGATATTAGCTGGGTATTCGATGTTGAAGGCGAAGATGGTTTCCGTATTCGTGAAGAAAACGTGATTGACGATCTGACCCAAGAGCAGGGTATTGTTCTGGCTACGGGTGGTGGCTCAGTAATGAGCAAAGAAAGCCGTAACCGTCTTTCTGCTCGTGGCATTGTCGTATACCTTGAAACGACGATTGAGAAACAGCTGGCACGTACTCAGCGCGATAAAAAGCGCCCTCTACTGCAAACAGATACGCCTCGTGAAGTGTTGGAATCACTTGCAGGCGAGCGTAATCCATTGTACGAAGAAGTCGCTGACTATGTGGTTCGCACTGATGATCAGAGCGCCAAGGTAGTGGCAAACCAAATCATTAAAATGCTAGAAGAGCGATAACCGAAAAGAGAGCTGACCATGGAACGGATCAACGTCAATCTTGGTGACAGAAGTTACCCAATATCAATCGGCGCCGAGTTATTTGATAACCCGGCGCTATTCTCACCTGTCATCCCGGCAGGCCGACGTGTTGTTGTGGTCAGTAATGAAACGGTAGCCCCGCTGTATGCAAAGCAGATCATCGGGACTATCCGCTCGCTGCCAAGCGAGGTCGCCTTACTGTCATTGCCTGACGGCGAGCAATACAAGACCCTTGATACCTTCAACCAAATCATGTCCTTCCTGCTTGAAGGCAACTATGGCCGCGATGTGGTTCTGGTTGCTCTGGGCGGTGGTGTGATTGGCGATGTTGTTGGTTTTGCAGCGGCTTGTTTCCAGCGCGGGGTGGACTTTATCCAAGTCCCGACCACGTTGCTGGCACAGGTCGACTCGTCGGTGGGCGGCAAGACTGCGGTGAACCATCCATTGGGTAAAAATATGGTTGGGGCGTTTTACCAGCCAAAAGCGGTGGTGATTGACAACCATTGCCTGAAAACACTGCCAGAGCGTGAGTTTGCTGCCGGTATGGCCGAGGTGATCAAGTACGGCATTATCGCCGATGGTGATTTCTTTGCCTGGCTCGAGCAGAACATCGACAAGCTTCAGGCTCTGGACAATGACGTGCTGAACTATGCGATTGGTCGTTGTTGTCAGATCAAGGCCGATGTGGTGGCTGCTGACGAAAAAGAGTCAGGGGTTCGTGCTTTGCTCAACCTTGGTCACACGTTTGGTCATGCTATCGAAGCTGAAATGGGCTACGGTAACTGGTTGCACGGCGAAGCCGTTGCAGCCGGTACGGTCCAAGCTGCTCGTGCTGCTCAATTGCAGGGGCTTATCAGTCCGGCAGATGTTGATCGCATTATTCGCTTGCTGGAAAAGGCCAACCTGCCAGTACGCGGTCCGGAAGGCATGGGCTTTGATGCCTATATCAAGCACATGATGCGTGACAAGAAGGTGTTGTCAGGTCAACTACGTTTGATCCTGCCAACCGGTATTGGTAGTGCTGACGTTGTGGCTGGTGTACCGGAAGATGTACTGCGCCAAGCGGTACAAGCCTGATCCTGTAGGTTGCCAATGAGTCGCGGCCTACACCTTACCCCGCTGGATTTGGACTCTCAAATCCAGCTCCTTTCTCGACTGCAGTTTCTCACTCGTTTCAGCTCTAACCTTATCCAGATAACGGGCACTGAAGGAGCCGGTAAAACCTGGTTGTCCCAACGCTACCTCGAACTCTGGGCCGGAGACTCTCGTCAGTCCTTGTTGCTTTGTCATCCAAATCAGCAAGATGGTCAACACCGCTCTATTATCCTTCAACAGCTTGCTCCCCGCGCCGTATTTAACGAACAAGATCCGCTAGGCCAGAGTCTTGAACGTCTATTTGAGCAACAGCCAGTCAATGCCCTAATTGTGGTTGATGACGCACATTTGCTGAGCCCTGAATTGCTCGCAGAGTTGTGGGGGGTAGTACAGCAGGCTCGCTTGTATCCTGATTGGCAGGTTAATGTGCTGCTGTTTAGCCATAGCGGCAGGTTGGACAAATACTTAGGCCAGTTAGTTCAGGGGCAGGGGAATGCACCATTAGAGGTGGAAATTAGCCCGTTGTCGGAACAAGAAGCCCAGTTGATGGTCGAAATGATGTTTGATGGCGAACACCTTGATGCACAAGGAAGGCGCAGGATCCGCGAGCATGCTTTAAGTTGTGCCCCGGCGCCCGGGGAGCTGCTCAAGCTTGAACTAGCAGAGGATAAGGATATGGCTGAACATAAATCCCGTGTGCTTTCGCCGGTGGCGTTACTGAGCGGATTAGTGGTGGTGGCGGTTGCCGTGATTGCGTGGTGGTTTGTGCCAGTTGGTGAAGATAAACCACTGGCAATCAGTGGGATCCCGCAAGCCCAGCTGGACAAGTTGCCCGAAGAGCCGGTGGGTATTACCACAACGAAACACGACGAGACCGGTGACAAGGGGCAAGAGCCAACATTGGTCTTTGACGACGACAGTGAAACCCTGCCGCCGGAAGTGTCGGTCGAGGGCCTGACTGTGGGTCGGCGAGATACTAACCCTCGGGTGGTGGTACCTTCCGATGTTGTCGATGCGATGCTTAATGAACAGAAGCTGGGTGGTACCGGCGAGAGGGCTGTGGAAGAAGGCAAACAGAGTTTGCAACCGATATTGCCTGAAGGAAAGCCAGTACAGCTGCCTGAAACGGAGCTACCAGACTCTGCGGCTCAGATGGAGTCGCAGGGAGAGGCTATCTCAGATGATAGTGTGGAGGGTGACGCTGCTGAGGAGGATGCTTCGACGATTGCAACCCAAGCCGCTACCGCTGAACCGACTGTTGAGGAGCTCGGCAGTAAGCTGCGTGGGGTCGCCCCTGCGCATTATGCCCTCCAGCTGGCTGCAATGCGTTCATTGCCGACGGCCGAACAATTTATCGTCGATTATGATATCGCAGCGCTGGCCGAGGTGTATGAAACCCGCCGCAACGGCGTGGCATGGTTCATTATCGTGACCGGTGACTACCCGGATGTGCAAGCTGCCCGTATCGCCGAAACCCGCCTGCCACCCCAGCTTCAGTCGGTCGAGCCATGGGTGAAGTCCTACCGTCAGATCCATACCGAAATGGATCGGGCCAAATAACCTGTTTCTTTGCCAGATATTTCTCTCAAGCGGTACAGACACAGATTGAAATGGTGTACAATCCGCCACCTTTCGTTACAAAGTCGGTATTGGTGGTTAGCTGAATGAAAAAGCATCGTGCATTCCTGAAATGGGCTGGAGGAAAGTATTCCCTGGTCGAGGAGATCGAGCGCCGCTTGCCGCCAGCACGTAAGTTGGTTGAGCCTTTTGTTGGTGCCGGCTCGGTATTTCTTAATACTGACTTTGAGCAGTATCTGCTTGCCGATATCAACCCTGACTTGATTAATCTCTACAATATCCTCAAGAATGATCCCGAACAGTATGTTCGCGACAGTAAGGCACTGTTTACCCCTGAGTACAATCAGAAGGGGGCATACCTTGAAATTCGCGAGGCGTTCAATAAAACCAAAGATCCGTATCTGCGCTCTTTGTATTTCCTGTACATGAACCGCCATGGCTTCAACGGCTTGTGTCGCTATAACAAGAAAGGTGGCTTTAACGTCCCGTTTGGTTCGTACAAGAAGCCGTACTACCCGGAAGATGAGCTGTATTTCTTTTCTGAAAAAGCCAAGCGAGCAACGTTTGTTTGTGAAGGCTATCAGCAGACCTTTTCGCGTGCTCGTAAGGGCTGTGTTGTGTATTGCGATCCACCTTATGCACCGCTATCGACCACGGCAAACTTTACCTCTTATGCGGGGAATGGTTTCAGCCTTGATGATCAGGCTGCTTTGGCCGATGCTGCTGAAAAAGCGGCAACAGAGCGTGATATTCCGGTGTTGATATCCAATCATGACACCACCTTGACCCGTCGCTTATACCATGGTGCCGATCTATCGGTGGTCAAGGTAAAACGTACGATCAGCCGTAACGGCAGTGGCCGTAACAAGGTGGATGAGCTTCTGGCTCTGTTCAAATCTTCCCAAGACTAGGCTTTCCTCGCTCTTACCTACCTATGGCTACCCGTTTGCGATTAAGTGGCTTAACGCGATCAGTAGTCCGACAAATACCGCAATAGCAGCGATACCGGCCAGAATGAACGGCAGCGGGCGCTGCTGGCTGAAATCAACTTCCCTGTTCTTTTCCGATTGTACCCCGAATAATGCCCCGGCAATGCTTTTTACCAAGTTGGGGCGCGGCGGCTTGTTAGTTGTCATGGCTTATCTCCTTATTTCCAAGCGATACAAGCCGGTTCAATCCCTTTCGATATGGGGTGGCTTGAGAATAAGTGTAGCTGCCCAGTAGCACGCCTGTCTTGAAATCCGGTAGGACATCATCTTGATGATCGGGTAGAATTGCGCCGACTTCCGATAACGTTTTCGTTTGTACCGTATAGAGGCTGAACATGAAGGACTTTTTGATCGCTCCATCTATCCTGTCTGCAGATTTTGCTCGTCTTGGCGAGGATGTAGAGAAAGTATTGGCTGCTGGTGCCGATGTTGTGCATTTTGACGTGATGGATAACCATTACGTACCGAACCTGACTTTTGGCGCCCCAATATGTAAGGCCTTACGTGACTACGGTATTACTGCGCCAATCGACGTACACCTGATGGTAAAACCGGTGGATCGCATTATCCCTGATTTTGCTAATGCTGGCGCAACCATGATCACTATCCATGCCGAAGCGACTGAGCACCTGGACCGCTCGGTGCAGTTGATCAAAGAGCACGGCTGTCAGGCGGGTGTGGTTTTCAACCCGGCGACACCGCTGCACTACCTTGATTACATCATGGATAAGGTCGACATGATCCTGCTGATGTCGGTTAACCCTGGCTTTGGTGGCCAGTCGTTTATCCCGGCGACGCTGGACAAACTGCGCGAAGTACGTAAGCGCATTGATGAGTCAGGCCGTCAGATCCGTCTTGAAATTGACGGTGGTGTGAAGGTGGATAACATCCGTGAAATCGCTGAAGCCGGTGCAGATATGTTTGTTGCAGGCTCGGCTATCTTCAGCCAGCCAGACTACAAAGCGGTGATTGATGAAATGCGTGCAGAGCTGGCCAAGGTTGAGCGCTAATGAGTCAGCTCAGCGGTATTGATTTTATAGCTTTTGATCTTGATGGCACGTTGCTCGACAGTGTGCCTGATTTGGCTGATGCAGCTGATAAAACCATGCGCGCCCTTGGGCGTGCAGGGGTGAGCGTTGAGCAGGTGACAACCTGGATTGGTAACGGGGCGGACATTTTAATCGGCCGGGCATTGAGCCAGAGTGTCGATGTTGACCCTGATCTCGATCCTGCACTGCACCGCGAGGCTCGCCAACTGTTCGATCGCTTCTACGAAGATGGCGGTCACGAGAAGAGCACGCTGTATCCGGGCGTTAAAGCGACGCTGGCAGCGTTTCATGATGTTGGGTTGCCGATGGCCATCGTGACCAACAAGCCGGCTCAGTTCGTGCCTCACTTGCTTGAAGAGCATGGTATCGCGGATTACTTTGTAGATGTGATTGGCGGCGATACCTTCCCGCTAAAGAAACCGGATCCGTATGCTTTGAATTGGTTGCTCGATAAACACCAGCTAAAAGCAGAGCGGATGCTGATGGTTGGTGACTCCCGCAACGATATCTTGGCGGCAAAAGCGGCGTCATGTTATGTTGTTGGGCTCACTTATGGCTATAACTATGGCCAGCCGATCAGCGAAAGTAACCCAGATATTGTACTGGATCACTTTAGTCACTTGGCAGAAGTGGTTAAACTAGGTAGCTAGTACGTTCGGTGTTGTACCGGGCTCTGATTGATATTATGCCAGCGGCTGATGGCCGCGGCTTTTTTTGTGACATAGGAAAATCTCATCATGACCAAACCCATTGTATTGAGTGGCGTACAGCCTTCAGGTGAATTAAGTATCGGTAATTATCTGGGTGCGCTGCGTCAGTGGGAACAGATGCAGGATGATTATGATTGTCAGTACTGTGTCGTAGACCTGCATGCCATCACGGTACGCCAAGACCCAAAAGCGCTGCATGAAGCAACGCTCGATGCACTGGCTATTTGTCTAGCTGTCGGGGTCGATCCGAAGAAAAGTACCTTGTTTGTCCAGTCTCATGTGCCTGAGCATGCTCAACTGGGTTGGCTACTGAACTGTTACACCCAGATGGGTGAGCTTAGCCGCATGACCCAGTTCAAGGATAAATCACAGCGCCACGCGAACGATGTTAACGTTGGCCTGTTTGGCTACCCGGTCCTGATGGCGGCCGATATCTTGCTATACGGCGCTCACCAGGTACCAGTAGGCTCAGACCAGAAGCAACACCTTGAGCTGGCACGTGATATCGCGACCCGTTTCAACAACATCTACGGCGATGGCGAGGCGATCTTCCAAGTACCTGAGCCGTACATCCCAACGGTAAATGCCCGTGTCATGAGCCTTCAGGATGCAACCAAGAAGATGTCGAAGTCGGATGACAACCGTAAGAATGTGATCACCCTGCTGGAAGAGCCGAAATCGATCATCAAGAAGATCAACAAGGCCCAGACAGATACCGAAACGCCACCGCGTATCGCACACGATATCGAGAACAAAGGCGGCATCTCTAACCTGATGGGTCTGTACTCGGCTGCAACCGGTAAGACGTTTGCTGAAATTGAAGCGCAATATCAGGGCGTTGAGATGTATGGCCCGTTCAAGAAAGACGTGGGCGAAGCGATTGTTGCGATGCTGGAGCCTATCCAAGCTGAATACCACCGTGTCCGTGCTGACCGTGCTTACCTTGATCAAGTAATGAAGGCGGGTGCTGAGAAGGCGTCTGCACGTGCGGCAGAGACCTTGAAGCAAGCGTTTTCTGCTGTAGGCTTTGTTGCGCGTCCGTAGTGATACAACTAGACCAATAATGTAAAGACAGGAAACCGGCCATTGGCCGGTTTTTTTTCGTCTAGGCTTGCCTTTCTGCTGTCCTGCTGCAAAATAGGCCGCTGTAATTTTCAGGGAGCAGCAGTACCCATGCTATTGATGATCGATAACTACGACTCGTTTACCTATAACCTGTATCAGTATTTTTGTGAGCTGGGGGCGGAGGTGAAGGTCGTACGTAATGACGAAATCGATATTGCTGGTATCGAGGCGTTGGCTCCTTCCCACCTGGTGATTTCGCCTGGTCCCTGTACGCCTGATGACGCGGGGATCTCACTTGAGGCGATCCGTCATTTTGCCGGTAAGCTGCCGATCCTTGGTGTTTGCCTTGGCCATCAGTCCATTGCTCAGGTGTATGGTGGCGACGTCGTTCGTGCCCGCCAAGTGATGCACGGAAAGACCTCCCCGGTTGCCCACACCGACTGCAGCGTATTTTCCGGGTTGAACAACCCGCTAACGGTTACCCGATACCATTCGCTGGTGGTGAAGGCTGATACGCTGCCTGATTGCTTTGAAGTCACCGCGTGGACGGAAAAAGACGGCGAGCGCGATGAAATCATGGGCATCGCCCACAAAACCTTGCCTATCGAAGGGGTCCAGTTTCACCCCGAAAGTATCTTGACCGAGCAGGGCCACCAACTGCTGGCGAATTTTCTGCGTCGTTGAGCGTATAGGCATATGGGCAGCAGTAAATGCTGCCTAGCTAAGTGGCAGCATCATTTTTCGCCGATCCAATTACTTCCTCCCACGCTGAAAACGACCCACCTCAGGCTTTTTGCTGTCTTGATGACGCGATCTTTGTCACCTTTATTAACATTCGTTTATCTTTTTTGAATTTTTTGGCACGGAAAGATTATGCACAACCCAGGGTTGTTTCATTTTTATTTCCTTGCAGGAAAAACACCTTTTAGTGAATTGGGCTTAATAAGTTTTCCCCAACCCCGCATAAATATGTATTTTGTAGGTGATTAACCGTTAACCGAGATGGAATAAAAAAATATTCTGCTATTGGAATTGGTTAATAAAATGTAAATACTATGCTTAGGGCAAAAACATTAGAAGGAAACGATAATGACAAAGGAGTATAAAGTCGATCGTCAGGTATTTGATGACGTGATGGTGCCGTGTTACGCGCCGATGCAGATGATCCCGGTGAAGGGAGAGGGTGCAAGGGTGTGGGATCAGGAAGGGCGAGAGTATGTCGACTTTGCTGGCGGTATTGCGGTGAGCTGTTTGGGCCACTGCCACCCGGTAATGGTGGATGCCATCAAGGCACAGGCTGAGAAGATCTGGCATCTCAGTAATGTCATGACCAACGAGCCTGCATTGCGGTTGGCGACGCTGCTGACCGAGCACAGCTTTGCCGACAAAGTGTTTTTTGCCAACTCCGGTGCCGAGGCCAATGAAGCAGCGCTGAAACTGGCTCGCCGTTATGCGGCAGATAAGTTTAGCCCGGATAAGTCCGAAATTATCTCTTTCAAACAGGGCTTCCATGGCCGTACCTTCTTCACTGTTACCGTGGGTGGCCAAGAGGCCTATTCCGATGGCTTCGGGCCGAAACCGGGCGCGGTGACCCACCTTGCCTATAACGATTTGACCGGTTTGGCCGAGCACATGTCTGAGCGTACCTGTGCGGTAATGATGGAGCCGCTGCAGGGCGAGGGCGGGATTGTGTCGCCGACACCGAAATTTATCCAAGGTGTTCGTGAACTGTGCGACAAACACAACGCTTTGTTGATTTTCGATGAAGTACAAACCGGTAACGGTCGTACTGGGGATTTCTATGCCTATCAAGGGCTGGGAGTCATACCGGACATTCTCAGTACAGCCAAATCCCTTGGTGGCGGTTTCCCTATCGGCGCCATGCTGACCACCACTGAGTTGGCTGTACACCTCAAAGTCGGGACTCATGGCTCGACCTATGGCGGTAACCCATTGGCTTGTGCCGTAGCCGAAGCGGTGGTCAGTGAAGTGACCAAGCCGGAAGTGCTGGCGGGCGTCAAGCAGCGCGAGCAATGGTTCCGCGAAGCACTTGAAGCGATCAATGCCAAGTATCCGGTCTTTGCCGAAGTCCGCGGTAAGGGCCTGCTATTGGGGGCTGCGCTCAATGATGAGTGGCAGGGGCGAGCAAGAGATATCTTGGTCGCTGCCGGTGAAGAAGGGCTGATGGTGCTGATTGCTGGTGCCAACGTGGTGCGCTTTACCCCGTCTTTGGTGATCGGTAAGGCTGACATTGACGAGGGGATGGCTCGACTGGAGCGCGCTATTGCCAAAATCTATTCATAGCTTGTTTTAACCGGTTGCGGCTGGCAGGAGCTTGGCCGCAGCTTACGGCCTCGTGCTGGTATTCTCATTAGTTGGCAGCATTGCTGCAGCTTGCATCAGGAGGGAGTTCGATGCTGGTTATACGTCCTATTACTGCCGCGGATCTACCGGCACTGCTACAGTGTGCGGAAGAGTCGGGCCATGGTTTTACCTCGCTGCCGGTTAACGAGGAGATCCTCGCTAACCGAATTCAACATTCCGAAGAGAGCTTTGCCAAAATGGTTACCGAGCCAGGCTCGGAAGGTTATCTGATGGTAGCGGAAGATACCGAGACCGGGGAAATTGCAGGGACGACGGCGATCGAAGCCGCTATTGGGTTGGATAACCCTTTCTATACCTACCACCTGAGTACCGTGGTGCATTCATCACGCCGCCTCAATGTTCACAATGTGGTGAAAGTGCTGACTTTTGGCAATGACTACACGGGGGTGAGCGAGCTGTGTACCCTGTTTTTACGCCCCGAGTGGCGCGAAGGTCTCAATGGTCGTCTGCTATCCAAATGCCGCTTTCTGATGATGGCTGAACACCCAGAGCGATTTGATAACACGGTGATTGCCGAGATGCGCGGGGTATCCGACGAAGAGGGGAACTCCCCATTCTGGGAGTGGCTCAAAGAGCATTTTTTCTCGATCGATTTCACCTTGGCCGATTACCTGACCGGTATCGGTAAAAAGGGTTTTATTGCTGATTTGATGCCCAAGCTGCCGATCTACGTTAACTTGCTGAGTCAGGAAGCCCAAGCGGTGATTGGGCAGGTACACGAGAAAACCCGCCCGGCACTTCGCTTGTTGGAGAAGGAAGGTTTCACCTGCCGCGGTTATGTCGATATTTTCGATGCTGGCCCGACGGTAGAGTGTGATGTGAAAAATATCGAGTCAGTACGCCACTCACAGGTGTGCCGGGTTGAGATCGGTCAACCAGCGGCCCAGACCGATTGTATCGTCAGCAATTCCTCATTTACCCATTTCCGTGCCGTTGTCGATAAGGTCGACGTACTGGATGGTACGGCGTTGATGAGTGCAGCAGCGGCTAAGGCACTGGACGTTAAACAAGGGGATCAGGTTCGCCTGATCGTCCAATAAAGGAGAAGAACATGACCCAATGGATTGCAGGTCGCTGGCAAGACGGCGAAGGGCAGACGATGCAGTCGCTTAATCCGTTCACCAGTGAAGTGGTATGGCAGGGCAAATCGGCGACAGCAGAGCAGGTTGAGACGGCTGTCACTGCCGCCAGGGCAGCATTGGCAAGCTGGCGTAACACGACTCTGACTGAGCGCCAGGTCATTGTCGAGCGCTTTGCCGAGTTGGTCAAAGCCCACAGTGAAGCGATTGCGGTGGTTATTGCGGAGGAAACGGGTAAGCCCTTGTGGGAAACCCGCACCGAAGCCGGTGCAATGGTGGGTAAGATTGCCATATCGCTGCGTGCCTACCATGAGCGTACTGGCGAGAAACAAAAAGACGTTGCTGGCACTCAGGCAGTGCTGCGCCACCGTCCTTTGGGCGTCATGGCTGTGTTTGGGCCATATAACTTCCCGGGACACTTACCCAATGGTCATATTGTCCCGGCTTTGCTGGCTGGGAATACCGTGGTGTTCAAACCGTCAGATCTTACTCCAAAGGTGGCTGAAGAGTGCATGAAATTATGGCAGCAGGCAGGGTTGCCTGATGGCGTGATTAACTTGGTACAGGGCGCAAGGGCAACCGGTGAAGCGCTAGCTGGGGCCAAGGGTATTGATGGGCTGCTGTTTACCGGCAGTGCCAACACCGGCCACTTGTTGCACCGTCAGTTTGCCGGCCAGCCAGGCAAGATGCTGGCACTGGAAATGGGCGGTAATAACCCGATGGTGATCTCTCGCCACTATGGCGAGCTGGATGCAACTGTCTACACTATAATTCAGTCTGCTTTTATCAGCGCTGGACAGCGTTGCACCTGTGCCCGCAGGCTCTATCTGCCACATGGTGCGGAAGGCGACCGCATCCTGGCACGCTTGCTGGAGCTAACCCGTCAGATCCGTGTCGGTGGTCAGTTCGATGAGCCAGCACCGTTTATGGGGGCGCAAGTCTCGGTCCAGGCGGCTGACAACATTATTCAGGCCCAATCACAATTGGTTGAGCTGGGCGGTGAGCTGTTGCTGCCCGCGACCCGTGGCCAGGGAGCGATTGTCACTCCGGGGATCGTCGAGGTCAGCCAGGTGGCCGAGTTACCGGATGAAGAATACTTTGGTCCGCTTTTGCAGGTTGCCCGTTACAGCGAATTGGGTGAGGCGGTGGAAAAGGCCAATGATACCCGCTATGGCTTATCTGCAGGGTTGGTTTCGACCGATGACAGTGAGTGGCAGTATTTCATCGAACATATCCGTGCCGGGATTGTTAACCGCAATCGTCAGTTAACCGGGGCGAGTGGTGATGCGCCATTTGGTGGACCTGGGGCATCAGGTAACCTGCGGCCAAGCGCGTATTACGCGGCAGACTACTGTGCATACCCAATGGCATCGATGGAAGGTGAGCGGCCTGAGCTACCCGCTCAGCTTTCACCGGGTATTACGCTTTAATGCCCGCCAATCATTCACCAGTCAAAGAGGATAGCGAGCACATGGAAAGGGTAGAGCAACTATTTGCCGGGTTATGGCAGGATTATATCCAGCGCCTATGCCCATCAGCCGCTCAGGTTCATGATCTGCTGACCGAAGAAGAGCCGCTGCTCAATGATCATATTGCGCTGCGAACATTTAACCTGCCTAAGGTCGGGCTTGATCGACTGGCGGCGCCGTTCATTGCCATTGGCTACAAGCCGTGTGGCCGCTATCATTTCGAAACCAAGAAGTTATATGCCGAGCATTTCGAGCATCCCAACCCATTGGCACCCAAAGTGTTTATCAGTGAGTTGATGGTGGGGCAGTTTAGCTCGCTGTTGCAGCAGACGGTCAGGGAACTGGTCGATCAGGTGCCAGAGCAAGCCATGCGAGATCCGGCCTTCCTCTATAGCGGGCGGTTATGGGATTTGGACTACGCGACTTATGAGTTGCTGGCGGCAGAAAGCGAATATGCTGGATGGCTAGCTGCCCATGGTTTTGGGGCCAACCACTTTACCGTTAGCCTGAACCAGCTTGAGCAGTTTACCGAGGTGGCTGAGGTCAATCACTTGCTGCGCCACAACGGGTTTGAGATCAACAGCGCTGGCGGTGATGTTAAAGGTAGCCCTGAGGTGATGCTTGAACAGTCATCGACTATGGCCGACAGGGTCGAGGTTGGGTTTTTGGATGGCGTTTATAGCATACCGGGCGGGTTCTATGAGTTTGCCAAGCGCTATCCGAAAGAGGACGGTGAGTTATATACCGGTTTTGTCGAGGCGTCGGCAGATAAGATCTTCGAGAGCACGGACGCCAACTAAATCAGGGTAACCTGCCTGAAACCGGTTATCTAATTCTGCATATTCCAAGCGCCTGTGGCTCATGTGGTCACAGGTGTTTCATGTGTCTGGATTTAGTGCTTGAGGCTATCGAGTGGATACCCCTGCTGGGACTCCGGTGTCTGGCGTTTCACCTTCTCATGTTGTTCAAGGTAGTGGCGGCTGTCACTGAAGCCTGTCATCTCAACGGTATCGGGCAGCGGCGAAATGACTCCGCGCTCGGTGTGGTGGGAGCGATGTGGTGAGAAGCGTTCGATGTCCATACCGGTATTCCATTACAGGTGGTGAGGATTAATATGCACAATGTAGCATTAAGTCGCGTAGATACAAGCACAAAAAGAGTGATGGGGTAGACAGTAATGTCCTGTAAGTATGAAAGTGGGTGCGATGGGCAATAAAAAAAGCCGCATAGTGCGGCTTTTTGAGTTTTTGCTAGTAAACCGGGTTGTTTAGCGTGTGCCGTAAACAACGATAGTTTTACCATGGGCAGAAATCAGGTTCTGCTCTTCTAGCATCTTCAATATACGACCAACAGTCTCACGGGAACAGCCAACGATCTGGCCGATTTCCTGACGGGTGATCTTGATTTGCATACCGTCTGGGTGAGTCATTGCATCTGGCTGTTTAGCCAGGTTCAATAGTGTCTGAGCGATACGGCCTGTTACATCCAGGAATGCCAAGTCACCGACTTTCTGGCTAGTCACCTGAAGGCGGCTGGCCATCTGCGCAGAAAGGCGCATTAGGATGTCTGGGTTAACTTGAATTAGCTGGCGGAATTTCTTGAAAGAAATTTCTGCAACTTCGCAAGGGGTCTTAGCTCGAACCCATGCAGTACGCTCTTGGCCTTCTTCGAATAGGCCTAACTCACCGATGAAGTCACCTTGGTTTAGGTAAGACAGGATCATTTCCTTACCTTCTTCATCCTTGATCAGGACCGCAACAGAACCTTTTACGATGTAATAGAGCGTTTCCGCTTTTTCTCCCGCATGAATCAAAGTACTCTTTGAAGGGTATTTATGAATGTGGCAATGGGAAAGAAACCACTCTAGAGTTGGATCTGTTTGAGGTTTACCTGGAACCATATTACTAACTTCCTCTGCGTTTGTTGCCCAACAACGACGTCCATTAAAAATGTGGCTGGGCCTAACCATAATTAGTTCGTCGTTTAGGATATTCAGTCAACCGCTGGGCTGCAAGCTCACGTGAATAATTAGTTCAGATTTTATCTTTTTTCGGCGCGCTTTTCTTGATATTGATCTATGTGAAATGGCCATTTTGTAGTCATAAGTGTGCACATGATCACACCGTTGCTAGATTGTGCCAAAACCCCCTATAAGTTGTAAGGAGAAACCAATGCAATCACGAGTGAAATGGGTCGAAAATATGACCTTCCTAGGGCAGTCAAATTCAGGTCACAGCGTGGTGATGGATGGCAATGGTGGCGAAAAAGCGCCGAGCCCAATGGAGCTGGTACTGATGGCTGCGGGTGGGTGTAGTTCGGTGGACGTGGTGGATGGGCTCAAATCTGCCGGGCAGAAAATTACGGCTTGCGAAGCGCAAATCAACTCGGTTCGTCGTGAGCTGGCTCCTCGTATTTTTACCACTGCGAACCTGCATTTTGTGGTGACAGGTGAAAATTTGGATGAAGCCGTTGTAGCCAAAACCGTGGCCGACTCGTTGGAAAAATACTGTTCTGTTTGCCTGATGTTGGGTGAAGGGGTAGAGATGACCCACTCGTACGAGGTGGTGGAAGCGTAACCTCGCAGTAAGGGATGGCGATGGGCGAGAGGATAATCACGCCTATCGCCTATCACAGCTCTTAACCTATTTTTCCCGTATCAATCAGCTGCTGGATCAGCGGCCGCATGATCAGCTCCATCGCAAAGCTCATTTTACCGCCGGGCACCACTAGGGTGTTGTGGCGCGACATAAACGATCCTTGGATCATCGACAGCAGGTAGGGGAAATCAACCTTCTTGATCCCGCGGAACCGGATCACCACAAAGCTTTCGTCCAGGCTTGGAATTGCCTTGGCACTGAACGGGTTGGAGGTATCGACCGTTGGTACCCGCTGGAAGTTGATGTGGGTGCGGGAGAACTGCGGGGTGATGTAATTGAGGTAGTCATCCATCGAGCGGACAATCGACTCCATCACCGCTTCGCGGGAATGACCACGATCACGGGTATCCCTGACGATTTTCTGGATCCATTCCAAGTTGACGATCGGTACCATGCCGATCAGCAAATCAACGTGCTGGGCGGCATTGACCTCGCCATCGACCACACCGCCGTGTAGACCTTCATAGAACAGCAGGTCAGTATTTTCAGGTAGAGTTTGCCAAGGTGTGAAAGTACCGGGCATTAGGTTGTACGGCACGGCTTCGTCGAAGGTGTGCAGGTAGCGACGGAACTGGCCGCTACCGTCTTCACCGTATTGGCGAAAAAACGTTTCCAACAACGGGAAGTCGTTAGCTTGGGGGCCGAAATAACTGATATGACGGCCTTGCTCTTTGGCTTTGCGGATTTCGGCGTCCATTTCTGGTCGGGAAAATCGATGGAAACTGTCGCCTTCAAGCCAAGCAGCATTGATGTTCATCATATTGAACATCTTACGGAATGCTTCGGAGGTGGTAGATGTACCTGCCCCCGAGGACCCTGTTACTGCAATAATCGGATGTTTTGCAGACATGACAAACCCTGTCGTTAACATTAACGGAGAGAGTTATTAACAGGGCTGGGCGTTAAGGTCAAGCCGGGATGTCAAAAATGCCGGGTCTACAAAGCTTATACCGGGTAGTTTACCCGAGTTGGCGCTTGGCTTTGATGTCGATGGTCTCATGCAGCTCGGAGTAAACAATCACCGCCTCCCCTTTTTCCAACTGCTGGCGTACCCGACCAACCTTGTCGGCCATCGAAAGCTCGCGTTCGCCGTAGTCGGTGCCTTCGCGCAGCACGAAATGTTCTATTAGGTTAGTCAGGGTATCGGGATCTATGTCTTGCCAAGGGATATTCATAACGGCACTTTTCTGTTGCAGGAGATAACGGAGATTATATTGGCAAATGCATCAGTTGTAGAGGGGGAAAGTACTTGGCCAGTGGCCAGCTTACCGATTCTTTGCATCGCTTATCGCCTGTTTAAACCACTCAGGAACGGTTCGCTCAAGCCAGAAGTCTGGTTGGCGCCATGAGCCTGTGACAAACCCGACATGGCCACCGTTTGGGTATAGATCGTATTGAATGTGTGGTGGCAATGATGTGGTCGGAATGACCGCTTCCGTCATGAAGGGATCATCCTCGGCATGGATCACGCGTAGTGGAATAGCTACTTCATAAAGGCGGGGCAACCCGCTGCAGCGTTGGTAGTAATCGGTGGCATTTTTGAAACCGTGCAGGGGGGCGGTGACGAACTCGTCGAATTGCCACAGAGTTTCGAGTTGTTCAACATCTTGATGGGAAATAGGCATCGCATCGGGCAGGGCGGAAATTTTCCTGCTGAGATTACGCTTCATCGAGCCAAGCAGGTATTGCTGGTAGATTTTTGAAAATCCTTGTTGGATCCGCTCCGAGCAGGCGGCCAAATCCAGCGGAGGGGAAATCACTTGCGCAGCGGTGATCTCCGAACGTGCACCACTTTCAGCCAGGTAGTTAACCAGCATGTTGCCCCCGAGCGACACACCGACGGCAAAAAATGGCTGAGTGGGTAATTGTTGGCGTAGCCACTGGATGAAAAAGCGCGCATCACTGGTTTCGCCGGAGTGGTAACTGCGGGGCTTGCGGTTCACTTCGCCGCTACACCCGCGAAAGTGCATCATGACCGAAAGCCAACCTTGCTGTTTGGCGGCATAAAGCAACCCGTTGGCATAGGGACTGTGAAAGCTGCCTTCCAAGCCGTGAAACAGGATCATCACTGGTTGGTTGGGGGAGCTGTCGGCCAAGGGAGCCGTCCAGGCTAAGTCGAGGAAATCACCGTCCGGGGTTTCTATGCGTTGGGTAAGTGGCGTAAACAATGGCTTGCGGCGCAAAAAACGCGGCAGCAGGGTTTGCAGGTGTGGGTTTGCTAGCCCTTTGGCTGGATGAAATACCATTGTCATAACGACTCCTTAATGTCCTCTATTTCGCCAACAGCTTATCCACTAGGGCCATTGCCCCTAGACCGTGGCAGTAGCGGGCTAGGTTAGCTGAATGGGAGGCGGCTTCTTGCTGTGCTACGGTGCTAAGCGGCATCTGGTTCAGTGTCGCAATCAAATCGTGCTGTTGTTGGCGCTCCATCTGCAATTCAAAGTCTTTGAGTTGCTGGTAGCCGTTACCATCCAGTTGAGGTTTCAGGGAGCGGCGCATATGGCGGTAGCGCTCGAGCAGGCCTTCGGTTGGCTGGAGGCTCTGTTCCAACTGCTGCCGTTGCTGCTGCGTCAAGTCAATAGCCTGCGTATCGAGCCAGATCATCAGCAGGGCCAGGTTCACGCTTCCTCTGTGGAAGGTTTGCAGCGCGAGGCAGGCGGCCTCGACGTCCGCCTTGAAATAGTGACTATAGCTAAACTGCCAGAAGACATCATGGCTCAGCGGCTCATGGCGCGAGTCATGATGACTTAGTTCATCAATCCGGGGCATGCTGTTGCTCCATGGCTTCGAGTTCTTCCTGCAGTTCCATCCACTCCATCTCGACCTCTTCCAGTGCTGACTTAGCATCCGCCTGTCGCTGTAGCTGCTCATTCAAGCGAGCCTTATTTTCTGCTTCATAGATGCTGCCGTCACTGAGCTGAGTCTCGGCATCGCTGATCGTAGTATTGAACTTGTCCATCTTGGTTTCAAGCTGGGTGATTTTCTTGCGGAGAGGTGCGGTCAGCTTACGCAGCTCCGCTTCAAGGCGCTTTTGCTCCTTGCGTGAGGCCGCACTGTTGTCTTTGCTAACTTCCGGTTTGCTGGCTTGCTGTTCGCGGCGCTCGTTACGCTGCTGTTCGGTCAGCCACTTGTGGTAGTCATTCAAGTCGCCATTGAACGGCACGACTTGGCGGTCATGGACCAGATACAGGTCATCGGTGGTGGCACGCAGCAGGTAGCGGTCGTGGCTGACGATAACCATAGCCCCTTCATAGGATTGCAGGGCGAAGGTCAGTGCCTGACGCATGTCGAGATCGAGGTGGTTAGTCGGTTCATCGAGCAGCAACAGGTTAGGACGCTGCCACACAATCAATGCCAACACCAAGCGGGCTTTTTCACCACCGGAGAACGGGCCGACCTTTTCCAGCGCTTTGTCACCCAAAAAGCCGAAGCTGCCAAGATAATCGCGTAGTTGCTGCTCGGTTGCCTGCGGGGCGATACGGGCCATATGTTGGACAGGGGTGTCATCCAAGTACAGGGTTTCGAGTTGGTGCTGGGCGAAGTAACCAATCTTCACCCCTTGCGAATAAGTTAGATCGCCGGCTTTGGCTGGCAGATCACCAGACAGCATTTTGATCAGGGTGGATTTACCGGCACCATTGCGGCCGAGTAGGCCGATACGGCTGCCCGGCACCAAGTTCAACCGGATCTTCTCGAGGATGATGTTGTCGTCATAACCCGCTGCGACCTGATCCATCATCAAGATTGGATTGGGCAGGGCACTTGGCTCGCGGAATTCGAAGCTGAATGGGTTGTCGAACTGGGCTGGCAGTACTTTTTCCATCCGTTCCAGTGCTTTGATCCGGCTCTGCGCTTGACGGGCTTTGCTGGCTTTGTAGCGGAAGCGGTCGATGTATGACTGCATATGCGACATTTGCTTTTGCTGCTTCTGGTACATCGCCTGCTGCAAAACCAATTTCTCTGCCCGTTGGGTTTCAAACGACGAATAGTTACCGGTATAGCTATTCATGGTTTGGTTTTCAACATGGATGATCCGGTTGACGACTGGGTCTAGGAAGTCACGGTCATGGGAGATAAGTACCAGCGTGCCACGGTAGTTTTGCAGCCACTTCTCCAGCCACATCACTGCATCGAGATCCAAGTGGTTGGTCGGTTCATCGAGCAACAGCAGATCAGAGCGGCACAGCAGGGCCTGGGCAAGGTTGAGGCGCATACGCCACCCTCCCGAGAACTGGGTCAGGTGCCATTGCATTTGTTCTTGCGAAAAGCCAAGGCCGTCCAATAATTCGGCAGCACGGGCGCGGATGCTGTAGCCGCCAATGGCCTCCAGTTTGCCATGCAGTTCTGCCACCTTGTTGCCGTTGTCTGCGTGCTCAGCGGCAACAAGATCCGCTTCCAGCTGGCGGAATTCACGGTCACCGTCAATCACATATTCCAGCGCTTCACGTTCGAGGGCTGGGGTTTCCTGTGCGACCCAGGCTAGCTCCCAGTTAGCCGGATACTGACAGTTGCCGGCATCGACGCTGAGCTCGTGCTTGAGTAGGGCAAACAGGGTGGATTTACCACAGCCATTTTTGCCGACCAGACCGACTTTGTCGCCCGGGTGGATAGTCGCCGTGGCTTGATCGAGCAAGACCTTGCCACCGCGTAGAAGTTGGATATCGGAAAAAGTGATCATTGACTGTGTCGGGGATGGCCCCGCTCCGCAAAAACTAAATGCAAGAATAAGTGCGGAGTCTACCGCAAAGCGACGGTGACCGCTAATGTCGCCATGCGAGGATAAATAACAAGGAAGCAGACGGATAACGGTGATTAATCGAACTACTTTGCCTGCAATTATGTATTATGTGGATATAGGTTAATGAAACGTTATAACTTACGGCGCTACAGGCATATTTGGCCGTATAACAAGGAATGCTATGACAGCAAACGGACTTCCTCGCATACTCGTACTCTATGCCCATCCTGATCCGGAGGCATCGGTTGCCAACAGCGCCATGCTAGCTGCGATCAGCCAGCTTTCACATGTCACGGTCCATGATCTTTATGCGGCCTATCCCGATTTCTTTATTGATGCCACCTTCGAACGGGAGCTGGTGAGGGATCACGACATCATTGTTTTCCAGCATCCTCTTTATATGTATTCCTGCCCATCGCTACTCAAGGAGTGGATTGATGTGGTCCTCAGTAAGGGGTTTGCTCATGGCGAGGGTAACCAGACCCAAGGCAAATACTGGCGCTCGGTGATCACCACCGGAGGGGCTGCGGAAGCGTATACCCCGGATGGCTATAACCGCTGCAGTATGGCGGAAATCCTGCGCCCGTTTGAGCTCAGTGCCATGTTGTGCCGGATGAAGTGGCTGCCGCCTTTGGTATTGCACTGGGCGCGACGGATACCGGTTGAAGAGCGTAACCAGCATGGTGAAAACTACCGTCAATGGCTGCAAGCGCCCGGTGCACTGATGGAGGAAGCAAAGTATGGCGAGTGATGTACTGTCGGTCAGTGTGGTGTTCCTTGCCGCAGCTGTGGTGGCCGTACCGATTGCCCAGCGCTTGGGGCTAGGGTCGGTGCTGGGCTACCTGCTGGCGGGTATTGCCATTGGTCCGTGGGGACTGAGGCTGATCTCCGATGTCGATGCGATCCTCCATTTTTCTGAATTTGGTGTGGTGTTGCTGCTATTCCTTATCGGGTTGGAGCTGAATCCCAAGAAGCTATGGCAGATGCGCAAACCCATTTTGGGGCTGGGCGGTAGCCAGGTGGTGGTGACTACGTTGGTGATTGCCGCTTTGGTGTTGCTGCTGGCCGGGCAGTCATTTTTGCCGGCGGTGTCATGGCGTGACGCCTTGGTGGTCGGGATGGGACTGGCGTTGTCATCGACGGCCATTGCCCTGCGGGTGATTGAAGAGCAGAGCCTCGGCGGCAGCGAAACCGGCCAGTCAGGGTTTGCAGTCCTGCTGTTCCAGGACATTGCGGTGATCCCGATGCTGGCGATACTGCCAGTATTGGCGGGCGGCGGTGGCGGTAGCTGGCTTGATTTTGCCTGGATGATTGGTGGTATCTTGGCGTTGCTGGTCGGCGGTCATTTCTTATTGCGTCCGTTGTTTCGCTGGGTGGTTCTCAGTGGGGTACGCGAGTTATTCAATGTCGCGGCGTTACTGCTGGTAATAGGCATTGCTTTGGGGATGCAGTCGCTGGGGCTGTCGATGGCTTTAGGGACTTTTCTTGCTGGGGTGCTGTTGGCTGAAAGTGAATACCGCCATGAGCTGGAAATTGCCATCGAGCCTTTTAAAGGGCTGTTGCTGGGATTGTTTTTTATCTCGGTCGGCATGGCCGTCAATCTTGGATTGTTACTGCAGTACCCGCTCCAGATCTTGCTGGCCGTGTTTGCGTTGATCAGTATCAAGGGCTTGATATTGTATGGCTTGGCAAGGGTCTTCGGCACCCGAGCCAAATCACGCAGCCAAATGGCGGCGATCCTCAGCCAAGGTGGCGAATTTGCTTTTGTTCTGTTTACGGCAGCTATGGGGGAGGGACTGCTGGGCCGCGAGTTATCGTCTTTCTTGCTGGTGGTGGTGAGTTTGTCGATGATGACTACACCATTGATTTTGTTGTTACAGGACAAGTGGTTCATCCACACCTTCAAAGCGGAAGCCGAGGCTGAGCTGGAGTCGGATGTAATAGACCGCGAGCCGAGGGTGATCATTACCGGTTTTGGTCGTTTTGGGCAGGTGGTGGGACGTTTGCTATTTGCCAATAAAATCCGGGTGACGGTGTTGGAGCGGGATCCGAGCCAAATCCAGTTTCTGCGAAAATTCGGTTACAAGGTGTATTACGGCGATGCGACTCAATTGGACTTGCTAAGGGCGGCCGGGGCCGATAAGGCTGAAGCGATTATTATCTGTACCGATGAGCCGGACGAGGTGATGGAAGTGGTTGATTTGTGCCAGCAGTATTTCCCTAAGCTTAAAGTATTGGCAAGGGCAAGAAGCCGGGTTGAGGCGCATCAGTTGCTCAGTCATGGGGTCGAGAATTTTTCCCGGGAAACTTTTGCCGGTGCCCTTGATTTGGGCCGTCAGGCCCTCATATCTCTAGGTATGCACCCTTATCAGGCCAAGCGGGCCGAGGCACACTTCCGCCGTTTGGATACCACCGCCCTGAGAGATCTCCTTCCGCAGCATTCTGAGGATGTCCACCTAGCAACCCGGGCCCGCGAGGCGCGCAAAGAGCTGGAAGAGGTTTTTGATCGGGAGATGCGAGGGGAGCGGGAACGCCATGACGGTTGGGACTAACCAGCCTCTTTAATGAAGATATCGCAGCAAGGAGCGAAAGCATGGCCAAGAAACGATTTATTGCCGGCGCCATCTGTCCAAGCTGTAGTCAGCAGGATACGTTGCGCTGGTGGCAAGAGAATGATGTGGAGCAGGTAGAATGCGTGTCCTGCGGTCATTCCGATGTGAGAGCACCGCAATCGGTCGAGCAGAGCGATCAGCTTTCAACAGAAACTAAACAACAAGTTATCGGCATCTTTAAGCCCGAAGACTGATTTGGCTGCACAGCCTTTAAACAGAATATTGGCATCTAGCTGCCATTATCCGGTATCATGCGGGCGAAATCCTTTGATACCCAGTTCGAAATTGGAGTAAACATGAAAGTCGCTAAAGACATCGTAGTAAGCCTGGCTTACCAAGTGAAGACCGAAGAAGGCGTTGTTGTTGATCAGTCGACAACTGAAGCACCTCTTGATTACCTGCATGGCCACAACAACCTGATCGTAGGTTTGGAGAAGGCGCTTGAAGGCCGTGAAGCTGGCGACAAGTTTGAAGTGACAGTTGCTCCAGAAGAAGCGTACGGTGAGCACGTTGATGCAATGGTTCAGCGTGTACCGGCTGACGTATTCCAGGGCGTAGACGAAATCACTGTTGGTATGCGTTTCCTAGCAGATACTGATCAGGGCCCAATCCCTGTAGAAGTGACTGAAGTTGACGGTGACCACGTTGTTGTTGATGGTAACCACATGCTAGCGGGTCAGACGCTGACTTTCGGCGTAGAAGTTGTTGCTGTACGTGCTGCGACTGAAGAAGAAATCGCTCACGGCCATATTCACCAGGGCGGCGGTTGCTGCGGTGGCGGTAGCTGTGGCGACCATGACCACGGTGAGAAAGAAGAAGGCTGCTGTGGCGGCGAAGAAAAAGGCGGCTGCGGCTGCTCACACTAATCGCTAGCGGTTAGCATGAAAAAAGGAAGCCAATTGGCTTCCTTTTTTGTTTTTAATAATGCGGTGGCGGTGTCTCTTCCGACTCGCTGGCCATATTCGATGGCTCCATGCCCTTGACCTTGCCGACCATGAATTTCAGTTGGGCTTGCATCTTATCAATCAGGAACTGCTGCTCAGTAAGGGCCTGGTTTAGCTCCTCGATAGTCTGCTCCTGAAAAGCCTGCTTCATTTCAAGCTCGTCGATACGGGCCTGTAGCTGTTCAATTTCTTTCATTGCGTTATTCCGTCGTCCATTGCTGGGCGATACCTGCCGAAGTTCCCGAGATCACATGACCGCCGGGAGTAATGGCCACATCATACACCACCGCTGCTGGGGGTCGAGTATCTTGTTTGGCTGCGGTCTCCCAGCGGCCGAGGTTATCCCCACTCTGGGTATCCCATAATTCTACCCGTCGGGCAGGGGTACCGGTCGCGAGCAGCTTGCCGTCATCGGAGAACCGGGCACTGGATAAAATCTGCTGTCGCAGACGCACGGCCAGCGAGGAAAGCTGCTGCCCGCTTTGTAAATCCCAAATCACGATCTCGTTGCTGCCGTCGGCAGTCATTGCCAGCTTACCATCGCGCTGTAGGGCCACTCGGCTGATCCGGCTCTGGTGCTCGAACTGCTGGAGGATCTGGCCACTTTGGGTGTCCCAAAGGTAGGCCAAGTGGTCATTTCCCCCTGACAGGGCATAGCGACCATTGGCGGAAATCGCCACTGAATTAACTTTTTCACGGTGGGCGAGGAACTCTAGCCGTCTTCCGCTGCCCAAGTCGACATACAGGGCTTTGCTGTTGGACAGGGCCAGCAGGACATGCTGGCCGTTGTTGGCCACGGAAACATCGCGGATCAAACCGTCGGAAATGGACCACAACCCCTCGGATTGGCCCCAGGCCAGATCCCAGACGGCAAAGTTTTGCGCCGTGGCAGTAATGGCGTAGCGTCCGTTGTCGGATATCTGACTGCTTAGCACCGTATTGTGATGTGGATCTTGAGAACCAAAATCAGCTAACTTTTTGTTTTGCTGTAAATCCCACAGCACGATACCTTGTTGGGCCGAGTGGTAAAGGGCAAACCGTCCGTCCCGGCTTAGACTGAAACTGGTGGTGCCTTCTGGTGCAAGATCCCAGCGTTGTAACTCTGTACCGGAAAAAAAGCAGCCAGTGAGAATGAAAAGTGCCAAAATGAAGCTGGGCACGTATCTTTTTGTTTGCATTAAGGTCTTGTTCCACTTGGTTAACACATAGTGTCATTTCCTTATGGATATAATACTGCTGGGCAGTGAATTCATAAGGTGCATATTAGTATATTGATCTACAGTGCTTTTCATACCGCTTGTTGAAAAGGCTGGTGAATGATTTTGAGGTTTTGCCTCAGTTTAAAATGGAGAAATACATGAAACCTGTTCTAAAGATGTCTGTTTTGGCTGCAACAATCCTGCTAGCTGTAGGCTGCCAAGATGAGAAAGCAGCGGAAACAAAACCGGCAGAGCCTGCAAAAGTAGAGCAGGTCGCAGCGGAATCCGCACCGGCGACATTTGCTACAGAAGATGACAAAGCTGCTTATGCGATCGGTGCTTCATTGGCCCAATACCTAGCCGCTAACCTAGACCAGCAGAAAGAGCTGGGCTTGGAGCTGAGCCGTGAGCAAGTACTTGCCGGTGTGACTGACGTATTTGCTGACAACAGCCGCCTAACAACGGAAGAGACTCAGCAGGCGCTTCAGTCGTTGGATCAACGTGTGTCTGAAATGGCACAGCAGCAAGCACAGGAAGAAGCAGAGAAGAACATTAAGGCTGGTGACGATTACCGTGCTGAGTTCGAGCAGAAAGACGGTGTCGTTAAAACGGAATCAGGTCTGCTGTATCAAGTAGAAACGGCAGGCGAAGGTGACAAACCAGCAGCGACAGATACCGTTCAAGTACATTACAAAGGTATGTTAACTGACGGTACTGAATTCGACAGCTCTTACGCACGCAACCAGCCAGCGACATTCCCGCTAAACCAAGTGATTTCTGGTTGGACTGAAGGCGTGCAGCTAATGCCTGTTGGTTCGAAGTTCACTTTCGTTATCCCGCCAGAGTTGGCTTATGGCTCTCAGGCGAATCCAAGCATTCCTGCTAACTCGACCCTAGTGTTCGAAGTCGAGCTATTGGAGATCGTTAAAGCAGAGCAGCCAACTGCAGAAGAAGCGCAGTAAGTCTCGTCGCTTTACTCGCCTATTGGTTATAATTAAAAACCCAGCGTAAGCTGGGTTTTTTGTCATTCTAGTTGTATATGACGTGAAAATGTTCAGGCTAATGTCTGAAATCTGATAAACTTGCAAGCAAGACTTGAAAATTTATCAATCGCCGTGAAAGATTCTATCTCGGTGAGGCATAACCCATTCTATTAATTTTTCCCATTCTGTGGAAAGAAGTTAAATAGAATGGGCAACAGCAAGGAAGATAATCGCGTGGTATCTACTGAAAACTTTGGCTCAGATGTGATGGTCGAGAATGACTTGATTGAGCCGCGTGCTTTTAGCGAGCACGATTACATTATCCTACGTTCTTACGAGGCGGTCGTTGATGGTTTGGCGGCACTGATTGGTCCGTTCTGTGAAATCGTACTTCACTCGCTAGCCGATCTTAATACTTCGGCCATCAAGATCGCTAATGGTGAGAATACCGGTCGTAAAGTCGGTTCGCCGATCACTGATCTTGCCCTGCGTATGCTGCGTGATATCGAAGGCTCAGAGCGTAATTTCTCTCGGGCTTACTTCACTCGCGCCAAGGGTGGGGACTTGATGAAGTCGATCACCATCGCCATACGCAATGGAGACAATGACATCATTGGTCTGCTGTGTATCAACGTCAACTTGGATGCACCTTTCTCGCAGATCCTACAATCCTTCATGCCGACCGATGAAGCTAAGCAGGCAGCATCAAGTGTTAACTTCGCCAGTGACGTTGATGAGCTGGTGGATCAGACCGTTGAGCGCACCATTGAAGAAATTAATGCCGACAAGAATGTCTCGAACAATGCCAAGAATCGTCAGATCGTGATGGAGCTGTACGACAAGGGGATTTTCGATATCAAAGATGCGATTAATCGGGTTGCTGATCGTCTTAATATCTCCAAGCACACGGTATACCTCTACATCCGCCAGCGTAAAACCGAGGATGGCGAAAAATGAGCCTGAACTATGTGCTGGTAGTGGAAGGACCGGCTTACGGTACTCAATCGGCACGATCGGCTTATCAGTTTGCTCAGGCGTTATTGGCGCAAGGGCATGGTTTGTCGCGGGTGTTTTTTTATCAAGACGGGGTCCATAACGGCTCCGCGCTGACCGCTCCGGCGTCCGATGAATTTGACTTGGTCGCGGCTTGGCAGCAGTTGGCGCAGGATCATGGTACAGAGCTGCAGACCTGCGTGGCTGCCGCCCTGCGTCGAGGGATCATCAGTCCTCAGGAAGCAGAGCAGAATCAGTTGGCGGGCAGCAACCTAGCCACGGGGTTTGAACAAGCTGGCCTCGGCGGGTTGGCTGAAGCGATGCTGACGGCTGATCGCGTCATTCAATTTTAACGGGATAGTCATGACAACGTTAGGTTTTGTATTTCGCCACGCACCACATGGTATTGCCTCGGGCCGCGAGGGGTTGGATGCCGTGTTGGCCACTTCGGCCTATAGTGAAGATATTTCGCTTTTCTTTCATGGTGACGGTGTTTACCAGTTGCTTGACGGACAGCAGCCGCAGGGGATCTTGTCACGTGATTATATTGTTACGTTCAAGATGCTAGAACTCTATGATATCGAGCAGGTTTATGTATGCCGCCAGTCGCTGCAGACGCGCGGGCTCACTGCTGGTGATTTGCTTATCGATGTGATTGAGTGCGAGCCGGCTGTCTTCTCCGAACACCTTCATACCTGCCAGCGTGTTTTGACGTTCTAGATTTCTCCATCTTTAGCACCATTACCAACACCATATTCAATCAGGCATAGTTTCGAGGCACAGTATGCTGCACATTTTTACCCGCTCCCCATTCCAGTCCCAGGCCTTCAGCGAAGCAGCTGCAATGATCAACAAAAATGACTCGATTTTGTTGATCCAGGACGCAGTAATCGCAGCGACGGTTGAAAATAGCCCAATTTTTCAGTTTCACGAAGCTGGCGTAAAAATTTATTTACTGTCTGAGGATATTGTTGCCAGAGGGCTGCGGGGTAAGCTTAAGGTGGATGTTGATGTTGTTGATTATAAAGGATTTGTTGGCTTAACGGTAGATAATGATACCCAGGTGAAGTGGGCTTAATAAGGGCTCTCAAACCTTGGAAAACCAGTGGATATTTGGTTGATTAAGAAATAATCATTTAATTGATCGCTGGTTACATCTTGACACCCTTGGGTGCGATGCCTAAAATTTCGCGTCCTCCTGTTGTTGGGAGGCAGATTTTTCATCTTTACGAAAGTAATATTTCAGGAGCTATTTAATGGCAACTATTAACCAGTTGGTACGTAAGCCACGTGCTAAGCAAGTTGTAAAAAGCAACGTGCCTGCACTAGAAGCGTGCCCACAGAAGCGTGGTGTATGTACTCGTGTATACACTACTACTCCTAAGAAACCTAACTCAGCATTACGTAAAGTATGTCGTGTTCGTCTAACAAACGGTTTCGAAGTAACATCATACATCGGCGGTGAAGGTCACAACCTTCAGGAGCACTCAGTTGTTCTTATCCGTGGTGGTCGTGTTAAAGATTTGCCAGGTGTGCGTTACCACACCGTTCGTGGTGCACTTGACTGTGCAGGCGTTAACGACCGTAAGAAAGGTCGTTCTAAGTACGGTGTGAAGCGTCCTAAGTCTTAATGGATTCCGTTAAGTAAGGCCAAACACTAAAATTATTTAATTTTGAAGAAACTGTAAAGTTTTGGATAACCTGAAGACACAACGGAGATTTCCATGCCACGTCGTCGCGTAATTGGTCAGCGTAAGATCCTTCCAGATCCAAAGTTCAAATCTGAGCTGCTGGCAAAATTCGTCAATATCCTAATGGTTGACGGTAAAAAATCTACTGCAGAAAAAATTGTTTACTCTGCACTAGAAACTATGGCTGAGCGTTCTGGTGAAGAACACCTAGCTGTATTCGAAAAAGCTCTTGAAAATGTACGTCCAGCGGTAGAAGTTAAATCTCGCCGTGTGGGTGGTTCAACTTACCAGGTGCCTGTAGAAGTACGTCCAGTACGTCGTAACGCACTAGCTATGCGTTGGTTGGTTGAAGCTGCGCGTAAGCGTGGTGAAAAATCTATGGCTCAGCGTCTAGCAGGCGAAATGCTTGATGCGGCTGACAACAAAGGTTCTGCTGTTAAGAAACGTGAAGACGTTCACCGTATGGCAGACGCGAACAAAGCGTTCGCACATTACCGCTGGTAATTTACCCGGTAATACAAATAGGGCGCGGCAAGCTTTGCTTGTCGCGCCTAAACCATACTCTAAGGACCCCCTTAGTAAGAGGATACTGCCGTGGCTCGTAAAACGCCTATCGAGCGCTACCGTAACATCGGTATTTGTGCTCACGTTGACGCCGGTAAAACAACAACTACCGAGCGTATCCTGTTTTATACAGGTTTATCTCACAAAATTGGTGAGGTTCACGACGGCGCAGCTACCATGGACTGGATGGAGCAGGAGCAGGAACGTGGTATCACCATCACATCTGCTGCGACTACCACCTTCTGGCGTGGTATGGAAGCTCAGTTCCCAGAACACCGCGTAAACATCATTGATACCCCAGGACACGTTGACTTTACTATCGAAGTAGAGCGTTCATTACGTGTACTTGATGGTGCTGTTGTTGTTTTCTGTGGCTCTTCGGGTGTTGAGCCTCAGTCTGAAACCGTTTGGCGCCAGGCTGATAAGTACGAAGTACCGCGTATGGTTTTCGTCAACAAGATGGACCGAGCTGGTGCTGACTTCCTTCGTGTTGTTGACCAGATCAAAAGCCGTCTTGGTGCGAATCCAGTGCCAATTCAATTGAATATCGGTGCTGAAGAAGAATTTAAAGGCGTTGTTGACCTTATCAAGATGAAGGCTATCAACTGGGATGAATCTGATCAGGGTATGTCATTTACCTATGAAGATATTCCAGCTGACATGGTTGAGCTTGCTGAGGAATGGCGTCAGAACCTGGTTGAATCAGCTGCGGAAGCAACTGAAGAGCTGATGGACAAGTACCTTGAAGAAGGTGAACTGTCTGAAGCGGAAATCAAAGCCGGTCTTCGCCAGCGTACGCTAGCGAATGAGATCGTGCTGGCAACCTGTGGTTCAGCATTTAAAAATAAAGGTGTTCAGGCTGTACTTGATGCAGTAATTGAATTCCTGCCTTCGCCAACGGAAGTGAAAGCTATCCGCGGTGAAGACGAAGACGGAAACGAAGTTGAACGCCACTCAAGCGATGACGAACCATTCTCAGCGCTAGCGTTCAAAATCGCAACCGACCCATTCGTTGGCACCTTGACCTTCATGCGTGTTTATTCTGGAGTTGTAAATACTGGCGACACCGTCTACAACTCTGTAAAAGAAAAACGCGAGCGTTTCGGACGTATCGTACAGATGCATTCGAACAAACGTGAAGAAGTGAAAGAAATCCGTGCGGGTGATATCGCAGCGGCGATCGGCCTGAAGAACGTCACTACCGGTGACACTCTATGTGATCAAAACCACCGAGTGGTTCTTGAGCGCATGGAATTCCCAGAGCCTGTTATCCAAATCGCTGTTGAGCCTCGCTCACAAGCTGACCAAGAAAAAATGGGTATTGCGCTAGGTAAACTGGCTGCAGAAGATCCATCGTTCCGCGTCGAAACCGACGAGGAATCTGGCCAAACTTTGATTTCAGGTATGGGTGAACTTCACCTTGATATCATCGTTGACCGTATGAAGCGCGAATTCAGCGTTGAATGTAACGTTGGTAAGCCTCAGGTTGCATACCGTGAAACTATCCGTGGTAAAACGGAAGTGGAAGGGAAGTTTGTGCGCCAATCAGGCGGTCGCGGCCAGTATGGTCACGTATGGCTGAAAATCGAACCATCGGAACCTGATGAAGGTTTCGTGTTCGTGGACGAAGTCGTTGGTGGTGTGGTACCGAAAGAGTACATTGGTGCTGTTTCTAAAGGTATCGAAGAACAGATGAACAATGGTGTGCTTGCAGGCTATCCTGTAATGGATGTCAAAGCGACCTTGTTCGACGGTTCTTACCATGACGTTGACTCCAACGAAATGGCATTTAAGATTGCCGGTTCTATGGCTTTCAAGAAGGGCGCTCTAGAAGCTCAACCCGTTATTCTTGAGCCATTGATGAAGGTTGAAGTAACCACTCCGGAAGACTGGATGGGTGATGTTGTTGGGGACCTTAACCGTCGCCGCGGCATGATCGAAGGTATGGATGAAGGCCCTGCTGGTCTGAAAATTGTCCGTGCTAAAGTACCACTTTCGGAAATGTTTGGTTACGCAACTGACCTGCGTTCAGCGACTCAGGGTCGTGCGTCATATTCAATGGAATTCAGTGAATACTCTGATGTTCCTAAGAATGTCGCCGATGCTATCATCGCCGAGCGTGGTTAATCGCAAGATCTATATTGCGCCAATGGCTGTTGGCGCATAAAATAGCAACTTCTGGCACGTCCCATATTTTTGTCAATGGGGCGTATCACAACTAGGAAGGAACACGATCGTGTCTAAAGAAAAATTTGAACGCGTAAAACCGCACGTAAACGTTGGTACTATCGGCCACGTTGACCACGGTAAAACAACTCTAACTGCTGCTATCTGTACTACACTTGCAAAAGTATACGGTGGTCAAGCTAAAGACTTCGCATCTATCGATAACGCTCCAGAAGAGCGCGAGCGTGGTATCACAATCTCTACTTCTCACGTAGAGTACGATACTCCAACTCGTCACTACGCACACGTAGACTGCCCAGGACACGCCGATTACGTTAAAAACATGATCACTGGTGCTGCTCAGATG
>NZ_JANEYT010000030.1 GCF_024357955.1 Photobacterium pectinilyticum
CCCTTGAGCAACATTGTAATATGAGTAGATTGGCTATCGGTGAGTTCCGCCAGTTGGGTGACAAATTTACGAAAGTGGGCTTGGAGCATAAAAATTCCCTCCAGTTGCTGCCTACTTTAAGTTTAGCAACAACTTAAGGGAACATAGCGATTCATAATGAGAAATACTGTAACCTTAAATCATGTACTCTAGCCTGATACGAACAGTTTCAGAACATATTTTTTATCGAGGTAAAAAAAAGCCGCCATATGGCGGCTGGCCCATGAAGGGAAGGGTAAAATTCTCTGGTTAGATACGTCATATTGCAATGAACAAGAACCATTATCTACACGATTTCGAATATATTCAATTATTAAAAATAACAAATCACTTCTGTAATTTACTAAATGGCGGTTATCTTAAATCTACCTCGAACTGACGTGAACTTGGGATTGTTAGACTTTAAGCGCAGCTCTAAGCAGAGAAGTAAGATTAAAAGCCGCCATAGCTATGGCTGGTATTAGCTATGACGGCTATTCATATTGCTTGTTTGGATAGGTCATCCAAACAAGCAGGTATCATCATCTATATAAGTGCGAATATATTCAATTATTAAAATTAACAAACTACTTCTGTAATTTACTAAATGACGGTTATATTAGTAGCTAACGAAGTGAACAAAGAACTCAGGGGAAAATGCCGCAAGGGCAGTAATGTGGCGTGATGAATCAGCAGAGAAATACTTCGGCAGTTAGCTCACCGAATTAAAACGAAGAAAACCATTTAATGTTGCTGTTGTTGCTTTGGCTAATAAGGTAGCACGTATAGCTTGGTTAGTGATGATTGAGAAAAAAACATTTAAAATTAGAAGCTAATACAGAGTTTGCAATGATAGCCATTGATGACAAAACGGTTAGACCACGAGATTGAAGACCTGATGGACAGAACCGTAATAGCATGCTTTCACATTTTTGAGGACAATCTGGCACGGATCTCATCGTCGAGCTGGGGCTAATGACGATCTCATAAAGACTCTTAATAGATTAGCGCAAACCAACTCCCTTATCGGGTTTATCACTTGTAAAACGGGACGTACCATACATTTGTCCAGAGGTGTGTTTTTAGCCGATCACAGCAAACACGCCTTTGTCCAAAACTGAGTTAGCGACAACTATCAGACCCTGAGCCTGTTCTTTCGTTATGTAAGCCACATCCCTTAGTGACCGCGTAACAATGCCATATCTCTCATTTTTAACAAATGTTATCTACACGGTATAAATTGACGGATTTTGGAAAAGGCTTTTTGGAATATTGATGAGTTGCTATTTTTTTTCGTTTATAAGTTGCTGATTATAATCAAACTATTTCATTTGCAAGTGGCGTGGCCATCTGGAAGTCCTTCCGGCTTTCTTTGGGCATTTCCGGTTTATTACCTTCTTTCCCAACAACATCTATCACAATAGAGGTATTTAGCTTTACCGTTATATACTTTAGTATATAACGGTATTTTTGCTTTGAGGGTATTGAGATGAAGTGCTGGAAGAGGCGAGTAGTCGCTGTTGCTATGTCAGTGTTGTCTTTCTCAAGTGTTGCAGTTGAGAAGGTAACCGTATTTGCTGCGTCTTCGTTGACCAACGCGATGAACGAGGTTGTGATAGCCTACGAGCGAAAAACGGGCGATAAACCGACGGTTTCTTATGCATCCTCTTCAGCGCTTGCGCGTCAAATAGCCCAAGGGGCTCCGGCTGATATTTACCTTTCTGCCAATGAAAAGTGGATGGACTATCTCTCGGAACAAGGTGTCATTGACCCCTCCACAAGGAAGCCTTTGCTGCATAACAGCTTGGTGATGGTTGCACCAAATGATTACCCACAACAAAATATTGCGTTGAATGCTTCATGGGATATGGCAAAAGCATTGGATGGAACTCGCCTTGCCGTTGGTGATCCAAACCATGTGCCGGCAGGGATATACACGAAAGAAGCGTTAGAGCATATCGGTTTATGGCAACAGGCAGAACGTCTATTGGCAAGAGCGAACAATGTACGTGGCGCACTGTTGCTGGTAGAAAGACAAGAAGCATTGCTCGGCGTGGTATATAAAACGGATGCACTGATTTCCAAAAAAGTGAAGATTGTTGCTGAGCTTCCACCCGCGAGCCATACCGCGATCACATACCCTGTTGCCATGGTGAAAGGGCGTCAGAGTCAAAGTGCAAAAGGTTTTTATGATTTCCTTAATTCGGAACAGGCGGCTGCCATATTCAATGCGTATGGCTTCGGCGACATTCGTATCAGGGGTATCAATTAGTGTTAACCGAATATGAGGTTCAAGCGTTACTGCTTAGCTTAAAAATTGCCAGTGTTGCGGTGGTTGTTAGTTTACCCTTCGGTATTCTGTGTGCGTGGTTACTGGCGCGCTGTCAATTTGTAGGGAAGTCATTACTTGATGGCCTGGTGCATTTGCCTTTGGTACTCCCACCCGTTGTTATCGGTTACTTGTTACTGGTGGTGATGGGGCGTCAGGGCATTATTGGTAAAGCGCTATATGAATGGTTCGGCCTGACATTCAGTTTCAGCTGGCGCGGTGCTGTGTTAGCTGTTGCAGTGGTTTCCTTTCCGCTAATGGTGCGTTCAATCCGTTTGGCGCTTGAAAGTGTTGATTACAAACTTGAACAGGCAGCCCGAACGCTCGGGGCCAGCCCGATAAAGGTGTTTTTTACCATTACCTTGCCACTGACATTACCGGGGGTTTTGACTGGGGCTATTTTGGCCTTTGCCCGTGCACTGGGAGAGTTTGGTGCAACCATTACGTTTGTGTCGAACATCCCGGGAGAAACTCAAACTATACCCTTGGCAATGTATTCATTCATTGAAACCCCAGGTGCCGAAGATCAAGCTGCTCGGTTATGCGTAATTGCTATCGTGATTGCTTTGGTATCGATACTTGCTTCTGAGTGGTTTTCTCGGGCCGCTCGGCAGCGATTGGAGGCCAGATGATTTCTATCGATGTACAGCAGAAACTTGGTGATCTTGATTTGGATGTTCAGCTTGAATTACCTCTGCAGGGAATTACGGCTATTTTTGGTCGCTCAGGTGCGGGTAAGACATCGCTCATCAATGTTCTTAGTGGTTTGACGATGCCAGATTCTGGCGCTATTTCACTGGGTCAACATGTGTTGTATAACCAGCAATTAGGCATAAACCTACCTCCAGAAAAACGCCGTATTGGTTATGTGTTTCAGGATGCAAGGTTGTTTTCTCACTATACGGTAGCGGGTAATCTACGGTATGGCTGCAAGGGTGAAAATTTGGAACAATTTCATTCTGTCACTCAACTGTTGGGGGTAGAGCGACTGCTGAACCGTTATCCGGCTTCGTTATCTGGCGGAGAAAAGCAGCGGGTGGCAATAGGTCGCGCATTACTGTCCAACCCGTCGATGTTGTTAATGGATGAGCCATTGGCGTCACTCGATCTACCGCGCAAGCAAGAGTTGATGCCGTACTTGGAACGCCTTGCCAAAGAGGTCAAAATCCCGATTGTTTACGTTACCCACAGTCTGGATGAAATTTTACGCCTAGCGGATCATATGGCGATGATCCATCAAGGAAAGGTGGTGGCTTCGGGCCATATTAACAGTGTTTGGGGATCGCCTGAGATGCGGCCTTGGCTACCGGCTAAGGAACAAAGCTCGTTACTTAGCGCTCGTGTCAATCATCACCACCCTCACTATGCGTTAACACAGATAATGCTCACCCACGATGCATATTTGTGGGTAAATCGCTTGCAGAGTATGCGAGGTGAGTGGGTTCGGGTACGTGTTCACTCTAACGATGTTTCACTGACCAAGGTGAAATCAGAGCAAACGAGTATCCGAAATATACTGGCAGCTAAGGTTGATAAAATTCACTCGGTAGATGAGCAAGAGCGGATTGAAGTTCGTTTAAAGGTAGGTGAAGCTCAACTGTGGGCCAATATCACGAAGTGGGCGGCCGACGAACTTGATTTGTCTATTGGTGATAAAGTTTTTGCCCAAATCAAAGGTGTCAGTGTTACTCAAGAAGATCTAGCAACCATGTAACTATATTCAGTTAGGATTAACGTTTGAAAGTACCAGCTATTGTTGGTACTTTTTTGTTTCTAATTGATCTTAGTCAATCATAAAAAATTGATAAGTATAATTTTTTATTTCAATTATTTTTATATTTTTGTTGTTGATGCTTATTTTGAAAAATATAATTTATTTGATGTGTCAAAGTTGAACCTTTAATTGTACATGTGAGTTAGCATATGCATGCATTATTGTTTACTTATTCTATTAGCGGATGGTTCTTATATTTCATTGGCTTAAGTTGGATATTGACGTTCATTGAGCAGTTTTTCTTTGTTAATTGTTTGTCAGGTTCTTGAGAATATCAGCGTTGCATATTGAATGATTAAGCGGGGAGTAAGTATAGTGTGCTTCGTAAAAAGCGTGAAGCAAATTTATTTATTGTGTTTTATTAGGCTAAATTAGTACTACATCTATTATATTATTGAGCCTAATAAAATACACCAAATGTCAAATAAGGTGTGTTATGAAAGTTGTACCCATATTAGCGTTGTCAGCATTGTTATTGTCTGGTTGTGGTGGTTCCTCATCAGGCACCGATAACACTGAAAATACAGTCCAGCTGCCTGAGGATAGTGGTGATACAGGCACTAACCCTGGTGATGATAACAATACCGGTGGTGATGAAGGCAATACTGATCCTGATCCAGGCCCTGGAGATACTTTTGCAGAGCAGATGCTGTATGCGGTGAACCAAGTACGTTCAGAATCTCAGAACTGTGGTGGTGAAATTATGCCAGCGGTAGACGCGTTGGAGTGGGATCTTGACTTGCAAGATGCGGCATACCGTCATTCCAGTGATATGGCCAACAATAACTTTATGAGCCATACGGGTTCTGACAATAGCTCACCTGAAGATCGTATCAATGCAACCGGTTATTCATGGTCAACATGGGCTGAAAACGTTGCTGCAGGACAAAAAGATATTGATGCAGTAATGACTTCTTGGATGAACAGTTCGGGTCACTGTAAAAACATTATGAATGGCAGTGTAACCGAAATGGGAGCCTCTTTTGTTGAAAACTCTGACGCATCATACGGTATTTACTGGACTCAAGTGTTTGCTAAGCCGCGCTAACGTCATGGTTGAATAAGCAATATACTTAGCCGCCAATTATGGCGGCTTTCTATATTGAACGGATGATAGAAATATGTCCTACTAATCCATGATTTAATTCGCATCCGTGTAATGGTCACAGTTGCAATCCATTCTTTTGTTACGCATCTCGCCCATAAAAAAACGTCGAACATTGGCTTTCATATAAGTCAGCCCCATTTTAATGAAGCCGTCTTGCTCAAGGCGACGAGGGTCAAACCAGAAACGAACAGGGATCATTCGGTAACGCCATGTTTTAGCCGCGCGGTTGGCATAATCACAGTCTTCGCAAAGCGCGATGCTTGGGTCAAAGCCGCCAATCTCGTTGTGAACGCGTTTGGTCGAAAACGTGCAGGCACCAACAGCGGTAGGGAAGAAAAACGAAGTGCTAAACAGCCCTGCATTGAATAGCGCATAGCCCACCTTGTAACTGAACGACAAATCTTTGGCTTCCATGTAGGATCCGGCCACTTCGAGTTTTCGGCTTTCCAATTCATACAGTGCATTGGTTAAGAAAGTCGGGCTTAGCCGAACATCGGCATCAAGGAATAATAGCCTTTCATATTTGGCGAGTTGAGCACCGGTATTACGGCCAAGGCTGGTCCCTCGTTGATTCATTTTATGAACAGCCAAGCTGGGTAAAGCCTGTTCGAACCCCCTGGCGACTTCACAAGTGTTATCGTCGCTGTTGGAATCGACCACGATAACCTCGTACTGCTGGTGGCTTTGTTTGCTTAAGTCTTCCAGTAGGCGGCCAATGCGTTTTTCTTCATTCAGTGTGATGATCACAATACTTAAAGGGGTCATAACTATCTCCGGTATTCGTATTAACTGAAGATAGTTTGCAAGCTTTTGGTTGAATTAATTCTGAGGGCGATATTCATAGCGTATTCATATTCAGGTTATCGCTAGGAGTGGCGTTGATAAAACAGTCGTACTTTATCGATTAACCAATCCGGGTCATCGGTTGGTAGATCATGACCGGCAGTTGGGTGGATCAACAATGGTATGTGCCAGGTTTTAGTTAACACCTTACTGCATGAGATATCGACGAGGGCATCATTCTGGCTGCCAATAAGCAGGGTTTGCGAGGCGGGATTGCCGTGATACTGATAGCGGCTGGCTGCATAGAGTTGGCGTAGCGCATTGGACGCTGAGACTGGGTTGGTGTGACGCCAGTCTACCCAACTGTCTATGATCTCGGTGGATGATAGGTGGGTGGTCATATTAAAGATCAGTGCTTCGCGTTTCGCTTCCGACAGAAAAAAATACCGCAGTATATTGCTGTACTGTTGCCATTTAAGCCTATTGGTGAAAGGGGAGTAGTTACTGAGACTGGCGTTTATTAGTATGGCGGAATGGATACTTTGCGGGAACTTTTGCATCCATTCCAGCGCAATCATTCCTCCCATTGATATCGCAATGATATCAATGTCTCCCTTTTCCATTTGAGCTCGAGTTGTTTGTGCTGATTGAGCTTGGTAGTTAGTCAATTGGGTATGAAGGTCGTCTACCATGTCAGAGATGTGAGTGGCCGATTGCTCGTTATGTCGGGAGCCGTTTCCCGCAATATCAAAGGCGATGATCTCTCGCTGAGGAAAAGCAGCTTTTAATTTCTCAGTAAATATTCCCCAATGACGAGCTTCTCGTAATAGACCCCTGATTAACAAAATTGGTCGATTAGTATTTTTGGGAAATGGGCTCATAGTAACGTCTTGGCTATTGGATTAGGTTGTCTTGGTTAGATCGTGTGGATACCAGAGCGATTTTGCTTGCTGGGAAAATGCATCATTTTGCTCGCTCAAGTACCAGTGCTGGTATGAATAGGTCGCATTCATTAGAAACTCGTTTAACGTTAAGTGAGTTCGCATCACACGCTGGATCCTGTGTGGTTTTACTGGGTGAAAAGGTCCAATACGGTCGAGGAGCTGCAGTGGGTTTTTTCGAACCCATCGCCAAGATCCCATCTCAAGTGTGATCGGGAGTAGGTGCTGCTGACGACTCTCGGTGATGTCATACAAGTAATCCCATAAGTCGCCATGGCAAGTGTAATGCTTAGTTTGGGGCTCAAACACATAATTCTGGTAGGGAAAGGCATTTAAAAATAGCGTCCTTAAGTGGTACAGCGCCCCAATTTGAGCAATGGGCGTAAGTTTGCTTTTGGCATAGGGGAACCATAGGCGATCTCTTGTTCCAAATCCTGAATGGCAATCGAGAGCGAGGGTCAACGGGCTGGTTTGGGTCGCGAGAAGCACCTCATTAATCAGTGTTTGGGATTCTACTTCCATACCGTCAGCCGCTTTACCACGATACCAAGGGATGAATTTTGATATCCGGTGACCGCCAACAAGCCACGCAGTAGACTCTTTACTGTCCACCGGTGCGTTCCTCATTAAATCGACATGGTTACCGTTAGAGCGATAACGCTTTGCCATACCGACAGGGTTTAACAGAGGAATAAAAATGAGTTTAATTCGGCGTAATTTCTGTTGTAAAGCTTCGTCCCAATGAAGGCGATGGCATAGGCTTTCTAGTAGAGATATAACGACTTGGCTACCGATACGCTCGAGGCCGTGTACGCCGCCAACGAAAAATAGACACGGTGAGTAGCTTTCAATAGCACCAAGGCTGATTTTATAGATGGGCAGCGGAAAATTATCAAGTTCCGCATAGTTCGTCACTTCCGTTGAGTTACCAATGTGCTTTAACGCTGGAATAGAATGATCAATGATGTTTTCGAGCCGCCTGAGCTCGGGTAATCGCCAGTATATACCTTCTTTGCTCAATGCTATGCACTCCTTGGCCTTTGGTATTACTTTACGCCCACTGTTTTACACCTAGATGTCATTATAGGAAACGAACTAGAGCATATTGATCATTATACCAACCTACATAAATATTTGATCAGTCTTGCTGGTTAAAACCGCTGTTCTCTGCGTTAGATATTTTGTAATTAGAGCCACTAGTTACTGCAATATCTGCTTTGATGACAACGATTTTTCCAGTGCAAATACTTGATCAACGACTTATCCAGATTGGTATTATCACCAACTTGGAGGTGTGGAGAGAAAGCATCAATGCGATTGGCTGAATTTCTTTGCTGATTCTAATTGATATTCTTCAACATCATGAATCCATCTAGGGCGGTTAATAAACCGAGCGATAGCAATCGATGGCAGTAAAAAAACAAACAACGGTAATGCTTCATGTAAATACGTATTGGCGAGTACCTCTTCATGAGTGAAAAAGTTCAACGCAGCCAGCAGGCAAAAGATGAAGCCAAGCACAACCAGAACAGCGGAGATAACTAAGCCGATGCCTAATAGGTCCCTTAAGTATAATTTATACGCATCCATATCCATTTCCTCATACAAATGATGGGTAAAAATATACGCTTCTTATTGCTCTTGGTTGTGATGTTGATCACGTATAAGGCAAGGCTGAATGAAAGTTGAGAATAGATTGATTTATGGCAAATTCAGTTATTGCTATAATAAAAACAGTGTTCAATATTTTATTGAGCAGTATTCGTTTTGATTGTACCCCTTATTATCATGGGTAAAAGACGGCATTTCTTTTATCTACAATGCCCACTTAAAAGCACGATGAAAGCTCGCTTTGCCATTAGTTTCGATGTTGTGGCCATGAGAGAGAATAATTCGGTCAAATGGCCAGGTTAGGATTTCCTGCAGTGACTGCCTTAACCGGGTTTTATTCTGAAAAGTCCAACGCCAGTAAAGCGGCATGCCGGGGTGCTGATAACAGCCATTGGCCAGTGCCAAAGCCATAGTAAACAGATTCGAGGTTGGGCGAAACCAAGCCAGAGTATCACCAACGATTAATGTGTTTGAGAGGGGATCGCAGAAGATCACTTCTTCCATCCGATCACTTCCTCTTAACAGAGTTTGATACAGTTGGTGCTGCCATATTTTAGGGCTTTTGGCACTGAGGGCATCATCAAAGACAAGGTCGGTTCGTTTATTTTGCAGGCCCGGGGGAGCAAAGAAATAAGCTTCGGGATAGGCGAGCCACCATTCAGACAGGAATAAATGATGGTTCATATTTGGGGTCACGATGGCCTGAATTGCGCCCAGTTGGCTTAACTCAAGCTGTAGCGATGTCGTTAGTTGGATGGGGGAGTGAATAAGTAGCTTATCATTTTCAAGCCGTAATACCGTCATCCTTGCACCAACTGATATGCCATTCAATTTGAATGGCATATCTTGATACCAGAGTCGATCCTTACTCCATTCTTTCATTGGTTATCCTTAACCAGCAAATGGTGTGGCTAGAAGCCCATTAATTTGAGTAAATTTTCTGCTGTTTCAATAGCTTGTTGACGGTTAGCAATATTGAGTTTTTGGTACAGGTTCCGTATGTGTGTTTTGATTGTCGTAGAGGCGACATCAAGCTCAGAAGCAATTTGCTCATTACTGTAGCCCGTATAGATCAATCCCAGTACTTGCCATTCACGTTGAGTAAGCGGACTGGTTCGTATTAGTTCTGGAACATTAGGTAAGTTGAGCAGCTTTTCAACGAAGTTTTCGTCAAAGTGCACAGAGCGGTTACGCTCTTTGCTCGTCATCTCACGAAGCAGTTGACGGGCACGGTGTAGTTCTAGCTCATTAAGTGCTTTAGTATCAACCAATTCTTGGATCAGATCGCAGATCTCGCTTCCGTCACAAAGAAAAATGCCTACCATGCCAGTACTGTTCGTTAACTCAAGAGCTTGCTTAATTTGAGTTAGGGCGAGTTCTCTATTTTCTTGACGTTTACTCAGTACTGCTTGTACCACAAGGTTACGGTTTTTGTCTGTGATCAGATTATGTTTATTGCAGCTGTCATCTAACATGCTGAAGATGATTTCAGCACGCTCAAATTCGCCGGTATTGACACAAGCACGACCAATATTACGCCATTGCAGCTGTTGAAAGTGGTTACATGCTGCTTCCGGTTGCTCTGCATGAACGAGCCATTGTTGTATGCTGTCTATGTCCCCCGTATTTTGCCAAAACAGCAAATTGGCTAAGTCAGTATTCGCACGCCAGTCGATGTGATAGACAGAGCGGCTCATTAGGCTGTTGCAAAGATCAAGATAGCGACTTGCTTTATCTTGCTCACCACGAGTTATGGCGATTCGAGCGAGCATGGAATAGGCGTGTAACGACTTGGTCTCGTCATAAGGGGCAAGTACTTCAAGGCTCCTCAGTGCAGCTTCTTCTGCTTCATCAAGGCGATTCCAACACCATAGAATTTGGGCGCGCAGGCGCAATAGGAACTCGTGCAACGGTACTTGTTGTAGGTGTTGCTCTTTGACCAGTTTGAAGGCCTGCTCTAGCAATTCATAGGCATTCTGAACATAACCTTGAGCCAGTAGGATTTCAGCCTGTTGGAGTAGAGCCCATAGCGCCTGATGATAGACATGGTATTGGCGAGCCATCTTTTCGGTTTGCTGCATCATTGGCAACGCGCGGCTTAGATTACCCAAACAATGGTGTACTTCACCGACAACCGAGGTTGCAACGATTCTGCTACGATAGGTTGTCGAAGGCAATTGGCCTAGTGCTTGCTCTGAAAGGATCAGGGCATCATCGGGCTTACTTTGGTTGATCGCAACTTGAGCGCGTAGTGCATTAAATTCACCTTGCAGGGCGTCATCAAGCTCAATATCACGTTTAGCGAATTCTTTTTCCGTTTCCTGGATCATATCGCCCACATCATTGTATAGGTGCTGGCTTTGCAGCAGCCACATATGAAGTAGATTTAGGCGAGGCTGGGCGTAGAGTTCTTCGGTGTCGATATTTCCTAAGGCATCTTGAAGGAGCTTCATTTCACCATGGTGGAACATCTCCCAGCCAAAATCACACAGAATATGGATAACAAGCGCTGAATCTTCACATTTTTGTGCATGAAGCAGTGCTTGCTGTGGTGAATTTTGCTTCAACCAAGCCTTGGCCGCCAGCGCATGCAATTCAGCCCTTTGCTGAGGGATTTGGGAATAGCGCTGATGGCGGAGAAACTCAGCAAATAGGTTATGGAAGCGGTACCAGTTGTTATCACCCTCAAGTGTGTTGAGGAATAAGCCAAACCGGTTGAGTGACTCAAGAACAGCCAAGGCGTCACTACGCCCAGTCAGATCGGTCACAAGTTGCGCATTGAACATATCAAGTACGGAACATTGCAACAAAAATTGCTGGGTTTCATCGTCTAACAGATCAAACACTTCTTCCGCAAGGTAATCCCACAGGTGGCCACGGTTAAAGCTCGCCATTGATTCGGCAGATTCAACCAGGTTGTGAGGTTTTTGCTGGGCGTGTAGTGCGATTAGTTGGAGTGCGGAAGGCCAGCCTTCCACTTGCTGGTGGAGTGACTTTAAAACATTGGCTTCGATGTTTTCGCCGATACGTTTGTCGAAAAAGCGGGTTGTTTCTTCTTCATCGAAGGCAAGCAGATCGTTATCTACCTCAATCAGCAGATCGCGAATGCGCAGGTTTGCCGTGCCTAGCGGCGGCAGAGTGCGGCTCGTAACCACTAAGGTAAGGTTGTCTGGCATATGCTTGAGAAAGAATCGTAAGCCGTCATGAATATCGTCATTATTGATGAGGTGATAATCATCAAGCACGATGTAAGTTTGTTCATGGTACTCAGCCAGTTCGCCAAACAGCTCGCTGAATAGAGTCGATAAACATGCAAACTGGCGGCGTTCAGCCATCGCTTGAGTCTTCAAGCAAGCGTTGTTAGTCGCTTTGTTGATGTTTTGTAGTAAATAGTTCACAAAACGGAAGGTATCGTTGTCATTTTCGTCGATATTAAACCAACCGGTATGTGGGTGCTCGTTCAACCATTGGGCTGCCATGGTGGTTTTACCATAGCCCGCTGGTGATCGAAACAGCACAAGACGGTAAAAAGGGGCCTGCTCTAGCGTTTCCAGCAAACGGGGACGCAGTATCGCATTATGAAGGCGTGCCGGACGAGTTAATTTAGATGGTATCCACATAGTCTTGCTATCTTATTGTAAGGTTTCAGTTCCATTGTCGCTCAGGAGCGTTGCTCTGAATTAATCATGTTATCTGAGCTGTTATGCCATGTAATCTAGGTAATAGTTGCAAATAATTTCAGTATGGCACTTGATCTAGCTGATAACTTTGACAGCGCATTAAGTTGAATTCAGCAAAAGTTGTCAACTCATCCCTATATTTATGACACAGTTCACATATCTTTAATTTCCCACCAACTTATATCTATTCAATTGCACATGGGAATGTAGTCTGTATCTGTGACTTAAAATGCATATGGAAGGGCGTTTTAGTCTTTCTACACCCCAGAATGTTGCATCTTGTCACAGAAAGTGGGGGAGATTCATAACTACGCCCCTCCCACTCATCCCTACTCCTCCCCAACTCGGGAGGATGTTGGCGCTGATAAATACAGGCAATATTGTCAGCAGTTGGAAATAATCCTAGAGCGAGATTGAACCATGCCTAAGAATGGTCAGACACAACAATTTAATAAAGCAGCTTTCCAAGCGGCAGTAGAAAAACACCTAACAACAACTTACGCATCAACAGATGAAACTGCGACGGCTCGCAGTTGGTATTTGGCAATGGGTAAAGCACTGGCTGAAATCAGCACTGGCAACCTATTGGCCACTGAAAAGAATCTTGCTGAGCAGAAAGCTCGCAGTGTGAACTATCTTTCACTGGAATTTCTGATCGGCCGCCTAACAGGCAACAACCTAATCAGCATGGGCTTATACGAAAACGTTGCTGAAGCAATGGAAGAGATGGGCCAGAACCTAACCGACCTATTGGAAGAAGAGCGTGACCCTGCATTGGGTAACGGTGGCCTTGGTCGTCTAGCTGCATGTTTCATGGATTCACTAGCAGCCCAGGAATACCCAGCAGTCGGTTACGGCCTACACTACGAATACGGTCTATTCCGCCAGTCATTCGTTGATGGCCGTCAGGTAGAGGCTCCTGATGCATGGCGTGGTATCGAAGGTTACCCGTGGGAAGTTCTTCGTCCTGAGCTAAGCCAAGAAGTTAGCTTATACGGTCACGTTGAAGGCTACACTGATGAAAATGGTGTCGAGTGCCGTCGTTGGGTTCCGGCTATGTCTGTTGAAGGCGTGGCTTGGGATCTACCAATCGTTGGTTACGACAACAAGAGTGTTTACCCATTACGTCTTTGGGAATGTCGCTCTAACGCACCATTTAGCCTAGCGCGTTTTAATGATGGTGACTACGTTGGTGCACAGTACTCTGCGCTAGAAGCGGGTAACGTGACTAAAGTGCTATACCCGAACGATAACCACGATCAGGGTAAAGCACTTCGCCTGATGCAGCAGTACTTCCATTGTGCATGTTCGGTTGCAGATATCCTTCGTCGCCACGAAGCAGCAGGTAACTCTATTGAGTCGCTTTCTGAGCTTGAAACCATTCAGCTCAATGACACTCACCCAACTATCGCCATTCCAGAACTAATGCGCATCCTTATGGATGAGTACAAGCTAGGCTGGGAGAGTGCGTGGGAAATTTCTTCAAAGACATTTGCTTACACTAACCACACATTACTTCCAGAAGCACTGGAAACATGGAGTGAAGCACTGATCCAGCAAATGCTGCCTCGTCACATGGAAATCATTTTTGAAATCAACCACCGCTTCATGAAGCAGGTTGAGCAAACTTGGCCGGGCAACAACGAAGTGAAGCGCAAGCTTTCAATCATTCAGGAAGGCCCACAGCGTATGGTTCGCATGGCTAACCTGTGTGTTGTCAGCACTTACGCAGTGAACGGTGTTGCGGCACTGCACTCTGAGCTGGTTAAGCGTGACCTGTTCCCTGAGTTCAACGAACTGTTCCCAGGTCGTTTGACCAACGTGACTAACGGTGTGACACCGCGTCGTTGGATCAAATACTGTAACCCTGGTCTTTCTGCGCTGATCAGCGAGAAAGTGGGTAATGACTGGCCGGCAAACCTAGAAAAAATAGCTGGTTTAGAAAAATTCGCTGACGATGCAGCCTTCCAGAAGCGCTACATGGCAGTGAAGAAAGAAAACAAGCAGCGTTTGGCTAACTGGGTTGAAGAAAACATGGGTATCGAGCTAGATACTGATGCCATCTTTGATATCCAAATTAAGCGTCTGCACGAATACAAGCGTCAGCATTTGAACTTGCTCAATATTCTGGCCTTGTACCACCGCTTGCTGAACGATCCAACGTTCGACATGCACCCACGTGTATTCTTCTTCGGCGCGAAAGCAGCACCAGGTTACGCACTGGCTAAAGACATTATCTTTGCCATCAATAAAGTGGCTGAGAAAGTGAACAACGACCCACGCCTTGGCGGCAAGCTGAAAGTGGTATTCATTCCTGATTACCGCGTAAGTTTGGCTGAAATCTTGTTCCCAGCGGCTGATGTTTCTGAGCAAATCTCAACGGCAGGTAAAGAAGCATCAGGTACGGGTAACATGAAGTTCGCGATGAACGGTGCATTGACTATCGGTACGATGGACGGTGCTAACGTAGAAATGCGCGAAGAAGTGGGCGACGAAAATATCTTCATCTTCGGCTTATTGGTTGATGAAGTACAAAAACTAAAACAAGAGGGTTACGACCCTTATCGTTACTACCATGCTGATAGCCTTCTACGCGCAGCAATGGATTTGTTAGAAACTGATGAATTCACACCAGGTAACCCAGGCCAGCTAGCGGCAATTCGCCACAATTTGCTGGAAGGTGGTGACCCATACCTGGTACTGGCTGACTTTGCCGATTACGTGAAGACGCAAGAGAAAATCGATGCGGAATACCGTGACCAGAAGACATGGGCCCGCAAGGCCATTCTGAACACGGCACTAATGAGCAAGTTCAGTTCAGATCGTAGTATTCGAGACTACGCTAACAACATCTGGAAACTAGAGCCAGTTTCACTGTAACTGCTTTAGGCTGTAACAAGTATGAATTGATATCAGCAAAACTTTAACATCGTAGCGGCCGAGAGGCCGCTAACGGAGAGAACGATGAAAAACGATCAAGTATTAAAGCAAGTTGCTGACATGGTAGGCATTGCCGATAACTATGTCAGTGCTTGGGGGGATGAAGCGCAAGTTGACAGCGATACAATCCGTCGCCTGTTGGCAGCGCTAGGTTACGACACCAAAAGCGATGAGGCTTTGCTCGAATCAGCAAACAAGAAACTACGCCCAGATGTGTTAGCACCGGTTAAGGTGGTACGCCGCGGTGAACCAATGCATATTGAAATGCACTTGGGTCAAAGCGCACGTATCAGCGATTTTAGCTGGCGCCTGGAAACTGAACAGGGTGAAGTACTGGAAGGTTGGTTGCAGTCTCAGCTTGTGTCAGACGAGCGTGCAGAAGGTGGCACCTTGGTGTTTGCTCTGCCTGACGATTTGGTATGGGGGTACCACAAGCTAGAGGTATTCCGTAAGCGTCGTAAATCTCCATTTGAAATGACTTTGATCGTTGCTCCGGAGTCTTGTTACAAGCAGGATGACCTGAATAGTAATAAGAAACTTTGGGGTACCAGCGTTCAACTGTACTCAATTCGTACTAATCACAACTGGGGGATTGGTGACTTTGGTGACCTGAAACAATTGGTTGCTGACGTGGCTGCCCGCGGCGGTGACTTTGTGGGCTTGAACCCCATTCACTCCTTATTTCCAGCTAACCCTGAAGGTGCGAGTCCATACAGCCCATCTTCCCGCCGTTGGCTGAACCTGATGTATATTGATGTCAGCTCTGTCACCGAGTTTGCACAGTGCGATGAAGCACAGCAGCTTGTTGGCAGCCCTGAGTTCCAACAGCGTCTCAATGAAGCGCGCAATACCAACTGGGTAAACTACAGCGAAGTGTCATGCTTGAAAATGGCTGTTTTACCATTGCTGTTTAAGACATTCAGTGAACGCCATCTTGAAAAGAGCACCGCACGTGCCCAGCAGTTCCTTCAGTTCGTTGAAGATGGGGGGGAAAGCCTACTTCACCAAGCCGCTTTCGATGCGTTGCACGCTGAATTGAAAAAAGAATATGATAGTGCTTGGGGTTGGCCGGTCTTCCCTGAACAATACCGTCACTTTGATAACGCCGCTGTTCAAACGTTTATCAAGAAAAACTATGAGCAAGTACAGCTGTTTATGTACCTACAGTGGTTGGCTGATGCCCAATTGGCTGAAGTCAATGAACTCGCGGAAGAAAAAGGTATGGTCATTGGCCTGTACCGTGATTTAGCGGTAGGGGTGTGTGACTCTGGTTCTGAAACTTGGGCAGATCACGGTGCACTTTGTCAGGATGTTAGCGTGGGCGCACCGCCAGATATTCTTGGTCCTCTAGGCCAGAACTGGGGTTTACCACCGCTGAACCCAGAAGTACTAAAAGAACGTGCTTATGAACCGTTCATTCAACTATTGCGTGCCAACATGCGTAGTTGTGGTGCACTTCGTATTGACCACGTACTTGGTTTGCTGCGCCTTTGGTGGATACCTAAGGGTGAGTCTGCACAAGATGGTGCATATATGTACTACCCGGTTGAAGACATGATGTCTATTCTGGCATTAGAAAGCCATCGCTACCAGTGTACGGTGATTGGTGAAGACCTTGGTACTGTGCCAGACGAGATCGTGGATAAATTGGCGACGGCTGGTATCCATTCATATAAAGTTTTCTTTTTCGAAACCGCAGAAGACGGTGGTTTTTACTCACCGAAGCACTATGCCGACCAATCGATGTCAGCGCTCTGTACGCATGATATGCCAACACTTCGTGGCTTCTGGCACTGTGATGACCTGAAGATGGGTGAAGAGCTTGGTTTATACCCGAACCAAGAACAATTAGCTGGTTTATTTGATAGTCGTGCTGAAAGCAAACAAAAAATCCTTGATAGTTTGGCTTGGCATGGTTATCTTCCTGAAGGGGTTGGGCATAACGCTGCATATGTGCCTATGGATCAGCAATTAAGCGAAGCCATGCAACTCCACCTAGCTGCCGGCTCTAGTGCACTGTTGAGCCTACAGCTGGAAGATTGGCTAGAAATGGACAAGCCGGTCAATATTCCGGGCACCGTTGATGAGTATCCGAACTGGCGTCGAAAGCTTTCGACAACGTTGGACGACATCTTCACTCGCCAGAATATTGTTGACCTGACTCGTCGTTTAACCGAAACACGAGCAGAAGCATCGAAATAATAAGTAATATCAGGAGTAATGCGTTGGACACAATTACAGTGACCCGCAGTGATAAGGAATATTTGCAGCTCGAGAGAGCTGCATTTTCAGATCCATTTTCATTTTTAGGCCCTCAATATCAGTCGAATGACACCGCACTTCGCGTGTACGTGCCAGGCGCTGACTCTGTTGAAGCAATAACTGAAAACGGTGAACGTTTTACCCTCGTACGCGAAGCTGATAGCGGTTTTGTGCTTGAGGGTGATTTCGATTTTACCACTGCACTATATAAACTTGTCGTTAAATGGCCGCAAGGCGAACAAACGATTTACGACCCTTACCAATTCCATAATTTGATTCAGTCAGGCGAAGCGCTGACAGACCCATCACTGATGCACAGTGAAATGGGGGCGCAGCTTGTCACACTGAATCGAGGCAATTCATCTGTCTCTGGTGTACGTTTTCTTGTCTTTGCACCGAATGCCTCAGCCGTAAGTGTCGTTGGCCACTTCAATGCATGGGATGGCCGTCGTCATCCAATGCAGCGTCTGGATGATGGTTTATGGGGGCTGTTTATTCCTGAACTAGAGGAAGGCACCCTTTATAAGTTTGAGTTGAAAGACAGTGCGGGTGAGGGGCTACCTCACAAAGCGGACCCATGGGGATATCAATCAGAGCAATATCCATCATTTGCGTCCAAAGTTTATGACCAAGCCAACTACGAGTGGCAAGATGACACATGGCAAAACCGTCCGGTAACTGCCAAGCATCAACAAGCGTTGTCGTTCTATGAATTGCATGCTGGTTCATGGCGTAAAAACGATCAAGGCGAGTTCCTTAACTATCGCGAACTTGCTGCAGAGCTGATCCCTTACCTGAGTGATATGGGTTACACCCATATAGAACTGATGCCTGTTTCCGAGCACCCTTTCTATGGCTCATGGGGCTATCAGCCGATTGGTTTGTTTGCACCAACGAGTCGCTTTGGCTCACCTGATGACTTCAAATACTTCGTTGATCAGTGCCACCAGGCTAACATCGGCGTGGTATTGGATTGGGTTCCTGCCCACTTCCCATCAGATGACCACGGCCTAGCGAACTTCGATGGCACCGCATTGTTTAACGATCCGGATCCTCGTCGCGGCTGGCACCAAGATTGGAAGAGTTACATCTACGATTACGGCCGTGATCATGTCCGCCGATTCCTAGTCTCCAATGCCTTGTTCTGGTTCGAGCATTATCATATTGATGGATTGCGTGTAGATGCCGTTGCATCAATGCTGTACCTGGATTATTCCCGTGAGCATGACCAGTGGATCCCTAACCATGAAGGTGGCAATGTTAACTTCGATGCGGTGACTTTGCTGCGTTGGGTCAACGAGGAAGTTTACCGCCATTATCCGAATGCCATGACCATTGCTGAAGAATCAACGGCCTACCCAGGTGTAACTAAACCGACTGACATGGGCGGTCTAGGGTTCGGCTTCAAATGGAACATGGGGTGGATGCACGATAGCCTTTCCTATATGCAGGAAGAGCCTATACATCGTAGTTACCATCACAACACCATTACTTTCCCAATGGTGTATGCATTCAGTGAAAACTACGTATTGTCTCTATCACATGATGAAGTTGTTTACGGCAAAGGCTCGCTACTTGACAAAATGCCAGGTGACGAATGGCAGAAAACGGCCAACTTGCGCGCATTCATGGGGTACATGTATGGCCAGCCGGGTAAGAAGCTGAACTTCATGGGGGCAGAAATTGCCCAGAGTGCAGAGTGGTGTCACGATGGTCAACTAGAATGGCACTGGTTGCAGTATCCGCGTCATAGCGGCATGCAGGCAGTCGTTAAAGACTTGAACGCACTGTATACCTCTGAGCCTGCAATGTACGAGCAAGACTGCGACCCTGCTGGTTTTGAGTGGCGTGTTCAGGATGATGCTGGTAACAGCATTTTGGCTCATGAGCGTTTTGCGCTTAATGGCGACAAAGTTCTTATTGTCAGTAACTTTACCCCGGTACCTCGAGAAGGATATCTGCTGGGTGTACCTGCTGCCGGTGAATATGAGCTGTTACTCAATACCGATGATGAAAAATACTGGGGTGGCAACTCGCCAGTGAAAGCATCTATCGTGACACAGCAAGTGGCTAGCCACGGACTAGAGCAATCGATTGCTATTGATTTGCCGCCTCTGGCAACAGTGTTCTATCGCTTCAAGTAATAGACAAGCTATTTAGATTAAAAACCCGCAATTTGTTGCGGGTTTTTTTTGTTTGGCAAATTACCACTAAGCCCTATCTGTTTTATACCAATCTGGATAAGTAGTTGATCAAGTATTCTTTGGATCCTGTAAGTCGCTATTGAAAATCAACAATATGTGGATGGTGTTGATTGTGGTATTTCTCTCGTTTTACCATTTTTTTCAAGCCAAGTAAGGAGTTGTAAGGCTGAGAGACTGACACCATGTTGATTAACCACGCAGGCAGGTTACCCCCAGGGTTTGTCAGAACTTGATAGTGTACATGCGTTACTGAGTCACTTACCGGTGTAAATATCCAGCGGCTTGTTAGGCTTTTTACTCTGACGACTCCGTCTTTTAGTGGTAAGTAGTCGGGGGTGCCTTCTTGCTGGATAGTCACAACTAAAGTATCTGGATCTTGAGTGGTTTTATTTAATACGATGGCATCACGATCGGCAACGGGCCAGGGGGCTTTGCTATAAGTCACGGTGATTGTTTCTGAATCACTGATTACTTTCTCGGTGTGCATTTCATCGACATTTTCAACCCACTCAATACCGGCATTGGTATCGTTAAATACGGCAATGATGGTACTGAGGCTGGCATTGATTGTCGTTTGTGCCATAAACTCTTTGAAGTCGCTGCCTTCTATTGCCCGGTTATACACTTGTATATCCTTGCGGTCCCGAACATTTTTCCATGGTTCCTGAGCGAAGGCTTGACTTGATACCCCTTGAAAACACATGAGGGTAACCAATGACATCAATATTTTTTTCATTATTCTACCACTCGCCCTTTCCAAGAGATCGATTTCTGTTTTGATAGCCGGTAAGAGTTAATAACAAGCAAGCCCTGCAAAGTAATGCCGAAGGGTACGAAGATGGCATAAATGATAGGAACAAAGAGCTGGGTTGCAAGTACGCCGTAAGTTATCAATAGAATCAACTGCATAAGTAAGTTGATTCCAACAACGAACAACGCTATTTGAGTCGGTTCACTATTATAAGATAGCCATGATAAAAGCAATAACAACGGGGTAGACCAGGCTATAAAAAAGGATTTACTCAATAGGGTAATAGCACTTGCGAAATTATTGACTTCAACAATTCTATTCATATTTTTGGAAAAACCGTGCCAGATCTCTGCTGCACTGGTGTACATTCGCGTACTCATAAGATCATCTGCAAATGCCCAGAAGATATTAAATTTACGTTCTTTCATTGCTTTGGCAAAGGCAAGGTCTTCTGAAATCTCGGAAGCTACTACTGTGTGCCCTTCTACGGCTTTATATGCACTGGTTTTAAACAGCATTGCTTGCCCATTGGCAATCGCTTCTTCTTTATCAGGATCGTTTGACTCATGAAATTTCATAAAAGAGGCGATCGATAAAAATAGCCCCGGTAAAAGGGTTTTCTCTGATGCCGATAACATGAGTTGGCGAGGGTTAAACGAGAGCAGATCGATCTCTTTGCTGAGCGTAAAGTCGATAATGCTTTTCAGCATCTTTTTATCTGACTGAGTATCAGCATCAATAAAGAATATATACTCGCCATTGGCTTGCAGAGCACCAGCCATGCAGGCATTGCTTTTACCTATCCACCCTTTTGGCAGTGGGCGACCACTGATGCATTGCGCATTAAACTGGCTTTGCGACATCATCTGCTGAGCAACTTGGCGAGTTTGATCTTCAGAGAAATCATCGACAACAATGACTTCAAGCTTGTCTACTGGATAATCTTGCTCGAGGATGCTGCCGAGTGATATTTTAAGGTTATGCTCTTCATTACGCGCAGGGATCACGATGGTTACGCTCGGCCAATCATCGCGTGAATACTGTCCTCGCTTTATGTGCACCCGATGCTGGGCCAAAATGCCTAATTTTATTAGAAAAACCAAAACCCCTATTATTGAGAGGATAGTTAAAGCGAGTAACACCATAAATGAAACCTGTTTTTGCAATGTAGTTATGACCAACGGTTTATAATATATTGTTAATGCTGAACTTCAATTGACTAGTGTTTAATTAATCTTAAATAAATGCCAACTTATTTGTGCATTGGGAAACTCATGCATTAGAGATATTTTCACTAATATGTCATATGTTACTGAAAATGAAATGTTATTTCTCGTAAGTAATCTGTGCATGTTTAATTGTGCGTGCAATTGGTTTTTTTACCCGAACAAACAAGAAAAAAAGTAAGGTAGCACTTCACAGGACTTAATCTAATGCGGTAATGGATAAAACAAATGTAATTGAATTTCGTTCAATTAAGTGCTGGTTAAGTATTTAAATGTCATCATAACGCGCGAAGAAATGACCATGGAAGGTATTGTTATTGTTAACAGAGATATAAATTTGAAAACACAAGCTTTACTGCTATTGAGCCTTTTTGTTGCACCGCAGACCTTTGGTCAGGATTCCTTTTTCCCTATATGGGGTGATGAAGCAGAGAAGCGAGGCTATACACTGCCAAAACCGTATGGCTTATCTTTGTCTTACATGGATATGAGCAATCCTATTACGGTTAATAGCATTAATTTAACAGGGCACCCAGTCTTGGATGCACTTGATGTTGATGCCAATCATGCTGATTTTAAAGGCTCAAATATCACTTTACGTGGTGATGTGTGGGTTTTTCCATTTCTGAATGTTTACGGGATTCTAGGTTATACCCAAGGTACTAGTAAGGCGAAAATAAACTCAGTGAGCTGTGATCATGCCTCGGTTCCTGGCTTTGGAAATAAGGCACTATGTCGTTTGTTGGATGCTGCTGGTGGTGATTTGCCTGACAACGCAATGTTTGAGCTGGATATGGACGGTGGAACCTATGGTGTTGGTACCACGATAGCGGGTGGCGTGGGAAGCTGGTTTGCTTTGGTTGATATGAATTACACTTATACAAGTATTTCAGCGATTGATGGCAATATTAAAACATTTGTTGCAGCACCTCGTGTCGGCCACCGTTGGGAGTACGATGGTGGTCGTGAGCTCCGGGTATTTGTTGGTGCTATGTATCAAGATGTTCAGCAATATTTGTCTGGTGACCTAAAGAGTCTTGGTTTACCTCCGGCATTAGATAGTATTATCGACCAACTTGCCCCAGATGGTAAATTCGAAGTTAGCCAAAGTACTGATGATAAATGGAATGGTGTTGCTGGTTTTCAATATGCATTTAATCGTGACTGGGAAGTGCTCATGGAAGCAGGGTTCGGACCCAGAGAAACCCTGTTCTTTGCAGTAAGCCGCCGATTTTAATTAATAGTCATGGGCTTTAGGCAAAAAAAACGATGAGGTAAGCCTCATCGTTTTTTATTCAGCGTATTTTACGACTACTGGAATTCAGATTTACGCATACGGTTCAGTACAGCCATTACCTCGATAACTCGAGGTTTGGCGATATCACCGTAGTTTGGCATGGTGCGGAACCACTCGTCACTGGCAAGCATTTGAGCGAAAGCCTTGCTCGGTGCTTTCTCCCAACCTTTACCCTGAGCTATTTGGAACCACAGCCAGCCGATTGCATGCAACTGGCTTGAGTCGGCAACTTGTTCAAGTGCTTGAAGATCAATCTGCTCTCGGCCAAAACGCATAGACGTTTTATCTTTGACTTGAATACGGAATTTACCGTCTTCTAATTGTGCTTTTAGGCCCGCACGGTTTAGTTTCCGTGTGCGCGGGCGGGTGATTTCGGTGCTACCTTCAAGCTGACGGCGAGTCGGGTGAGAGGTAACTACTTCTTTCGCTTTTTCTGTTACATCGATCGCTTGGTAGTTGTGCATTTGGATCACTGTGTCTGCAACGTCCAAATAGTCACCAGAGCCACCCATAACAAGCAACACAGATACATCCAGTTGATCACGTAGCAGTGAAATACGGTCAACCAACGGCGTGATAGGCTCATCATTTTTAGCGATCAAGGCTTGCATGCGCTCATCGCGGATCATGAAGTTTGATGCCGAGGTATCTTCATCGATTAGCAGGGCATTAGAGCCAGACTCAATGGATTCTTGCAACCATGACGCTTGTGATGTTGAACCAGATGCATTCTGGGTTGAGAACATGCTGGTGTCTTTACCCATCGGCAGGTTGCTGATGTATGGAGTAAGATCGACGTTATGTACACAGCGACCGTCTTCGGCGCGGATTTTGGACGCCGATTCTTCAGTAACGATATATTCACGACCATCACCCGGAACGTGATCGTAAACTGAGCTTTCGATTGCGTTTAGTAGGGTAGACTTACCGTGGAAACCACCACCTACAATCATGGTGATGCCCTTCGGAACACCCATGCCGCGAATTTTTCCGCGATGTGGTGCTTCAAGCTCAATCGCAAGGTTTTCTGGGCTAACGAACGGAATGGCATCGGCTAACGGTGAGTCGCTGTTACCCGCCAAACGAGGAAGTACGCTGTCATCGGCAACAAAGGCCATCAAGCCTTTATCTGCTAGTTGTTTACGCAGAGCGACCTGATCTTCTACCGTTTCACAGTGACGCTTTAACTCATCCATCGGTAACTCACGTGCAATCGTGGCACGGCGAATGATCTTTGGCATGGTGAACGTCAGCAGGTTAGCTGCTTTTTTAGCAATAATTGTGCGGCCGTCTGAAGGCAGGTTGACGCGAAAGCGCAACTCCAGTGCATCGTCATCAAAGACAACGGCGGTACGGTCTAGAACCGTTTGTCCCGGACGGTCAATTTGAATATCATTAATTTGCTGTGCCAGCTCGGCAAATTGTCGAGCGATGAAATCACGTGCAGCGCGTTGGTAGTCAGGAGACTGTTCTTTTAACCACTCAAGGTCAGTCAGTGACCATTTGCGGCGCGCACGTACGCGAGAGGCTGGCGCAAATGGGTCCGATTGAGTGATATCAATGAAGAAATCGAAGTCAACGAAATGGTATTCACCGCGTAAGCTAGAGTAGCTGCGGTAGTTATGACGGTCAATTTTATGTAATTTTGCTTCGAGTAATTGCATGTCGCCTCGATAACTTCGTTAGAATTTCAGGGGGCAGGATTCTACACTAAACGCCTTGAATAAGCATACAATCTTTACTGTTAACGGGATTTTTTCTTAAATAACCCTTCCGGTGAAAACGCGATCCTCTACCTTGGTCTAATTGAGCAATTTGTGTTAATGGCATTTAATCAGAGTGTAGATGATGAAAAAGGGAGTACACCATGCTGCAGTTATCAATGACAGTTGCCGAATATCTACTAATTTTGGCAGGGTTAGCCATGGTCGCAAACGGAATTTTTATATATGGACGCCGAACAAGTGATTGGACCGGGGTCTTGAAGATGTTTTACAGCCGTATTGGTTTGTCAGTCGAAGAATTCAAATGGTACCGATTGGGTGTTGCTTCCTTGGTACTTGGCGTGATTGTTAGGATCGTAAATCTCACGCTTTGGCCAGCCTAGGGTTGTTGGAAACTGGCGAACAAACGCCCGCTATATAAGTGCTGTGGCTGGTTGATATCATTTTCTAGGTTTAGGCAGGGTAATTGAAGCCCTTAATCCTCCCAACGGGCTTCGGCTTAGTATCAATTCACCGCGATAGCTATGAGCCAACTCGCTGACAATGTTTAATCCGAGACCTGTGCCAGGTGTTGTCTCATCAAGCCTAACGCCTCGCTTTACAGCATTCTGGTAGGCATCATCGTCAATACCGGGCCCATCATCCTCTATTACCAGTAAAACATTCTCAGTTGTTTGTTCCGGTTGGTGGACACGTATTAAGCTATTTGCCCATTTGTAGCTGTTCTCTATTACATTCCCTAAGATTTCATCGAGATCCCGCTTTTCAATCGCCACCAACAAATCACTGTCTAATTCGTTCACAAGCACAACACCACGGTCAGCATAGACTTTGTCCATCGCCATGGATATCGCATCAACTCGAGTGGAGGGAGCCGTTTTGGCTGACAAGATATTGCTCGTACCAGCCATTCTCGCTCGTCCTAAGTGATAGTCAATATGCTGTTGAAGTTGTTGCAAAGAGGGCTGTAGCCGCGATTGTTCCTGTTCATTGAGGTGGGCGATTTCATTATTGAGTACGGCAATCGGCGTCTTGAGAGCGTGCGATAGGTTACCGGCATGGTTACGTGCCCGGTCAAGGAGCTCCTGATAGTGGAACAGCAGGGCATTGAGGTCGTCAACAACAGGGCGGATTTCGGCGGGATAGACCCCGCTAAGTTCTGATGTTTGCCCTTCACGTACATCTTTTAAATTTTGTTGTAAGTGGCGTAGCGGCCAGAGTGACCAGCTAACCTGTAGCCAGATTAAAAAGAGGATACCACCAGCCATAATCAGTAATATTAACCACAGACCGTTGGTAAGTTGGGTCAGCGTTTTCAGTAACCGCTCTTGGTTGATCGCCACAGTGAGCGTGACAGGATCATCAAGTTCGGGCAATAGGATATTCCGGTTGAGTACCAGTAGCGATTGCTTATCTGGGCCGACATATCCTGACTCTCTATTGCCTGAAATTCGAGTATCCCATAAAGAACGAGAACGCAGCTCTTTGTTATCAATATTAACACTCCAATATAACCCGCTATATGGCTGCTGGAATCGTGGGTTGGATAATGTGTTGGGAGGAAGTAAATTGCCATTATTGTCTACATCAATTTGGGCCGTTAGTTCATCCAGGTAGATATATAGTTGATGTTTCTCCTGGTCGACCAAATAGGTCTTGATGAATGATGGCATCAAATAACCCGCCGCAAGGGTTATAGCCAATAGCCAAACAGCCGCGGCAATGAGTAAGCGGCTGCGAAGGCTGGGTAGAGGTGTTTGTGGGGCTCTAATCGGCATTGATACGATATCCAAGCCCTCTGACCGTTTTTATCACATCACCGCCGATTTTTCGGCGAATGCGACCAATGAACACTTCTATGGTGTTAGAGTCGCGGTCAAAATCTTGCTTATATATGTGTTCAACAAGCTCTGTGCGTGAAATGACTTTATCGGCATTGTGCATCATGTAGGAAAGCACTTTAAATTCGAGAGCGGTAAGGTCGATACTCTCACTGTTGTGCATGACTTTAGAGGTACGGGTATCGAGACTTAGCCCTCCAATTTGAATGATCGGCGAGGCATTACCAGTTGAGCGGCGTACTTGTGCTCGCAAACGGGCAACAAGCTCAATCATCTGGAATGGCTTTGTTAGGTAGTCGTCAGCGCCAGCATTGAGGCCGTCAACACGCTGTGTGAGTTCATTACGAGCACTAAGGATAATTACCGGACAAGTGACGTTTTCATCTCGGATACCTCTTAGCACGGTCAGGCCATCCAATTTGGGTAAGCCCAAATCGAGGATAATTCCGTCCCAAGGTTCTGAAGTGGCACGGTACAAGGCATCAATACCATCAGAGGCGAGTTCGGCTACCCAACCACTTTGCTCTAAACCTTCAACAATCTGTTCACCCAAGGCCTGTTCATCTTCAACGACAAGTATTTTCATTGGTCTACCTTGATTATGTTTTCAAGACCCCTGCCTTTTATTTCAAGAATTGTCAGGGTTTGAGCGTCATATTCCACCCTGACAATATTATTGTTGGGGCCGATAAGTTTTAACTCATAGATCCAAATGTCGTCATCTTCTTCCAACTCGACGCGAATAATGCGGCCATGGAGTTGTTCGTTTACCTTAGATTGTAAAGATGAGAACGGCTGTACCAGTCCTTGTTGAACAGCTCGCATGACATCGTCATGGTCTTCATCAATCTCCAATTCAACGCTTGCCAGTGCAGAAGAGGTTAAAAAGAGCAGCGACAGGATGTATTTGTTTTTTCTATTCATACATTAAATTGTAAACGATTGTACGTGAACCGAAAATGAATATATCCAGTCACTTGAATTTATAGCTAATTGATTTTACACCATATCAAGAGTTATCAGCAGAATGATAAGTGCTAGGTGAATAACGGACGATGTAAATTGTTTAATAAACATAAATTCCCCTTAAGGGTTTTAGTGCATATGTCGTTGATTATATTGGTATGAAAATGATTTTTTTGGCGATAGATCATGAATTTTATTCGTGCCACACATTATAATCCCCCCCATTTTGTTTCGAGATAAAGGGAAGTTATGCAGTTATCCTTAAAAGCAAAGCTGTTGTTATCGAGTTTTGTTGCCGTTTCTATTACCGCTATAGTCCTTGGCGGTTTTTCCTACCTGTCAATGAAAAATCAAGCGTGGCAGTCTATTGAAAGCGCAAGCCGAAATACATCTGTTGCGGTGACCAAGGGTATTGGTGACTGGCTTGAAAGTAAGCAAGCAGCAGTAAATGCCGTGGTTAAAACCATGGCAACAAATGATGCGCCTGATATTGTTGAGCACCTTAAGCAGATGCATGTATCGGGTGATTTCGGTCTGAGCTTTTACGGTAACCAGCAAGGGGACATGCACCGTCAGGATCCATCGTTAAACCGCGCCGGTTATGATCCTCGTGAAAGAGGGTGGTACCAAGAAGCTGCTGCCGCGAGGATGCCGGTTGTAACAGCACCGTACATGAGCCACACCATGCAAACATTGGTGGTGACTTTAGCCGAGCCGGTGATGCAAAGTGGGCAGCTACTGGGCGTTGCTGGAGCAGATCTAGCTCTTGGCGATCTGATGCGTGATGTACTGAATATTCCGGTGCTGGGTGACGGTTATGCTATGTTGCTGGATATGGAAAATCAGGTCGTTGTTGCTCACCCGAATTCGGATATGCAGCTGAAGCCGATTTCAGAGTTGGGTTTAAATGTACATTCTCTTCGCAACGAGATGAATGGCAGCGGCTTTTTTCTGAGTGACTTTGACGGGCGTGAGCGAGCGGTTGCTATTCACGATGTGCCAAATTCTGGTTGGGCGCTAGTGATGGTGATGGATAAGTCGGTACTTGAAGCGCCGATTCGGGATATGCTATTTGATGAGTTGCTTATCGGGCTTGTGATCCTTGTCGTGGTTTGCGGTTTGAGCAGCTTGTTATTGACAAAGCAACTGAGTGAATTGAAAAAAGTATCTGCAGCCTTAGCTGATATTGCCCATGGTGAAGGAGACTTAACCGCTCGTATTCCCGTCAACAGCCAGGATGAAGTTGGTCAGTTAGCCGAAAATTTCAACCAGTTTGTGTCACATCAACATGTAATGGCGACTAAGCTGCGTGATATTGCCATCGAGCTAAATCGCAATGCTGCCGACTCTGCTACGGCTTCAACTCAGCGCAGCCACAGTATTCGCCAGCAGCAAGATGAAATTACCATGGTAGCAACCGCTGTGACCGAAATGGCGAGTGCGACGCAGGAAATCGCCGGTAATGCTGAGAACACAGCGAAGACGGCAGAGCAGGCGGTATCGTTGGCCGGTGATGGTCATCGCCAAGTCGGCCAAAGTCAGCAATCAATTGGCAACCTAGCCAGTGAAGTCACCAATGCCGCAGCCATTATTGAAGATCTTAATGAGCATGCCTTGAAAATTAGTTCCATTCTTTCAACTATCCGAGAGATTGCCGAGCAAACTAATTTATTGGCACTCAATGCGGCCATTGAAGCAGCGCGTGCAGGAGAGCAAGGCCGTGGCTTTGCGGTCGTTGCCGATGAAGTAAGGGTGCTTTCTCAGCGTACACATACTTCGACAGAAGAAATTCAAAATATGATCGAGACACTTCAGTCGACGACTCATAATGCAGTGACTGTGATGAATGATAGCCACCAGCTAGCTGATACCAGCGTTCAAGATGTCGATGCTGCGGGTGAGAGTATCAATAGTATCGCGAGCGAGATACATGTGATCAGTGATATGGCGACTCAGATAGCGTCGGCGGCCGAGGAACAGTCGAGTGTAACGGCGGAAATTAGTCGTAATACCGAAGGTGTTCAGGAAGTGGCAAACCAAATGGCTCAAGAAGCTATGGAAGCGGCCCGTCAAGCGGGCTCTTTGAAGGAACTAGCCGGACAACTCGAGACGGAAGTACAGCGCTATAAGCTATGATTTAAGCTCTGAAATATAGGCGAAAATAAAAGCCCTCGCAAATGCGAGGGCTTGTTGTATAAGGGGGGAGAGGACTGAGTTATTCTTCCCACTGCACTAATTGATCTTTTGGCCAGTTAGCACCGACATCATGGTATTTCTTCTCAAGCAGGTGACGCTTTATCTTAAGTGTTGGCGTCAAGATATTGTTTTCTACACTCCAAGGGTCTTTAATCATCAGCACACCTCTGATCTTGGCATGAGATTCTAGCTCTTGGTTGATGGTATCAATAACACGCTGGGCTGTGCGGGCATAGCGTTCACGGTCGAAGTTAGGGAAGTCATGCGGAACGGCTAGCAAAATTGGTGCTGGCATACCAGAACCAATCACACACATCATTTCAATATTGGCAATTTCAAAGATACGTTTTTCAATAGGGACTGGTGACACAAACTTCCCTTTGGCCGTTTTGAAGGTGTCGTTCTTGCGGCCTTGAATCGTTAAGTAACCTTCTTCATCCATGAAACCAATATCACCGGTATGGAGCCAACCATCTTCGTCGAACATCTCTTTGGTCGCATCTTCATTTTTGTAGTAACCAGAAAACAACCCCATGCCGCGTACCAAGATTTCTTCATCGGCTGAAACTTTGATTTCAACCCCTGGGCCAGAGTTACCGACTGTACCAATTTTGTCACTGCGGAATGGGTGGTTAAGGGTACTGTAGGCAAAGCTTTCGGTCATCCCCCAAGCTTCGGTAATGTTCAAACCAATATTCTCGTACCAGCGAAGTAGGGCTGGTGAGACAGGGGCAGAGCCGCACCCGAGTACTCGTGCTTTATTTAGACCAAGGCCATCGGCAAGTTTGCGCTTGATGACACCAGAAATGAATGGAATTTTCAGTAATAAGTTGAGCTTACCTTGCGGAAGTTTTTCCAAGATTCGTTGTTGGAAAAGAGTCCATAGTCGAGGAACCGAAATAAACAACGTTGGACGATGCATTTTTACATCGTCGATAAACGTATCCAGAGACTCAGGAAAAGCAACTTGCATTCCAGACATCACTGAAGAGCCAAAGATATAGACTCGCTCGGTAATGTGCGCTAGAGGTAGGTAGGAGAACAGACGTTCACCTTCTTGCATTCCAATATGATCCACAAGACGTTGCGCAGACCATGCAAATGAACCATAGCTTAGCATCGCACCTTTAGGGAGACCGGATGTACCAGAGGTATAGACAATCGACATCAAATCATCTTGCTGGTGGTTTGGACGTTCCTGTGATGGCTCATATTGGGAAAGTAAGGTATTAAAGTCGTGATCGCATTTTGGTGCAGACGGATAATCAAAAGCAATAGAAAGAATATCTGGGTATTTTTCCATTACAGCAAGTGCTGCTTTGCTGTCGTCCAACTTACCGATGAGGACAGCTTTCGATTCACTGTGTGTTAAGCAGTGTTCAATAGTTTCAAAACCCGCCGTTGGGAAAACAGGGACACTGATATAGCTACCCAGCATTAGCGCGAGGTCGGTGATGAACCATTCGGCACAGTTCTTTGACATCAACGCTATACGATCACCAGGCTTGAAACCTTGGGCACGAAGGGCGCTGACAAGCCTGAGCGCTTTGTCAGCTACCTCTGCATAGGTGAAATCGACAAATTGTCGGTTGATGATCTGGCGAAGGTACACATCATCTGCGCGTTCTTCTGCCCATTTTAGAATCATTTCAGTTGGCAGTGGTTGAGTCATCAGAGTATCCCTTAAGCGATCCGATTGCAGAGGTAGAGTCATACTTCGATCCTTCCGTGTTATTGTTTTGTTAAATTAATGCTATTTTCACTGTTTGGTCAAGCAGTTATTTACTATCTTCAGATTATTTAAAAGCGTCTTACTCGCATAAAACAATAAAAAATAATTAGTTTTCAAAGATTAAAATAGAACAAAATTCAAACAGGTGTACAATTTTTTTAATGTTGCTGGCCTATTCATAAATTCCTGTTTCTATTACAATAGTGCCAATTTCGTGGAGTGAATAAAGATGTTCATGATGATAAATCAGTTACGGCTAGTTCAAAGCACTGCAAGAATTGAGCTTTAAGTATAAATAAGCCATATATGGAGCTTAGCGTGGTGGTTTCACCCGTCAGTTGGTTACTGTAAGTGAACACTGAATTAAATTTTCATTTCATGACATTTTTTGACTTGAAACTGACGGTTAAACGGTAATATTATCAATTAACGGAATGACATCCTGTATTGTGCGACTCGTTATTAGTATGACAAAGTGGCATCAATCGGATTTCAACACATTTGCTTATATGGTTACGTAACCCGTTTGGGAATTAGGCGGGTCTTTGGGTGATCAAATAGAATCATAGAGTCAAAGTATTATGCCGAAGCGTAGTAAAGAAGATACTGAAATTACCATCCAAACGATTATGGATGCCGTAGTGGATCAAATTTTGACGTTGGGATACGACAAGATGTCGTATACCACCTTGAGCAAGCAGACAGGGATCTCTCGTACGGGTATTAGTCATCACTTCCCCAAGAAGCACGATTTCGCTACTGCTCTGGATGGTCGTATTTTCCGGATATTTGTTGAAAAACTTGCTCTCGATAATGGCCTGGCTGGGTTTACGAGTAGTTGGGTTGCGGCATTGGATGATGAGGAGTTTAAGGCTACGTTACGTTTGTTATTTCATCATATCGCCTCCTCAGAAACGACTAGCGAGTTTGCCAAGCGCGGTATTGATAGACTTTATACTCTATGCCTTGAGCGTTTTGGCGAAGAAAGCCAGAAAGAGCTTGAATGGTTGCTGGGTAAGTCCCTAATTAGCCTGGTTCGCTAATTAAGCTCAGGATTGAAACAGCTTCTTCGGAAGCTGTTTTTCGTTATAAAAGAGACTATTTTTAAAGAGGCGGGAAGTGCCTCATATGCTCAGTTTGAAAAGAGAAGGTTGAGATGTTGAAATATATCGTACTGGCTTTAGTTGGTTTTGGAATTTACATCGGTGTGACCTACAAAGATCAAATTGAAGATCTTACCGATTCTCGCTCATTTGAAGATGTGCAGGATGTTTTTGAAGATGTGTCTAGTAAAGCATCGGATACCGCTAGTGACCTAAGCGATAAGTTCGAAGAGCTAAAAAAATAACAACTCTTAAGCTTCCTTTGACATAAAAAATACCAGCGTAAAAACTGGTCTTCTGGTTGCACTTCGAGCCATTTAGCAAAATCGGCGTAACCATCGCCCGATGAGTAGTCACTATCTAGGTTCATTTACGCTGCATTATTGTAGTGGCTAATCTGATTGTGTATAAAGCCCCCTAAAAGAGGGCTCCTAGTTATATCTTACATTGAGGCTTTGGTGTATTGAAATTCGGCAGCTTGGCGATTTCTGCGCGTAAGTCATCGATCCGGGTTGAGTGGGAAGGGTGGGTCGATAGCAGCTCAGGAGGCTGGCTACCACCAGATGCTTCCGCCATATTCTTCCATAGGTTGATGCTCTCAAAAGGATCAAACCCCGCTTCTGCCATCATCCTCAAGCCAATAATATCCGACTCTGATTCTTGCGCACGGCCATAAGGCATTAACACGCCATATTGGACGCCAAGCCCCAAGCCCGCCATGGCCGCATCGTGGTAATCTGCTCCCCCGATGGCTGCACTGGAAATTTGCATCCCCATGTTAGCGAGCTGGGAGCGGGAAAGCCTTTCGTTACTGTGCTGGGCAAGCACATGGCCAATTTCGTGACCGATCACTGTAGCTAACTGATCTTGATTTGTTGCCACCTTAAGTAGTCCTGTATAGACGCCGATCTTACCTCCAGGTAGAGCAAAGGCATTGACCTGATCACTGTCAAAGACGACGACCTCCCATTGCCCTGTTGTTTGAGGGCCTCCTAAACGGGTCGTCAGTGCATCCGTAACACATTGAACATACTGATTGGTTTTTGTATCGGTGTAGATCTTTTCTTGCTCTTTTAAGGCGTCAAAAGACTGTGCCCCTAACTGGGACATATCCTGTTCAGAATACAGCAATACCTGCTGCCTACCCGTCGGCGAGCTGCTGCAAGCTGTTAATGCTAGAGCAGCGGTGATTAAGCCTGCAATAGCAAGAGGTTGAAAGCGATTCATCCAAGACTCCTTTCATTTTTATATAAACCGCAATAGCGGAATTATACAGTTGCTGTATCATTCTCTCCAAATAAGATTGTTCGGATAACGTGATGAGTATTTGGAAAAAATCCTTCACTCTTGATAGTTTAAATGAGACATCGGTAAATACGCTAGTTGAGCATCTCGGTATTGAGTACTCGACATTTGATGACAACAGCTTGTCTGCGGTGATGCCCGTTGAACCAAGGACCCATCAGCCGTTGGGGATGCTACACGGTGGTGCTTCTGTCGTATTGGCAGAAACCTTGGGGTCGTTGGCCGCTAATATGTGTGTTGATGAAGGAAAATATTGTGTCGGTCTTGATATCAATGCCAACCACTTGCGTGCAATGAGAAGTGGCCATGTTATTGGTAAAGCTTCGCCAGTACATCTGGGGGCGACAACCCAAGTATGGCAAATAGATATTACAGATCCTCGGGGCCGTATGGTGTGTACCAGCCGCCTAACAATTGCAGTTATGAAACATAAAAAAACGGTGGAATAATGACAATTGTTTTCTCGGCAGGGCGGATCATTGCCAACCAACATGAAGTTGTCGTTCGATTAGACGGCACTGCACGCGTATCATTACAGGCTGCTGCCGATGACATTACTCTTCTTGGTAACGGAGCGAATGTGATCACGGCTATGGGGTCGGGGGTTAATTGGTCCTTCCGACTCGATTCCGCACAGCAACTTGAAGAGTTAGCTGATGTACTTGGCATTGCCATTCAATAATATGATCGCTCTGGTCGTAATACTGCAAGCCAGAGCGTTGCTATCGCCCATCAATTCTTGCCAAATCAAACCGTTTACAGCTACTTTGGTAAACCTTCTGTTGTTTTCTTTCAGTCAAAAGCACTATTTGTGAGAGCTTGAACTCATTATTGACCATGGTGAATCCAAAACGACTTCTAACAGGTTATGGTATTACAAGGTGAAGCTAAAATTATCCATATAAAATCATTGCTTTAACCGAGTAAAGTTAACGAGTGAAAAGGAAGTCAGATTGAATAGATTGCAACTAAAAAGGATTGCAGAGCTTAGCTTTAAAACAATGTTTCGTGAAACTCCCCAAGTGTTTGAAATACAAGAAACATTTTATGGTTGTGTTGTTTTCTTGGCATCAGGCAATAGTAAGGTTGTTGTTAAGTTTTCGCACGAAATAGGGCGGTTAAGAAAAGAAATTGAAGGTCTGGAACGTTTGCGTCAAGCATTACCATGCCCAGTTCCTGAAGTATTATTTTTTGGCCGGGAAGAAGGCTACGATTTTATTATGCTTGAGTGGTTAGAAGGGATTTCAGCACATCAAATTCCCAATGAAAAGGATGCGGTCCAGCGTTTTGCAGAGAGCTACCTTGAGTTACTACATACGTTACACAGTATCTCGGAACCCAATGGCTTCGAATTGGAGAGTGGAAGGTTTGATCCAAGCTTAAGCAAGGCTTTCTCTCACTGGATGGAGCCTGTTTATCGCTATGTTGCCAGTGCTGCTTCTCCTTTCACGCCAGTGCAAAAGCAAAAGTATCACTCTTTATGGCAGATGAGAGACAATATTTTATCTGAAGCGTTACCGGAATCTTCGCTGATCCATGATGATTGCCACGTTGGTAATATTCTGGTTGATCCAAAGTCATTTGAAGTTACTGCTATCCTGGACCCGTGCGATGTTGGTTTTAAACACCGTGAAATGGATCTCTTCCATTTATTGGATGTGAGGCCAGAAATGCAGCTTGCTGAGCGCTATAAGCAAGAGATGCCATTAGCACCGGGTTTTGAGTTGCGGCGTTGGTATTTTAGTTTGTGGGACGATGCTAAGCATAGTCGGAATATAGGGTGGTATGATGAGGCTTGGATTCAAAACAAGCTGTCTCAGTTCGATCAAACATTAAGTGTTGAGTATGGCTATGTTTTATAATGTGATCTTGGGTAACGCTTGACGCTGATATTTTGATGATGCCATTAGTTGAGCGTACTATGGTATATATAACTAAATAAAAAAATGTTTGATCATATTACGAACCTTGATGTTGTAGGGATGAGATTAATGAGAAGAGTGGTTACATATGTTGCGCTATTGTTGCTTGCAGGTTGTGCTCAGCAATCTGGGCGGCAGACAGAAACAACCCCTGAACCGGATATTGGGGGAGGGGGCATCGAGCAGCCTGTCACCCCACCGGTTGTCGATACAGGGACGCCTGTTACTCCAGAACCTATACCTGAGCCGGAAGTTAAACCGTTACCTGAACCGGAAGTGAAACCAGAACCTAAGCCTCAACCGGTGGTGACCAAAACTGACGATGGCAAGTTGATTTTAGGTAATGAAGAATGGTTGTGGATAGCCCAAGCTCAGCAGCATATTCGGGCCAAGGTTGATGATGGAAAAACGCTTTCATCTATTGGCGTGAGTAATTTACAGGCTTTTGAGCGCGATGGTAAAGACTGGGTGAAATTCAATGCTGGTGGCAAAGACGTTGAGTTACCGGTCGAGCGTTGGCTCAAATCGAAAAAAAGTGAAAACCCACAGGCGGTTGTTAAGCTTAGAGCAAAACTAGGTGAGCTCAATGAGTTGACCGAATTTGCTCTTGGCGCAGGGCAAGGAATCGTATTGGGTATGAATTTTATTCGGGATGTTGCTGTGGTAGATAGCAACAGGAAGTTTGTTCAACCTAAAGCAAAATAGACATTCTAGCCAAGCCATTTAGCCATACAGATAAACGGCTGTTGTCACTACATGTAGGTGACAACAGCCGTTTTGGATGCATTGTATTAAGCTTTTAGTCTACAGCTGTTTCTACCGTGACCTCATAACTGGTGAACTTTCGAATGTTGATCACACCGGTATCGAAAATCAGATACTGGCCTTTAATCCCCATTAGCGTACCTTCCACAACAGGTTCTTTATCAAAGTTGTGCGACGTGATTTTTTTCGGGTGTACATTAACTGGATAGTGGATAGTAACGATATCCTCTTCGAGTTTCTCGACAGCGCCTTCCCCGTATAACTCAAGCAACTCGTTAATACGTTGTTCTATCTCAGGCAGCAGGCGCTGTGCTTCGTCTTGAAGAGGCATATCAACATTATCGCCTTTTAACATGGCACGCCAATTCGTTTTATCAGCCACTAATTCAGCTAGTGCGATTTCTGCCAATCCGGAAATTTGGCGTGTTTTTACTTTCAGAATTGACAATGCCTGGGTAGCACCTTGGTCAATCCAGCGGGTTGGTAATTGGGTATGGCGGGTAATACCCACCTTTAGTCCTGATGTATTAGAAAGGTATACATAATGAGGAACCATGCAGTTGGCCTCACCCCATTCTGGTTCACGGCAGGTACCTTTTGCATAGTGGCAGTTTTCCGGTTTCATGATGCACATGTCACAGCGGGCTAGCTTTTTCATACATGGAAAGCAGTGGCCTTGCGAATAGCTTTTTTTGGTTTTTTTACCACAGGCATCACAATAAATATTACCCGTGTGAGTCAGCTTAAGATGTTTCCCAATTAGTGGGTTTAGAGGTAGTAACTCATCGCCAACGGGAAGTTGATATTCAACGACGTCACCGAGTTGAGATTTCATTTTACTGAGTGTTCCTAGCATGACTTTGCTCTTTGTTATGTTTTCGGCCATGATAACATTTGTTAGTTACAAGTGCTTGTTTGAGTATTGCTAGGTGAAGCTATGGCTAATGTACAAAGAATGTCGCCAGGGGTAATCCAGCCAGATGTTGTTTCGTTATCTGATTGTGAGCGTAAACAAATATGGGAAACAATAAATGATGCTTTCGCTGAATATGAAGCGTTTGTTGGCAAACCCTATGTTAGATTTGACTCATATGAGCAATTTATTCAGAGCCTGACAGATCTGGGTAACCATTATCTTTTTATTAAAAATGAAGATGAATACCTTGCAGGCGCTTGTTACCGGGAACCGACAGAGCAGTCTGAAACGCTGTATTTTGGAACGCTTTGGGTCTCAATTAAATACCGTAATATGGGGCTAGCTTCACAATTGATCCATATCTTGGAACAAGAGGCAAAACGCCGAAAATTGAGAGGGCTCAGTATCCAATTGTATAGAATGCCACAGCTAATTGAGTTTTATCAAAAACACCATGATTTTGTATTTGCAATAGATGAGACCAGAGGAGAAATGGTCAAATACTTTGATTGTAAATCTTTGTAATATTTACAATCAAAGTATTTACATGTTTTTATCCCTCTGTATCATTTCCATATGACACTAAGCACATTACCTTACGGTGGGGTTAATGACCAGTGTTACCAAAAACGGAATAATAACAAAGGGAAAGAAAGTCATGAAAAAAGTAATGATCGCTGGGTGTATAATGTTTGCTGCCGGTGTTTCAGCGTCGCCGTTTGAGAAGCCTGAAGATGCAATAGAATATCGTCAAGCCGCGTTTACAATGATCGCAACTAATTTTGGTGATTTGGCAGAAATGGTAAAAGGCCGCAAAGATTGGGATCAGCAAACATTCAGCCAGCGTGCTCAATTTATTTCACAGCTGACTTATATGCCTGAAGAAGCCTTCAAAGTAACCGGTACTGATAAAGGCGAGACAAAAGCGAAGCCTGAAATTTGGTCAGACTGGGAAGGTTTCAGTGCTAAGTTAGATAAGTTTCAAGGTGACATGGCTAACTTGGCTAAAGTATCGCTGGAGGGTGACGAGCGTTCAACCAAACGTGCATTTGGAGAGGCGGCTAAGAACTGTAAGTCTTGCCATAGTGACTATAAATATCGTTAGCTTTTAAAGTACTCGAAAAGCTAAAAATGCCAGACGTTAGCCTGGCATTTTTGATTAAAATAGATATGCTACAACGTCTTGCGCGAGGGTAAAATAGACGATAGTGCCAATAATAAGGAATATCACCCAAGCTAAAATACCACTGACCACTTTCGGGAGGGTATCGCCGTCCAGAACTTTCTTTCCGGTCAACATTGGGGTAATGAGGTTGTCTTTACGCAAAAAGTAGAGAGTGATCGCCGCTAAATGTATACAGATAGCTCCGAGGATCACATTGAAGTTTAGGGCATGAATATCAGTCAGGAAGCTGCTGGTTTCACCACTGACCAGATGGGCAAAAGGCCCTTCTGAAATAATATCATCGTTGGCAAATAAGCCGGTAGAAAGCTGAGTAACAAGCAGAAGCATGAAAGCTACAACCATATAAGCACCTGCTGGGTTATGGCCTGGTGATGATGTGCTTTTATCATTGTGGTTGCCACGCACTGTAGCGATTAAATATTGAATCGCTATTTTAGGAGAGCGGATGAAGTGGCGGAACTGCGCCGTTTCACTACCAATTACCCCCCAAATCAATCGAGTGGTTAACAGAGTCAGTAATAAGTACGCTAGGCTAAAGTGCCAGTCCATTAGGCCTTCTGTGCCGGTGTACCATAAACCGCCAATAGTGAAAGCTTGTAACCAGTGATAACCGCGGATATAACTATCCCACACAGCATACTGCTGGGGTTGGGTCATGGCAGGCTCCTTCCTTGTCGTGATTTAAATTTACCTATTTTACCCGGTTTATACATACTCGCTACATTGTGTGTTGTTTATTTTCATTTATTTATACCAGCCTACATAAATACTTGATCAATTTCTTACCCAGATTGCTATAACGCGATTTAAGTATCGATTTTAGATTACCGGTTCTCTATCCGGTTATAGTCAAGCAGCCCTGCTTCAATCGGAAACATTTGCTGGTTTATCTCATTTAATTTATCACTGAACGACCAAAAGTCTGGGGCGGTCCGGCGAACGCCATATTTGTCAAGGAAAGCGCGATAGTCTTCTTCTGTTTGAATCGTACTAATTTGATTTGCCGCTGATGCTAAATCCGCTTCTTTCACATGCCAGAATGCTCGAGGGTAGCTTCCTAGCAGACCTCGAACCAAAGTGACATTATCTTGCGCATGGAGCCGGTTAGATTCCTCATCGAACAGGCTGGATATATTTTTATGGGCGCTATTACGGATCAGGGTAAATAACTCTGTTTGTTGCTCCGGTTGAGTGGGCTCGACCATGATAAAAGTAATTTCTGGTAGCAAGCTAGCTTGCTTTCCACTAATACGGTTTAATTTATAGAGAGCCAATGAGCCATTTTGGTTTAATTTGGATTGAGTGAAATCGTATCGGTCGGGCAAAACAACGTTTAGCTTCTTCTGCAGCATACCTAAAAGCTCATTTTTAGGGTGTGATGTGTGGTATTTGATACCTGTCGGCTGATCAAATTCATTGATATTCCCTTGAAGGTATTCTGTCAGGTGTTTATTAGCCCCTTGATACCAATAAGCGAGTTGCTGGTGACGTACATCTGTTGGCAGTAAAGAGAGGAAATTCGATTCGCCTTCCATACGTAAAAAGTCCATGTACATACGTGTGACAAGTTGGTGGCCAAAATTACCATAAACATCAAAGCCAGCGACTAACAGGTAGTGGATACGTTCCAAGAGTGAATAATCAATAACCCAAACCGTTTTCGGTTGACTGCCAACCAGGCCTTTAGTGACCGTCGCACTGTCAAAGTGGCGAAAGACTGTGAGACTGGCATTATCGTTGTAGTTGTCACCATCCCAAATTAATTCAGTGGTTAGGTGCTCGCCATTTTTAAAAGCAGTATTAAGAAACGCATTCTTTGCTTTAAGGAAGCGCCCTTGTTGTTTGGAATAAGAAATCCAATTGGCCACCGGTAGGGTGTTACTTTCATTTTCCGCTGGTAACCTTAGATTCCCTGCCTGTGATTCATAAAACTCATCGACAGAAGGTGTATTGGCCATGGCAGGGTCGACAAAGAATACCCAAAAGTGATCGTTGATGACATTAAGTGCAAGTTGCCCGCGGCAAACCGGCCCCTTAATGAAGCCCATTATGGTGTTTTGGGCATTGTCGATCATAAAGCGGTAGCGGCTATCAACCGGTATCTGTTTAAATGAGATCAGAGGGTTGGCTGCGACATCCGGATGATAGCTTGGTAGTGATGCTACCTCATACTTCGGCTGGATAAACAATGTATTGAAGCGAGCCAATTTGGCGCTGCTAAGCGCGTAAGGCATATGGGTTTTATCGACAATAGTTTCCCTAACGGGTTGGAAGCGATAGTAGACACGATCAACGCCGGGGTCATCATAAGGACGTCGAGTAGCAATAAGGTCAATTGGTTTCCCTGGTGCAGTTCGAGAGCGGACTAGATTGAAAAAAATTGGTTGCGAATCATCAGAAAAATAGAGATGAGAAACAAACAGGTGCTCATAGATATAGCGACTGGTTAGTTGCTGTTTCAGGCTGCTTCCATTTAGAAAAGCTTCCCAGTCAGCGACCTTTTTCAAGGTCTTCGCGTTTGGCGGCGGTGCGGTTGCCATAAAGGCACCATTGGCGAGCCAGTTCATCAGTACCTGATTTTCTTTGTCGCTTATTTGCGGTAGACCATAGGGCATCCCCCACTCAGGGTAGTTTTGCTCATAGCTGGTCATTTCTTCGATGGTAGGGCACTGCTGATCGCGGTCCAGTGAAAAGTCCCATTCATCTGGATTAAGCACTTCTTGCCCCGGAAGAGGATGTGACTGTTTAAGCTTAAGCATGCGCGCCATGACACCGGCCTGGGTATTGGCTTCTTCAGTCTGGACTCGCTCGTTCAATACGGGGGCGAAGCCTTTGTCACGCCATTCTCTGGTTGACTGGGCATCAATAAACATACGCGTGGTATTGGCCGCGAGCAGGCGAGTACCCTGATAGACTTTCTCCTTGCTGGCACCACGATCGATGCCTTCGGATGATGACATCTTTAACTGACAAGGCGCATCATAACAAGCATGACAAACAACACATCGGTTTTCGATGATTGGTTTGACGGTATCAATATAGTGGTTTGCGATGGGTGACGATGCTGCGGCAATTCTTTCCTGAGGCTGAGGTTTGCCAAACAGTTGATCTAAGTTTAGCCCTGCATAGACGGCGCAACCGGAGAAGAAAAATAGCAGGAAAAAATAACATGCTCGCTTAAAGTGTTTGTTTTTAAATATCATATTATTCTATCTTATTATTTACGCAGGCAATTTGCAGTGCGCTTATCGCTAATGTTTAAGTTAAGTCTATCAAAATACTGGCAGAACGTGGAAAAGCTATACTGGCATCTTACCACTCACCGTTAATTAGGCTAACTAAAGTGCTAGGTAGCGAGATTCGTTTCATTTATTTCGTTATTGGCGTGCTCTGTTTCAGTTATAGTTGTACCTTAATACCTATCCCTACGTTGGAATGATACTGCGCTCAAACAGGGTGCCTTATCTTATGTCGAAAATATCACAAATAAAGAAAATGAACATTGGTTTTTTAAGTTAGCTTGTATACCCAAGTTACTTGAGTATACAAGCTTCTGTATGTCGATTTTTGAGCGGCGAACTCATTGTCTCGCCGCTTGTCGTTTGTAGTTAAAGGTTTTGGCATCTTTTTCACTATTATGGACCCAAAAAATACCCACCTGATCATTTAAAATCAAATCAAGATGAGCCTGATGATAAATTAGATAGTTATAGCTAACTTTTTTACGGAGAAAGTGCTCTTTGAGTTTATGCTCAGATGCGAGTGCCGTCGACAAGCGTTCAGTGAGGGATTCACTTGCTTGGTATGCCCAATGATACATCATCGGCTTGAGCTCTATGGTAGAAATAAACGGTGACTCATTCTCTATCACGGTTAATGTCGCTGAGCTGATAGACAACGCGTGGTGATAGCCGGTTTTTTCTTCAGAAATAAAGTTTAGGTAGGAAAAATTAAATGTGTTTACTTCATCTCTGGTGATGTAGTGATATATCACTTTTGAGTCGATACCTGAACTGTCAATATAGTTCATGTAGACTTGCGATGTCGGTTTACGGGCAAGATCTGTTTGAATTACTGGGTAAGGCCGGGAAAGAGGTAATTCCTTAAACATTTCACGGGAGAATATTTTCCAATCATCTTTGCTGATCTGATATGAAAAATCAGTTTGGGGCAAACAGAGTTTGTTTTCGTCAATGCGACACCATGCAAGGGAATAGGAGTCAGGGCCTTTATAGGCGTAAAACTTTATGTTGTTCAAGTCCGGAGCGTTCTCTAGTTGGAGATAATCTTGATGCATTTCATTAAGTTTCGTTTGCAGCTCAACAACACCTTCTTCACTGGTTGATACCAATGTTACAGTGCCATTTTGCAACATGGTAGTACGGATGATGTACTGGGTTTTATCCGGGTATTTGTATCCTGTTTGCCATAGGTAACCCCCAACCATCAATAAAATAGCGCAAAGTAAACCGATTGAGAGGTAGGGGAGAAAAGGGGCTGTCTTCTTTATGACCGTTGAAGTCGATAAGTCCGAATACTTTTCGGTGCTGACTTGGGTAATTTGATAACCAACACGGGGCAGGGTTTCGATGATCTCGCCTTTAGTCTTTTCCTGGAGTTTTACGCGCAGGCTACGGATAGCTTGAAATAGCGATGCTTCAGATACAACACGATCAGGCCAGCCAGCCTTGAGCAAATCGTCTTTCGTCACCGGATGGGTCGCATGCTCAATAAGATAGAGCAAGATGTGTTGTTCAGAGAGGTTGAGTTTTTGACTGGTACTATTAGATTTTATTACTCCTAACGCAGGAATGAAATTAAGCCCATTGGTAAATTTGAACTGCTTTTGACCAGGCATTCGTACCTCAGAAACCATCTCTTATAGGGTATTGTAGTGGTTGATTGGCGTTTAAGGTTACTCGGGGGACGCCTGATTAATTCAAGGCATTTATTTTATCATGAAAAAAAACAAATGGTACGGGAATGCTACCAATCTGGATAAGTCGTTGATCAAATATTTATGTCGGTTGGTATGATTGCTCCCAATAAAAACAGGGAGGGCCTAAGGCCCTCCCGATAATTAAACAATACGTAATTGTATAATACTTATTTCTTGAAAATTTCCAGAAACTCACGCTTCATTGGCGGGTTTCGACGGGCTTTTTTCAGTTGCTTACCCATATCTTTCACACAGTTGTGAAGGACTCTATCAAGCGTTACAGCTTTATAGTCGGTGTACTCTTCTTCAGTCATATCTGAAGGCTTTTCTGTTTCTTGCATTTCACCAAGGAAGTCTACACCTGAGTAACTTTGGCTAAGAGCTACCAACGCGTGGAACTGCTCGAAATTATCCAGTACATTTTGTGCACTTGCTGGTAGTTGATCCCAAGCTTCACGTGAACTTGGTTCAGACGCTTTGTAAACGTTAATTAGCATGTCAAGAAGCTCTTCTGGTACTTCTTCAAACTCAACAACTTGACGTAGTTCTGGAGAGCAATCGTCAAGAGTGAACTTCACTTCTTCAATGGTTTGATCTTCTTTTTTCTCGATGTCAGACATAGCTAATTCCTAAAGCATGAATTGTTTAAGGGAGGGAATCCTAAAGCCCTCTATCTAAAAGTCAACATATATACCTAAGCTACTTGCAGTAACATGGGTATAAGATAGCGCAATAACCGCGGTAGTCACGTTAGATTGCTCACGTTTAAACCTTTTTGGGCTGTTTATTGCTAACAGCCTTATAGAGGGATAAAAGGATATATGCGCTTGTTTGAACTTGTAGGGCGCTGATGATTGTCTAACATGTTGTACAAAGTTATCGAAGATAGGGAAAAGGCGAGTTAATCTGTGCTATAAATAGTTTAAGGAATAGTCAAAATATCAATAGGATGCTTAAATGGAAGCGATGCGGATATTACTGGTTGATGATGTGCATCTAGAAAGAATGCAACTGGCTATGCGGCTACAGCGATTGGGGCACGTAGTCGAAGCCGTCGCCTCCGGTCATGAGGCCATCGAAAAATATCCGCTGTTTGATCCTGATTTGCTTTTGCTCGATGTCAGTATGCCGGATATGAGTGGTACTGAGGTTGCTGAGCAAATAAGAATCCAGCACCCTGAATGGGTGCCGATTATCTTCCTTAGCGGTCACGACGAGCCGGAGATGATTGCCAAGGCCATTGACATGGGCGGTGATGATTACATTGTGAAACCGGTAAATAAAATTGTACTGGCTGCAAAACTAAAAGCGATGCAGCGAATTGCTCATATGCGTCATCAACTAAAAGATACAACAAAAAGCCTAGAGCAAGCCAATGAAAGGCTCTCACAACAGGTGAATGAAGATGGCCTGACAAAACTGGCGAACCGTCGCTACCTCGATACAAAACTTGCTGAGTTTATCTCTTGGCATGGCCGTAATAACTTCCCGTTTACCCTAATCATGTTGGATGTCGATCACTTTAAACTATTTAATGATCATTATGGGCACCTTGAAGGTGACCGATGCTTGCAAGCTGTTTCATCTGAGCTTAAGAAGAACTTCAGTCGAGCCGGCGAACTTGCGGCCCGTTACGGCGGTGAAGAATTCGTGATCGCCATAAGTAACTGTGACAAAACACGTGCGGTTCGTGAGTGCGAGCGACTTAAAGAGTGTATACAGAAACTTGAAATTCCCCATTCCAAATCGACTACGGCTGAAATTGTTACCGTCAGCCAAGGGATGGTGTCTTGGGTACCAACTGGTTTAGAGACAGTGGAGAACATGTACCAAATAGTTGACCGTGTGCTTTACAAAGCCAAGGAGCAAGGACGTAACCGATTTGTTGCTGCTGAATTTACTTAGGGCTTGATACCCTCGTCCACCCTTATTCTTTGAGCTACTTAACACTTTGCACTTTATCATGGGGTATTTGGCTGTTTTACAGCCAAATACCCTTTTCACTGCTTGCTGTAACTAACCGCAATGATAATCTGCTGTTAAGCAGTATATATTCTCTTGGGTAGCAGTGAATCCTTTGTGCAGATACCGCTTTGATATCGTCTATGCTCAATGGAATTTGTATTGTAAAGAAGAAAAAGGTGAGGGAAGATCATGGATATTTGCTTTTCGCAGACAGAAGCACGCGTGTTAGGTTGCATGCTTGAAAAAGAGGTGACCACACCTGATCAGTACCCATTAACACTGAATGCATTGACGACAGCTTGTAATCAAAAGAGTAACCGTGAACCAGTGATGTCGCTAGATGACGCCACGGTGCAAGATACGATAGAAGCATTAAAAGCCAAGCGATTTATTCAAGAAGTTACCGCAGGAACGGGGAGTCGGGTTGCAAAATACCAGCATCGTTTCTGTAACACAGAGTTCAGTACTTTCCAGTTTAGCCAACAAGAAAAAGCGATTATTTGTGTAATGTTGCTGCGCGGTGCTCAGTCGCCGGGCGAACTACGTACACGTACTAATCGACTTTGCAGCTTTTCTGATGTGAAGGAAGTTGAGTCAGTACTCGATAAACTGTCAGAACACCCTAAAGGGCCATTTGTTGTGAAGTTGCCGAAAGAGCCGGGGAAACGCGACTTTCGTTATATGCACTTGCTTAGTGGTGAGGTCGATATCGAAGCTCTGCAGCAGCAAAGCCAGGCATTTGCTTCAGGAGCCCCTTCTTCGCCAACCTCAGAGCGTTTGGCGGCATTGGAAGGTGAGGTGGTAGAGCTTAAAAAAGAACTACAAGAATTGAAAGAGCTGCTTGAATCTTTGACATCATGAGTGTTCAATAGCAACGGCTTAACTTCAGCCCAGCAATCGCTGGGCTTTTTTGTAAGGGTAAACAAAAACATGACTGGCACTCAGCACGATCAGCCAAAAGAGATCGAGACTGAATCGAATAAAGTTGGGAAATGGTCGGTCTATTTGATTAGGACGGCAGCAAATCAATTGTATTGTGGTGTCACAACAGATGTCGAAAGGCGGTTTAATGAGCACCAGTCTTCCAAGCGGGGGGCCAAATTCTTAAAAGGGAAGGGACCATTACAATTATCTTGGTCTGAATGTGTGGGTGATAAACGGTTAGCAATGCAGCTTGAATATCGCATCAAACGGTTGCCTAAGCGTACCAAGGAACAAATTGTTGCAGGCTGTTTTAGTGTATTTAATTTGGTTGAAAAATGAACCAAGGCAGTTAAAAGAACGTAAAAATGTTCATTAATTGTTATATTTTATCTTTTAATTACCTATAAATTGTTTTTTTAGCGCTTGCTAGTTAATTGAAATTGAACCTTCTCTTTGTTCAATCTACACTGCGCATATCATTTTGTATTATTTTTATATTTTCCCAGGATATTCTTATGGCACTTAAAGCCACTATCTACAAAGCTCAGTTTAACGTTGCGGATCTTGACCGTCATGTGTACATCGATAAACAACATACACTGGCGTGCCATCCATCAGAAACGCTGCAACGCCTGATGCTTCGCCTGGTTGCATGGGGCTTCAATGCTGATGAGGATTTGCAGTATACGAAAGGACTCTGTGAGGCGGACGAGCCAGCATTATGGAAGAAAAGCCTGACTGATGATATCGAGCTTTGGATTGACCTGGGGTTGCCCGACGAGAAGCGACTGAAGAAAGCCGCTCATAAGTCGGATAAAGTTATCATTGTTGCATACGGTGATAACGCTGCTCCTGTGTGGTGGAAACAGCATCAAGCAAAAATTAGCCAATACGGCAATATCTCAGTGGTTTTCTTCAATGATGAGACCCTCGCAGAACTCGAGTCTATGGTTGAACGTTCAATGAACCTTCAATTAACGATCGAAGCTGATCAAGGATGGCTGATGCTGGGTGATAAGAGCTGTACCCTTATTCCTGAGTGGTGGCTACGCTAACTCAATGGATTCGCAACGTTGATTGTCACTCAATAGTCATCCAACCTCTTCATGATATCCTTACTTGCTGCTTGTTTATCAGGCAGCTTTTCGCCTTTTAGCAATAAGGAGTATTGGAATGCCATCAAGTGTGCATGCTTTAGCAACAACAGTGTGGAACTATCATCACTTAAACCACACTCTCGTCCCTAGTGATTGTATCTTTGTGTTGTGTAGTAACGATATTCGAGTGGCAGAACATGCGGCAAGATTGTTTCTTGATGGTTTCGCTCCATACATCGTATTTTCTGGCGGCGAAGGTGAGTTAACGCGAGGCATGTATAAAGGTTCTGAAGCCGAAGCATTTGCTGAATTGGCGTTGGATATGGGTGTACCAGAGCAAGCGATCTTGCTTGAGCCTCAATCGACAAATACCGGTGAGAATATTCAGTTTACTCGTGAATTGCTTGAAATGAAGGGCTTAAACCCAGAAAGTCTGATTCTTGTCCAAAAGCCATTTATGGAAAGACGCGCCTATGCAACTTTTCAGCAGAACTGGCCGGGCAAAAAGGTAGCAGTATCTTCTCCGAATATTGATTTTGATGAATACCCAAACGAGGCATTGTCGTACAGCGATATAATTAATGTCATGTTGGGTGATTTACAGCGGATAAAAGTTTACCCGAGCTATGGATATTCTGTAGAGCAGGAAATCCCAGATGAGGTCTGGCAAGCCTTTGAACAGTTAATCGAACTAGGCTTTAAGGACCATTTGTTGGCTTAAGCTTTTAATATAACCGTTGAATAATGGTGTGCAAGCCCTGCCTACAGCAGGGCTTATCATTATATTATTTATTTTGCGGCATTCATGCCTTGCTGCCAGAAGGCAACCTCCATACGAGTAGCCGTTTTGAATATTTCACACAAACGTTGCCCACGTTGGCTGTGAAGTGGGACTTCTTTAAGCATCTTGTTTAACCGACGAATAGTTTCGTCAACGCTGTTTTGGTAATCCTCACCACTATACAACTCAACCCAGCTTCGGTATGGGTTGCCTTCTAGGACTGTTTGTTGCCAGTTCGCAAGACGCTTGCCTATTACGGCATAACCTATCGCACAAGGTGCCAGTGCAACGAATAAGTCGGTACGGTCACCGGCCATCCCTGTATCCAATACATAGCGTGTATAGCTGACAGTACCGAAATCCTCAGGCTCTCCCTCCATATCCGCTTCGGTCAACCCCCATGTAGAGCAATACTCAACATGGTGTGACATCTCAGTTTCTAGAAGTGCGGTAAGGCTTGGCAAGGGCTCGCGCATTTCTTCAAGGGTTGTAGATTTAAAAATAGCTAAAGCATAAGCGCGGGCATAGTGTTTTAGGAACAGAAAATCTTGCTTGAGGTAGTGCAAATAAGCATGCTTGTTTAGCGATGACATCGCCAATTGGTTAACGAAATCATGCTCGGTATAATCATTCCAGTCTTGCTGGCAGTAGCTGATCAGATCTTGATAGTTCATGATGTTTCCTTAAAGCTTAAATAGGTAATGCTTAAAATGTCAGCACGTAGTCTTGGGCTTTTGGCAGCGTTTTAATGATGTCATACTGCTTCATAAACTCAGCATATTCGTCATAGCGTTTTAGCTCTACGGCACCAGGGCGTAGGGCAAAGCGGGTTAATGTATCTTCCCAAGCTCGGCGGTTTAGTTCGTTATTTAACGTATCTGGTGAGTAGGCAGCGAACTCTTCCCACGCTCGCTCTGGGTGGTTGATTAGGTAGACCGTGGCTTTTTCGATTGCAGTGTTGAACTTGTTAATGGTTTCTGGGTTGTAATTATGCTTGTTGGCAACAAAAATAAGCTCATCATAAGGAGGCACGCCATGTTCTTCTGGGTAGAAAGCTGTTGCGTCATAGCCTTCGATAGCCAGTTGGTTAAGTTCAAAGTTACGTAGTCCACCCCAAATGGCGTCCACTTTTCCAGAGGCCAGCGAAGAAGATAGCGCCCAGCCGACGTTGATAATCTTTACGCTGTTCATATCAACGCCTTCAGAGCGCAGCATCGTACCGATAGTCGCGTCTTCATTCCCGCCAATAGCAACTCCTATATTCTTTCCTTTCAGATCAGCCATTGATTTAATGCCTGACTTATCTAGAACAATCAATGAGTTCAATGGACCTGAAATTAAGGTTGCTGAACGGACGAGAGGTAGATCAGCCGCAATACTGGAAATCAGTGTACTTTGGTATGAAACAGCAAGATCGATACGACCAGCTGCAACTAACTTGTCCGGGACGCTTGGGTCCGCGGGCTCTTGAATTTGCACTTCCAGCCCTTGCTCAGCAAACCAGCCTTTCTCTTTTGCAAGAATAATCGGGCCATGATTTGGGTTAACGAACCAGTCCAGCATTAGAGTCACTTTCTCTTCAGCAGAAGCGCTAAAAGATGCGATCATTAACGCTGCAGCAGCAATAAGTTGCGGTTTACCCGCTTTAAACAAATTGGATTTCATTCTATTTCCTTGTTGGTGAACGAAGAAAGCATTCCGTTTTTGTAGGTGCTAACTATTGGTTTTGCCATGGAATGGCTTTTTTTAATAAAAGGTCGGTCATGAAGTACAGGCTGATTGAGAAAAATGCCAAGATAAACAAAGCCGCGAACATCTCATCAACAAACATTCGAGCATTGGCTTGTAGCATCAAATATCCCAGTCCTTCACTAGATCCTACCCACTCACCTATTACCGCACCGATAGGTGCGACAACGACAGCAACGCGTATTCCCGATGCTAAAGCGGGTAAGGCGGCAGGCAGGCGAACATGCCATAGCTGTTGCCAAGGCGTTGCCCCCATGGTGGTAGCCAAGTCAAGGTAGCCCTTAGGTGTGTGACGAAGGCCGTCATAACAACATGTGGTGACGGGAAAAAAGATGATCAGGGCGGCCATGACAATTTTGGATGCTATGCCATAACCTAGCCAAAGCATCAAAATAGGAGCAATGGCAAAAACGGGTATTGCTTGGCTGGTGATCAATATCGGTAATAGCCAGCGTCTTAAAGGCTCGAAGACAAGCATTTGTAGGGCGAAAAATAATCCCATCGCTAGACCCAAAAGAAGACCAAAAAGTACTTCGGTCCCTGTAACTAACGTATGGTGCCAAAGAACATCAGCACGCTCGATGAGCTTGGTGAAGACGGCAACAGGGCCCGGCAGGATAAAAGCGGGAAGCTCAAAAATGACGACGCTGGTTTGCCATAACCCCATGATGATCGCAACGCTAATAATGAAGCGTGATATTTGCTGCGCGACAAGAGACTGAATGCCTTTACTCGCTTTTTGACTCGCGGCTTGTTGCTCCAGTAAGGGGTTCTGCAACTTGGACGAGATGGATTGATCAGACATAATCACTCTCCAGTTCATTGATGATCCCTTGCTGGAGAGCTGCGAGCTCACCATCGAATTGCCGAGGTGGAGTATTCAGTGGAACGGGTAATGGTTTAATTGATGCTGGAATACCTGTCATCATATAAATGTGATGACCAAGACGAAGCGCCTCTTGGGGATCATGGGTGATTAATAAGACTGTCTTATCTGCAAGCAGGGTTGCAGATAATGACTGTAATTTATGGCGCGTAACTGCGTCTAATGCTGAGAAAGGCTCATCCATTAGCACCAAGGGTTTGTCTTGCATCAATGTACGAGCAAGAGCCACACGCTGACGCATCCCCCCGGACAGTTGGTTAGGCATAGCATCTAACTTATCCGCGAGGCCGACTGCCTCGAGTAGTGTCGCCGCCTTTTGTTTATCGGTTTTTTTTGACGAACCAAAGCGTGTACTTAAGCACACATTGTCGATGACATTTAGCCAAGGCAAGAGCAGGTCTTGCTGTGCCATGTAGGCAAGATTACCATCAAGTGGCAATGTATTGCTGGTAGTGATACTGCCATTCCAAGTCACATTATCTTCTAGTAAACCAGCAAGGTGGCGAAGCAGGGTGGTTTTACCACAGCCACTTTTACCAAGCAGGCAGGTCCATTTTCCTGCTGGTAGCGTAACATCGAGCTGTTTGAACAGTGGGTGCTCTGCATCGTTATAGCGAAGCGTTAGCCGCTCAACATTGACTGTCATCCCTACTGCTTTGTCAGTGGCGAGAGTGTTATTCATTATTTGTTTAGCTTCCATGCTTATTCAGGTTTGAAATGGCCTGCAAAGAAATGGTTTACCGGTCCGTGTCCTGAACCAATTTGTAGCTCATCTGCATGCTTGATAGCCTTAGTGATATAGCTCTTGGCATGTCGAACTGCGTCTTCTAGCGGGTATTTTTGGGCAAGGAAGGAAGCCGTAGCCGCCGAGAGTGTACACCCAGTACCGTGGGTATTTCGGGTTGCTATTCGTGGTGTGCTCATGCGAATAACGTCATTTTCGAGGATGAGTAAATCGGTACTGAAGTCATCTTTTTCTAGGTGGCCACCTTTGAGAAGGGTTGAGCGGGCACCGATAGCTCGCAGTGCTGAAATCATGTCAGACATTTGCTGCTCGGTTTCCGGAAGCGCAGAGCCAATAAGAGCTGCTGCTTCAGGGAGGTTTGGTGTAATCACTTCTGCAAGGGGAAGTAGCTCTGATTTGAGTGTTGAGATGGCGTCTTGCTCAAGCAGCAGGTCACCACTAGTCGCCACCATTACTGGGTCAATAACCAAAAACTTAGGTTGGTATTGACGCAGCTTTTTTGCCACCATGCGGATGATATTGGCATCGCTCAGCATACCAATTTTAACGGCTTTAACGTCAAGATCTGAAAATACAGTATCCAGTTGTTGTTCGACAAAACTAGGATCAATACCAAGAATGCCAGTGACACCTTGGGTATTTTGTGCCGTTAAGGCTGTGATTACCGAACAGGCATAGCCGCCAGTTGCAGAGATAGCTTTAATGTCGGCTTGGATGCCAGCACCGCCGCCGCTATCTGAACCAGCAATGGTAAGAGTAATTGGGGTATTTGATGGAATTGACATAGTTACCTCTATCAAAGACGTAAGGTAGCTAATGCCATCGTACCTGAAAGGGTGCGAAAAGGGGCAGTGCAGCTAGTTCCCTACGCCATTATTAAATGGATCAGGTTCAACGGGTCCCACTACGTGGTCTCAGCGCTCGGCGCTCCCCGACTAACGAACAAAATTTTACTTGTTGGCCTAAAGAGAAATATTGGCCTTTAAAAAACTGCTTTTCGGCTTATATGCCTGAATATGTGGCTAATCTAAACATGTTTTTTCCTATAGGGCAAACATGTTAGGAATAAAATGAGGTGATGGATGAAGAAAATACAGCAGAGGAATGAACTGGCAGCCACAGCGTGGCTGCCAGTTTAATTACATTTTTTTACAATATGCAGCAATAATAACCATATTGGTGCCCGCCGCTTTACCTGAAACATGTAAAGGGTTGTCAGTCAGGCGGATACCACGTACAGCTGTACCTTGCTTGATCACAAGGTTTGAGCCTTTTACTGGCAGGTCTTTGATGATTGTTACATTGTCACCGGCCTGTAGAGCGGTACCGTTCACGTCAACAGTTTTAATCGCATCAAGCTCAGCAAGTGCGATACCTTTCTCTGCCCATTCGATCATGTCTTCTTCCATGTACAGCATATCGAGCAAATCCTGTGCCCAAGTCTCTGAAGAAAGGCGCTTCAGTAAACGGTAAGCCATTACCTGAACAGCGGGCTCTTGGCTCCACATGCTGTCGTTTAAACAACGCCAGTGGTTTTGGTCCAGGGTTTCAGCGTCTTCGATTTCTGTACGGCAAGTGCCACATACCATCACACAGCTACCCGCTGTTTGATCAGGAGACGCAGGTACTTCATAAACGCTCAGGTTGTCTTCTGAACTACACAGTTCACATTTAGCGCCAGAGCGCTCTTTAACGATCGATTCAATGCTCATAGGAATATTCCAAGGAAGTGTAATGGTGTTAGCTACCATACAGGTAACTATTCTGTTTATTATGCCATCTAATTCTGAGAAGGAAAGGAATCAAGATCAAGATCACAATACTCTCATTTACTTACGTTCAAAAAACAGCCTTATTCAAAATTCATGTAAAAAAAATGAAACGAAAATGTATAGGTGATATTGGCTTGTGACTAATATTAAAGTGCCTAAACAAGCAGTTATTGAGAAAAAATAGGAATATATATGAAGAAGGTACTTTTTTTACTTTCAGCTTTTGCACTTATTGGGTGTGATGATGACGATGTGGTCAATACCGTGTCGGGAAATGCGGAAGTTTTTGCGGTTACAGGTGCTGACGTTGGGGGAGCGGAAGGTTACACCAGTATTGATAGTATTGAAAACGAATACCCGATTACATTGCCAGACGAGTTTCCGGCGGGTTCAGAAGATGATCTGGACAATAAATTGGGTTCACTTGGTATCAATATTGAAGATACGGGTTGTGGTGTCATTGATACAAGCGGTGATGTCTGCTTTGGGGCTGGAAGTGATACGGTTTGTGTGCCTGATGAAGTCAGTAAGCTAGGGATCAAGCTATATACCATTGATATGGCTGAAGTCAAAGCAGCATATGACAATGGTTTTTATCCAAAACTAGCAGCTGAGCTGTTAGGTGATACTTATGCTGATTTTGATATAGAACGCGTAAATTGCTCAAGCATTGGTCTGTAGGCCGAATACGTTACTGTGTTATTAGTGGTGATATTAAAAGCGAGCCGGTCTCGCTTTTAATATTTTAACATCGCTAAAATTATTATGTTGCTGTTGCATTATGACGGATTAGTTTCTTTACACGCATCGCAAAAGAGATGATTGATATCAACGTTGTGGAATTAGTTTTGTTAGCGTTATCAGAAGCATAAAATTACATCACGAGTTGATTGAAATGAAAAAGCAATGGTTTAAAGGACTAGCTTTGCTTCCTTTGTTTGTCGCAGGGGGATGTTTTGCATCTGATATATCAAGTTATGTTGTCGGTGGAAAACCGGTTAAGCCAAGTGAGGATTACTCATGGATGGCTTCGGTGAGAAATACGACCCAGGATACTTCTCATTTTTGCGGTGGCAGCGTTGTTAACGAAAATTGGGTATTAACCGCTGCACACTGTGTCGTGCAGCCACAGGCTAGTGGCAAATACGGTGTCGTGCCTCCTAATCAGTTGGCCGTAATGGTCGGCAGTCTCACCACCGAGGTCACCGAACTCGCTCATCTTTATCCGGTAACTCATGTTGTTGTCTACCCGAAATATTCGCCAGATCCAGAGGTGAAAGTCACCATCGAAAGCGATGGTTCAACCTCGATAGAAGTGCTTAGTCTCGCGCTGGATAATGATATCGCATTGCTTCGGATAAAAGGGCGTTTTCCAAGTGATGCAATTTCACCGGTAACGCTGGCAACGAGTGATACGGCCAGCGAAATTCAGAATCTACTTGATGAGCAATGGGATGATACGATAAGACCTGAAAATGTACTGGTATCAGGTTGGGGCTCGACTAATAAAGACGGAACTGATATTGCTGAGACGTTGATGGCCGCTAAGCTTTCTTTTTTACCAACAACAGAGTGCTTTAACCGATTAGAGCTAGGCAACGACACTCATTATATCTTAGACAGCCCTGCCAACCAGACTAAGGTTTGTGCTTTGCCGCCTGATCTTGTATTTGACCAAGATGGTAATTCCCAAGGTTACGGACCGGACGCGTGTAAAGGAGATAGCGGAGGCCCGTTATTGGCAAAAGGTGCCGATGGCCGTTGGGTGCAAATTGGTGTGGTGAGCGGAGGGCCTCTGGGCAGCCCGCTGTGCGGGGCATACCTAAGGCCGGGTTTTTATGCGCGGGTCGGTACATATTATGATTGGATAGCACAAACTGTCGGTACCATACCTGATACGCCGGTATCAACCCCCGACTTTATTGGCGATGCCGACTCCGACGGCTCTAGCAAAGACGACGAGGTTAATAAAGACTGCAATCCGAATGTTGAAGGGATCAGCCCCAATAACTGTGCACTGGAATCGTCGGGTGGTGGGGGAACGGTACATATTTTGGGGTTAGCCTGCTTGCTAGGGCTTGTGTATTTTAGACGACGTTATCAGTAGGTGAAAACAAGTCATTTACCCTAAAACAAATCAGCCACCCAGTAGGGTGGCTGAAATCTTTTAGCGGCTTAGAAACTTAGCGACGGAATGAGACAGACTCTTTACCTTCAGCTAATTCGATATGGGTAATAGCTGGCTGTGTTTCAGCAATCACTTTACCTGCTCTGACTGAGTAACGAACAGGTACCTGACGGCGCACGGCATCAAAGCCATTTTCGGCAGGAAGGATAAGTAAGTTCCCCGGATTGCCCAATTCGATACCGTAGCGTTTTTGGATATTCAGCGTTGTGGCAGAGTTGGCGCTAATCAAATCCAGAGATTGGTTTATTTGGTCGTAACCCATGACTTGGCAAACGTGTAGCCCCATATGGAGGACCTGCATCATGTTAGCTGTACCCAGTGGATACCATGGGTCAAAAACATCATCATGACCAAAGCAGACGTTAATATCTGATGCCAGCATTTCTTTTACTCGGGTCACACCGCGACGTTTCGGGTAGTCATCAAAGCGGCCCTGCAAGTGAATGTTTACCAGTGGGTTTGCGACAAAGTTGATACCTGACATTTTCAACAGGCGGAACAGTCGTGACGCATAAGCACCGTTGTAAGAGTGCATAGCCGTGGTGTGGCTAGCAGTTACCTTCTCACCCATTTTGAATTTATGGGCCAATGCGGCAAGGGTTTCCACAAAGCGTGATTGTTCATCATCGATTTCATCACAGTGAACATCAATCAGACGGTCGTACTTACGTGCCAGCTCAAACACATAATGTAGCGACTCTACGCCGTACTCACGGGTAAATTCGAAGTGCGGTATTGCGCCGATAACATCGGCACCCAGTTTGACCGCTTCTTCCAATAGTTCCTTACCGTTTGGGTAGGACAAAATGCCTTCTTGTGGAAAAGCTACGATTTGAATATCAACCCATTCTTTCATTTCTTCACGCACTTCCAACATGGCTTTAAGTGCGATAAGCGTTGGATCTGATACATCAACATGAGTACGTACATGCTGTACACCATTGGCAATTTGCCATTTTAGTGTCTGTTTGGCACGCGTTTTTACATCCTGGATAGAAAGCATAGACTTACGTTCAGCCCAGCGCTCAATACCCTCGAACAAGGTACCTGAGATGTTCCAGCTAGGTTCACCCGCTGTTTGGGTTGTATCTAGATGGATATGAGGCTCACAGAACGGCGCAATAGCCATACCACCTTCACCGTCAAGGACTGGGCCAGTAAAGTCAATCTGCTCATCCATTGGCTTGATTGAGTGGAAATTACCGTCGTTAATCAGAATCTGATGCAGGCCTTCCTTGCCTTTGATGGTGACGTTTTTTATTAGCATATTTGAGGATTGCATCTTCGTTTTCCTTACGCGTTGCTTGCACAAGCTTTAGTTTCACGATTTAGCGCCGGGTTGAGAACAAGGTAACTGATAGCGCCACCGAGTACCGCGTTGATTGGTACTACGCCTGGCAAGAAATGGCCAGCAGCGACACCAATAACAACACCTAAAATTGCGGCCCAGTTAACTGCTTTGAATTCGGTATTTGCAAAGTCATTGTAACGATGACGGCTTTTCAAGAAATCTGCAATGATAATCCCGCCAATAGGAGGAATAGCCGCCGACAAGAAAGTTAACCAACCAATAAAGTTATTGTAAAGCCAAAGTGCGCACAGAGTACCAACTAGGCCGTTAGCCATTGAAAGATACTTACTCGGTAAGCCCGTTACGTTTGAGAACCCAAGGCCCGATGCGTAAAGCGCATTATCGTTGGTGGTCCAAATATTTAGGCCAAGCACAATAACGGCGGGGATCAGCAACCCTTGAGCAATCATCACTTCTGAAATGTCTGATTGGCCTGTTGCAGCAGCGCCAGCGGCACCGAAGATAAACATCAGTGAATTACCGATAAAGAAAGCCGTCATGGTGACCATTACTGCGCCCATTGGCTTTTTACCAAAGCGGACAAAATCGGCAGTCAATGTACCTGCTGAAACGAAGGAGCCAACAACCAATGCCAAAGCAGTTGAGAATTCGATAGGGTTTTCAGGTGCAATGGCTTTAAGGCCATCTATGCCACCTGTGCTACCGACTGCTTCGAAGACAGAGTAGCCACCAAGCAGGGCTATCGCGGAAACGGCGATGGCAGAGAGAATCATCAATGCCGCGATACCAAAGTAAACCGTTACCGTCATCAAAAGGCCAGAGAGCAGAATGAGAAGGTTGGTATCAATGCCAGTTGCTTTGTGCACTGGGATAGCAAACATGGCAACACCTACACCGAACCAACCGACTTGTGTCCCGCCAAGAAGTATAGAAGGAAGCCAAGAGCCTTTAGAGCCAAAAGAAAATCGAGCAAGGAGGTGAGTGGAGAGGCCAGAAGAAGCGCCGATGTAGCCGAGGAATGACGTGTAAATGCCGAGGATGAGGTTACCAATGAGAACTGCGAGGAAAAAATCGTGATAGGAAAGACCGGTTCCCAGTGCGCCTCCTGTCCACATACTGGCTGAAAAGAAGGTTAATCCTAGCATCACCATCGTAAGTGAAAGTATCCCTTTACGTGCCGACTGCGGCACAGGTCCTAGACTGTAGTTGTTGTCGCCAGCCATTGAAGCACCTCAAGCGTCATTTAAATAATAGTTATGATTTCCAGATAAACGGCGCGTATTTTAGTAAAAGAAAAGATGGTATCAATCTGATTTTTGTTTGTTTTGGTTGTTTCTCTGTTTGTTTTATTTAATTCGTTATAAATACAGATACTTAACATTGTTTTGTTTTATATGTCTAAAAATAGAAAACGTTTTTATGGCTATATTTCAGATTTAAAAATGAAAAATATCAACCCAAATAATAAATCTATTCTAAGTGTTGACTTTGTTGGGGTTTGTTGTTTTTAGCTTGGATATAAAAACGATTGCTTTCGAGTCTGATAACTATATTCGGCTTATATATTGGCACCATATGCTTCTGGTTGATTTTTTGTTTTGAAAAAAAGGCTTTGTTGATGGTTTTTAGATTAGATCCTTATTTTTGTGTGAAAAGATGAGTTTTTTGGAATGTTTAACATGACTAAATTATTTAACCAGTGCTCAAGCCGGTAAGTCATGGGGTGTTGTGGATAACTTTATTATCCACAAAACTTGTGAGTAACTCTGTGGGAAATGGTTGAGAGCTAATACCCATGCTGGCTACGGCAAAGTCAATACCTCGGTTCATGAAAAAACTATAAAAACGTCATGAAAAATAGAGGTTTTTGATGTAGCTCAATTTCAATTTTTACTTGATAAAATATGACGTCTGGCAGGTTTGGTTGCGCTTAGTGAGTGTTAGCCTAATTATGTTCTTGATTGGGGAGGTGGGTTACGATTTTTACTTTGAGTAAAGTGGAAAAAGGGCCTTGCCTACCTTCATAACCAGCCGGTAGATCTGGTGCTTTGGGATGTTATGTTACCGAATATAGATGGTATGCGGATGGCCCGAAGAATATGTCAGCGTTTTGCGACGCCAATTATTATGCAAACGGCGCTGGGTGATGAGTTGTCATTGCTTGATGGTCTTTAAGCTGGGGCAGATCATTATATGGCGAAGCCATTTCAAGTCCCCGAGTTGCTCGCTAGAATAAAATCAACAATGCGACGAGTTGGCTTAGAAAAGCAACGCGGAACTAATTGTGCGACTGATGTTAGCATTACGGAACAGCTAAGGTGAATACCATTAACAGGGGCTGAAAGTGAATTGTTGGAGTATCTTGTTAAACATAACGGGCTTGTGGTTTCGAAAGCGGAACTGCAAAAATCCGTACTAAAGAAAGAATTGAGTCCTTTTGATCGAAACCTTGACATGCATATAAGAAACATACGTCGTAAAATAGTTCAATCAGGGTTACCAAAACAACATATAAAGACGGTCAGAGGGAAAGGGTATAGCTTCTTTGAAGTAGTTGGGGCTTGAAGGTAATAAAGAGTGGCGCGAGAAGCGCCACTCTTTAGTTTTACTTGCTATAAGAACTAGCAATATTGTCAATACGCTGGTTAGCTCGCATTGCTTCCTGGTATGCTGCGTCAGATGCTGCACGAGCATCATTAACTGCACCAGCCATTTGATCTTGCTGGCTTTGTAATGCGCCTACCTGATCAGAAAGCATATCAACTTTATTGGTTAGTTGCTGCATTTGATCAACTTCATCTGAGCTAGAACAACCGATAAGTGTTGCACTCAGAATAATACCGGTAAGGATAGATAATGAACGGTTCATTTTTCTTTCTTCTCCTTTGTTTGCCACTACAGACTGTTTGTTAAATTTCCAGTCGGCAAATTCATTATGGCAGAAGTTGCGCAAATTGCTGCTTAAAGTGAAGAAATAGTGATATTTTTTTCTCTCAAAGATGAGAAAACCCGCCTGGACGGGTTTATTTACGCGGAATACAGTATTTATACAGGTACCTTATCTTCTGCTAGAACTCTGTTGATAGCGTCGACTAATATATTCGGGTTCAGGGTATGCTGTACTTTTTCAACTAAGGTGCCATCAGCACGAAGGAAATAAAAGTAAGAGCTGTGATCAACCGCATATTCTAATGCCGACCCTTCTAGTTCTGTCCGCATGTATAAAACACCATACTTTTCAGCTAATGCTTTAGTTTGAGCTGCATTTCCTGTCATTCCTATAATTTTTTTATGGAAGTACTGAGCATATTGCGCACTCTTTTCTGGCGTGTCTCGCTCTGGATCTAAGGTGATAAAAATAGGCCAGAGCTGGTTTATTTGTTGATCATCAATCTGTTTCAATGCTGCAGATAACACTGCAAGCGATGTTGGGCATACGTCAGGGCAGTGGGTGTAACCGAAATAGATAACCCGGATACGTTGGTCGTTAGGGTCATACAAATCGACATTCTCTTTACCACTTTTCAGGAGGTTGAGAGGTTCACTGGTTTGAGCGACAGGAGATTGGCGATCAACAATCACGCTAGTGATAAGCCCTGCTGTTAAGGCTAATGCGAGTATAATCCATTGATATTTCACTTTATCATCCTTATTGAAATATAAATCGGTTGTTGAGAGCTAATGGCAGTTGCAGTGATTTTTCCTTGCCAAGTCATTTCATCAGACACGCAGAACGGTAATAATAATTCTCCCGAGAAGCGATCGCTATCTGTTTGGCGCTGTAAAGTTTGCCGGTATACCCCCATCATCATTTCCATTCCTTCTAAAGTTAACTCGACGGTATCGATTTCTGAAGGTAACGATGGCCATTCTACTTGAATTCTAGCTGCTTCCATTGGCTTGATGGTTGCTCTATCTAACGAAATTCTTTTTCCCTCTATTTCACAAGCTTCATTGCTCAAAGGGCAATAATGAGATGGGGAAGAGTCATGTGCGCCAGTAAATAGCAGAACCCCTGCTTCCTTGATGGCAGGGTAGGCGTAGTGGAAAAAGCTGTAACTTCCCCAAAAAACCGGAAAGGCTAGGAGAACATATTTGTAACGTTTGCTGCGTGCCACTGTCTGTACCATCTATCTAAATTGCAAGTATTTGTGAATGTTATCACTATCTTGGTTAATTGAATTGGGCGGATGTTGAGTTTTGTGAGGAGGTGATGCTTGTGAAAGGCTACATAGGTCAAAGGTTGTTAATCTTGTGACTGGGTGTTGGCAACTGTTTGTAAGGTATAGCTAATCAGTTAACTTATTGAGGTCAGCCGCAAAATGTGCAATTGGGATCACTTTTTTAATACTATAAAAAGTGATGTATGCCGCAAAAGTATTATCAATATGGAATAGTATCTTACTCATTGACTAAATGATGAAATAAAAAACTAAAAGGTATAAGTAATGAAGAAGAATGCTGTTTCTGTAGGTATGTTCTTAGCGGGTATGTGTTTAAGCTCAGTGAGCTTTGCCGGTGACTTACCAAACATCCAAATTTTAGCTACGGGTGGCACTATTGCCGGTGCCGGTCAATCTAGCACGGAGTCAAACTATACTTCTGGCAAGGTGGGTGTTGAAGCATTGATCGAAGCTGTGCCAGAGATGACAAAACTAGCCGATATTTCTGGTGAGCAGGTTGTTAGCATTGGCTCGCAAGATATGAATGATGAAGTGTGGCTAACACTTTCTAAGCGAGTGAATGAGCTATTAGCAAAAGATGATGTTGATGGGATCGTAATTACCCATGGTACTGATACCATGGAAGAAACAGCATATTTCCTAGATCTTACTGTAAAAAGTGACAAGCCTGTTGTGCTTGTCGGTGCAATGCGACCTTCGACGGCAATGAGCGCAGATGGTCCAGTTAACTTGTACAATGCCGTAGTAACAGCGACGGATCCTGAATCGACTGGTCGTGGTGTACTAGTATCGATGAATGATACGGTATTTGATGCACGTGACGTGACCAAGACCAGCACAACAGCCGTTAACACTTTCCAATCACCTAATACCGGTGCGCTAGGTTACATCCACAATGGTGATGTGAAGTACCAGCGTAGCCCAGAGCGCATGCATACCACAGAAACCGTTTTTGATGTGTCGAAGGTAGAGAGCTTGCCTAAGGTGGGTATTGTTTATAACTATGCCAATGCAACAGCGTTACCTGTAAAAGCCATGATGGAAGCGAATTATGATGGTATCGTCAGCGCTGGGGTGGGTAACGGTAACATGTACCACACCATCTTTGATGAGCTAGTGAAGGCAAGTAAAGATGGCACTATGGTTGTGCGTAGTTCACGCACGCCTTCAGGCTCAACAACCCTGGATGCAGAAGTGGACGACGATAAGTATGGGTTCGTGGCGGCTGGTTCACTGAACCCTCAGAAAGCCCGTATTCTTCTGATGCTTTCGTTAACACAAACTCAGGATTATCAAGACGTTCAGAAGATGTTCCAACACTACTAATCACTGTCTTGTGTTCAAATGAAGAAACGATAAAACTCATTGCAAGTTGACAGTCGTAATTCCCCAAAGCCGCCAATTTCATAGGCGGCTTTCTTACGTTTTTAATTCGCAGAGGTGTAGTGGTAATCAAACACTGATTGTGAGCGGCGTTGTTGATCAATTCATCCTCGGGACGGCTCAGCCCCAAGGGCCTTTCTGGGGTTAGTTGACCATCTGACGAAC
>NZ_JANEYT010000031.1 GCF_024357955.1 Photobacterium pectinilyticum
ATCCAAAGTGGATTCATCATCACGCTCTTTCATGGCCTGCATGAGCTTGTGCTTAAGCCGCCATGCTGCGTTATATGAAACACCCAATTGTCTTGAAAGTTCAAGCGCTGAAATACCATTCTTTTCTTGTGTTATCAGGTAAATGGCCAAGAACTATATTGTTAATGGCAGCTTAGAGTGAGCAAATAGGGTTCCAGAGATTAATGAAGCTTGATGGTGGCATTTGTTGCATTGAAATAGAGCCCTAGAATGCAATTGGCAATACTTATCATAATGACATTTTGGGCAACGGTAGCCAGTCGGCCACCGCATATCAAACAACCGCCGCTGGCACTGTTCTTCTGTCCCATAGAGCTTCATAAAGCCATGTATAGAAATACCTTTTTGAAACTTAACCTGATTCTTAGCCATGATAATTGCCTCATGAACTGACTTATCATCAATATAGTTAACAGGGCTGAGTATTAGTGGTAATCAGGTAACATTATCCAAATAATGTCATTCTGTATGTGAGCATAACCACATGATTATTTAAGTGGATGGTATCCACCCCATGGACCCACCAGCAACCAAACCGTTCGCCCGCATCTTGAACGGAAATATTTATATTTTCTTCATGATTTAAGCAAAAACGGACTCAGATTTTAAGTACGAGCATGAACAGGTTGAATTATAACCAAAGTATGCTCCCGTCCTGATGAGCCCACGAGGCAGGATAGTAATGTGTAAATCAGTTTGAACTCTTTCCGAAAGTGATGATCTGATCGCTCGTGTTATATGAATCAAACCAAAGTTCGTTACAATAGCCAAAGATGCGCGGTTATGTCGCAAACAGGAGTGCTGAGTTAATATCTCCGTCAGCACTCATTACCTTTAGCATTATGACTATCAACTTTTCCGGTCGCCACTTTCCTTCCGACATCATCCTTCAGGTTGTTCGCTATTACGTTTCTTATAAGCTCAGCTACCGTGAAATCGAAGAGATCATGGCTGAGCGGGGTATCCATGTTGATCACTCAACCATCAACCGGTGGGTCATCAAATTTGCACCATTGCTGGAGCATCTAGCCCGCGGAAGAAAGAAGCCTGTCGCCTCTTCGTGGCGGATGGACGAGACTTACATTAACGTCAAAGGTCAGTGGAAATATTACTACCGAGCCGTTGACAAGTACGGCAATGTCATTGATTTTTTATTGTGTGAACACCGTGATGAGAAAGCCGCTCGCGCCTTCCTTATTAAGGCAATAGGTCATAACGGATTACCCGAAAAGGTGGTTATTGATAAGAGTGGTGCCAATGCATTAGCGCTGCATCATATCAACGTCCAACTCTGGCTAACAGGAAGGATACTCAACCTGATTGAAGTGCTTCAAGTTAAGTATTTGAACAACCTGGTCGAGCAAAGCCACCGGAAAGTGAAAGGTAAGATGCATCAGTGCCTGGGATGGAAATCTGATGAAGGCGCTAAAGCCACACTCGCTGGCATAGAGCTGTGGTCGATGATGAAAAATGGACAGCTCAACATAGCTGTCCGTTGGGGGTGGAAATCCCATATTACCACCTTAGGTTCCCCATAAGTTTCCGCAAATAAAAATAGATTACTGTCAATAAGTTACACTTTAAAAACCACAAATGTTCACGGTGAACACTCCCAAATACTCACCGTGTTCACGCAGTTAAATTAAGAAAACAGATCAGACATTGCCTGATCAATCACCTTATCAAGATGCTTCTGCTGCTCTACTGTCAGGCGACTAAACTCATAGCTAAAATCACGACCTTTGACACGTTTTCGAGCATGCTTGTTCTTGTCATCGAACTTCACTAGCTGGGTAACTTCAGCACGAGGCGCTTTAGGTTTTGGGTTCTTAACCAACTCGCGCAGGCTTGAAATAACAACATCTACATCACCACTATCAATACCAGCGATCAAATCATCGCGATCATCACGCAGAGACAATTGCTCATTCAACTTGCTTAGTTCAGCATAGTCTTTGACTGTTAGCTCGTTAATGTCACTAAACAATTGGTAGATATCTTTACCAACTGATGCAGCCTGAAGAGCACGGACAACTTTCGGCCTTGAGATTCCCATAGCTTCAGCAATAGCAGCTTGTGTATTTAGGCCTGACTCTTTATATAGCTCGCAACGCTTACCAATCTCGTAGAGATTATGTTCTCTTGCAGATTGCAGCGACTTGGCCAAAGCTTTCGCATCTGAAGATTCAATCTCTTCTTCAGCAATGAGGACGGTGAAGTTCTCAATGGCACCTTCTTTCGCAAGAAAGTAACCACGGCGGCGAGAGCCATCAAGGAAGTTAACCTTGCCATCCTTACGGCAAGCAATGGCAGGATAGAACTGCTGATAATCCATTGTCGAAAGGTCAGATAGGTTTTCAGAATTTAAGAAATCCTGATCACGACCGTTAATCTCAAATTCGACAACAGTCTCGTTCTTCACCTGCTCATAGCTCAAGTTGGCCTCAATGAACTTAACCTGGCGGCCTGATCCCAACGTCCATTCAACCTCTTTGGATACCGAGTCGAGACCAAACGCTTGATTGAGATAAGTGGTAAGGTCAGTGCCAGTTAGCTCCAAATCATTTTTCAGTTGGTCAGGTAGGGCAGATAGCTTTTCTTCTGCCAAACGGCGGCTCGCTTCTTCCGCACCAGGTTGGTTGTCGGTCATTCCCATGACCTGTTTTTTCTTGGCCATTACTTATCCCACACGTTGTAAACATCACGGTAAACCTGACTAGCAACCTCGTAGGCATTTACCCGAGCATCGCTAAGCGTCTTCTTGGTTTTTGGGTACTCACTTGCAGTCAGGTCGAAGACAGTAGACATCATCGAGGTACAAAGCTGAACAGCTTCAGAGTGCTTGAACTGTGTTGAGTACAACCATTCACTGAAGGTTCTAGTGAGTTGGTTCATTAGGGCTGTGTTTGATGTTGTTTGTCGGTAGTTCGTTACCAACAAACGCATGAAGTCGTAACCTTGGTGGCCAGCCCCCTCAAGCAGAGCCCAAACATCAGGTAGGTTAGCAAAGTAATTACACGTAGCATCAATGTCATTCTCGTTCGCTGCCAGTGGGAACACCACGCTAGTAGCAGCAAAGTAACCGTTATAGGTCATGAATGACAATGATGGCGGGGTGTCGATAATGATAACGTCAAAATCATCCTCAACAGCATCGACAATCTTTTTCACTTGGCCATACGGGTTATCAAGTTTACTCAGGTTCAGATGGAACCAGCTTTCAAGAGAGCGGTCAGACTGAAGGGCAGGAAGTATGCGAAGGTTTGGAATAGTGGTTTGCAAGAAAGCATCTTTAACCAACTGATCGTAAGTTTCACCTTCATCTAGCTCATAGTTACCACGAACGATATCACCAACAGAGAACTCGCCATCTCGATGAGCATTAACTGCATAGTACATACTCAACGTTGACTGACCATCTAAATCAATTAGGCCAACACGAAGTTGCTCAGGGAACTCAGCACTAAGGCATGATGCTACCGTCGCGGAAGTCACTGTTTTACCAACACCTCCCTTCTGATTTTGCATCATGATCACCTGACACTTTTGACCAGGCTGACGCTCGAACTTCTCATGCTTTCGAAGATTAGCCGGCAGCTTACTTTCAAAGTCGTATAACTCCGAAATGCTCATTGACCACTGCATGCCCTCACGAGCCTTAACATCAAAACCTAGAGCCTTAACATGAACGTCTAGTGTCTTGTTGCTTATTTTAAGATAGTCAGCAGCCTCTTGCCTTGTGTAAAGGCGCTCATCTTTTTGGTAAAAGGCGTTCCTGTTACTAATATACTGGTCAGCTCGCTCTTTGAGCTGATTGATTTCTTCTGTTGTTTTCATCGCTTAAGCCAAAGTCCCTTAAAAACAAAACCATGATATTTTACACTAAATTTTGATGTAAGTGAAAAAAATCAGTGGAATTATAATATAAAGACTGCGACTCAGATACAAAAAAGGACGCATATTGGCGTCCTTTTACAAATAGCTAATGTAACCTTCAACGGCTAGCGTACCCAGCTGCCGCCATTAGCATTGAACTCATCAATAAGAACGCTGGTATCGTAATCGGCCTTAAGATCAAGCTTAGAAAGGCTGTCATAGAACGCTCGTATCTGATCATATGTCGCTGTCCTAGCCTCCATCGCGGACAAAATAGCATTAGCGATAACTGCATCAGCATTCGTTGGGTCAGCAGCAATCATATCTTCCAGCACTCTTCTTAGTGTATGTTCACTAGGCTTCTTCTTCACAACATCAAGCTTACTCTTGGCACCATGGAACTTCAGGCAGACCTTAATGTGAGTTGCGGGACGGCCCCTACCTGCCGGCTTATCGCCAGATAGAAGCTCATACCCCTTGCCTGCGCTGTCTGTAGGAACCCAGACGCCATCAGAGCATTTAATGATTTGAGAGAATGCAGGATCAATCACTCTAACTTTTAGATCTTTGTTGTCGGGATAAACAGGGATTCTATCTCTCAACCCTGTATCAAAATTTTTAACCTCAACATAATCCCCCAGAGCCTTGCCTGCTTTCGCCGCCTCGGTGGCGTCCTCATAAACCTTGAAGTCCACACCAAATAATCGACGAAACTCACTTAGCTCATACTTCTTCTCAACAAACCTCTTGTCTCTGCTAACTAGTTCCAGCAGTCGAAGTGAGTGCTGGGAGGATAGCTTTGACCATATAACCAAGTCTACCTGAGAGAACCCTCTTGCATGATTCATGATGTGAGGAACAGCGTGGTCCCAGACACCAAGTGTCAATTCGCCTCGCTTATATTCCGCGTGGGGAATTGGGACAAAAGAAAGGAAACTACCTTTCCCGTCATGACCTTCAATCATTATTGATTTACTTTGAATGGCAAGGCACGCCCTTTTTACTGTCCTCAAGAAACTAGAGTCAGCCACGTTAAGAAACTCAGCCACGGTGTCTTTATCGAAAGAGTGAAATCTATTGACCTCTGAGAGGTTAGACGGGAGGTACTGGTTATAGTGCTCAGCAGCCTCTTTCTTCCCCATGCCTTTTGTTGCTAGCTTTCCTTCTGGATCAACTTCATACAGCCGGTTTCGCTCTTGCTGCATAGCGAGCAAGGACAGGGCCATCATGCCTCGTTGATGGCGAGTCAAATCTTGCCTTCCATCAAGAATCTTAATCGGAACAACGTAATGATCAGGCTTCTTAACGAATTTCTTTGGGGTACTGGACATGCTAAACCCATAATTTGTTTGGATTCCATCAAACTAACATTGAACGGGACAGGCATCAATACCATGTCCGAATAAGCCGGACATCGTGCCCCGTTCACCAGAGCCGCAAACGGTAAACCGATTGTTTACTATGCTATACACATACAACAATCATATGTTTACTCTCTTATCCAAGGGGTATTATCAATCCGGACACTTTGTCCCGTTCAAAAGGACATTTTGTCCTGTTCATTCCGGACATTTTGTCCTGTTCATTCCGGACACTGTGCCCTGTTCATTCCGGACACTTTGTCCCGTTCAAAAGGACATTTTGTCCTGTTCATTCCGGACACTTTGTCCCGTTCAAAAGGACACTTTGTCCCGTTTAAAAGGACACTTTGTCCCGTTCAAAAGGACACTTTGTCCCGTTCAAAACTCACAAACCAATGATTTATATACACAAAACAAACACTCTAAGTTCTTAAAGATCTAAAAAGTTATTAATAAAAGAATAAGTATTAATATAAGCGTGTGGATTTGTGGATAACTCGCTTCGCTAGAGTTACCCAACGAACTCCTCACAAGATCGGCCTCCGGCCACAATAATTTTTCTTCTCTTTTTTTTATTTATTAAGTGCATGGTTGACGCTAGTTTTGATCAAAAGGATCTTGGCTCTATAGCGCGCCGTAACAGCTTGTGTGGGCACCATGACCACAACACCGCGATTTTCACCCTAAAAGGCCACCAGAATGGCGCTCAGGAGCCAGAAAGGGCATTGATAGTATTTATTTGTGGTGGTAACAAGTAAGTGCAACGGAAAATTGTTAGTCACATGCCGAGTGATCAGATGGGTGTAACCATTCAGTAATACTTCCACTGACCTTTGACATTGATGTAAGTCTCGTCCATCCGCCACGAAGAGGCGACAGGCTTCTTTCTTCCGCGAGCTCGATGCTCCAGCAATGGCGCATATTTGATGACCCACCGGTTGATAATTGAGTGATCAGCATGGATACCCCGCTCAGCCATGATCTCTTCGATTTCACGGTAACTGAGTTTATAAGAAACGTAATAGCGAACAACCTGGAGCCCCTTACTGTCAACTATGCTTGGCCTATCATCGATAGAAACTGCATTTTTGATCGCTGGCGCTTTCTCTTTTTTACCGCGACGATACCGCTTGTGACCTTGCCTTAAGTGACGATATAGTTTGCCACCCAAGCGTTTATCCTTCGCAACAAATCGGTAGATCCACTCATGGCTAACCGCCGCACCGACTTTAGTTAATACACTGGAAATCTGCTCTGGACTCCAATCTGCTTCTAAAAGGAGGCGGATAAAATCAACACGCTCCTGAGGTATTCTGTATTTACGCGCAGATGTGCGTTTTTTGATTGATAACACTTGAGCTTCGTTTGGGCAATAATGGCTGTCTTTGTGGCCGCGTTTAAGCTCCCGATAAACCGTAGAGCGATGGCACTTAACGGTTTTAGCAATTTCAGAAACTGAAATCCCCCGTTCCAAAAGAGCAGAAATCTGGTATCTTCTGCCTTCGGTCAACTGCTGATAATTCATGGTAGTACTGCTTGTTTCTTTGGCGAGAAGAGCGTACCACTTTCAGCAGTTGGCTTCCTCTTCTACACCTTTCCATGAATGTCGCACTTATTATCTGAAATCGGGAGTAACATATCACTTAAGCCATGGCTTGAAAATTTCAGTTAATTTACATTTTGAAATTTAAAAAACACCGTTCAATTCATACAGGAATGATTCAGTTTGATGTTGCTAAATTAGCGCCATAACAAAACGCCATCACAGAAGTGATGCAGCCTTTAAGCATCTTAATCAGCAGGAATCATCATGAATACATTCGCCAAATCTTCTATTGTTTCAATCATCGGCCTGACTCTTCTTACAGGTTGCGTAAACCCAGACAATCAAGATGATCCAAATGCATTGACTAAACAAGGTGCTGCCGGTGGTGCCCTGCTAGGCTTAACGCTCGGTGCATTAACAGGCGAAGCGGATCTTGCTGTTAAAGGCGCGATCGCGGGTGGCGTTACTGGCGGTGTAGCAGGTGCTTCTGCTGATATCCAAAACAACCGCGATAATCAGCGCCATGACAGCCGCAACGACGCCCTAGCGCAAATGGGTAATGGCGGACAAGCGACCACAACCAATACCCAACCACAAAACTGGGACAAGCTTGATAACTTCACCGGAGACTGGAATGTCAACATTTGGAGTGGAGCAACCGAGCAACCAGTAAATGCAACTGCAAATGCCTCTGGCTCCTTGGTGAAGACAACCGAAGCAAGCATCAACATCAATAATGTAACCGTTGGCGATCAAGCACAGGCACTCTCTTTTAATGCAAACTTTGCCTATACCCCCGAAGCTGGCTATAGCCTTACAGTGACAGACAACGCAAACAACGTACCGGTTACTTTTGCTGGTGAATTCCAACAGAATATGAACCGCTACAACTTCTACCCAACTAACGCACAAGCCAGCATTTACGAAAACTTCGACTCATCAACGGTTCGCTTAGAGCTCGGGTTTGCGGGTCAGAATGTTTGGATGGTAGACACCTATGCGCTCGTTGATGGTGAAGAGCAAAAAATTCAGACTTACCGTTTCACCAAAAGCTAATTATCACTTCATGAGCTGATAAATTTCCTGTAGCGCTGTGCCCTCCCAGATACCCAAAACATGGGTATCGAAGTAGACACAGCGTTTTTTTAAAGAGTACAGCTCAAATATCCATCCTCATAACTCCCTATAGTCACGTGAGTACCGTAACCAACTGACGGGAAGTTTTTAGGGAAAGGAACACTGTCGTCATATTGGCTGTCAACATGAGAGTCAAACTCCAGATCACCTTCCAAGTCATAACCTTCATAACGAAGCGTCATAGAGCCAACCCTCTCATAATCAACATATACATTGAGCACTTGACCGTAATAAAATTTACCGCCTGGCGCGGCCTCAAAAGAAACATCAAATTTTTTCCGATCATCCCGTGCCTCAAACCTTGCATCCATACTGGTATCGTAAGCACCGCGTTTTTCGCATTCAATTCTCTTTCTGTCTTCATCTTTCGCAATACTACTGCCAGAGAATGCAATCAAACTTACTATGCCCACTACTGTTAATGCATCTTGAATACCATTTTTCATGTTTTCACCTAATCAAGTTGATTCAATCAGACATGCCACTGCCTTTCCAAGCGGTACTTCAACATCCTTATTTCACGGGTAAGAGACAGATGTCTAATTATTGTTCCATGTCGATAGTGAGAAAATTTGAATACCAAATCCGCTCTATGCTTACAGCAAACCTATGGAACAATAATCACGCTTAGAGCCTCTTATAAACATGAGTAGACACTCTCAATCACAGCATGACTATAACCAGCTTGTGGATCTGTATTATGCAAAGCTATACCGCTTTGCTTTCAGCCTGACGAATTCACAAGCCGATGCCAGTGATCTTACCCAGCAGACATTTTGTATTTGGTTAGAGAAAGGACACCAGTTACGCGATCCTGAGAAGGTAAAAACGTGGCTGTTTACAACACTGTACAGGGAGTTCCTGCATGTAAAGCGGAAGTTAAGTGTGATGACAAGTGATGAAGGTATTGCCGAAGACGTAGCAGAAGAGCTGGAATGCCATGATAATCAGTGCATTGACCCAAATAAGGCTCTCGCTGCTATTGCGAGTTTGACTGAGTTTTACCGCACTCCTTTAATCTTGTTGTATATGCGGGAGCACTCATACCAAGAGATTGCAGATATTATTGGCGTTCCAATAGGCACAGTTAAATCTAGAGTATCAAGAGGTAAAGCAATGTTATACAAGATCATTGAATCAGATTTAACCGACTTCGACGATAGCTTGGAGCAAGTAGGAGCAGAGTAATGGACAGCAATACAATCAAGTCGATATTACGACTTTATCGTCCTGATATTGATGAAGAAACCAAGCCTATCACGGAAGCTCTAATCCAAGTAGAGAGCAACCCTGAACTTAAAGTATGGTACAGAAAACACTTAGAAAACGAAGATGCTATCAGTGCTCAGTTTGATGACATTGCTATTCCCATTCATCTAAAAGAGCAACTTAAGAAGCAATACGAACCCAAAAGCACGACGTCAAAACACAGCTCTTGGTTGGCACCGCTGGCGCTAGCAGCTTCAATGTTGCTGGTAGTGTTATCATGGTTTAACTTCTCGACAATAGACAAACCCAGCTTTGCACACTTCCAGCAAGACATGATCACCTTTGCTACCCAACCTTATGAAATGGATATAGTGGTGGAAGACCTTGATTTAATTAACAAGGGGTTTGCTAAAGCAGGATGGCCAACTCACTATATCACTCCCGAACCACTTAATAATTTGCATGCCTTGGGCGGGGTCACACAGCAATGGGAAAATGAAAAAGTGTCTATTGTTTGCTTAGAGGACGAGGCCGGTAAATATATTTGGTTATTTATCACTAAATTCAGTGCTTTTGGTGAAAATCAAGCAGTGGTTTTGAACGCAATGCTGGTTAGTGAAAAACCACTCCTCACCCATGCAGCATGGCAAGATCAGAATTTTATCTATTATATGTTAGCTGAAGGTGATATTGAGTTTATCAAAAGCTATTTATAATGGGCGTATACTCAAATCTATCACTTTAGTAGGCCCACCAATTCTCTTATTCGCAGCCGTGCCATCGCCAGATAACATTCTGTCATGGTACTTTGATCTCAATAAGTCTACATACACACAACAAAAACAATTACATGCTTGATATTGCCTGCTAGTATTCATGCATCAAAACAATAACAAATACCGTTTCATGCCGACCAATATTCCATTGTCCGATTACTCTTTGACCAGCCCAAACAACACAAGTCGAAAATGGACCAGTTTATTGGTGGTTGCTGCCCTTATCGCATCATCTCTACTCTCTTCCGTTGTTGTTCTCAATCCACATTACTTTGAGAAGCAAAGCGGTTGGCTTACCGGTGAAAAAATCCTGATTTGTACATCAGCGGGATTACGCTGGGTCTCGGTCTCTGCCCTTGAACGAAAAAACAAACACCAGCACAGCGATGATCACCAAAACTACAATTCACACTGCCCTACCTTCAAACTTCACGATAGTAGGAGCTTATCTTTCAATGGTAGCTACACGCTTGTTCACGACATTCAATTTGTAGTGCACCTTGCTGATTATCAATCACAACAAAAACAGATTACTGACCGGCTATACCTGATCGCGCCCAAACATTCTCCACCATTATCTTGAGTCAGCACTTAAGACAAAATAAATTAAAAAATTTAACTGGCATGACACCAATTGGAGAACATAATGAAAACTATAAAAAGCATTCTACTAGGAAGCCTATTCGCACTTACCAGCTCAGCCTATGCCCATGAATACAAAGCAGGCGATTTATATATTGACCACCCTTGGTCAAAACAAGTACCGCCAACTTCACAGGTTGCCGCGGCTTTTTTCAATATTATGAACCACAGCAACAACGGCGACGAACTGATCAGTGCTTCGTCCCCTATCGCAGGGAAAACCGAACTGCATGCACATATGCATGAAGACGGCATGATGAAAATGCGTGAAGTAGAAAAAATAGATATCCCTGCCAATGATTCACAAGCTCTTAAACCGGGCGGCTATCACATTATGTTTTTTAACCTAAAAGAAGTACCACAATTGGGTGAAAGCTTCCCATTAACCCTGAACTTCAAACATGCTGGAACCGTTAAGGTTGAAGTCAAAGTAGAAGAAGCAACCTATATGCCAGAGGACATGAAAGAAGAAATGATGGATCACAGCAAACACTAAATGAGCATCAATTGGTGCAAGCTAACCCATGGCTTGCACCCTTCCCTATCAGTTACTAACACTTACATTTCTTTTAACGACAACCTATAGTCAGACTGAAATCGTTACGTATAATACGCCTCAGTTTGAGGGAGTAGCTATTTTGCACTTTATGCAAAAGGTTACGTCAACATATTTGGCAACATGCCATGGCGTAACCAGTTACCAATATTTCAGGTAGCCCAGCGAGACTCGGACAATCACACACCAAATGCGAGGGCTAGGTGTGGGGTTGTTCGTGTTTTTTATAGCCCTCGCCTCTAGTAAGACTAATGAACGCTTTTCTTCTAGCACTTTCTGCATTAACTCTTGGCTTTGTGTTCCTATCCTTTAGTGCAGATAGGCTTATCGCATCATCCGCCACCTTTGCCAAGCACTGTAATATATCCATTGCCTTTATCGGTATGACTGTAGTTGCCTTTGGTACTTCCGCACCAGAACTATTAGTCTCAGCGACTGCAGCTATCAATGGTGCAGGCGAGCTATCAGTAGGGAATGGACTAGGTTCGAACATCATCAATATTGGCCTAGTAATATCGGTTTGTATTCTGTTTAAACCCTTATTTGTCCATTCTCGTTTCATCCGGCGTGAGTACCCTATACTGGCCATTACAATGATGCTGTCGTGCTTATTAATGTTGAATGGAAAACTCGCCATAGTTGAAGGTGCGATCCTCCTTTCTGGCCTTCTGGTGTATTGCCTGTATCTCGCCTATTCAGTAAAGCATGAGCATTCAGAACCTGAAGAGTTAGATTTCCTCAACATTTCAAAAGCCCGAGCGGCTCTTGAATCTATCATCATGCTTGTTATTTTACTTACATCATCAAAGCTGATGGTGTGGGGAGCCGTTGAATTGGCTGTCATTGCCGGAATTAGCGAACTGACAATTGGCTTAACTGTCATTGCATTTGGCACTAGCTTACCTGAACTCGCCGCCGCTCTTGCAGCTGTGAAGCGGGGAATGCATGACATCGCTTTTGCAACCGTCATCGGCTCAAATATTTTTAATCTCTTAGGTGTCATTGCTTTCCCTGCCCTTATTGATGATGGTTTGACACTGCCTCCGCAAATTTTAAGCCGAGACTTACCGGTGATGGCACTGCTTACAGCCGTGCTGGGTGGGATGTTAATGTTTGCAGTAGCAAAACAACGCTTCACTAGTAATACGACGGCTAGTTATCAAGTCAGCCGAGTGGGTGGTGGATTACTATTGATCATCTTCATTACTTATATGTGGTATATCGCCAGTTCAATCGTGTAACTATTTACCGGCATAACCGCGCTAGTGGCAAGGCATTGATATATAAAATGAACATCCGGTTATGCCACTACTTTCTACTTGGCTCTTTTGCTATGACATAAATTATTTATTCATATTCGCTCACCATTTACACTGTAAAGGTGGCCAATGCGCTTGATCTACCTCGTGCTAATGTAAGCCATTTCCTGCTTGATTGGTCTGATGAGTTATTAAATAATGATTTAACAACACAAAGATAATATCGCTTTTCATCCATATAGGGATATCAAGATGAAACTGCACCAAGTTGATGGCTACATCCAGTCGATATATCTGGTCGAATACCGCTATGGCCTACTCTTGCTCGATGGTTGCTGCCGCGCTGACATCCCTATCCTGCTCAAATTCATTTCCGACAACTTGAACCGCCCAATTAAAGACCTCAAATTGGTCGTTGTCACCCACATGCACCCCGATCATGCAGGCGCAGCCCATCGGCTGCGCAAAATGACAGGATGCAAAATCGCTGCGGCTAATGTGCAAGGACAATGGTATCAAGGGATTGATGGTGTACTGATGCACTGGACTGATTTATTACTAGCCAATTGGGTGGCTAGAAGAATGAAAAAGCCACGCCAGAATTTATGGTATAACGCAAAATTGAAACCCGATTTCCTGTTGGATGATCAAGAACCTTTGCCCGGTTTCCCCGAGTGGCAGGCCTTATTGACACAGGGCCATACCGACCGTGACTTATCGCTCTATCATCCGAACTCCGGCCAAGTTTATATTGCAGATTTAATGGTAAAAGTAAAAGGGCGCTACATCCCCCCCTTTCCTATTTTCTATCCAAAACGCTATCGGCAATCAATTAATAAGATCATCGCTTTATCACCCAACCGACTATTGCTCGCCCATGGTGGTGAAATAACCCCAACAACAGAAGACTTCCAGCACCTGCTTGAGAAAGCACCCACTACACCAATCACACATTGGCGATCAGTAAAAACCAAGTTCAAACGTGCATTTTTTGCAACATGAGTTACCAGCCACATTAAAGTGCTCCCGAAACAATCACCAGATCGCTCGGGATAAGTTAAGGCAGAAATTGAGGTCCTCTTGCCAAGCAATAACCAACGTTAATCAGTTTGTTTTTATAAAACAAAGCCGAGTCATTGCAATGACTCGGCTTAATATTGGCACCTCTATACAGATCAACGACTACTGGTCGGTCAGGGTCGTCATCGTCACATTTTTATCAAACGCTATTTCGTCGATAGAGGCGGCTGCGTTAGGAATGGCGATACTGGTGAACGTATTTTTATAAAATGCCCGCTTGTCGATAAGAGTCACTGAGTCGGGAATCGTCACACTCCTTAATCCATTACTTGCAAACGCTTCGGGACCGATAGAAGTGACAGAGTCAGGGAACGTCACACTGGTTAATGCATTTCTAGCAAACGCCGCCTCATCAATAGAAATGACGGAGTTGGGAAACGTCACATTAGTTAACGAATTTTTGTAAAATGCACTCTTACCAATGCGGGTGACTGAATCAGGAATCGTCACACTTGATAATGCGTTTCTTGCAAATGTCCAATTGCCAAGCGAAGTAACTGAATCTGAGATTGTCACACTGGTTAGTGCGTTATCATAAAAAGCACTGCTTCCTATTGAGGTAACAGAATTGGGGATGGTTACATTGGTTAATGCATTTCTAGCAAACGCGTCGTCGCCGATCAGCGTTATCGAGTCAAGAAGGGTTACCTTTGTTAGGATATTGCTAGCAAATGCCCCGTTGCCAATCGTGGTCACTGACTGAGGAATGGCTATACTGGTTAACGTATTGTCAAAAAAAGCCTTTTCACCAATAGAACTGACAGATTCAGACAGTATTAGATTCGTTAGCGCGTTTTTAGCAAACGCCTCATCGCCGATAGAGATGATCGAGTTAGGTAGTGTCACACTTGTTAGTGCGTTGTCGTAGAATGCCTGGTCGCCTATATGGGCCACTGAGTCAGGGATGGTCACATGCGTTAGTGTATTTCCATAAAACGCCTTATCGCTAATGGAGGTAACAGATTTAGGGATGACTACACTGGTTAAAGCATTACCATAAAACGATTGCTGTCCTATAGCGGTGACTGAATCAGGGATATCCACACTGGTTAATGCGTTATCAGCAAACGCCTTGTCACCAATCGTAGTGATAGCATCAAGGATTGTGACACTCGTTAAAGCATTCTCATAAAATGCTCCTTTACCAATAGATGTCACTGATTGTGGGATTATCAACGACGTTAATTCGTTACCATAAAACGCGAAGTCACCAATAGTGGAGAGAGAGTCCGAGAGTGTCAGGTTCGTTATTCCATTACTAGAAAATGCAGATTTTCCAATAGTGGTCACAGAATTTGGAATGATTAGCTCTGTAATTGTATTTCTATTAAATGCACTCATCCCGATAGAAATAACAGAATCGGGGATTGTCACACTCGTCAATGCGTTACTAGCAAACGCTTCCATGTCGATATACTTAACAGAATTAGGGATAGTTACACTGGTTAATGCGTTACTAACAAAAAGACCACTACTAATGGTGGTTAATTTATTTGAGATCTTCACCTCTGTTAAGGCGTTTCTTAAAAATGCGCCTGAACCTATAGAGGTGATGGAATCCGGAAGAATGAGGTTAGTTAGTTCATTTCCTGCAAAAGCCCACTGATCGATGTAAGTGACGGAGTCAGGAATCGTCACACTTCTTAAGGCTTTATCAGCGAATCCACTTGCACCAATAGACACGACAGGAACGCCGTCAAAGTTGTCTGGAATAATGATATGTTTATAACGAGAATTATATGCCTGAATTGTTCCTGTTTCTTCATCGAAATCAACATCATTTAACGTGAGTACTGTTTCTTGTATTTTTTGTTCGCTTAATTCCAATGTGTTATTTTGTTCTTGCTTGCAGCCTGTGCTTATTAAAAGCAACATTGCACACACAATAAATCCGGTAATATTTTTTTTCATTATTCTCTTACTCGCAGAAATAGACTTTCATACTTTTTTTAAAATTTATCTCAGTTTTTAATTTAGGTGTCTTATTTTTCTGTAGAGTAAACCCTTCGAAAGCAGTTCCAACCAGGTTGCATGCGACATTACGCCACTCCACATTTATTAACTTACCACTAACTTAATTAACCAAAGTTTCGCATGATAACCTGAGAGCAAATAACTTAGATGCTGTTTTTGTGGATGTCGATGCTTTTTATCAGGAACTTTGACTTCCTTGCCAATATATTACTCCGTTATCCACCAATACGCAGCAGTTATCAGCATGTCGAAATGAGTTAGTAAGCTTCGCTTATTTGGAAACTCTGAATTAGCACTAACATAATCACCATTAGGTCATGGCTCAGTACTATATACATCGATTTAAATACCTCACTCTACTCATACAAGAAGCCGTCATATATGACAAGATGAAAACTAAAGATGACGCTAGTGGTATATATAGATATACATCTACTTTCGTTAGCAACCACTCTTCACCAAACGTAGATATCGCCTTGATAAAAAGCGGATGAATAAGATAAATGCCTAAGCTAAGTTCGGCGAAACGATTTAGCTTCAAGTCATTGTTTGAATACTCTTTAATTATGAAAAACAATGCCACCGATGCCACAACAACATTAACACTTAAATATGAATAAAAGTAAATATACGTTATATAATAACTACCAACAACGGTAGTAAATAGAGCAACTGCAAACATGATGATGCATCGTATTATTTTTGGTTTAATGGCATATTTAGCAATGTATCCACCTAGGCAATAATAACCTAAATAACTTAAGAAATCATTTGTAAACAGGCTAACTTTAGCGCTCAAATCAAAATATAAAAGAACAACATTTGAAAGAGCCGATAGCATAGCTAATGCAAAGCTGATACTAATGAAAACGAGCAGTTCATTTTTTTCGACCGCGCTTATTATTACCCTTAAGATAGGCGTCACTAAGTACAAGAAAGGCACCATAAAAAGATACCAAAGGTGATAATAAGGCTCACCAAGAGCCCACCCTTTAGCAACCGTAAAATAAGCTGTAGAGATATCACCTTTAAAGAAGTACTTTAAAATAACCCACAAAGAATAAAACAAGGACCAGAATACGAAGGGGATAAAAATCTTTCTTACTCTTTTTCTAAAAAAGACAGCATTTGATTCTGTTTTGTTAAGTAAGAAATAACCGCTAATCATGATAAATAGCGGTATACACCACATAGTTAACGATGCATATATGTTACCCGCCCACCAGCTACGATTACCATATATAGGGTTAATTATGTCAATATCACTAACAAAATCAGAAGCTACATGCAATAAAACCACAGCAAAAACTGAAAACACTCGTAAGTTATTAGCCCACAAAAAGAGACCCCCTCCAATTTTTTAAAGTCTAACTTAAAGAGTGTATTAATTCGCTTCGACAGCTCATAGACACCACTTGAAAAGTCATCGCTACCTTAGTAACTAGCAGATCACTTTCACACGGCCTACATCACCACTTTCTAATCGCACTTTAATACCGTGAGGATGATTTGGCGACTTAGTCAATAGGTCTTTTACAATACCGGAAGTTAATGTTCCGCTGCGCTGATCTTTTTTGAGGACAATTTTCACGGCTAATCCAGGGCGAATATTGGCACGAAGAGTTCCACTCATTTTCTCTACCTTCTTATTGGGCGTAATCACTGGTTGCGATTGGCACCGTGTCAGCAAGAATCAACTGACACGATGTTTATTGGTATATCGTTGCTTGTTTGGTTATGAATTTTTTAACCAAACATCAGCATTGCCAAGACCTTTCTTTTTACGTTTTTTCTTACCCGTACCTTCCGGTTTTGCCATCGGCTTATTGGCTTCTAGCATCTCTTGGGTAATGGTTTCATCGAGTTCAAATCCTTCTACCTGTTCACGATCAAGGCGGATCTTGTTCTTCTTTTCGATAACTTTGAAGTGATGAAAATCTTCATAATCAATCAATGATAAAGCTAAGCCAACTTCACCAGCGCGACCACTACGACCAATCCGGTGCATATAGTCGGATGGGCTTCTAGGTAGATCAAAGTTAATCACTACCGGCAACTTTTCGATATCTAAACCACGGGCGGCGATATCTGTTGCAATTAAGACATCAATTTCACCTGACTTAAACGCTTCCAGTATACGCGTGCGGTAGCCCTGCCCTTTGTCACCATGAAAGACTTCAGCTTCAATCCCACGCTTATACAGTTTATCGGCTAGGTGCTCACAACTGTTCTTGGCATTGACGAATACGAGTGCCTGTCGCCATTGATGCTGTTTGATCAAATGCGCTAATACTGCTGTTTTTTCGCCTTTATTGACGTTAAAAACACGCTGTACAACAGTGCTGGCATCATCACTTTGTAGCTGTATTTCAATAGGGTCAGTAAGCAGCTCTTGAGTTAACGTCTGTACTTGCTCTGGGAACGTAGCGGAAAACAGCAGTGTCTGCTTTTGTTTTGGCAATTTTCCCAGCAATTCAGATAGCTCATCTGTAAAGCCAAGGCTTAGCATTCGGTCGGCTTCATCAAGCACTAAGGTCTTTACCTTATCGAGCTTAATCGCATTACTTGACATTAAATCGAGCAAGCGGCCCGGCGTAGCAACCAAAATATCGGTACCGCCACGTAGCGCAAGCATTTGAGTATTTGCCGATACACCGCCAAAAACAGCCACGGTTTTAACTGCCCCGTTAAAATGCACAGCGTATGACTTAACACTGTCAGCCACCTGCTTAGCCAGTTCACGCGTCGGCACCAAAATCAGCCCAGTAACATAGTTACCTTGGCTGCTCTTTGGGTTCTCTCTGTTTTTTTGCGTAAAGAGATCCTGCAACATTGGCAGTGCAAACGCCGCCGTTTTACCCGACCCCGTATTGGCACCTGCAATCAAGTCACGGCCTGCTAACACACTTGGAATAACTTGCGTTTGAATCGGTGTAGGCTGTTGGTACTCCAGCTCTGTTAATCGAGCTAACAAAGGTTGGATGAGGGCAAGTTCAGCAAAGCTGGCTGGCGTTTTGGCAGTAGTCATTGGGTAATAAAAGCTCTAGCAAAAATATTGGCGTGCATCTTAGCCTATTTGAGCCCTGCGAAGTAGCACAACGATAAGTTTAGCCACGCTGATACCTGTTTATCACATTCTCTATGGTCATTATTCCAAACATGATTTTCCTGACAAATGACTCCGAGCTGCCAACGAAATAGAAATTTGGATGCCGAGACCATATCTTTTGTAAGGCAATATCAAGCTGAGCAGCTTTTTCAGAAGACTCACTTCTCACCGGATTATTGCTGCTGATATCGTGCCCCGTGGCACCCGCAGATTCAAAAAAGATAACCGCATCATAGCGGGCGATTTCCTCTTCGAAGGTCGAGTTAACCTCCTTGAAAAAATCACTTTCCGTTCCCGGCCAATAAGCTAAGCCATCAAGTGATCCCCGATCGCACACTAGTAACCTATCTGGAAAGTGTGCTTTATTGATATCTTCCAAGTTTTTCTGCAATTGGAAAATTGTTTTCTGGATCATTTTAAGTACTAGTTCATCTTCTGATCGTGTTATCCCGCCAGAAAAAAGCACCGTGGCAGCTTCAGGAACAACAGCAATTTGTTTGCCGAGCTCCCGACGGAAAAGATCCAAGGCCGTCGTTTTCCCACCTCCCGGACCACCAGTGATCACCACTTTCAACTGTTGTTTCATTATAGGCTCTAACTCGTTGGCTTTATCTAAATAGCTTAGTCAATAGGTCCAAATCATGTTCTAACCTTGTGGTGACCAATTACAGAAATGGAGCCCGGCAGTGACCGGGCTGTATTATCTAATGATCATTCTAAGTCTTTACTATGGAAAAGGGCCTGCCCTTTTTTATTCACATCTGACCAGAAATTGATATTGAACTGAGCATCATCACTCATTTCGATACGGTGCCAGTATTGCGGTGGGCTTGTTGCGAATTGCCCAGCATTGATGACAACCTTGACCTCTGGCTCAGTCGCTTCACTGTTGGCAAAGCCATAATAAGTGACCCTCCCTTCCATTACACACAGCTGACCAAATACACCTGCGGCCGTATTATGGTGACTGAGCAGTGCTGCCGGCACGGTTTCCTTGGTAAAGAAAGGCGTTGAACGCTGTACTGTCCAATGTGCAGGAATACGTTGATGGCTCATGGTAACCTCCAATTCAATTCTGAATCGATTAATTGATGTTTAACTGTTTAATTCTTTCAACAATGGGAATCCGTTAGGAAGGTGCTGCTGAGTAACGACATAACCCGTTAACTGCCCTTGCTCATTGCGGGCCCGCACCGTGCTTCCCAGCTTATTGACATCTATTTGCCAATTTAGCTCTTCGTTGATATCTGGAAGTACAGTTTGACCTGCAAGTTGAATTGGAAAATCAGGTGTTTTTACTTTCACCATCATAACGGGTAATACCAACGGTGTAGGCTGTCCCAATATTGTTTTGGCAAGCGCATTGGCACCTAATAATGCAGGTTGCAGATACGCCAGCACCTTGCCATTTATCTCTGCACAGTCGCCTATCGCAAACACATCAGGCGCAGATGTAGCTAGCTGATCGTTTACAACAATTCCTTTTCCGACCTTAATACCCGCGCTGGCTGCCAGCTGAATATTGGGTTTAAGTCCTGCCGCAGAGACCACTGCATCGACCTCTATCCGCTTTCCTGAGCTCAGTTCTACCTCCATGGGGCCATGTAGGGTCTTTGACAGTTTCTCAACCTTGTCAGATAGAAAGAACGTTGTTCGTTGCGAGGCCATGACTCGTTCGAGCTTCAAAGCAATATACTCGGGTAACTGATTAGCCATCAATATTTGGCAAGGATCAATCACCGACACAGTTTTACCACTGCTAGCAAAGTCCATCGCCAGCTCAGTACCAATCAATCCCCCCCCGATAACCGCGATATGTTTGGCTTGCTGCAATACATTCTGGGCGTCGGTATATTCAGATAAACTGTTGAGCGTCAATACACTATCTACACCGTCACCGCGCATAGGGGGAATGAACGCACGAGCACCTGTCGCGAGAACAAGTTTGTCATAATCGTATTGCAGTCCATTTGCCACGATGCACTTTTGCACGGTATCAATTACTTCAACAAAACAGTGGGTATGCAGTTCCACTTGGTATTCTGCAGAAAAATCTGAGCTACGCATCCGGATCAGATCACTCGCTGTTTGCTTTTTTGAACATGCATGACTCAAATCCGGCTTGTTATAGTCATGCCCTTCATCTGACGTAAACACATGGATAGGCAAAGCCTTATCCTGGCGGCGAATAGCTTTTACCAATTGGTAAGCGGCAAAGCCGCTACCTATGATCACCAGTGGTTTAATCATTATTTATGCCCCTTTCACCGGTTCAAACACGTCTTTGCCAAGACCGCATTCAGGGCATAAAAAGCTCTCGGGTACATCTGACCAGCAAGTACCGATGTCGATCCCTTGGTTCACTTCACCAATGGCGGGGTCATAAACCCAATTACACACCGTACAAAGCATTTTCTGGGTATCTGTTGGTGACAGAGCCTCACTGGTAGCTACTGAGCCTATGGTTGGCTGACTTGCTACGCTTGGCTCTGCATTCTGAACTGGCGCAGCATCAAAACATTCAACAGTACTTTGCTTAGACACTTGCAGATTAGAAACTGGTGCAGAAGCTTCTGCTAAAGGCAAAGCCTTCAGTGTCCATTGTTTGGCAATCATGCGACCATGTTCACGGCATTTAAGCATCATTTTGCCGTCTGGCTTCCATTTTGCTTTCAGGCCAAGGGTTGTTTCAAAACCAGCATCGGTCAAGCGTGAATGAATTCGGTCAACCGCACCACCATTCCAGCCATAGCTACCAAATGCTCCCGCTTTTTTATTCTTAAAGCGAAGCCCTGTGATTTCTTCCAGCATGCCTGCGACTTTTGGCATCATGACATTATTCATGGTCGACGAACCCACCAAGATCCCTTTAGAACGGAATACGCTGGCCAAAATATCATTCTTATCTTGGCGAGAGACATTGAAAACCTTCACTGCCACGCTCGGATCTACATCGTGAATACCTTGAGCAATCGCATCGGCCATCATTCGCGTATTATTCGACATAGTGTCGTAGAAAATAGTGATGCGATCTTCTTGGTAGTTATCCGCCCACTCTAGGTACTGATGAATAATTTGAGTTGGGTTATCACGCCATACGATGCCGTGCGAGGTCGCAATCATGTCCACTGGAACATTAAAGCTCAGCACTTCGTGAATTTTTGCCGTTACTAATCCGCTAAACGGAGTAAGAATATTGGAGTAATAGCGCAGACACTGATCCATCAGTTCATTTTGATCCACTTCATCGTTAAACAAACGCTCATCGCAATAATGCTGACCGAATGCATCGTTACTAAATAATACTGCATCACCAGTTAGGTAAGTCATCATGCTATCCGGCCAGTGCAGCATAGGCGCTTCAATGAAGATCAGTTGCTTCCCATTACCAATGTCCAACGAATCGCCAGTCTTAACAACTTGGAAATTCCATTCCGGGTGATGATGGTGGCCAACGATAGAGTCAACGGCATTTTCAGTACAGTAGATTGGCGTATTAGGAATGCGTGCCATCAAATCAGAAAGAGCACCGGAGTGATCTTCTTCTGCATGGTTAATGACAATATAGTCAATCTCTTCTAGATTGACTTCCATCTCTAGATTTTGAATAAACTGATGGCTAAATCGGTGGTCGACAGTATCAATGAGAACAGTTTTTTCTTCACGGATAAGATAGCTGTTATAACTGGTACCTTTGGTCATCTTGTATTCTGTGCCATGGAAGTCCTGCACTTCCCAGTCGCGTTGGCCTACCCAGTGAATGTTGTTTTTAACGTGAATTGTCATCTTGATACCTTACTCAATGCTATGGGCGCTACATGACGCCCTCAATCTGACTAAGGTAAAGCACTGGCCGTGCCAACTTTTTATCATGTTGATAAATAATGAATTTATTTTCAACAACAAACAAAACTGTCATTATGACAATTAATAATCACTGTCAAATAGACAGTATCATGTCATAATGACAACATCACAGTTCGTCAAAGAGGCGACAATGCTTAATACACCGAAAGAATTAACCCAACTCGCTTTGGATCTGACTCAGGGCATTTCTAGCCAAGACCGATTTGATCGCCTACTCACTGTCATCAAATCCCTTTTTGGGTGCGATTCATCGGCCCTGCTTGCTTTTCGCGAACAACATTTCTCCCCGCTTGCGATCAATGGCCTGTATGAAGAAGTACTGGGCCGGCAATTCGATATCAACGACCATCCTCGCCTTGAGGCCATTGCCAGAGCAGGAGATATCGTCCGTTTTCCCCATGACAGTGATCTGCCCGACCCGTATGACGGTCTGATTCCGAGCCATCAAGGCAACCTACATGTGCATGCCTGTATCGGCTTACCCCTGATTGCAGATGAAACCTTGATCGGAGCATTGACCATCGATGGGTTTGATCCTCACCAGTTCGACTTGTTTAGTGATGAAGAGTTACGCATTATCAGCGCCCTTGCTGCTGCAAGTTTACATACCGCCTTGTTGATGGAGCAGTTAGAAAGCCAAGCTTTCACCATGCCAGAATCTCACGGACAGGCCGCAATCCAAGCAGGAAAATCAGCCCAGTCAGGAAAGGTAGAGATGATAGGTAAATCGAAAGTGATGGATGAGCTGAGAAGCCATATTCAAGCCGTCGCCGCAACAGAGCTTTCTGTATTGATCTCCGGTGAGACTGGGGTGGGTAAAGAGCTGATCGCCGCTTCATTACATCAATTGTCCCACAGAAGTCAGCAACCATTGATCTACCTTAATTGCGCCGCACTGCCTGAGTCAGTTGCCGAAAGTGAGTTATTCGGGCACGTTAAAGGGGCTTTTACCGGCGCAATCAGTGACCGAAAAGGCAAGTTCGAAATGGCCGATGGCGGCACTCTGTTTCTTGATGAAGTTGGTGAGTTACCCCTATCCCTCCAGGCAAAGCTGCTGCGGGTATTACAATATGGCGACTTACAACGGGTCGGTGATGATAGTGTATTGAAAGTAAACACCCGCATTGTGGCGGCAACGAACCGCCAACTTCATGAAGAAGTCAAAGAAGGCAAGTTCAGAGCAGATCTGTACCACCGTTTGAGTGTCTTTCCTATCATGGCACCGCCTTTGAGGGAACGGGGAAATGACATTATTTTGCTAGCCGGTTTCTTCATTGAACGCTGTAAAGGCAAACTGGGGATCAAGTCGATGCGACTAAGTAGTGAGGCTGTTGCGCAAATCTCTGCCTATAGGTGGCCAGGTAATGTCCGAGAGCTTGAGCATGCAATCAATCGTGCTTCTGTTGTAGCTAGAGCGGAATCAACCCACTTAGACTTCATAGAGCTGCAACCTCAGCACTTCGAACTCATACATACTCCGCAAGAACTTTCGAAGGAAACACTTTCAGAAGGGGTATCTTCACACCATGACAAAATACAAGGCCCAATATCGATCGATACCAATATTGGGCTTAAAGATGCGACTACCCGCTTCCAATACCAATTTATTGAAGATTGTTACCAGCGGAACAATCAAAACTGGGCAGCAACCGCCAGAGAGCTCGATCTGGATGCGGGTAATCTCCACCGCTTGGCAAAACGGTTAGGGCTTAAATGAAAAAGGCCCCTTTCGGGGCCTTCTTCAAAGAGCATCTAAGAGTCACTCTCTTGCATATCCATTATTATAATGGCGAACATCTGGCACAATATTATGCTTATTAAGCAATCGGTACATTGTCGCTCTTGAAACACCAAGGTCTTTTGCTGCTGAAGCAACTTGTCCACGATGAGTCTCAAGGACTGCAACCAACACATCTTTTTCTGCCTCGTCCTTAATGTTACGAAGGCTTTGTTTGAGGTTTGACTTACTTGGTAGGTCAAAGTGTTCAGCTTTCACTTCATTGCCCTCAGCAAGCAAGGCCGCACGTTTTACCTGATTAATGAGCTCTCGCACGTTACCTGGCCAGCTATATCGTAATAGTAGCTGCTTAGAGTCTTCAGAGAACGATGACGCCATAGTGCTATATTCACGCGCAAATTTGGTCAAGAAGGTTTCAGCAAGTAAGAAGATGTCAGAACCACGCTCACGCAATGTTGGGACTTTAATATGGAAGACATTCAGGCGATAGAATAACTCTTTACTAAATTGCCCGTTCGTTACCTCGGCTTCTAAATCGGCACTGGTGGAAGCAATGATACGCACATCCCCAGAGACTTCACCTTCCAAACTCTCACAGCTAGGTGCTTGCAGATACATGAGAAGGGCTTCTTGTAACTCCTTGGATAATTCATCAACATTATCCAGCATGAGTGTGCCATTAAACGGTGTGCCGTCTTCCTGACGATAGCTGCCATCAAGCAAGGCCATGTTATCGTCATCCTGACTCAAAGCTGCGCAGTTTAGCGCAATAAACGGGGTATTTTTTCGCTTGGAAAGATTGTGGATAGACTTTGCAATCAATTCTTTACCTGTTCCATTTTCCCCAGTAAGGAAAACGTTCACTTCTGTCATGGCAACACGTCGCACCATATCACGTAGTTGCTTGATTGATTTTGACTCACCATACAACCCCATATCATGCTGCGAAGTGATCTCCACCCATGAACTTGCCTCAATCTCAAGCATACCAAGTTGGTGTCCAATCGTGCTCAACATGTGGCTACTTGGAATTGGCACTGTGAAATAATCAACACAGAAGTTATTAATAAACTGGCAGATAGCATCCGTTTTAAGCTGATCCTTTTTAATGATGGCTATCCATTTAACTTGCTTAGTTTTATTTGCCCTCAGTGAAATACTATTTAAGCTAAAATCATTATTACTTAAATCAACAACACATATACATGGGCTGTATTCTTCCAAGATTGAATCAACCGTACGTAGATCATAACAACAGTGGGTTTTCCATCCAGATTGTTCTAAAAGCGCAATCCATGGTTCGTAGTTACATCCAAGTGCTACTAAACGACCATCTATTGATTTATTTTGACTTTGAGTCACCATCGAAGTCACCTTCTATCAACTTATATTTATTGTGTTTGTAATAAAAATATAGGTGACATTTTTGTGTTGTGATGCGTTTCAAATATAAGAAATTGCACCAAGTGAATTTCATTCGTAGGAAACATACACTAATTGCTAAACATATCAATAGGTTATAAAAGCTAAAATGATAAGAAAAAAATTGAACTTTTTATCAAAAACGACTGTGTGACAAGAAATAAAAAAAAGCATTGTTAAGAAAACAATGCTTTTAATGACAAAAAAGTACCAAACATCAAATTTTTAGTGCAGACGGTTTAGTATCCGTTATGCAAAATTGAGTTCTCCAAGCGACTATTAAATAGGTTCTGCCTATTGAATCCAGCGATATCGGCTTCGATATCCAGTACCGTCTCAGTTTTAATCGCAGTATTATCCGCAGAATTTTGTACAACAGTACCAATGACGTCTTTGGTAGAACCAAGATTAGCAATATTATTATCACCCACACTAATAACCTTTAAGGGGTCATCATAATCATAGGTCCGGGCACCATCATGACTCGTCAAGATACCATTACTAATAGTGAAATCAGCTACATGGGTACTTAATACCGTTTCACCATTAATCTCTGTCGTAACAGACAGACCAATGTTGATAATATTATCGTTGACCGAGACAAAACCACCTCGTAGCGAAGACATTTCTTCATCAGACAACGTGGTCAAACCTAAATCATCAATAGTAAGGAAACCAATAGATGCATGGGTAATAAGAGCAGAACCTCCTATTGCCGAAGCAACAATTAACCGTGTTAACCTTTTCATACTAGCCTCTAATAATCATTACTACCAGGCAGAGTAATACTAAACGTTGATAGTGAGTCTCTTACAACAGCCTCTGACACGGGAGATGGGTTATATATATTATAATTATCTGCGGTGATAAAACTTCCCCGACCCTGCTCGACTCTATTTTTCACCAGCAAAACTGTTCCCTTGTAGACTTGTTTAAAATCAGCAATAGGAATGAGCAATGTCCCTCTAGATGGGTCACCCAAAATTACATTCTTTTCATTCATTCCCTTGATCACAACGAAGTGCATGTATCCATCAAAGTTAACGATAGTAATTGCCGGAATACGTAAATCATGAAATTTTTCTAGAGGTATATTATAGCCATTAGCATCAAGACCAACAGATTCAAGGTAGGATTTCATGTCTAACATCGAAAAACCCTGCTTTTCTATTTGATCTTTATCTCCATGCTCGAACATAAATTCGAATATGGTGTTTTCTTGAGATTCGATATCGTAATGATAAGTCAGCAATGATGCTACCGCCGCAGAGCCACAGCTAAAATCATATTGCTGCCTAAAAACATCACCAAATAGCTGCTCCTGATAACTTTTTACTTCCACATTAAATCCTCCCCGGCTGGGGAAATAATCTAATGCTTGGATGCTTGATGATGCTAATACGCTGATAAGCATGACAATTGACTTTTTCATACACTAACGCCTATCAAACTCTAAAAATTACAATACTTTAAATTAAATAAAGCAAGAAAGGGCCTTTCGGCCCTTAAATCTTAGTATGAGCCACCACCGCCAGGTAGGCTAGCTCCACCTGAGCCAACAAGCGCTGCGTTTGTGCTTGTAGTTTGTTGTACCATTGAGTTGTTACCCACGTTTTGACCTGCAATGTTGATACCAGAAGCCTGCTGGTAACCACCGTATAAGGTGTTAGCATGGTCAACTACCACATGTGTTGCATTCTGGCCCTTACAGCATGCACCACCATAAGTTACTGTGTTACCCATTACCGCACCGTCGATGGTTGATTCTGCAAGCAACTCATCTAGCTCATAATGACCCGTTTCTTTGATTGACCAGTCATTTTCAGAGTTGTTTTCTAGGACAACCTCATGGGTATTACCAACGTTTTTCATGATCAACTTATCATCATCTGTCTCAGCATAATAATTGTCAGTATAGGTTTTTTTATAGTTCAAGTCGGCATCAAGTGTAACTACGTCGTTGAAGCTACCTTCGATAGTAACGTCATCGTAGTCGTCGTAGCCGCCACCGTACCCACCGCCATATCCGCCGCCATATCCGCCATCCGCGAAGGCCATTGGTGATGCGACTAGTGCTGCTAAAAGCATAATTTTAGTTTTACGCATGATAATACTCCAAATTTGTAATAGTTTTATTCAAATCCATTTGAGAAAATTAATCTCACATAATTATTCTTTGTAACCTTAAACCAGAAGCTTTGATTGTTACGCCCTGCGAAACCAATAATATTTTATTGTTTATTGGTTGCTGACACCTAAATGTCAGCATAGATAGACTAACAATTACTTCAATGTCAGGTTTATCACGGTTGCATTCTGAATTAATACATTACTACCGGTGTTTTGTACGATATTATACACGCCAGATGAATTACTTAATGCGCCGCCATCAAGTATGTTATTCCCTGTTGTATTGTTATACGCACTATTACCTGTAACATCGCCATACATTTCTGAACTAGCCTGAAGTGTATCAGTTTCGAGCTCATATTCTCCACCTCGAGAATGAGTCATAAATTCTTCAGATAACTGTTCAGAATTTGCTAGAATATCCAACTCTTCAGCAGCTGCTGCACTATAAGATATAAATGCGACCACCATCAGTGTTAAATATTTCATGACATCCTCCTGAGAGCTGCAAAGCAGCTCTCAGTTATGTATTAATTACCAGCCAATACCGCATTGGTGCTAGCACTCTGCTGAACCAAAGAGTTATTACCCGCATTTTGGCCCGCAATATTGATACCTGATGCGCCTACGAAAGCACCGCTCATGTCATTAGTATGATTTACAGTCAGTGTTGACGCCTGGCTTGGTCCATAACCGTAACCACCTTTACCACCACAACAATCACCACCACCGTACTCAACTTCAGAGTAGGTAACATAACCATGAAGCTCGGATTTCGCTACGTGGTAAGTATGTAGCTCTTTAATATCAATTTCCGTGCTGTAGTCATTCAGGCTATTGTCTGTCCACTCTTTCTTGTAGGTATTATTGACGTTTTTCATTTTCAGAGTATCGTCATCAGAGTAATATTTATGGTCAACGCTATACTCTTTATCTACATCGAGGGTAAGGGTCTTATCAATGTCATCATTGTATGAGTCGGTAATTGTTTTATCATTACCGTCATCATATGATGGGTAATAAGGGTTGTAAGGTTGTTGGTAATCATTCGCTAGCGCAAGCGGAGAGCTAACAACTGCTACTAAAAGTGCGATATGTGTTTTACGCATGGTCATACTCCAAATATATTTAGTAGTTATTTTCTTATAATCACTCGCCGTGTTTGCGAGATAACTTAACTATAGTGCTGACCAAAAAAGTTCCTGTATTATTTTTAATAATTTTTTGTGCTTTTCATTATGAACTTTCCCTTTTAATTCTTAGCGTTTTCAACGTATAAAATATGAAATCAATTCTCATTTTTTCAATTATTGGAATAGTTCATCACATAATAAACATTGGTATTATTTCTTATACTTTGGAATCATCTCTCATATAAAGTACACCTTCCTATTGTCTGAGATAAGAGATGATATGGATGCATTCTCATAAATAAGACCAATAATAAGATTCTTAATTACCATATAATTCTCACGTCTACTATTATTTTCTTATCTAGCAATATGCTTTTTTTATTGCATATATATAAGCAGAAACCACAACATATTTTTTGGGTAAGCTAAGAGTATTAAGTGAGGAATTCGTGAGTATTTTCAATAACAAAAGCTGTATCGCGCTTCTTGCTTTGATTTCAGGAACTGTCGCAGCAGAAACAGAGCAAGCTACAAATTCTACAGAACCCAATACAAAGCCGAAGCGAGTGCAGACCTTTGGCGATCTCCTTGATCCCGACTTACCAGGAGTGCTCACCCCCAAGGGTTCATTTGTTCTTGATACCAGTTTTTCTTTTACACAAAACTCATCTAACAGGGTGTCAGTCGTCGGCTATACCGTGCTTCCTTCCCTTATTGTTGGCTTAATTGAAGCTAGCGACACGGATAGAACAACGCTGACCTTCGGCTTGACCGGTCGTTATGGTATTACCAATCGACTAGAAGTTGAAGCGCGGATCCCTTGGGTTTACCGTTATGATTCAGTATCGAAGAGAGATACGAACACTCCAGCGGAAGGCGCGACCACTACAACTTTTGATGGCAGTGATATCGGTGATATAGAAGCTGCATTCAAATATCAAATTAACATGGAAACAGCGCCTTATTGGATTGCAGGGCTCAGATTCAAAACAACGACAGGTACATCCCCCTATGATGTCCCGGCTTCGACTGAATTTGGCTTAGAAGAACTCCCCACAGGTTCAGGCTTTCCGAGTATAGAACCAAGCTTGACGATGATCATGCCAATGGATCCTGCCGTTATTTACGCCAACCTTAGTTACATCTGGAATATAGAAGATGATGTAACTACTGAGCTCGATGGGAGTTCAACCAAAAGTAAAATCGACTTAGGTGACACTATTGGCATTAGCGCAGGTATGGGTTTCGCTGTTAACCCTAAGTTTTCATTCAGCTTAGGTCTCAGCCATAGAACTATATTGAAGTCCAAGATAAATGGTTCTACGCCATCTGATTCAAAGCTGCTCCAACTTGATTCGATATCTATGGGTGCTAACTACGCGATAAACCCAGAAACCACATTGAACGTTGGTGTCAGCGCGGGCTTGACCGCGGATGCTCCTGACTTTCAGCTTACCGTTCGTGTTCCATATACCCTACGATAACCCTCGCACTCAAAAATACTGCTATTTAATAGTCTTACCCGTTGCGGGTAAGGCTATTTTCATGACTAAAGTCTAATTTTCCTCTATGCTATGACGCTACTACTATGTGTAACAGGAAAATAAAAATGTCCACGCCATTAGAGCCAAGCCAAATTGAGCAGATTCAAGGTTATGATGCCGAGAAGCGTTATAAATACTTGGTGAAAGAAGTGGTTACCAACCGCGAAATATGGATTCTGACGGATGAACATGGTTGCGTCATGCTCAATACTGATGACGAGGACTGTGTACCAGTATGGCCAAACAAAGAGTTTGCTGAATCTTGGGCTACCGGTGAGTGGGAAGAGTGCAAAGCAGAAGCTATTTCACTCAATAAATGGCATAGCCGTTGGACACATGGCATGGAAGACGATGAGCTTGCCGTGGTTATTTTCCCTAACCAGGATGAGGATGGTCTTGTGGTGTTCCCTGACGAGTTAGACTTTGAACTAAAACAGCAAGCAAAAAAGTCAGCTAACCGCTAAACCACCCCGTTGCGATCAGTTATCTGGGGCGAAATTGACATCTTTCGCCCCACTTTAAAAGGAAATTTGCCATGGAAGCACTACTCACTAAACTAAAATCACAACCTGACAACGTCTCGTTTGCTGAAGTAATGGCAATCATCGAGCAGTATTATCGTTATCAGCCAACCGCTTTTACTAACGGTTTAGGAAACGACACCCTTTTCAACAAAGCAGCTACCAATGAAGGTTCCTGCCGGATATTCGCCTTTGCCAAACTCAATCAACTTTCAGAAGCTGAAACCCTTGCTTGCTTTGGTGACTATTACCGCATCGATGTTCTGCAACACCCTGACGCGACTGATCATCAAAACATTCGCCATTTCATGAAATATGGTTGGCAAGGTATTCAATTTGACGCTGCACCATTGACTGAAAAAGCCTGTGCGTAAGAAAAAATCCACTCTGCGCCTACAGTTTTTTCTGACAATGAGAACATTTCTCGGGTGGTTTCATAAAAAATGGCGAACGTGAGGGGTTACCACAACCGTCACAAAACTTGGTTGAGCGTATCGTCAACCACGTCAACGGCACCATAAAAGCCAATAACCCAAGCATCATAGGTAGTGGGGGTTGCACATAGACAATCACAGCACCTATTACGACATTGCTTGCAATGTTGTAAGTCGGCCACAACTTGCGCTTTCTAGCGACATCTGTACCTCTCTGGAACAACATATAGCTAGCCGCAGCCATTGCGAGCCAAACAGCCGCAAAGATAATCAGTAAATCTTGTTGCATCTTTTATCTCTGAATTAACATCATCTGCGCATTCTAGCATTTCCCTTCCGATCTACGTATATCCCCTCGTGAATACAAATCGCAAAAAACAGTAAATATTCAAAGCTCAGCAAGGCAATCATTGCTCAGAAAGCAACCGAACATGGCAACGAGCTCATTTTACCGCACCACCTCTCTTAAAGGGGAAATTCCTATTTATGGGCTAGATCACATTGTAAATATACTGATTGGGAAGCACGTCACAGGATGATAATTTGCTATCAGCTTTTCGACTAGGTTCATATTGAAAACCCAGCCTTCGCCCAGATATCTTATGTATGCCGCTTGACGTTGAAGTGGTGATACCAAGGAGATCCAATGATCGCGAAGTCTTTGTTCAGAACGTGTTTTGTTCTGTTATGTGTTTTCGGACGTGGCCCTGTTGCCAATGCCGCAGTACCACAATTTGCTGATTCGGAATTTAAACTTCCATCCCCAACACAAGACACCAAGGATAACTTCCAACGCTCTCTTAGCGGTTTATTTTCAATACCTAGCTTCCGACAAGAAGCACTATGCCAGCCATATAACGAATTCGATAAACTGTACCAGCATGCTGAAGCAGCCCAGCGAGAATTGGAGCAAATGCTAACCCAAGTCAGCCTACATACTGAGGCACAACCAATTATTCCTGGTGTAAAATCTCGAGAACGCGCAGAGCTGAAGGTTGTTACCGAACTCAAGGGGCAACCAGAGATGCTGACAGACCTTGCCCGTGGCACGCTTGTTGCCAATAGCATCTCATCACTCGTTGATGCCTTTAACCAACTGAGTCGCGAAAGCACCATTGTTGAAACCAAAAATCGATTCAAACAACCGGCCTCTTCTGGCTACCGGGATTTGAAACTGCTGGTACAGCTTCCTCAAACAGGTTTAATTGCCGAAGTACAACTTCACTTAAATACTATTGCAGAGATCAAAAGTGGTCCGGAGCACGACATCTACGAAACTATTCAGCACATAGAGCGCAAAGCCAGCCAAGAACAACGGCTGTTGAATGATATCGAGGTGGCAAAAATCAAAGTACTAAGACAGGAATCTCAACAATTATACCAACAAGCTTGGCATCAATACTTGCAGCCAGAGCCTCTTGCACTGGCAAGTTAACAAAATGTTTGTAAAGGGGAGCCGCTGGCTCCCCTTTGATTTCAATCAATTGCGTCACTCTCTGTCAGCGGTCTGTTAACTCCCATCAATGCACTTTCCCAATTCATCCAGCGTTCAGATAACTTTGATAATCTAGAAAGCATAGAGTAGCTAGCAACTCAAATAAATACGTCACTTTTTCTAAGCAGGCTCTGCCCGCTGAGTTACACACTATTACGTATGATGCCTGATTTGATCGGGCAGCAAAGGAGTTGTTTGATGCATTTTAAATCTGTACTTCGAACGTGTTTTGTTCTGTTTTTCCTGACCCGTGGGTCAGCGATGGCAGCACCATTGATGGCAGTCTACTCTGGACAAGACTACGAGGTAACACCTAAGCATTCTGAAGCCAGCAAAAAGTCGTTCCAAAAAAGCCTGAGCGGACTTTATAGCATTGATAGCTGGCGCGCGGCTGATATTCAACAGCCATACACAAATTTCGAGGATTTATACAACATCGCCCCCTCAGCCCAGCAGGAGCTAGCAACCCTGATGAACGAAGTGGGCTTGATGACCGACACCAACATCGTGTTGCCGGATGTCAAATCAAGAGAACGGGCAGAGAAGAAAATTGCCACTGAGCTCAAGGGTGATGCAAGCAAGATTACCGATTTGGCCCGAGCTTCACTGGTTGCTAATGATATCCATGGTTTGGTTGATGCTTTTGAGCTAATTAGCAAAGAAGCGACAATCGTGTCAGTTAAAAACCGATTTAAAACCCCGACCGATTCTGGTTACCGTGACTTGAAATTACTGGTTCAACTGCCTGATTCCGAGCTAATTGCCGAAGTTCAGTTGCACCTAAATGCAATTTCGGACGTTAAAAACGGTGAAGAGCACAAGATTTACGAACAAATTCAGCACATTGAGCGAGCAGCACTTAGCCAGAGCCGCCCACAAAGTGAATTTGAAGCAGCGCAAATCAAAAAGCTAAGAGCCACTTCGAAGTCTCTTTACCATGATGCATGGCAACAATACCTTCAGCCTGCAAGCATCGCCGTGTAACTGTTCCCCCAGAGGCCACTTGCAACTTGGCAGTGGCCTCTACCCTCAATAACATCTACGAGTAAAACTATTTCAAGCTGTTTCAGTTTTAAGCGAGATTCTCATTATTGACTACGCTTTTATTAGGTGGCTATGGAATCTTCACTCAACTTGGGGCCAAAACAACAACGCAGCCCCTAATACAGAGACCGCGTTATGACAAATCGTTACCAACCCATCGACTTCATGCTGCAAAATCATTTAGAGCAAGCTTGTGACGCCCATTACGACGTATTACTTGAGCTAAGGGACGACAGCACAGTGGAGGGGCAATGTATCAATACCGAAGTACATCCAGATCGTTCTGAATGGCTCGTGTGTAAAACGCGCTACCAGTACACCAAGATCCGCTTAGACTTCATAACAAAAATGAAGTCGTTAACGCCGGGTTCGAGCTTTTCCGAAGTTATACCATCTACTCAAGCGATCTTCAAAAGCTAGTTCAAACGCTAATCAAGTTGTTATACAAATAAAAAAGAGCACCTCAGTGCCCTTTCTCTGTATACCAACCTACATAAATATTTGATCAACTACTTATCCAGATGGGTATTATTTATGGACCATGATTTCCAAGATCTGGATGTCTGTTTGTGTCATCGCACCATTAGCTAATGCCGACATATTGCGGATAGAGGAATCTACATCATCAGCAACGATGCCTTCGTTGCCTGTGACTCGAATTCCATCAAGTGCCATCAGCGCCGCCTTGATCGCCGCACTGGCAGATGAAGATACTTTCATCGCACAACTCGTCTTGGCACCGTCACAAATGATACCTGTAATATCACCAATCATGCTGCAAATAGCATTGCTGATATGGTTGAACCGACCGCCAAGCAGCCATGTCATGCCTGCAACCGCTCCCATGGAGGCTGTCGTTGCGCCACAAAGTGCCGATAACTTGTTCTGGTAGCTTTTAATATAAATAGCCATCAGGTGCGACATCATCAGGGCACGTACTGTCGTTTCTTGATCGGCGTTAAGGTGCTCCGCAACAACGACAACAGGCATAGTTGCTGCAATACCTTGATTGCCTGAGCCAGAGTTGCTCATTGCCGGTTTCATTGCCCCGTCCATTCGAGCATCTGAGGCTGCCGACGTACGACGTAAAATGTCAGTTAACAGACCACCAGAAAGTAGGCCTCGATCAACATTTCGCTGGAAGGTCGCACCAATTTGCAGACCGTATTTGCCTGTCAGCCCTTCTTTGGATAGCTCGTTATTCAACGAAGACGCCTGTAAGATAAAATCAATATCTTTTAACGGTGCGTGGAGAGCGAAGTCATAAATATCTTCCGCTGTCGCTTGTTCGAATATGTTTTCTTTTATCGTTGCTTGTGAAGTAGTTACCTGGTCTGCAATAAACAACGGTTGACCATTCTTCTCGATAGAAACAACCTGCGTATGGCTATCAGCAATAATCACCGTCACTGTATCGGTTGCATTGCTAACGGTAACCATAGCAAACAAGATATTGCTGACATCAGCCACACCTACCGATACCGCGCTGTTATCTAACATCTTTTTGGCTGAAGCAACGTCTTCCGAAGTAATATTTTTCAATACCTCAAGGCCAGCATCAGCATCACCCGCCAATGCGCCCACTGCCGCTGCAATTGGCAAACCGACCATTCCGGTACCCGGTACACCGACACCCATACCATTTTTCATCAAGTTAGGTGAAACAAAAGCTTCTATATAAGTAGGGATACAATTCAGTTCACGCGATGCCTTTGCAGCGGCCAAAGCAACAGAAACTGGCTCGGTACAGCCAAGTGCTGGCACAACTTCACGCTTAACAGTCTCAATAAAACCATTCCATAGATGCTTTTTCATGTTCATCACCTTCACGACATTAGTAGGGTATCAGGCTTATTAAAATGCAAATTATGGAGTCATAAGCCCTTGTCTTTATATGGTTAATGTACCGCTATCGCAGGATAAATATTTTCTTATTTTTCCTCCACTAAAGACCTTTAGTAGAAAAGTTTTCCCCATGAAAAGCATCGTGCGACATAAATCATATAATTTACTGGCCTCTGTCCAAACAAACACCCTATATGCGTTGATAACTCAAAAAATGGATATAAAAAAACGACCACATTGGGCCGCTCCTTTTGCTGGGCATTTAACTTTCCTACCACGTACCTTTCTGATCAGCTCGCCGCCTTTAGCGGTAACGGCTTGGTTGCCGATCTTTCTTCTTTTCCAAGCAGTTCATCGACAATCGTTTTCAGCAAGAACGTTTCACGTTCAATCGACATGCCTTTTTTATCACTGTTGGCAATAGTGTGCTCGTTATGGGCTATCGCATTGAAGATATTGATCCAAACCGGTTTCATTCCGTTTTTTACTTCATAATCTTCTAACTTAGTGTTGCCAAGCTGTTCATCAATAGTGCAAACATAACAGTAAGAAAGCATGTGCATGATGTCAAAATCAGGCTTATGCCATGGGCGGTATTCTTCATAGATACCAAACTCGCAGATATCTCGAATATTCTGCGCCCCCGTTTCTTCTTCCAGCTCACGGATCAAACCTTCAATAGCATCTTCACCGTCGTCAATACCACCACCGGGCAAGGTGTAGTCGTGGTAACGTTCGGTATATAACATGAGAATATTTTCACCATTAAGAATGATGCCTCGTGCCGCCTTACGATGAAACGTATTGCGCTGAAGCCCAGACGCTTCAAGACTTTGCAAATTAGGATGCACGGTTGATTTCAGTAGTCGCATGTTTATTTTCCGAACGCTTCAACAAGCGGTGAATTCTAGCTGATATACCCAAGCAACTTCAAGGTACAGGTTCAGCGCGAATATTTAAGCATGAAGTGATTTGGGGATAACTCTCAATTACCAAATCACTTAAGCATATAAGTATTCATCCGCTTTACCATCGTCAGCCCGGAGGTGTAGTCATAGAGCCTCAGCGCCGTCAGTGTAACTTGTAAGCCCAGCACAGAACGATTATATATATTTCCATTTTCACTAAATACGGTCGATATGGCTTCTTTAAGTAACTGATTTTTAGTCTTTGTCGGTAAAGAAAATTGCCATTGAGTCGCTTTGGGGGTTTCAACTTCAATCGGGCAGGGAATATGCCCGGGGTAGGTTTGCCAAGGAGTCATTAACGCCTGAGGGTAGCATTGCTGCAACCAAGCCATATATACACCATGCTTTAATGCCCATTGCGTTTCCATTGCGAACATCGCTGCAAGCACGGACTTACTGTAAAACGGCAAGCAAAAGTCCAGCTGGAAACGATCCATTTCTTCGTATGGCAATGCTAGATGATGGTGCTGATCGTTTTCCCACAAGAACAATTGATAGGCTTTTATTAGAGGTAAATGTGCATACTCCTTGAAGCTATCGATGATATTTTGCCTGAGTCGCTGCTGCAATGTTTCGCCCTGCCTAACTAAACGCGGTGGAATATATGCCATCTGCTGCTCTAAATAACAGTCAACCAACAATTCAAGGTTCTCTTGTCTGCAAGCTTCAATGATAGCTTCACCGGTATATATCTGCCCAACACATACGCTGCCACCATTCCCAGACCAGAAAAGCCGAGGACGAGCTAATTTATCATAGTATTCAAAGCTATCGGGTTGCCAGTGTATACCTAACCGTTGCTCAACAGTGAGTTCCTGGGTATCTGTCACCCGCACACTGTGAAGAGGGATATGATGATAGGCTGCGAATTGCTGACCATAGCTCGCATCCTGCGAATGGTTCCGCGAAAAATTAAGGCACTCAACTTCAGCTCCCCTTCGCTGCAGTTCAGCGGCAATTACCCGTGAATCTAACCCTCCGGATAATGTACTGACGGTCGAGCTATCCGAACCAAGGTATCTCTCAGCAGCTTGCTTGAAGCCAGCATCTAAACGCGCTATGCCTTCTTCAAGTGAACAGGAAGGGATATCGACATCAGACCATTTAAAATAACGTCTACGTTGAATACCTACAGACGACGCTTCCAGCATATTCAAATCAGAGAGTTCTAGCATCTCACCAGGACGAGAAGCAAACACTTGGTTGTAAGGCGTCTTACTCCCCAGCGAGTACCCTAAGGTTGCTATTTCTGTCTGCGCCTCTAGATTATTTTCAAGCGGGATCCCTAGCTCAGGGAACAAGCGTAAGCAGGTGCTAAATATCACGGCGCCTTGATACTGCATAAAGTAGTAAGGCCTAATCGCTAAGCTATCTGTATATATCGATAGTCGTCGGGTCCTTTTTTGGTAATGAAATACACAGAAAGTCCCCTCGGCCTCAAGCAGCGATTGCTCGAGCCGTTGGCTTTCGAGCAGCGACTGCATATCACTTTTAATGCATGAACTTAGCAATGGGTGCCCAGCCCCAACGACAAAACCCTTGTCATCATCAGCCCTCGCAGCATCACCAAAGCACTGATAATCAATCTGACTCAAAAATAGGGATGAATCAGAAAAACTATGACGAACGTCATCCTGATTGCGTGAAATGTGTCTATCTATATTGTGCTTGACCGCTTTGAGCTCTGGTGTCCAGCGGGTCGAAAAAATGCCTGCGATTATACTCATGGCCCACTCCTAATGATCTTTCCAATCAATAGAGCAATTTGTAAGCCAACAAGAACAAAATTTTAAGCCATTGAATTTATGTGTAAAATCTTTTCAACCTTTCATTGTTATTGCTAATTGCAAAGCAATAACAAAATCCCCCAAGCCACTAATAAGCTTGGGGGACTTAAAAATACCTCTGCCTTTCAAGGCTCATCAACGCTGTTAATTGAAATCAAATAGGCGCTTAAAGAAGGTTTCAACTTTTCGGACACAACCTTGCTTAAGGGTTCCCTGAGGATCCCAAGCGGGGAGGTGGGTTTGTCCCACACAGCTTTGCGATAGTACACCACGTTGATCACGGTAGTAATCAAACTCGGTAATTTGCTCAGGTGCCTGTATAACTAAAGGTTCAGGGTCACGACTTTGGATATAATCTGCATACAAACGCAGTGGTCCTGAAGATCCAGTCAGCTTGACCGCCTTATTATCATCCCTTCCCATCCAAACAGTCACCACCTCGCGGCCATCAACACCGACATACCAACTATCACGGCCTTTATCGGAAGTACCTGTTTTCCCCGCCAGACGAGAAGACGGCAACATTTCATTGAGGTACCGTCCTGTTCCTTCACTCACCACACGTTGCAAACCATACATAGTGAGCCAAGAAGCTTGCTCCGAAACTGTTTGGGTAGAAACAGGTAACGACTGATAAAGTATGTTGCCTTCATTATCCACCACTGCACCCAGTGCAGATAACTCTGATCGATGTCCGCCACTAGCAATAGTTTGGTACATCTGGGTGACCTCGACCGGTGTTAAGGTAAATGCCCCCAGCAGTATCGACGGCAACTTCGGCACTTCATTTTTATCAATACCCAGCTTTTCCATGGTACTGATCACTTCATCCAAACCAACAGCCATCCCTAAGTTCACCGTCGGGATGTTGTATGATTTTGCCAACGCAGTATAAAGTGGTACCTCACCACGATACTGCCTATCATAATTTCGTGGCGACCAGTTTTCCCCATTTTGGCCTTTTAGGGTCAACGGCCGATCTTGAAGGCTTGTGGAAAGAGAAAAGCGCTTAGGCAATTCTAACGCCGCCAAATATACCGCTGGTTTTACCACAGAGCCAATCTGACGCTTGGCATCAATGGCACGATTGAAGCCGTCGTATCCCGGTCGGGATCCCCCCACCATCGCTCGTATCTCACCACTGACTCGGTCAGCGACCACGACAGCCGTTTCAAGCTGGTCACCGGCTTTGGACTCAAGTTGCGGGATCACTTTACGCACAGACTGCTCAGCCATTTCCTGAGAGCGAGGATCCAGTGTTGTAAAGAGCCTTAGCCCCTGCCCTGCCTGATAATTCTTCACTTTTGCAGTTAGTTCACGCTGTAACTGACCAAAATACGCAGGCTGACGATTTGAAATCGTTCCTTTGTCTTGAATATCGAGCGGTTTATCTACTGCGGCAAGATAGTCATCTTGCTCCAATACCCCATTTTCGAACATTAGTTGCAGCACCAAGTCTCGGCGACGCTTAGTACGCTCAGGGTAACGCCATGGATTGTAATACGATGGGCCTTTCACCAAGCCAACCAACAGCGCTTGCTGATCAACTCGAAGTTCTGACAGCGGCAAGCCAAAGTAAAACCGGGAGCCCAACTCGAAGCCATGCACCGCATCGCGACCGCTTTGCGCCAAATATACCTGATTTAAATAGGCATCCAGAATCTGATCTTTGCTATAGCGATAGTCAATAATCAGCGCCATATACGCTTCACGCGCCTTTCGCCATAAACTGCGTTCACTGGTCAAAAACAAATTCTTGGCCAATTGCTGAGTCAGAGTACTCCCTCCCTGCACTGTCCGGCCTGCCTTGAGATTAGCAAGAAATGCCCTTGCTATTGCTGTCGGTGAAACCCCGTCGTGCTGATAAAAATCGCGATCCTCTGTTGCAATCAAAGCGTCAATCAAGGTTTCTGGCATTTCATCCATAGGGCGGTAGAGACGCTGCTCATCTGTCTGTGCTTCCAGCATCCCCAGCAGTTTAGGCTCAACTCGGATATAACCGAGCTCTCGGTTTGTCTCCGCCTCGACAATTGATTTAACCTTGGAATAATCAAAGTCAACAACAACATGCCGGGCATCTTGCTGCCCATCACGAAATTCAAAAGGGCGGCGAATAAACTCAACCTTCAACCGGCTAGTCGAATATTCCCCAGGGCGAGAGGGGTTGCTGACTTTACGGTATTTCAGCGCTTCCAGTTCGTTGATCAAATCGTCATAGCGGATCACCGCACCAGGTTGTAGTGCCAATTCACGCGCATATACAACAGAAGGTAGTTGCCACAACTGCCCCTCGAACTTTGCTGCCACTTCATCATTAATATCGACACCCATTTTGACCAACCCACAAGCGGTAAGCAGGCAGACACCCAATACGGTAAATTTCAATTTACGGTATGAACGGCGAGGCTTGCGTACGCTTTCAAGCGCTGAAGATGGCGATGATGGCTTGTTCAGTTCATTGATTTCAGAATCATTAATTTGAGGCTGATTGGACTTCTGTTGCTTGGTCATAACGTCGCTTTCGTGGCAAATTCGCGCCGACCTTACCGCAAGGTTCAGTTAAATTTGTCAGTATTTTGTCAAAGCATATTACTCCTTTAATCAAGCCGTACCGCCAGAAACGACCTAACCCCTCCTCATGTCTGGATATTACGGTCAAAATCACGCAAAATACGCGCCCCACAACTGATAGCCAAGCAGAGATGAAATGGAACGCGATTACAAACTAGAGTGCCTAATGACAATGCCACGCCATGAACTGGAAGAATTCAGCTTGCGTGTGATTGGCCGCATGGTTCCTGAAGATACGATGCAAGAAATCTTTACCTTTGAACAGGAAGAGATCGACAGCGAAGATCGCATGAAATCAGCCCAGTTTGATGCAATGCTGCGTATGACTGCTATTGCTCTTGGTGAAGTCAGTACTGCTTTCGAAGAATCAGACAATGCCAAGCAAAATACGGAACGTATGACTCGCCTTGTTCTTTGGCACTTCTATGCCATGTCCTTCAACTTGGAAGAAGCAGTCACTCTTGAGCAACACTGTGAAGAAGTGGAAAAAATATTAGTTAGCGCGCCAAAAGACGCATTTGGCTGGATTAAAGCGCTGACGGACTTGCTTCATACTTACGCTGAACTTAACGAAAAGCGTAACTGATAACCGGTATATACCTAACCATAATATCTTCACCAGCCAGAGCCGCTCGCTCTGGCTGGCGTATCGAGGCTACCCTAATGATGCCTGATGCTTGCTGATCAAGTCGTCCATCGCCTCTACAGCGCGCTGCTGAACATGATTAAAGCAATCTTCATGGCTCATTGCCTCAACCACCTCGTAATAACACTTGAGCTTTGGCTCTGTCCCTGATGGCCTAACCACGACACGAGAGCCATCATCTAGGTGATAAATCAGCACATCACTCGGCGGTAAATCTATCGGCTCTACCAATCCGTCGGCATGAATACGCTGGGATACTTTCAGGTCATCGGTAATGGCAACACCTCGTCCTGCAATCTGCGTCGGCGGCGTTGCGCGGAGTGTATCACCGATCGGTGGGGTTCCCGGCTGTAAAGCAATACTGCGCTGAGCATTGATATATAAGCCGTGCTCACGATAAATAGACTCAAGCTGATCCCACACCGTTTTCCCTTTCACGGCGAGTTCCGCAGCTAGCTGTGCGAACGCAACGAGCGCAGACAAACCGTCTTTATCCCATACGACATTACCCACGGTGTAACCGAGTGCTTCCTCATAAGCAAATAAGAACTGGCTATCTTCAGTCTGTTTCTCCATTGCAACATTCGTCAGCCACTTAAACCCGGTCAACGTCTGAAAGAAGGAGGCATCTACCGACTCAGCAATTTTCTCCAGTAACGTCGAAGAAACTATCGTCGTGCCCACCAAGTTTTGCGTCGGCCCAGCATGGGTCAACAAGTAGTGACCTAACAACACACCGACCTGATCGCCAGACAGCATTTGATAAGTGCCTTCTTCGGTTCGCACAGCGACGGCAAACCGATCCGCATCGGGATCGTTAGCACAGGCCAGCATGGCCTGGTGTTTATCGGCTTCGGCGATGACCAAATCCATCGCCCCCGGCTCTTCGGGATTAGGAAAATTAACCGTCGGGAATTGACCATCCGGCTCTCGCTGAGCAGCGACACTGTATACCTGATTAAACCCAGCATCTGCAAGAAGCGACTCGGCCAACTCGGCCCCAACACCATGCATTGCGGTATAGGCCAAGCTCATCGTTTCAGGCTCGTTATGGTTTGAAAGCAAGGCGCTATTATTGAGTGCTTTTCGATATTCGGTGTAGAAATCACCATTTAACCACACTAGCAAGCCTTCTCGTTCAGCATCATCAATTGAGTGTTCAGGCAGAGGTTCAGTGGCCGCAATATCTATCTGCTGGGCGATACCTGAATCATGTGGAGGGATTATTTGTGCGCCATTGCCCCAGTACACCTTGAACCCATTGTACGCTGGCGGGTTATGGCTAGCAGTGACAACCACGCCTGCAACAGCTTCAAGATGGCGTACACCAAAAGCAACAACAGGGGTAGGAGCCACTTTTTCGGTCAGATAAACCCGGATCCCCAAAGAGGTGAGCATTGATGCTGCATCATGAGCAAACTGACGAGAATCAGGCCGACCATCATAACCAATCACCACTCCCTTTGACGCTGACTGGGCATTTTTCTGAAGCAGATATTTTCCCAGCCCCAAAGACGTTTCTTGAATGACCAACCGATTCATCCGGTTTGGCCCAGCCCCCACAATACCGCGTAACCCCGCAGTACCAAATGCCAAACGAGCAGAAAACCTCTCCGCCAGTTCTGACTGGCGATTGGCTTCTACTAACTGTTGAAGCTCTTCTCGTGTAATAGGATCGGGATCCCGTGCTAACCATGTTGAGACTTCTGGTGACATGTCGACATTCCCAATAAATTGCCATTTGGAATAGTATAGAGCGTGCGCCACAAGGGACAATTATATCTGTCTCAAAAAGCAGACTTAACAATATGAAAAATAAGTCATTAGAAGATGCAGGGATTTATCGCAAGCATAAAAAAATCCAGCCGGTGAGGGCTGGATTTATAATTCATCACACTAGATTGTTAAATCTGAGCTGATTAATCTTCGAAGCGAGGCTTACGGTCACGCTGAGGAGCACCATGGTTACGCTCACCACGGTAGCTACCACGGTTATCACCACCACGGTTGCGGTCGAAACGACGCTCGCCTTCACGACGTGGACGACCGCCTTCGCGGTTACCGTCACGGTTACCACGGTAGCCGCCACGGTTACCATCACGGTTGCCGTCACGACGGTGCTCACGTAGTACGTCATCAGCTACAACAACAGCTTTAACTTCGTTCTGGCGAATGCGTAGTTTCTTAAGCTGAGAAGCGACTTCACTTGTCATCTTCTTAGGTAGTTGAACATACGTGTGACCAGGAGCTAGTTTAATCGCACCGATGAACTCTTTGCTTAGGCCTAGTTCGTTTGCGATAGCGCCAACGATATCTTTAACCTGAACACCTTGCTCACGGCCAACCTGAAGCTGGTAAGTATCCCAGTCAGCGTTGTTGTAAGTGCGGCGCTCACGACGTTCGCCACGCTCACCGCCACGTTCGCCACCACGGTCATCACGACGACGCTCACGACGTTGCTTCTCACGCTCGATAGCAGCGATCATTGGGTCTGGACCTTTGTAGAACAAAGGACGGTTACCCTGCTGACGCTTAAGTAGCATTGCAGCAAGTGTCGCAGCATCAACTTCGATGGTTTCTTGTAGTTTTTCTACAAGCTCAACGAATGCTTCTAGGCTAGATTCTTCTTTCTGAGCTTCTAGCTCCTGACCCAAACGGTTCAGGCGAGAAGCTGCAACAAGATCACGGTTTGGAAGTTGGATTTCTTCCATACGAGACTTAGTTACACGCTCGATTGTACGCAGCATGCGGATCTGGTTAGTACGAACCAACAAGATCGCTTTACCTGCACGTCCAGCACGGCCAGTACGACCAATACGGTGGATGTATGATTCAACATCGAATGGGATGTCGTAGTTAAACACGTGAGTAATACGCGGAACATCAAGACCACGAGCAACAACGTCAGTCGCAACTAGGATATCGATAACACCTTTTTTGATGTGATCAACAGTACGCTCACGCAGTGACTGAGGGATATCACCGTGAAGTGCTGCAGCTTTGAAACCACGAGCAGACAACCAATCAGCTAGACGCTCAGTATCCTGACGGGTACGAACGAATACGATTGATGCATCAGTCTCTTCTGTTTCAAGAAGACGCATCATTGCTTCGTCTTTCTCTACGCCTTTAACAACCCAGAACTGCTGCTCAACTTGAGAAACAGTACGGTTTTCACCAGCAACGTCAATACGCTCAGGGTTACGTAGGAAGCGGTCAACAATTTGCTTAACGATTGGAGGCATAGTTGCCGAGAACAATACGCGCTGAGCTGACACTGGTGCTTGTTCCATGATCCAAGTTACGTCATCAACAAAGCCCATTTTTAGCATTTCATCGGCTTCATCAAGTACAAACGTACTAACTTCATCAAGGTGCAGGCGGTCACGAGAGATTAAATCTTTCACACGACCTGGAGTACCAACAACAATGTGAGCACCATTTTTCAGTGCACGCATTTGATCAACGATAGATGCACCACCGTAGATCTCTAGTACTTTAAGGCCCTTGATGTTTTGACCTAGAACTTTAATTTCAGCAGCAACCTGGATTGCTAGTTCACGAGTTGGAGCCATAACAATAGCCTGAGGCTTATGCTGACCAAGATCCAACTTGTTTAGTAGAGGCAAAGAGAATGCAGCTGTTTTACCTGTACCTGTTTGTGCTTTACCTAGTGCATCAGCACCAGTAAGTAGAAGAGGAATAGACGCCGCCTGGATAGGTGTCGGCGCAACGAAGCCCATTGAGTCTAGTGCGGATAATAGTGTGTCGGCCAGTTCTAACTGACGAAATTCTGTAACAGATTCTTGCATTGGGATCCCAATAAATGATCTAACGTAAAACGGGGCCCCTAATGCTAATAAACGGTTCTGCAACAGCAACCACAAGCTTGGGCCTCGACTATAGAGGCGCGCATTGTGCGCCAATACAAGATAAAAAGCCAGAAAAAATTGAGCACTGTCACAAATTAACCTTCAAGTACCTACAATTCATACAATAAGTGCAACAGAGCATCTTTTTTAGTGAAAAACTCACTACTGATTTCATTTAAAACACGTTTCAATTAGCCCCTCCTTTTATATGCCCTCTTCTATAAACCTGATAATCAGGTAACAGGACTGGGCCGAAGCTTGGTTTTATGGGCTGAAAACTTTATAGTGTGCATGTTAACAACCTGAGATCGGGCATCATGTTTCAAGATAATCCTTTACTAGCACAGCTTAAAAAACAAATTCAGGAAACGCTTCCTAAAAAAGAAGGCAACATCAAAGCAACTGACCGTGGCTTTGGCTTTCTTGAAGTCGACAACAAGGAAAGCTACTTCATTCCACCTAACTATATGAAAAACGTTATGCACGGTGACCGTGTTATGGCCGTTATTCGTACGGAAAAGGAACGTGAGGTTGCCGAGCCACAGGAACTGATTGAACAATTCGTTACTCGCTTTATTGGACGAGTGAAGCTTATTCGTGATCGCTTGCATGTTGTTCCCGATCACCCGCAGCTGAAAGATGCCGTTAAAGCTCGCCCTGTCAAAGGCCTTAACCCAGAATTACTCAAAGAGGGTGACTGGGTTGTTGCCAACATGACACGTCACCCGCTGGTTGGTGACAACAAAACTTTCTTCTGTGAAATTAAACAAAAGATCACCGACAGTAACGACAAGATCGCGCCATGGTGGGTAACACTGGCTCGTCATGACCTACCAAAAGCTGAACCTGCACCGCAGGATAGTTGGTCGATGCTTGAAGAAGGTCTAGAACGCGAAGATCTGACCGACCTTCCTTTCATTACTATCGACGGTGAATCGACCAAAGATATGGACGATGCTATTTACACCGTTGCTAAAGGTGATGGCAGTTTTGAAATCACCATTGCCATTGCTGATCCAACGTCTTATATCGCAGTCGGTGAAAAAATGGATAAGGAAGCACGTGAGCGTGGTTTCACCATCTATTTACCGGGTCGTAATATCCCAATGCTACCTCGTGAGTTAAGTGATGAACTCTGCTCTTTACTAGAAGAAGAAAAGCGTCCAACAATTTGTTGCCGTGTCAGCATTGATAAAGACGGTGTTATCCAAGATGACATCCACTTCTTCGCTGCTTGGATAAAATCACAAGGCCGCTTGGCTTACGATCATGTCTCTGATCTGCTTGAGAATGGCAGCTGTGACCAGTGGACTCCAAACGAAACTATCCTAGAGCAAATTAAAGCGCTGCATGGTTTTGCTATTGCTCGCAGCGAATGGCGTGCGACCAATGCAGTTGTATTCCCAGATCGTCCAGACTACCGTTTCGAACTGAGTGAAGATAACGACGTTGTCGCGATTCACACCGATCCTCGCCGTACTGCCAATCGCATGATTGAAGAAGCGATGATCACTGCAAATATCTGTGCAGGTCGCGTGCTGAAAGAAAAATTCGATTTGGGTGTGTATAACTACCACAACGGTTTCAACCCAGAGAAACTGGATACGGCAATGGACTTCCTATCCAAAGCCGAGGCGCCGTTCGAAAAAGATCAACTACTGACTTTAGAAGGCTTCAGTGCACTTCGCCGGTGGCTAAATGATCAAGACAGTACTTACCTTGACAACCGCCTACGTAAGTTCCAAGCATACAGTGAAGTTGGCAATAAACCTGCCCCTCACTATGCCATGGGGTTAGATGTGTACGCGACGTGGACATCTCCAATCCGTAAATATGGCGATATGATCAACCACCGCCTACTTAAAGCGGTTATCTCAGGACAAGAACCAAGCCAAACACCAGATGACAGTGTGGGTGAAGAGATCGCGACTCACCGCCGCAACCATCGCATGGCTGAGCGCGATGTTGCCGATTGGTTGTATGTTCGTCTGCTTAAAGATGCTGTGAAGGAATCGACTGTATTTACCGCTGAGATCTTCGACATCAACCGTGCAGGCATGCGTGTTCGTCTACTGGAAAATGGCGCAGCCGCTTTCATCCCAGCCCCATTGATCATCGACAACAAAGCACGTATTGAGTGTAACGGTGAGCTGGGTATCGTGAGCATCGATAAGGAAAAAGAGTACCAACTTGGTGATCAGCTTGAAGTGACTATTGCCGAGGTACGCTCTGCGACTCGTCAACTCGTTGCAAAGCCTGTTAAACAGTTCCCGGCACCAGAAGCAGAAACAGCCCCGGCAGAGTCCGCAGAGGCTTAATCGACAACGACAATCAATCAAAGGGCCAGCACTTGCTGGCCTTTTTTGTATACTCAACATAACTTATACATAACTAGTCATACCAATCTGGATAAGTAATTGCTCAAGTATTTATGTAGGTTGGCATCATGCTCAATGGCCAAAATAAAAAGTCAGCTATGCAAAATTATAAATACGAAGAAGTACATCAACAGGTAAAACAATGGTTGGAAGACGTCGTCATCGGGCTCAACCTTTGCCCTTTTGCCGCTAAACCTAATCGTAATGAACAAATTCAGATTTTCATTTCTGAGGCGTCAAATGAAGAGGTGATACTTGAAGAAATCTATCAGCAACTTCAGAAACTGGATAGTACGCCTGTAGAAGAATTGGAAACCACCTTAGTCGTCACGCCAAACCTGTTCAGTGACTTTGCCGACTATAACCAATATCTCGATCTTATCGATGCTCTTGTATTCCAAATGGGATATCAAGGTATCTACCAAATCGCGAGCTTTCACCCTGATTACTGTTTCCACGGTACCGAACCGGATGATGCCGAGAACTTAACAAACCGATCTCCTTACCCAATTTTTCACCTTATCCGTGAAGGGAGTATGGAAAAGGTATTGAAGCACTACCCCGATCCAGAAGGTATCCCTGAACGTAATATTGAATGCGTAGAGAGCTTAACCGAAGAAGATGTAGCTCGGTTATTTCCATTTTTGAAGTAATATCAGACTCGCAGGGCTGTACAACAGCCTGGCTGGCTGGCTTTTTATCATTAATGAATACATAAAGATAAAAAAACCCGAACAAGTTGTCGGGTTTTGGTTACCAATAAACTTACTCTTCTTGCAAAAGTAAGCCAGCTATGCAGCAACGCCAATATAAATGTGGGACCTAGCTAACCCTAGCAGATCGGCGGCCAAACCATTGCTAGGCACTAAGCCCGGGAGTTGCTTGCCTAAGTGAAAACAAGCATCTTCTTATTATCTCTGAAGGTAATCATTTATACCCTACTCAAATGATTCTATCAGCCCACATTAAAATGTGAAACCATAAAGAAGGTATAAACACCTAAAATTCATTATTTATTCAAAAAAACCTTTTGCGTATTCTGAAAGTAATAAGTGACAAATTTGTAGGCTAGTAAACTGATAGGTAAGATAATTTACTTAATAAAAGTTCACTTTATAAAATGAAAGTGACCAGTATTTCTGATCACTTTAATCTCTAAAAAGTGGTCAATTACTTGTTTGACCCTTCCTTCATCTCTTTTTTCAATTTCGTACACTCATAGGCGGGAATAGCCGTTACACCCAGTATCTTCCCTTCATACATACATATGATTTGTGGTGTTGAGACAGTACTACCACCACTGTGACCAGAGGAAGAGTTGGCAAAAGTAAAGCTAGAGAAAGCAAGCATCATCAGAACAAACATTTTTTTCATTAGAAGCCTCCACGAGTTACGGTTTATTTACAACGAAAACCAACTCTAAAAGCGTAGCAGGTAATAACTGAAGTAAAAGCGGCGTGCTACTTCTAGCCCTAGATATAACGCCCCACGTTTTATTTATGAGAATCACTATTACGAAAGAAAGATAACTTCTTATGTCTTAATGACAAAAAAAACGGATGCCTTGGCATCCGGTTTCAATTTTTTCATGATATAGGGTTAACCGTTTATGTATTACCCTTTCACACCACCTGAAGTCAGGCCACCCACCAAGAATTTCTGGGCCAACAAGAATACTGTCGTGATTGGAATCGCTGACAATACTGCTGCGGCTGCAAAGTCACCCCATAGATAGTTCTGCGGGTACAGGTACTGCTGCATACCAACAGCTAATGTATAGTTGTTAACATCAGTCAATAGCAGTGACGCTACCGGCACTTCGGTTACCACACCGATGAACGATAGGATGAACACCACAGCAAGAATTGGCACGGAAAGTGGCAACAATACCAAGCGGAATGCCTGCCACGGTGTTGCGCCATCCAAGGCTGCAGCTTCTTCTAACGAGCCATCAATCGTTTCAAAATACCCTTTGATTGTCCATACATGCAGTGCAATACCACCAAGGTAAGAGAAAATCAGGCCACCGTGGGTATTAAGCCCCAAGAATGGAATATACTGGCCTAAACGGTCAAACAAGGCATAAAGAGCAACCAGAGCAAGTACTGCTGGGAACATTTGGAAAATCATCATCCCTTTCAAGATGGTGCTCTTGCCTTTGAAGCGCATACGGGCGAACGCATAAGCACTGGTTGTCGACAGAGCAACAATGATTACCGAGGTAATGCCTGCCACTTTCACCGTGTTCCACAGCCATAAAAGTACTGGGAATGGTGGTGGTGTTACGCTTCCGTCGCTGTTTGTCACCGAGAAGCCCAAGGCTAAACGCCAGTGATCAAGCGTTGGATTGCTTGGAATTAGCTCACCACCAGCAAAGTTACCTTCACGCAGCGAGATAGCAACAATCATCAATAAAGGGAAAATCGTTGCCGCTAGGAACAAGCACAATCCAATGTGTGTTGCCCATACCCGATATTTTAATGACTTAGGTTGAACCATTGGCATGACGTCTCTCCTTAGTTCTGCTCAAGCTTAGTGTTGGTAAATTTCAGGTTAAGTAGTGCCATACCACCTACCAAGATGAAGATAATTGTTGCTATCGCACCGGCTAGACCGAAGTCTTGACCACCGCCACCTTCGAATGCAATACGGTAGGTATAACTTACTAACAAGTCAGTGTAACCTGCTGGCTCTGAAGTACCGACCATGTTCGGGCCACCAGAGGTCAATAGCTGAATCATTACAAAGTTGTTGAAGTTAAACGCAAAGCTTGCAATTAGTAGCGGTGTCAGCGGTTTAATCAACATTGGCAATGTAATATTGAAGAAGTTCTGGATAGGGCCGGCACCATCAATGGCAGAGGCTTCATACAGATCTTCAGGAATCGACTTCAATAGACCCATACATAGAATCATCATGTAAGGGAAACCAAGCCAGGTGTTCACCAATACAACCATCACTCGGGCCATGACCGGATCAGAGAACCATGATGGCTTGATACCAAACATAGCTTCAAGCAACATGTTTATCTCACCAAAGCTCTGGTTGAATAACCCCTTGAAGATAAGAATCGAGATAAACGACGGTACGGCATAAGGAAGAATAAGCAGTACGCGGTAGATACCACTGCCTTTCAACGGCTCCCACTGTACGATAACAGCAAGGATCATCCCCAATGCAAGCGTCAGAGCAACAGCAAGGAAAGCAAAAACAACAGTCCAGACGAAGATGCCGAGGAATGGTTCTTTAATACCGTCATCCGTCAGCACTCGTTCGAAGTTAGCAGCACCAACGCCTACCACAAACCCTGGAGAAATAGGCTTTTCTACAAAATCACCATTTGCATCAACCGGTTGATAAAAGCCAATTTCATAATTTGGCTTAAACAACTGGTTAGTTTGATTATTGAACAGTGACTCTCCGTCTTCCTGCAAAGTGAATAGTGCCGTTTCAGCAGCAAACTTTCGCAGACCACTCATGCGGATATGTTCACCGCTAGGCATCTCCAACTCGACCTTATTGAGGTTAGAGCGGTTTTGCACAATAGTACGGATGATTTCTTTCTCACCCTGCACCGCACTGACCTCGCGCAGATGCATGAACTCTTCTGCAGGCGGATTAGCGATATCAAATACATCAGAGGCTAATAGGTCGCCATTGGCTTTAATAATAAGCTGATGACCGTTATCAACCTTATACAAGTCAAAACCGTAGCTATCACCTGACAAGAATGAACGCTGTTGAAGTACTGTCTGCGCTCGCTCTAGAGACAGCTGGTTGGAGGCACTGTAGTTAGTAAATGCCAATCCGACCGTGTAAATCAGCGGAAAGATAATGAAAACAATCATCCCGGCAATACCAGGATAGATATAGCGATGAGCGTAGGTTTTCTTACTACCAAAAATATAAAGAGCAAGAGCTGTGAGAACAACGGTAAGAAGTGCGAAGGGTATTTCACCCTGAGCATACATTAAGACAGTAGCATAACCGTTAACCGTACCGATCATGCCTAGTAGTGACCATTTCAGCCACTTACGATAATTTAATTTCGAACGTTCCTGAGGTGAATCGAGAAGTTCTGCACCTTGAACTGACTGCATCTCAGCTCCTTGCTAGCAAAATGACAAATAAAAATAGGGAGAGTTTCCCCTCCCCGTAAAAGGAATTACTTAAGAATGTGACCAGCGGCTGCATCAAGGGCATCATCAACACCCTGGCGACCGTCAACAACGTTCTGGATAGCGTTACCTTGTGCGTACCAGAAAGCAGTCATTTGTGGAACGTTTGGCATGATTTCACCGTTCATTGCGTTGTCCATTGTCGCAGCAATACGGGCATCTTTATCAAGCTTCTGCTGGAAAGATTTCAGGGCAACAGCACCTAGTGGCTTGTCAGCATCTACTTTAGCCAGACCTTCGTTAGTCAGTAAGTAGTTTTCGATGAACTCAACAGCTAGATCTTTGTTAGGAGAAACGGCGCTGATACCCGCAGTAAGAACACCAACAAAAGGTTTAGACGGGTTACCGTTTAGCTTAGGAAGTAGAGTGACACCGTAGTCGATACCAGACTTCTCAATGTTGCCCCAAGACCACGGGCCATTGATTGTCATCGCAACAGTACCTTTGTTAAATTCAGCTTCAGAGATGCTGTAGTCCATATCTGGAGAGATAACTTTCTTATCAACCAGAGACTTGATGAAGTTCATACCGTATTTCGCACCTGCGTTATTTACGCCTACGTCTTTCACGTCGTAACCGTTCGCAGTAAATTTGAAGGCATAACCACCATCAGCAGTTAGGATTGGCCATGTGAAGAATGGTTCTTTTAGGTTCCACATGATCGCTTTCTTGCCATCTTTCTGAAGCGTCTTGTCTAGTGCTTCGATGTCTTCCCAGTTTTTAGGTGGATTTGGAACAAGATCCTTGTTGTAAATTAGAGAAAGAGCTTCTACAGCAACAGGATAGCCTACATATTTACCATCGTAGGATACGGCATCCCAAGTAAAGTCGATGATTTTATCTTTCATCTCTTGAGATGGATTAATCTCTGCCAGTAGGCCAGCTTTCGCGTAGCCACCGAAGCGGTCGTGAGCCCAGAAAACAATATCCGGACCATCACCAGCAGCAGCAACTTGTGGGAAACGCTCTGCAAGGTTATCAGGGAAAGCGACAGTGACTTTAACACCTGTATCTTCTTCGAACTGTTTACCTACTTCTGCCAAGCCGTTGTAACCTTTGTCACCATTAATCCAAATGGTAAGTTGACCTTCTTCAATCGCTGCATGTGCAGAGACTGAGCTAAGAGCAGCAAGGGTACATAATGCGACTGTGCTGAGGACTTTCTTCATTATTAACATCCTTCATGATTGTTATTGGCTGTATCGCAAAAAGTATTCCGCGATACAAATTTCAGTCTGTATCTTCCAACAGTATCAAGCACTCGGCATCATCCTGTGTCCTACGCCCCCACCCCCTAAGTGTGAAAAGCGTGATCTCCGTCGTTTCGCTTAGTGATGCAGATCTAATAACGACAGATGATTGTGATACAGCGCACATACTACTGGGAATAAAACAGTCCTTCAGCCCTTACAATGACAAAGTGTGATCCAAACACTCCTCCCCCCTTCATCCCCCTTTTTATTTATCTAAAAGGAGGATGTTTCTGTGCCCATCCTCAGCAAGAATACAACCATACCCACTGGGTAGTTGAAGACACTGTTCTTTTTTCTTAGGTAATGCACTTTTGCACTAACCACTCTTTTAAAGACGACAGCACCATTTTATTTCTTGGGGAAGTAGATAATTTGGATTTGGTCAGGGTAGACGTCTATTCCCTTAATGAATGACGCTCTACCCAGTTTTTCTTCAATTACACTGAAAAATTCTTTACCCGCAAGGTCACGCGCGAATAAGATGAGGCCTTGCTGGCAACAACAACTTAGAGGAATAGGCTCGATGACGAGTGTTACTTTACGAAATGTATGTAAAGCATATGGAGATAACCTGATATCGAAGAACGTTGATCTTGATATTGCTGAGGGTGAGTTCGTTGTCTTCGTTGGTCCATCAGGCTGTGGTAAGTCAACACTTCTACGTTGTATCGCTGGCCTAGAAGACATCACTTCCGGTGATTTGTACATTGGCGAAGAGCGCATGAATGACGTACCACCGTCAGAACGTGGGGTGGGCATGGTATTCCAATCATATGCACTTTACCCTCACCTTAACCTGTTCGACAACATGTCTTTCGGCATGAAGCTGGCTAAAGCCGACAAGGACGAAACTAAACGCCGTGTTGACCACGCAGCAGACATCCTTCAGCTTGGCCATCTTCTTGAGCGTAAACCAAAGGCCCTTTCTGGTGGCCAGCGTCAGCGTGTTGCAATCGGTCGAACTTTGGTTTCCCAACCCAATGTGTTCCTACTGGATGAACCCCTTTCTAACCTTGATGCCGCGTTACGTGTGCAAATGCGTATCGAAATTGCCAAACTGCACAAGCAGTTGGGTTGCACCATGATCTACGTTACGCACGATCAGGTTGAAGCGATGACCATGGCACAAAAGATCGTGGTTCTTGATGGCGGCTATGTTTCTCAGGTCGGTAAACCACTGGAACTTTACCATTACCCGAAAAACCGCTTTGTTGCAGGCTTCATCGGGTCACCAAAAATGAACTTCATGAGCGTATTCATCGAACAGGTTGAAGCAGAGCGTGTCATGGTTCAAATGGCTGACGGCAATGCATTCTGGATCCCAGTTGATGGAACAACAGTGACCAAAGGCGACCGTATGTCACTGGGTGTTCGCCCTGAACATTTGGTACCCGCTGGCGAAGGCGATGCAACAATTGAAGGTAAAGTACAAGTGGTTGAAAAACTTGGTTATGAGACCCAAGCTTACCTACACCTTGAGCATATGGATGCCGACTTCATCTACCGCCGTCCTGATACAATCAACGTAGATGCTGGCGATTTGTTCAAATTAGATATTCCTGCGCATCGCTGCCACCTATTCCACAGTGATGGCAACGCTTGCCAACGCCTACACAAAGAACCTTGCGAATAAAAACCAGTTCTCCTTTCTAACTAAAGCGCTGTTGATTAAACCCAACGGCGCTATACCATGACTGAACCGTTGAGTTTTCAGCTCTTATTCGTCGTCGCTTTAAACACCTAAAATGCCATTTCAATAACTATGCCGATGGGATCAACCGTGATACCGCCGGAGCCAATCGTTTCATCTCAATGACAGAAAAATTGTACATTCATTGATCCAAAAGCCTTCCAATTCAGTAAAGGGTGGAATAGGAGTGAATCCGCTCCTACACTAAAACTGAAACCGCAAGTTGGTTATATCGCTAATCTACGGGTATGACTTTGGTATGGAGGATCATGACATGAGCAGCCATGATAGAATCGAAGATATCGAACAACGCATCCATTTAGCTTATCAAGAGGGCAATTACCAAGAAGCAAAAGCACTTGAGGCCAAGATGCAAAAGCTGAGAGGGCAACGAAACCTATACGATGACAATGAACCCTACTCCCTTGAAGGGCGTACCTATATGGAATTCGACTGAAAATCGTGCTGCTCCTTTAGCTAGTTGACCGACGACCAAACAAAAGCGCTGCAATCACAGCGCTTTTGATTTTTGATTCTAAACCGGATGGCTAATACCAGTCTGAATAAGTAGTTGATCAAGTATTTATGTAGGTTGGTATAAATATTCTATTGTTTGATACTGTCAGTCTGCGGCTAGGGCAAGATCAGCACGTTCGACTTGTTGCTGCAATACATGCTGACCTTGCAGTACAGGAAATGCCAAAGAATGATTCGGTTCGGCAAAACTAAGATCTCCCATGACTGGCACAAAACTTGGCTGAACAAGTACAAGATCACGACACTGACCATTCACGGTAACTGATGTGTTTGCAGGATCAAACTTGACCTCAGCGGGTAATTCATCGGCATTAATCAAGAGTTGATACTTCGCTTTGTCCTTTGCCATCAAATGCAGCTCAAGCTGAACAGAATTATGACTCTTGTACTGCAACTCAAAACATTGCAGCCCTTGTTCATTATGTTGGTAACTCACTAACAGCGCATTAGATTCACCAAAACGTAGCTCGGCATCAAACTGCTGCCATGCAGAGGGTAAACAAGGTGCCAACACAATCTTACCTGATAACATTTCAGGCTTAAAACCGATGTAGTCCTGATAACCATTACGTGTAAACTCTGACACCGACCATGCTTGAGCATAGGTTCCTGTCGGTGTAAGTCCACCTTGTTCATTCAAAAACGCATCAAGGTTTTCACTCATTGCCCCACGGTGACCTAAATACAATATCTGCTCAGAAAGATTCTTGGTTAGCTGATAAGCAAAATCAGCGTAGCCATACCCAATCAAGCTTGAAACAGTAAAACCAGCATTCCACCCCCAAATGGTACCGTTATGGTATGCGGCATCTTTGTGGTACTCGTTACGATTAGCATGGTATGGATGGAAAATAGGATCATGCTGCGACAGTGACATGATCCCCCATGGGAGCAGCAACTCACTGACGGCATTCTTCACGACCTTGGCACCAATGGCTTTTTCCAATAAACCATTATCAAACGGTACCGTTACTGTCATCAACTGGTTAGATCGAACCTGCAAATCACGCTGGTCATCAGTATAAAGGCGATCCGCCAACTTTTGCTGCTCATGATCCCAAAACAGATTTTGGAAGCTCACCCTTACCTGCTCGGCCATTTTTTGATAATGCTCACTCCCCTGCACATCGTCGGTTAACTTCGCCAACTCGACAGCGACCAATAAGCTGGTGTACCACAGAGCCTGAATGTCATTGGCACGGGTACCACGGGCAGACCAAGGCAGCTTACCTTCCAGTTTGGCATCCATCCAGGTATCAGGGTCACGGTGAGTCATCAAACCATGTTCATCAAGGTAGTGCTTCTCTATACCCGCAATATAGGTTTGAACCACTGGGTAAATAGCCGCAGCATAGTCTTTGTCACCGCTATAGCGCAGGTAATCCCAGATTTCCCGTACCATCCACGGCGTACCATCTGTGGTGTTATAAATGATATTGGTTAAGCTGGTAACCCTGTTAGGGATGCGGCCAAAATTAACACTGCTTTCATCACTCAATTGCATCGAGGCGAAGTTATCAATAATGGTCTTGGCATCTTCAAAGTCGCCATTGACCAAGGTGATCCCCGGTACAGCAATAAAGGAGTCACGCCCCCAGCAGTCTTTGAACCATGGTAAGCCAGCCCAAATCCCCTTACCAAATTCCGTTGAAACGAATACTTTCCCGGACGCTTTCGCCCACATCAAAGCCCGGTTGTATTCCCTATCTGATGTCCAAACATAAGAATGGGTCAACATGTCATACACCTGTTGCAGGTGAATACTCACCCCATCATTGTCAACCAGCGCTTTCGCTTGTGAGATTGCCTCTGCTTCACTTTCGGCAAAGGCCATATATATCGTCATCTCGGTTTGTGGCTCGGTAGAGGTCAATAATGGTTTGACATGGTGACCACTCAGGTGAAGCTTGTCTTTCAGATCTGGCGTTTCGTCAAATGTGGTTTCTTTAAAACCGAACGCCCGATTAGCGCAAAGGGCGATAAACGATGGCGTACCCGGTTGGCGCAATTCATTCGCAAGCGAGTACACCACCCCACCCTCGAATGCCGTCACTGACGAGCTATCTATAGCAAGGTTTAGCTGAGGGGCTATAGCCAACGTCGCAGGCTTATCGGCACGTACCCTGACTGCTGCACTGCGCTGACGGCTTTGCTGCCCCGAAAATAACATAAAGGTTTCTTCAATGTTGTCATCAGACCCATTGCTAAAGGCATGAGTAACACCGTACGGATAGATACGCGCTTCTGGTGCTGAGGTTTTATCATTGAGTACACCATCGACAAATGACGCCATCGCTCCAAGGTACCAGCCTTGCTTATGGCGATACTTACCGGACGCCACATAGCCATGGGTGACACCATCAAAATAACCATCAATATTATCGCCGAATACAAAGGGAGCACTTTGCTCAACACTGATCGCCAACGCCTCAAACAGTGGCTCTGGCTCTAGAACAGTTCTTCCCTTACCGACAACTTGCCCCTGATCCGCAACCACTGAAAACGAGGCATTGAACAATTCACGGTTCGGCTCGCTATCAAGGTTTTCACCACCAGCTTCAATCACTATCTCCACGCTTTCATCTGAAGCATATACAGAAAGAGTATACAGCCCCGTCTCAGGTGCCATAAAAGTAAGGTCGTTGCCGATCCCTTTTGCTGGGATCAGTGGCAGAAGCTGCTTTAACTCACAAGCAACAGCTTTGTACTTATCGGCGGCAAAACTGAACGCTTCACTGCCTTGCTGATCGGAAATTTTGAAATGATGAAGATCTGCCGAAAAACAAACAATCGCTTGATAACAACCGTTACCCATATACATCATTGGCGTGTCATCACCCCACCCGTTAAAAGTTCCTTTGACATATAACGGTTCGTGAAAAGGTGCTTGATCAATTGTGTTCACGTGTAATCCTTGGGTCGTCGTTCATTACAAAAATGCACAGACTCTCCCAAAAGAGCTGCGCATAATATTATGTTTACTGTTTATCCAGACATGCCTGGTTCGAATCAACGGATCTGAGAAGCTGCTGTATCTAGTGCTTCTTGAACCGTTTGGCGACCTTGAAGCGCATTCTCGATAGCAGCCCCTTCAGCGAACCAGTAAGCGGTCATTTCAGGGATGTTCGGCATGATTTCGCCGTTTTCCGCATTGGTCATGGTCGCGGCAATACGGCTGTCTTTAGACAATTCTTGCTGAAAAGATTTCAACGTCACAGCACCCAACGGCTTGTCATCGTTAACCTTCGCTAGGCCTTCATCTGTGATTAGGTAGTTTTCTAGGAACTCAACCGCTAAGTCAGTGTTAGGACTTGCCGCGTTGATACCCGCACTTAATACACCAACGAATGGGTTTGATTTACCGCCATCCAAGGTTGGGAATACCGCAACACCGTAGTTAATATTAGATTTATCAAGGTTAGTCCAAGACCAAGGACCATTGATGGTCATCGCCACATTGCCTTTATTGAATTCAGACTCGGAAACGGCGTAATCCATATCCGCTGATACAACCCCTTTATTAGATAAACTAACCAAGAAACTCAGACCAGCCACACCGGCTTCGTTGTTAACACCAATTTGCTTGCCATCAAAGCCAGTATCAGTTTTCTTAAACGCATAGCCTCCATTCGCTGAAATCATAGGCCAAGTGAAGTACGCATTCTTCACATCCCACATAATGGCTTTCTTGCCTTTGGCCGACATTTGTTTTTCGATCTCGTACAGCTCTTCCCACGTTGTTGGTGGCTCAGGTAATAAATCTTTGTTGTAAATCAGCGAGGGGGATTCCAATGCGATCGGATAACCAACAAGTTGACCATCATAAGTTACGGCATCCCAGCTAAAGTCGACGAGCTTATTTTTAAATTCTTCTGACGGCGTAACTTTAGTGAGAAGGCCAGATTTCGCATAACCGCCAAAACGGTCATGAGCCCAAAAAATAATATCAGGACCGCCACCTGTTGCCGCAACTTGCTGAAATCTAGCTTCCAGTGAATCAGGGTATTGAACATTAACTTTTACCCCAGTGTCTTCTTCAAATTGACGACCGACTTCAGCTAAGCCTTCATAACCTTTGTCGCCATTAATCCAAATAAGAATTTCACCTTCCTGCATCGCAGAGGCAGCCATAGGAAAAGCAAGAGCAGCAGTCAAAGAGCACTGAGCGAAGGATTTCATCACACGTTTCATAGATATTTCCAAGTTATTTTTATTCGACCCAAGCATTTTCCTCCTCCGACTCAAGATGAGCATCCCCCCCCAGCCTACGCCCCCCTTATGTTGACTCAACTCTGTGAAATTGAACACATTTTGTAGATATAGAAACTTAGCGGCATCATGCGACTTTACTATCAAATACGGTCTTACTCCGCCCTTCAAAAAACTCACAATACAGGGCACGTATGGCTTGCTGATATTCGTTGTCACTTACCACAAACTGTACATCTACATTACGCATAGAAGAGTGCATCGCGATCGGCGTTACCCCATTATTCATTAACGAAATCACGCCCTGAGCCAATGCCACTTTCACGTAAGCCTGCCGCAGCATTAGGATGTAGGCCTCCATCCCTAAGTTTGCCAACTGAACAGCCACATCATAGTTAGTCATTTGTATGCGCCCCATGATCCCACGGGGCGAGTATTAATGAGCGAAGTTCCAGGGCAGTAAAGCGTCGAGATCAGGGTCT
>NZ_JANEYT010000032.1 GCF_024357955.1 Photobacterium pectinilyticum
TCAACAGTACAAGAAGCTCCAGCTATAGGCTCTCTAACCTTGAATCGTCTATCTCGACGACACCGCACGAGCACGGATTGAGAGTCCTCTACGACAGAAAAAGACTCGACGCATTGGCCTTTGAAGCTAAAAAGTGAGGAAGATAAAGATGACAAGGTATATTACTGACATTTAGAACAAAGAAGCATTGTAAATCAATAGTTTGATTGCAATACCTCTATCTATAGCGACTCAACTAAGCGGAGAAGAGCCATAAATTTTATGCGAGGTGGCTTGATGAATAACCTGTGTCAATGGTTTATGTGTATGTAATTTATTTATCAATGGGTTAAGTGATGGGTGTATATGAAATATACATTACTAATAATAATGGCCCTATTGATATTCATGGGTGCCACCAGTGTTGACTCTTGTGTATATAAACAAGTATGTATTAGAGTCTGGCTGAGATTAGCTGTATAGATACCTAATGGCACGGGCGTTTTTGAATATCATTAAATAAAAGGCGTCGAAAATTGTACAGTTATGTCAAAATTGACGGTTTTGAACGGTAATCTCTTCCATTCTGCTTCAATCCTTGCATAATTAAATTGATGGGATGGTTAAGTGGATAAATAGACTTTGTTTAGCAAAAGAAAAACAAAAAATACTTTTCCTTTGGACTTCTACGGTGAGGATGGAAGCTGGCGATTTATTATTCGTGCAGAGCGCCCGTCAGAAGTTGTGGATGCGATGTACTGGCGTGCTTATATCTCTTGCCATCGAAAAGAATTCGATCTGTTACATATCGCAACGGGGAAGTTTAACTACAAGTATAACTATTCCTCTTATGACGCATCTGAGCTGCATTATGCATCTGGCAGTGATGCGCTGCGGGTTAATATGATGGGGCCAATTGTTCCAATCTCAGCCATTCTTGAAATGGTTAAGCTTAGAGCAGACTCGGCAACAGCTTGACATTACTATTCGAAAAGGGCCTATATACCTAAGTAGCTTGGGTATAGGCCCTTTTTTACATTGGGTTGGCTGCTTCTGACGTTGTCTTGATGTAGTAGCGATAATAGCCAATTATATTACTCGTAAGAAAGAGTGCTTCTAGCGCGACCGCAGAGGGTGAACCGATAAGGATATTATGGGTCAGCCATAAGCTTGTACCGACTATCATCAGTTGTCTTAATTGCTTGTCTTGCTTAGAGAACGCGGCCACATTTTGAAACAGTGCTGCAGCGCAACTCACAAGACTCGTTAATCCAGCAAACGTCATATAAGTAATGATGAGTGTGAAGAATGAGAAAAGGCCAGCCATTTTCTTAGAGCTCGTATATAGACTCGTTGTGTAACGAATGGCCCCCAGCGCCATTAAACCTGCTGCCGTCCATTGTTCTAGTAGCGCAAAGTGGATACCAATTAGGGTAACAGCACATACAAAGCATTTGATGATCTTTGTTTTGTCTTTAAATTGAAAAGAAATCAGATCAAAGAAAACAGCAAAGCCGATCATGATTTGAGAGAGTACAAAAGCTGACATATTCGTTCCTAATTTAACCCTTGATAGCTTGTTTTTTCAATTTTCGTCAGCCAGAACAGCTGCATGTCATTTTAACCCCTCTAGCAACTCTTGTTTGCTACTGCGATAACAAAAAGGAAGCAAGATTAGCACGGCGGTTGGTTGCCTGAAAAACACAAATTAAAAGAACGGCAATAAGGTTCCCGACAATGAGTAAACCCATTGCCACTCCTACAGACATAGAAGGTATGACCAAGCTCCTGTCATTGGTTGAAGTGCGTTCAGTGTTAGCGCAAAAAGCAAGTCACGAGTTGTGACTGGGGCGATGGCTGAAGCAACAGTGCTTTGATCATGACAGTGACAGCTAACGTCGATTAATAACCTCAGTGCTATTAATGGAATTTTAGCGCCGTACCACGTAGAATACGCCCCCTTTGACGATGTGGTTGGCAAGTGGGTACTGTTGTGAATAAAAACCAATTCGAACTGTTGGCACCGGGTGGTGATATTGAATCGATCAAAGCGGCTATTGTCGCTGGTGCAGATGCAATCTACTGTGGACTTGATAACTTCAATGCCCGAAACCGTGCAACGAATCTTACTTTCGAGAACCTCAACGGCATCATCAATCTTGCCCATCAATATGATTGTAAGATCTTTCTTACACTGAATATCATTATTTTAGAAAGTGAAATCCCTGCGCTTATTCGTCTGCTAAACAAGTTGGTAAACACCAAGGTTGATGGTGTCATTGTTCAAGATTATGGCTTGTTCTATATCTTGAAAGAACATTTTCCGACCCTTGATGTTCATGCTTCAACTCAAACGAATACGCATAACGAAGGACAGATTCAGTTCTTACATCAATTAACCGCAAGCCGGGTGAATCTGTCTCGAGAGTTGAATATTCGTGAAATTAAACACTTAGCCCAGTTTGGCCATCAGCACAACGTGTTGATGGAAGTGTTTGTACATGGCTCTTACTGTATTGGTTTTTCTGGCTTGTGTTACATCAGTTCGGTACGTAATGGTAACTCTGGTAACCGTGGCCGTTGTAGCCAACCTTGCCGTGATCAGTACCAAACGACCGATGTAGGCAAAGATTATCCGCTGAACATGAAAGATAACTCGGCTTACTCGGATATGGCTGCTTTGGCTGATGCTGGTGTTTATTCACTAAAAGTCGAAGGGCGTATTAAAAAGTCCCACTATGTACATACGGTGGTTGATAGCTGGCGCAAACAAATTGACAACTATTGTCAGTCTGGCGAGGTATTAACGGATACCACGGGTTTATACACCGTATTTAACCGAGACTTTTCGAATGCTTATTTGCAGGGCGATATCAATAAAAGCATGTTTATCGATAACCCACGCGATCATTCGGCCAATCACTTTTCAAAGATCTACAGCTGTACCAGTCCAGAGCAGGTAAAGCAGGTCAAGAAGAAGCTTTATGATGATAAAACAGAGATCATCAATACGGTTGATGCGCAAACAAAAGATCTTGATATCAGCATCAACTCCCTGAGCGTTTCTGTTGCTGGTTCTGAAGGTGAGCTGCTTTCGGTTACTATCACCACGCCTGATGAAACTTGCACTGTCACATCGTCTACACCATTGATCAAGGCGGGTAAACACAGCCTAGATGAAGCAACCGTCACCAAGTGGGTTAATGGCTTTGCAAATGCAGACCATTATGTTAACAGCGTTGAGCTCACAAAACTCGATGATGGGTTGTTTATCCCATATAAAGAGCAAACGGCGATAAAAGAGCAGGTTGCCTTCATCTTAAATGGTAACAGGCCAACGGTGAGCCCTGTTGAACTTCCTAAGCTGGTTGCACATCAGCACGACAGCAAAGCGACCCCGAGCTTAAACGTACTGATTTCGTCAGAAGCCGATGTTGCACTGGCACAAGATGACCAAGTGAATGTGTACTATCAGCTACCTGAAGCGATGCACAGTAATTTAGCGAAAATGGTATCACTGTTTAGCACGAACACTGCGCTTATCCCATGGTTCCCTGCTATTTTGATTGGCGACAATTATCAGGCCGCGGTTGAGTTTCTGAAAGCGATCAAGCCTGTTCGAATCGTGACCAATAACAATGGGGTAGGTTTTGCAGCGTCACAACTTGGTATCAAGTGGATCGCTGGCCCGCAGATGAATGTGACCAACTCCTATAGCTTGAAGTGTTTAAAAGAAGAGTTTAACTGTGCCGGATCGTTTATTTCAAACGAGATCAAACAGCAGCAGATTAAACAAATCGTTAAGCCTGACGGCTTCGAGCTGTTTTACAGTATTTACCACCCAATTATGCTGCTAACGAGTCGCCAGTGTTTATTCCATCAAACGGTAGGCTGTAAGAAGAAGCGCTTTGATGACAAGTGTCTGAGAAAGTGTGATAAATCAGCATCGATTCTGAGCATGAAAGAGTCATCTTTCGTGATTGATAAACAGCGTGGTGATCATAACTCACTGTACAGTCAAGAAAATTACCTTAACGTGGATGTTATCAAGGATCATGCACAGTTGTTTGATGGGTATATGGTTGATCTAAGAGATATTAAAACGTCAACTCAGACAGGGCTGGATAAGCCAGCTTTGGTCAACGCTTTCCGCTCGCAGTTGAATGGCGATGTTGAACCTACTTCGTTGTATGAAGAGGTTTCCCCAACGACGATGGCTCAATACCGAAAAGGTCTTTAGAGGTACAGCGTCCGCTTGATATATAAAAGCCCGACTTTATGACGAAAATAAAGTCGGGCTTTTTGTTATTTGCTAAAGAGGTTGTTGAGCTGTAGTTGCTTATCCGTTTTGCGGAACACCGTGCCATTGATAATGGTTGTTAGGTTTCTTGCTCACGATGCCTTCGCTCATGAACTGATTGAAAATTTCATCAACCTCATCGCTACTGGTCTTCAGGTATTTGGTGACGGCGCGTTTAGTGCAGTTGACTTGATTAGTACTTAACGCATCGATCGCTTGTTCATACAGTGATTTAGGCGCCTCTGGCTCAGCAGGTGTTTCTGGCGCTTGTTCCGGTTGCTCGCTATCGCCTGCTGCTTGATCTTGTTGCTGGTTTGTCAGTAATTCTGGCTCTTTGATTTCATTATCGGTGAACGTGTCTATGGTAATTGGGCCGACACGACGGAATTGGTTTCTAAAGCGAAGCTCCTCACCAATCAAGCCAACGAAAAAGGCCGCAAAGAAGTCTAGCAACACAGATAGGAAAATCACCAAGCTTAGCTGAGCGGTTTCGGTTTCGACCTGTAATGATTTCGCTAGGCTGTCGATAAGGCCAATCACTGAGCCTTGGTTGACGACCGGTAAGCTGTCACGCTCTGCAGCAAGCTTGAGCTGTTGTTCGCGGAGGTCATCATTTTCACGTTGGATGCGGGCAACACCGGTTGCGATACGCTCCATCTCGATATATTTTTCTGCTGCCGTGTTATTGAGCTCGATCTGCCTTTCAATCGCAGAAATCTGCATATTATAGTTGTTGACCGTACTCTGCTGAGCATTGACATGACTCTGGGCCTGATTGGTTGCGCTATTGATACCACCAACAGAGCCGCCGATTGAAATGGCAGCGAGTACCGCATAAAAAGCAAAGGCAGAAATGGCGCCAGCATAGTTGCGTCGTGCTCTACGCTCGCCAAATTCATACCAAGCAAAGAACTTTCCTAATTCGAAAATGACGGCAAGACCGGCGAATAAGATCTGCATGACCGGATCTTCATCGATAGAAAGAAAGAGCAGCAATGAGAAAATGATGGATGCAAGGATGGATGCACCGGTAAAGCTGTATACCGTCCCCATCGCAAAGACCCCTTTGGGGTAACGGACTGGAATATTGTTATCGTAAAGCATAATGTTTGATAATTATTACTGGCTAATAAGCCGACTGAAACCTGCCGAAAAATGAATCATGATTCGTCAGGTTGAAAAAGGTGGCTTAGGATACCGTAAAACTAGCCGCGAGCCCTTATAAATTAAGGCCTTTGCCGTTCTTACGCTGAAAATTTACACGCTGCTTTCATAACTGTAGAAAAGATACTCATCACCATGGATATATCCCTTTCGGGAATGACGGGAATGAACCGAACCGACAAGAAATAAGTCCGCATGTTGCAAACTTGTTATCTCGGGTATAGGTTAGTAGTCGAACGCTTGTTTAAAATTGCTGTTTGTCACAACAGCTTTTTCGTTTACAGAACATTCATAACATTTAGCAAGGATCAGCATATGTCTAATTTACTTGATGGTTACCCTGTTGTTACTGAAATTCCGGTGGCATGGGGTGAGATGGATGCACTAAACCATGTCAATAATGTGGTGTACTTCCGTTATTTTGAGACGGCGAGGCTGGAATATTTTGCTGGGATCGGACTGATGGAAGAAATGAAAGCGACTCAAACCGGCCCCGTACTCAGTGAAACCTCCAGTAGATACCGTAGGCCCGTGACATATCCAGATACCTTATTGGTAGGAAGCCGAGTGGCTGAATTGACCAAAGACAGTTTCGTGATGGAATACAAAATTGTCAGTAAGCAGCAAGGGGTGGTGACAACGTCGGGATCAGCGAAAGTTGTGATGTTTGATTTCGCACAACAGAAACGCGCAAACTTGAGCCTGACCTTGATAGAGAAAATGGCCTCGATGCAGCCGGAACTTAATGTATGTGTACCAACCGATTGATTCTCTTCACAGTTGAAACACCTCTACATCCTAGCTTCGCCTATAATTTAATATGTTAACTGTTGAAGCGGCATTAAGGAGTAGGGATGTTTATCGTTATCCAGCATGAGATCACGGATCCTGAATTGTTTTGGCAGAAAGCTAGCGGGATGCTAACCCATCCGCCGACTGGAATGCGGCTTCATACCACGATGGTGGTTGAGAGGCATACATTGTGTCAGTGCATGTGGGAGGCTGATTCGATTGATGTGGTCAGGAATTACCTCGAACCAGAATTAGGTAAGGCGAGTATCAATACCTACGGTTTGGTCGATCCTGACAATGCAATTGTCTAAGTCGATACGCGTTTCATGAAAGTGCAATATTAAGTGGCGCCACGTGTAGCGCCACTTTTTACATTACTTCTGGTAAGAGCTAGCAATGTTATCAATACGCTGGTTAGCACGCATTGCTTCTTGGTAAGCAGCGTCAGATGCAGCACGTGTATCATTTACGGCGCCGGCCATTTGATCTTGCTGACCTTGTAGTGATGCAACTTGATCAGATAGCGCATCAACTTTATTTGTTAGTTGGCTCAGTTGCTCAGCTTCTTCGCTGCTTGAACAGCCCATAAGAGTTGCACTTAGAATTAGACCAGCGACTAGAGTCATAGAACGTTTCATTATTATTCTCCATAATTGGTTGATATTAACTACTGTTACAAATGCTGAATAAGCATTACACAAACTAATTCTATTTAACAAGAGAAAAAGCAAAAATTTGCACGATGTATTTATGCGTTATGCAGCTTTTATTATGTTTTTCAGTATGTGTGTATTTAATCAGAATATTTGCAAGCAATTGTTATGGGAAGTTCAGCAAATGCTTGTTTTTTGGTAGGTAAAGTCAGAATAAAGTCAACATCCGGATTGGTGTGATGAAAGTCACGATTTGTAATCGACAGTTATTTCGATCTACTTAGTAAGAAAAGCAAAAGGTGACAACGTCACTCTAAAGGGTGAATTCTAATTAGAGGTTCGTCATTAAAGCCGCCAGCAGGTAATTAGCCTGCTGGTGGTCATTAGGTTATTTTCGCATTATTTACCCGCGATGCTGAGTTTGCTAAAGCGGATAAGAGGGGCGAAGAAATGTTTACCATGATCATGAGTCAGGGTATCGCCTACAGCATCAATTTCTTTGATCATCTGATAGAAATTACCGGCCACTGTGATCCCTCGCACTGGTTGAACACGCTTGCCATCTCGGCATAGGAAGCCACTTGCACCAAACGAGAAGTCACCGCTTACCGCATCAGCACCGGAGTGGACACCCTGAAGTTCAATCAATTCAAGATACTCACCGCCTGTCAGTTCAGCTTCACTGCTTTGCCCTGTAGCAATAACAGTATGACGGGCAGACACGCCCAAACCGCCTTTGGCAGAACGAGATCCGTTGGCGGTATTCTCAATACCGAAGAAGCTGGCTGTATGGCTATTATGCAGTAGGCTCTGCAGTTGCCCTTCACCAATCAAAATGGTATCGCAAGTCGCAAAACCTTCACTATCGAAGGCCTTAATGGCCGAGCCACCCTCGATATATGCCGTATCTGAAACCGTTAATAACGGACTCGCAACCACGGTGTTAACGGAGTCACGCCATGGGTTTATGCCCTTCATGGCCGATTGGCCTGAGAAACACATACCAAACGCGCCAAACAGGCTGCTTAGGCAGTTAAGGTCGAACAGCACACTGTAGTTGCTTGTATTGACCGGTTCGCCATCGAGCAGGGCTTTGGCCATGTCATAGCCGTGGTTGATACAGTACTGTGGGTCGAGTTCATCGAACCGACGACCCGTCGACATACCGCCGTGCATCGACTGCTTACCATCCTTTTCATATAAGGTGTAGGCATAACAGTAGGTAGAACGCTCTTGGTGGTAACAACGTGTACCGAGTGTGTTGGCAAGAATGACCTGGCTATCTGACTCTCCAAAACCGTTGTACGGTGCGGAGGTTGCGTTTGGCTTCTCGACGACACCTTTTTCCAAGGCCAGTGCAAGAGAAATCTTGTCATCAACGGTGGCTGTGTCTGTTTGGTAAATCTCAGGGTATTCCGTTACAAGCTGGCTGTTTGCACACGCGATAACTTGATGAGGATCTTGCTTGGTGAATGCGGCGTTGGCGAGGGCGTGCTCAACCATCATATCTAGGCTAGCAGGCTCCAATGATTCAGAGTAACTAGTAGCAATGTGCTGATCTTTGACGATACGCACGCCAATCACCTGACCTGATGTCACCTTGTACTCGTCCAACTCACCCGCATTGGCTTTTAGTGAGAAGTTGTTGCTGCCGCTTGCAATCACATCGGCTTCGGCACCTGCTGCTTTAGCACGTTCAAGGACTTGATCGATAGCGTGTTGAAGTTGTTGTTGATCCGCCATTAGTTACCCCCTACAAGAATGTTGTCCACTTTAAGTGCTGGCTGGCCAACCGTGGTAGGCACCGAGCCGCTTACAGAGCCACACATTCCTGCGGCCAGGGCGAAATCACTTCCGATCATCGAGATCTCTTTAAGCACTTTAGGACCGGTGCTGATCAACGTAGCTGATTTTAATGGTTTAGTGATCTGGCCATTTTCGACCAAGTACGCTTCTTGAACGGCAAAGTTAAATTCACCGGTACCGGGCTGCACTGAACCACCGCCCATCTTCTTGGCATAGATACCTTTCTCTACGCTGGCTATCATTTCATCCAAAGAGCTATCACCCGGTTCGATGAAGGTATTACGCATTCTCGAGGTTGGTGCATATTTGTAGGATTCACGACGGCCGGAGCCGGTTGGGGTAAAGCCGGTTTTCAGTGAGCCCATGTGATCAACCATGAAGCTAGTCAGCTTACCGTCTTTGATCAACTGGGTTCGTTGGGTTTCCATCCCTTCGTCATCGATATTGATTGAGCCCCACTCATTGGTCATGGTACCATCATCGACCGCACTTACTACGGGATTCGCAATCATCTCTCCCATCTTATCGTGGAAGACAGAGGCTTTTTTGGCAACCGAGGTGGTTTCCAGTAGGTGACCACAGGCTTCGTGGAAGATAACGCCACCAAAACCATTGCCGATAATCACTGGCATTTCACCGGATGGGCAATTTTCAGCGAATAGCTTCACCATCGCTTGTTTCGCCACGGCATGACCAAGTTCTTTGGCATCCAGGTGGGTATTGAATTCCCAACCCGTTAATGCGCCAGGCGCTTCAAATCCGGTTGATTGCTCACTGCCGTTTTGTGCAATTGCAGTAGCAGCAACACGGGTGTAATGGCGGGTATCGCCAATGTGCAAGCCTGTTGAATTGAAGATCTCGATTTGTTGCTCACGTTGCAAAATACGACCGATGAACTGATTGATTTTTTCATCTTCATCTCGTGCGGCAGCATCGCACTGACGCAGGAAGGCAATTTTGGCATCAAGGTTCGGGCTTTGGCTCAAAGGTTGCTGACAAGCATGTTTGGTCTGGTAGCGACTCAGGTTAAGTGCGCCCGCATTGACGATTTGGTCGCGTTTATCTTTGGCGGCTAGTAGCCCTGTGACTCGCTTTAGCTCTTCTTCGTCGGTGCTGTTGGTGTAGCCGTAAAGCACTTTGTGGCCGAAAAATAGGCGAACGCCGATACCAAAATCGATACCGGAATTGACCTTGTCAATGTCACCGGACAGAAGTTCAACTGAACTAGATTGATGATGTTCGATAAACAGTTCGGCAAAATCGGCGCCAAGGAAGAGGGCATGGTCGATCACTGCTTGCGCTGTTGCAGGGTTTAGCATAGATGCTCCTTGCGTGTTAGCAATCTCACGAAAAACGTTATGTAAACAAATTGTGAGCGGAATTGCCATTAATGGCTTGGTTTAACAGAATTTATGGTTGGCAAGCGCTCAAAAAGGGTAACTTTTCACCCAACGCTCTAATCTTGGATAATAAACTAAAATAAATCAAAAGCCTTAGCCCCACAATAGAGCCACAATGATTTGTGGCGTGGGCATATTTCATGTAAATTTCCCGTCAATGTTTACGGAAAATGACTCATTATGCGCATACCAACGAATGTCATCACCGGATTTCTTGGTGTTGGAAAAACCACGACAATCCTTAATCTGCTTAAGAACAAACCAGCCAATGAAAAGTGGGCTGTTCTGGTCAATGAGTTTGGCGAAATCGGTATTGATGGTGCCATTCTTACTGATTCTGGCGCGATGATCAAAGAAGTCCCTGGGGGCTGTATGTGTTGTACTGCCGGCGTACCGACTTCTGTCGGGATCACCGCGTTATTACGCCAGAATCCAGACCGACTGTTGATTGAGCCAACTGGGCTTGGTCACCCTCATAAAATCATCTCGGTGCTAACGTCTAACCAGTTTAAAGATTACATCGATTTGAAAGCGACTGTTGCTTTGGTTGATCCTCGAAACCTGTCTAATAAAAAGTATACGGAAAACCAGAACTTCAATGATCAACTCGATGTGGCTGAGATTGTCATAGGCAATAAACTTGACGAGTGTGATGAAGTGGATGCCGGAATTTTTGATCACTGGGTGGCGACGCAGCAGCCTAAGAAGCTGGCGAGTATGTTGGTCAAACAGGGTGAGTTTCCTATTGACTTGCTAGATACTGACCGAGCAGAGCAAGATCAATCATCAACGATAGAAGCCCACCATCACGAGCATGCTGATATGGAGCCGCAGTTCCAACTGCCGCCAAATCAGAAATATATCCGCAAGGAAAACAAAGGCCAGGGCTACTTTAGCTGTGGCTGGCTCTTTGGTGCCGAGGTCATTTTCGATTTTGACCAACTGTTTTCTTTGTTCTGTAACCTGACGGCAGAGCGTGTGAAAGGCGTCATTAATACGAACAAAGGCTGCCATGCCTTCAATGTTAACAAGGGCGTTGTCTCAGTCAATCAAATGACCCTTGAAGGGTTCGAAAGCCGTCTTGAGGTCATTGATAACCAACTCATGCCTTGGGATGAGCTGGAGTCTATCTTGATTAAGATCTCAAACTTATAACTCTTTATTTGTAAAATGAAATTGCGCCTACAGTCTTTACGCAGTGAGTTTTGCGATTTGTAAGATGAGGTAATGCTATTCAAGTGTTATTCTTGATTACTCATACGAGTAATCGAAGTATCACCAGATTACCGAGGCTGTAGGTCAACCCCAGTTAGAGCAGGAGAAACAACGATGACTCATGAAACCAAAACAATGGAAGTGCCTTTAGCTATCGCTGAGAGAGTACAGGCTTTAATTGATGGCCACATCGCTAAAGAGAAGTTCAATGCTGAGCGTCGTGAGGTAGTGAACAACTTCCTTGCAATGGATAACCTTAGCTGCGAAATGGCTGTATACAGCTTGCCTCAGGGAGAGTTGCTAGACACGCTTAGGTTTGTGTATGAGCTATCTGGGACTAACAGTAAGTTTATCAAAAATATACTGACACTATGCCGCGAGAACCCGAAGAAAGCGCTATCAGACGCCCAGCGAGCATCAGCAAAGAGCATGCTATTTAATCTGCTCAATGACCCATCGGTTGTTTCGGCGATGAAAGAAATCTCATAACGCTGCGCCCTTAATAGTACCTTCTAAAAACGCCCATACCGATAAATCGGCATGGGCGTTTTGCTTTATGCCTTGGCAAAAGCAACACCAATGGTTATACCAACCTACGCCTTGATAACAACAATTTTTCCTGTGCAATCTATAGTTCAACGACTTATCCAGATTGGTATTAATGAGTCATCATTTCAATTTCTTACTTTAACTCCTCCCTATCCCTAAACTCTTCCAGAGACTCAGGGTTGGCTAGCGCGCCGACGTTTTTCACCGGTTGGTTGTGGACGATATTGCGAACGGCTAATTCAACCAGCTTGCCTGATTTGGTGCGGGGCACATCTTTCACCGCGATAATCACTTCGGGGACATGACGGGGCGAGCAGTGTTCGCGGATTTTTTGTTTGATACTTGTTTTCAATCCGTCTGTGAGCAATTCACCTTCTGCTAGTTGGACAAACAAGACAACGCGGACATCTGTGCCTTGGTTTTGGCCTATGACTAGTGAGTCTTTAATTGCATCCAACCGGTTTACCTGACGGTATATTTCTGCGGTTCCAATTCTTACCCCGCCGGGGTTAAGTACGGCGTCGGAGCGGCCATAAAACACCATACCGCCGGTATTCGATACGCTGACATAATCACCGTGGTGCCAGGTTCCGGGGAAGATATTCCAATAGGCATCATGGTACTTGCTGCCATCTGGATCGTTCCAAAAGCCAATTGGTTGGTTGGGGAAACTGTTGCGGCAGACGAGCTCTCCGTGTTGTTGTAGCACGGATTGGCCTTGTTCATTGAATACCTGAACATCCATACCAAGCGCGAGCCCTTGGCACTCCCCTCGGTAAACCGGGTTAATGGGGTTGCCAATGGCAAAGCAGCCGCAGATGTCGGTACCGCCTGAAATGCTGGCAAGTTGGATATTGTTATGAATTGAATCATAAACATAATCAAACTGCTCAGGCGAAAGCACAGAGCCGGTAGAGCACAAGGTACGAAGTGATGATAAGTCAGTATTGTCCTTCGGGTGATAGCCTTGCTTTTCTAAGGCCTCGAGGTATTTGGCTGAGGTGCCAAACAATGTTACCTGCTCTTGTTCGGCCAATTGCCACAAAACATTGCCATCGGGATAGAAAGGGGAGCCGTCATACAGAATTAGGGTTGCGCCGGAGGCTAGTCCAGAGACCAGCCAATTCCACATCATCCAGCCACAGGTTGTGAAATAGAAAACCTTGTCACCGGTGCGAATATCCGTTTGTAGTTGATGCTCTTTGAGGTGATTGAGTAACGTACCGCCGACACTGTGAACGATGCACTTGGGCTTTCCTGTTGTGCCCGATGAATACAGGATATAGAGCGGATGACTAAACGGCACTGGGGTAAAGCCAAGTTCACAGGGTACTGTGCTATCGAGTATATCGGTCCAGTAGTGATAATTGATGGTATCTGGAATAGAAACCGCGTCCTGTGGAATCTGTTCTGGTGTTGCTGGGATTTCGATTAGATGTGCGAGTTCCGGAATCTTGGCACTGACTGCAGCGACTTTGTCGACATAAGAAATAGTCTTGCCGTTGTACTGATAGCACTTGGTGAAAAACATCACCTTCGGTTTAGTTTGGCCAAAGCGCTCTATCACACTCTCGGCGCCGAAATCCGGTGAGGTGGAGGTCCAAATCGCTCCTAATGAAGTGGTGGCCAGCATAGCCACGACGGTTTGGGGGACATTAGGTAGATATCCAGCGACAACATCCCCTTTTTTGACCCCAAGCTGGTGTAGAAAGCTCGCGACCTGCGAGGTTTGTCGATAGAGTTGCTGCCAGCTAAGGTGCTGGCGTTGCTGAGGATCACCTTCGCAGTGAAAAATAATGGCGTCTGCTGCAGCATGGGTACGCCAGTTACGTAATAGGTTCTCAGCATAATTGAGCTTGGCATGGGGGAACCACTGGGTATCTTTCGCTGGCGCAGTACTATCTGGTGGGCAAAATGTTACAGGGGGCTTTTTTGCTCCTTCGACCTGGCAAAAGTCCCACACCATAGTCCAGAACTCTTCACTATGGCTAACACTCCAATGATGCAGCTGATTGTAGTCATGATAAAGGGTGTTCTTTTTCTCACTTAGCGCAACCATGAATTGATAAAGCTTACTGTCGTGAATGCGATCTTTCTCCGGCATCCACAGCAACTGAGGCTGACTGTCTGCGGGATAACCAATATTAGAAGATTCTGGGGTTGTCATCATTTTTTCCTTCATTGAGCTGTGATTCATTGGTTATCAGGATGGGCTTTTTGGAAGGCGGCTAGAGCTAAACAACGTTGCTCGACTTCAAGCAACCTTGGGTAATTATTGGTTTCAAAGCCAAATCGTTTAGCGTTGTACAGTTGAGGTATTAAGCAGATATCGGCCAGAGAGGGGGTGTCAGTACAAGTGAACAGGGTATTATACCGATTAGAAAGGTTCTCAAGGCTTTGAAGGCCTTGCTTTAGCCAGTGGTGATACCAAATCATTTTTTCGTTTTGATTGACCCCAAAATCACTATTTAAATAGTTAAGTACTCTTAGGTTATTTAGAGGGTGGATATCACAGGCAACAATAAGGGCAATCTCTCGGCATTGGGCTTTGTGCCATGGGTCGCTAGGTAGCAAGGGGGGCTCGGGATAACACTCATCAATATATTCGATGATAGCCAAAGATTGTCCCAGAACGGCTGTATCTTCTGACGAGCTTTTCTCTGAGTTGTCAGTGTTACGACAAAACCCGGGAACTAATTGATTGGGGTTTAGCGCAGAGTAGGCGGCACTGTTTTGTTCTTTGTCTAATAGGGAGATAACCACCTGCTCATAACTCAATCCTTTCATGTTTAGCGCAATTCGCACCCGGTACGACGCCGAAGAGCGATAATAGTCATACAGTTTCACAGTATTGTATCCTTAGGCTCAATATTCAAGGTCCAGCCTTATACCCAAGCCATTCTTGCTGAACCAAGTATCTTGAACTGACTTGGGTATCGTATTTCTAATTATTGTTGATGATGCGGGTTATGGTGGTTTAAATCCTCATCGTGATATTGATGCTTATATTTGACCACGGTCTGTTCAATTGCCCCGAAAATGGAATGGCCGTTATCATCGAACATTTCAATTTTGACGGTATCGCCAAATTTCATAAAAGGGGTTTCCGGGTGCCCATACTCCAAGGTCTCCAGCATCCGGCGTTCCGCTAGACAGCAAGATCCGCTGCTGCGATCAATATTAGAGACAGTACCTGAGCCGATAATGGTGCCAGCGCAAATGTCTCGGCTCTTTGCCACATGTTGGACAAGTTCGGCAAAATTAAACGTCATGTCTGTGCCGGCGTGGGGCTGTCCAAATAACTCTCCATTGAGATGAACAGTAAGGCGGTGATGGAGCTTGTAATCATGCCAACTGTCGCCCAGTTCATCTGGTGTGACGGCAACAGGCGAGAAAGCAGAAGAGGGTTTAGATTGGAAAAAACCGAAGCCTTTAGCGAGTTCACTAGGGATCAGATTGCGCAGCGAGACATCATTGACCAACATCAGAAGCTTGATGTGGCCATGGACCTCTTCAGTGCGGGTTCCCATATCAACATCGTCGGTAATGATGGCAATTTCACCTTCAAAGTCGATCCCCCATTGCTCCTCAGCAACCTTGATGTCTTCAGTGGGGGTCAAGAAACCATCCGACATACCCTGGTACATCAAGGGATCGGTCCAGAAGCTTTCGGGCATTTCTGCCACTCTGGCTTTGCGTACTAATTCAACATGGTTGACGTAAGCGCTACCATCTGCCCATTGGTAGGCGCGTGGAAGCGGTGAGCTGCATAATGCTGGGTTAAATGGAAAGCTGTGCTGTGCAACAGCATCATTGAGGTTGCGGTATAAATGCTGTAGATCCGCTTCCACTTCGTGCCAGTTATCAAGGGCAAACTGCAACGTCGGGGCGATATCGTGGGCATGGACTGCTGTTTGTAGGTCACGGGAAACGACAATGAGTTGGCCGTCTCGGCCATGGTTAAGTGATGCAAGTTTCACGTTTGCCTCCTTAGTCTATCTCTTATTTGGCTACTCAGCGTTATTGCCCCGCCATGAAAATACATAGTCTTTGTTTTCAGCGCCTTCAGGCAAAGGGGCAACGTCGAGTGGCCAGCGGGCATCAATCATGACCGCGACCTCATCCGTTTCCTTTTTCGGTGAACTCATGCTGGCAGCCAAGGCCTTAGGGTGGGGGCCATGGGAGAATCCGCAAGGGTGATGAGTGATCATGCCTGCTTCAATATTGTCCCTGCTAAAGAAGTTACCCTTGTGGTAGAACAGCACTTCATCGAAGTCATCGTTGTTATGATAGAAGGGCACTTTCAATGCGTCTGGGTCGCTTTCGATAGGCCTTGGCACAAAAGTACAAATTACAAAGCCATCAGCAACAAAGGTGGTATGTGCTGAAGGGGGCAGGTGGTAGCGATGACTCATCAGCGGCCGGATATCCCGCCAGTTCAGCTTGAATGCGGTTAGGTTCCCCTTCCATCCCTGGGCATCAAGCGGGTTATAAGGATAGGTAATCATGTTGAGCTGGTTACGGGCTTTAAGTTGTACCTTCCACTGCTGATGGTCACTCTGCTGTTGAAGGAAGGTATCGTTGATTCTTGCGTATTCCAACACCGCTGGGTCATATACCGCATGCTGGCCGACAATGCCGCGTTCAGCCATTTGGTAGGCACTGTTTGATGCCTCGATGAGCAGCATGGTGACAGGTTCCTTGGGCTCTATACGCCAACTTGTTGCCCTTGGCAACACGATATAATCGCCATCTCGGAAGGTCATATGACCGTAGTCGCAAAACAAGTCTCCACTTCCCTGATGGATGAACAATACTTCATCACCATCGCCATTTCGTGCAAGGGCTCCCATGGCATGATCACAATGCCATACTCGGAGTTTGAGGTTATTGTTGAATAGAATCAGCGATGCATCCCAGGGGGATAAGCCTTCAGAGGGCATTTGGTTGGTGTCTATGGCTCTCGGGCGAAGTGGGCCGTCCCAGTCTATCCAACCTGTTGGTGGGTGGCGGTGGTACATATGACTTGCTGGACCAAAAAAACCTTCCCTGCCACACTCGCGCTCGAACGTCCCTTCAGGTAGGTCACAATGTGCCTGTCGAGAAGCTTCTCCTTCGGTGATAGGAAACTGGAACCATTGCCGCATTACACATCCCTCTCTATCACAGTCATTTCCAATAGTGCCTGTTAATGAAATGTTAGTTTGGTAATTTAACTCTGGTGCACTCCTGTAAGCAAGGCAACTTATAACTCGAACGGAATCGCGGTAAGGGTGTCCTTTATGTTTTACAAAGTCTAGGGTTTAAGTTACTTGTTTATTGGTTCTTTTTAACCAGTTGAATGAATTGAGTTGGACAACCCCATAAGGTTTTAGCTGAAATGCCGTGTGTAAAATAATTGTTACGTTTGTGGGTATTTTCATTGCTGAGAACCACTATCAGTGTCTTCGCTAATCGGCCTAATCTAAAGGAAACGAACATGAAATAAGTGGATTGATCATTTGCCAAGGCGAGGCAGGATTAAATATGAAGGTCTCTTATGGGTAGCGGAACGAAATATGTCTCTAATAAGCCAGATGAAAAGGGCGTGGTTCACTGGGATTGTTCAGAGGACTTAGTTTGGCACGATTTGATACAACGGCAATTGGCGTGTATAGAAGGTCGTGCATGCCAAGCTTACATTGATGGGTTGGAATTGTTGGATTTACCTCAGGAGCGTCCCCCTCAGCTATCGGATATTAATGAGGTATTGCAGTCAACCACGGGGTGGAAATGTGTTGCTGTGCCTGCGCTGATTAATTTTGATCGTTTTTTTGCGCTGCTTGCCAATAAACAATTTCCTGTTGCTACTTTTTTGCGCCGAAGAGAAGAGTTTGACTACCTACAAGAACCCGACTTCTTCCACGAAATCTTCGGCCATTGTGCGATGTTGACCAACCCAGCTTTTGCTGCGTTTACTCATACTTACGGAAATTTGGGAGCAAAAGCAAATTCTGCACAAAGGGTGTATTTAGCAAGGCTATACTGGTTTACAGTTGAATTTGGATTATTGGAGCAGCTAGACGGTTTGCGGATATATGGTGGTGGTATCCTATCATCGCCGGGTGAGACACAATACTCACTAACAGGAAAAAGGGTATCAGGCGCAAGCTCGGCTAGTGATCAAGGTGTGGCGATAGATGAAACAAGGCCTCTCTATAAGTCATTTGATCCGGTTGACATCATGCGTACACCTTATCGTATCGATATTATGCAGCCGCTCTACTTTATTCTGGAAGACATTAATAAGCTCTACGAATTGGCGCACCAAGATATTATGTCAATGGTGGCCCAAGCACAAAAATTGGGGTTACATGCGCCTCTGTTCGATACAAAAATCAAGGAAGTGAGTTAAGGGGAACTGATGACAGAACTATTTGAACAACAGTGCGAAGCGTGTCATGCCGGGGCACCAAAAGTCACAGAGAATGAAAAAATCGCTTTATTGGCAACCTTGCCTGAGTGGCAGGCGATCGACGTGGCTGGTGTCGAGCAGTTGGAGCGTCAATTTACCTTCAAAAATTTCAAGTTGGCTTGGGCGTTTACCGACAAGGTTGCGGCACTGGCCGAAGAAGAATTCCATCATCCTGAAATCACACTGGAGTGGGGCAAGGTTAAAGTTCGCTGGTGGAGCCACTCAGCCAAGGGGCTTCATAAGAATGATTTTATCTGTGCGGCAAAAACAGATCAGCTATTGAATGCAGACTAGCCTAGGGAGTGTTGACTGTTGAACGTCACACGACCCAATAAACCCTCTTATTTCAGAGAAGCACCTTAATAAACCGGGTGCTTTTTCTGTTATGTGCTAATAACTTAAATATGAGATATGAACTTAAGTGGAGTAATATAATGCTCTCTTACAGGACAGCCTTGCAAATCAACAAGGCAGATTGAGGTACAAATGGGTGAACCACAACAACGACAAGCACTAGTCGGCTGTGAAGAGTGTGGATTAGTGGTTGCGTTGCCAGAGCTCAAAGACGATGAGAAGTCGGTTTGTCCAAGGTGCCACCACACATTGGTTAAACGTATTGCTCAGCCATTTCAGAGACCCTTGTCTTATGGCTTGGCCAGCCTGGTCATGCTGGTTGCCAGCATCAGTTTCCCTTTTATGTCTTTCAGCGTGCAGGGGATAAGTCAGGAAATCACCTTGATGCACTCTGCCGAAATGCTCAGTGTTTTCCAAAACAGCCTGCTGGCTTTATTGCTGTTATTAACGGTATTGGTTTTACCGGCATTGTATTTACTTTCTCTGCTTTATTTATATTTCCTGGCAGATCAAAGGCTAAAACAATCTGACAAACAACCAATAGCGTTGTGGGAAAAGCGATTATGCCGGTTAATGATACGTATTGAGCCATGGTTGATGGTCGACGTCTTTCTGATTGGAGTATTGGTCAGCCTGATTAAAATTGCGTCATTGGCTGATATTGGTTTGGGCATGTCCTTTTGGGCGTTTTGTTTGTACACCATGCTGGTAGTGAAATGTGTGTCGATGGCTGATCGTACTTGGCTGTGGTTACAATTTTTACCACTTAAACCACATGATGGTGTTAAAGCTGGAGATTGTCATAACAGCCATAATCATATTAGCTGCCATGTCTGCTCTCAATTGAATCCGTTAACTGAAGAGAAACATGCGCGCTGCATTCGCTGCCATGGCCGTCTTCACCCCTATGAACCGCAACAGATGTTACAGCGATCATGGGCATTACTTATCGCGTCGGCAATCTTTTTTATTCCAGCCAATCTGTATCCCATGATGTATACGGTTAGTTTAGGCAAGGCGGAAGGTTCGACCATACTTGGAGGGGTAGTGCTATTGTGGCAATTAAAATCCTATCCGATTGCCGCGGTGATTTTTATTGCGAGTGTCGTGATCCCACTGGCCAAGATTATAACACTAACTTGGCTGTATATTATGGCAGGAAAGGGCGGTAGTTCAGATGAAAAGAAAGCCGTACAAAAGCTGAAGGTATATCGAATTACAGAATTTATTGGCCGTTGGTCGATGATTGATATTTTTGTTGTGGCGATTTTGGTGGCCTTGGTTCAACTTCAGAACTTGATGGCGATCTATCCTGGCCCGGCGGCTTTATCTTTTGCCGGTGTTGTTCTGTTGACCATGATGTCGGCAATGACTTTTGATCCACGCGTGTTTTGGCCCAAGGATTCGGCGTTTGTCTCACCCGCAGGCTATGTGAACGATAAAAAAGAGAAGAATAGTTATGAGTGACCCCTCACCTCCGCAGGCTAAGAAAGAAGCCATAAAGCAAATATCCTCTATATGGTTGGTACCTGTCATTGCTGTTGGGATTGGTATTTGGATGTTGTTCCAGTTTATTACCAGCCAAGGCCCTGAGATTGTGTTGAAAATCGACACCGCCGAAGGGATAGAAGTCGGTAAAACTGAAATCAAAGCGTTGAATGTCAAAGTCGGTGTAGTGACAGACGTGATATTGAATGAAGATTACAGTGCGATTGAGGTTACCGCCCAAATGGACAAAGACGCGGCCCGTATGCTCAAGGTTGATACCCTGTTTTGGGTCGTGAAACCGCGTATTGGTAAATCAGGGGTGTCGGGGTTAGATACGTTGTTATCGGGTGCTTATATACAGCTGCAGCCGGGGAAAAGTGATGAAGAGCAACGTACTTTTGATGTGTTGGATATTCCGCCTGTAGCACCGCCAGATGCCAAAGGGCTACGTCTGGTTCTCACTCACAATGAAGCGGGTAAATTAGGCATCGGTGATCCGGTACTTTATGAGGGCTTTACGGTAGGCCGGGTTGAAAACGTTTCTTTTGATACGGAAAGCAAAAAAGCCCATTACCAATTATTTATTTTTGAGCCGTACAACAGCCTTATTCGAAAGAAAACCCGTTTTTGGCTGACATCCGGAGTGGATCTTCAGATGTCTGCAGAAGGTTTCAGCCTGAAAATTGGCTCAATAGAATCGTTAATCACCGGTGGTGTGAGCTTTAGAGTGCCTAGAGGGCGAGAGGCTGGTGAGCTCATCACTAAGCAGAAATCCAAATTCCGCTTATACAATAATCTTAAGCAAGTACGAGAGCGCTTTTATGAAGACTACCTCGAATATGTGATGTTGTTTAATGAGTCTGTGCGTGGCTTGCAAGTGGGGGCTCCAGTTGAGTATCGCGGTATACGAATTGGTACAGTTAACAAAGTGCCGCTCGATATGCTTCATAGTGATAAAAATTTCTCCAACAAAGAAATTCCTGTGTTGGTGCGTATTGAGTTGGACAGGGTGAAGTCGCATGTGCATTACGACAATCTCGACATGTTAAAATCGAGCCTAAAAGAGGAATTCGAATATGGTTTGCGTGCATCCTTGAAAACTGCGAACTTGTTGACTGGTGCATTGTTAATTGATGTCAGTCTTTTTGCTGACGAGAAACGCTATATACGCCAGCGCTATGGTGACTACGACGTATTTCCGACGAAAGCGGGAGGCTTTGCCCAAATTCAAAAAGAAATTGCTTCAATGTTGAAAAAGCTCAATGAGCTGCCTGTTGAAGATACCTTGTTAACTCTGAACAAAACTCTGGAAACGTCGCAGCAGACGTTGCGAGCGGCAGAAAAAGTAGCAACAGAGCTCAATAGCCTGCTTGCACAGAAAGATACCAAGGCAATTCCAGGAGAAATTCGAGGAAGTTTGCAGCAAATCCAAGATACCCTCGACAGTTATGGTACTGATGGAACGACCTATCAGAATTTGGATCAGGCATTAATACAGTTCGAGCAAGTCATGACCGAGCTGCAGCCCGTATTGCGACAGATAAACGAGAAGCCCAATTCACTTATTTTTAGTGGTGAAAAAGTTGCCGATCCAACCCCAGTCGGAGGACGTCAATAATGTACAAAGGAATTTTTATGGCGCTAGTCCTGACGGCGGGGGCTGGGTGTAGTTCAACGGAGCCGGTGACGAAAACGTATCTGCTCCCTAATCAAAACAGCGAGTTAACCATGGCGTTTGCCAACAAGCATCAACCAGTGGTGATTGTTCGACCTGTTGAGGTTGCAGAGCACTTAGCGGGAACTGGGTTGGTTTATCAAACCAGTGCAACGGAGGTGGTACAGGCGCAGCAGAATCTATGGGCTGAGAGTCTTTCTCGCCAGTTAACCCGTATCATTACCGAAGACTTACGGCAGAAACAATCCAAGTATTGGTTTGATGAGTTAACGCCTGCGGTTAACAGTAGTACGTTGCCCAAGCTTCAGGTGAAATTTACCCAGTTCAACGGGCATTATACGGGGTTAGCACAGCTGAGCGGACAATGGTTGTTAATTGATAAACAAGGTGAAACTTTGGCTAGGCAGCCATTTTTCATCCAAGTGCCTCTAGAGCAAGATGGTTATGATGCTCAAGTAACGGCGCTTTCTGAAGGGGTGACGCGATTAACTAACCAGATCAGCCAAAGTATTAATGGGCTTACATTTTAAGCCTGTTTGATCAGTGTTAGGATTATTTTTTATCGGTAGAAAAGAGCCCTCACAATGAGGGCTCTATTGCAGTTGTGGTCCTATCCTCAGTGAGCTTAACGCTGACCATGTCGGTAATAGCCGTTGATCCAGCACTCTGGTAATTCTTCACCGGAAGGGAAGGCCAAGCTCTGTTTGTCGATGGCGACAGGATCAGCCAAGTCTTCACCTGATTGATATTGCACTTTGACATGCGAGGAAAATGGGTTGACCAAAGAAGACATGTCGATGACGTCAACTAAATCACCAGTGCGTGACTCTTTTAGAAACATCACAAATCTCCAAAATATATTGAATTAATGACGATAATAACCATCAGTAGCCATTATGTTTTGGTATAAGTATGGCTGATTTTACGCGCTTTGCAGAGCATGTGTGAAAACCAGACTGATGGGGATAGCTATGGGCAAGTATTATTGGGGCGTTGACCTTGGCGGCACGAAGATTGAGTGTGCTGTAATGCAATATGATGATGACCACTGTGTGCTGCGCAAACGTCTCCCCACCGAAGGCGAGAAAGGGTACCAGCATGTATTGGGGCAGATCAGAAAGCTGATTGATCTATGCGTTCAAGACGTTGGTGAATCCCCCCAAACGGTCGGCTTCGGTACGCCCGGTACCTTAGACCCGGCGACCGGTACCATGAAAAACTGCAACTCGACTCACCTAAATGGTCAAGCTCTGGATAAAGACTTGGAATCTTTACTCGGCTTCCCTGTGCGTCTAGCCAATGATGCTAACTGTTTTGCTTTGGCTGAAGCAAGGCTAGGTGTCGTTCAAGATATAAAACCTGATGCTGAGGTTGTATTCGGGATCATCATGGGAACAGGGGTCGGAAGCGGTATCGTCGTTAACGGTAAGGTGCTTAATGGTTGCCACGGTATTGCCGGCGAGTGGGGGCATAATGTGCTGGAGGTAAATGGTGCCCCTTGTTATTGCGGCAAGCAAGGATGTGTCGAAACGGTTATGTCAGGAAAAGGGTTGGAGCGCTTCTATCGGGAGCAAAGTGATTCAGGCGATAAGTGTTCATTGAGTTTACCTGAAATTGTGGTACTGGCAGAGCAGGGAAATGGGTTGGCACAAACAACACTGGAGCGGTTACATAATTATTTTGGTCTTGCTGTTGCTTCGATTATCAATGTGTTGGATCCGGATGTGATCGTAGTGGGGGGCGGAGTGGGTAATATAGACTCTCTTTATACTAAAGGTAGAGATGCGATTTTACCTCATCTGTTTAACCCCGAACTAAACACAGTGTTGGCTAAACCGGCGTTGGGCGACAGTGCTGGGGTCTTTGGTGCTGCGATGCTCGTGAAGTAGTGTCATTCAATAAATGTGCTTATACCAACCTACATGAATATTTGATCAGCCTTGTAGGTTAAAATCGCTGTTCTCTGCGTTAGATATTTTGTAATGAGAGCCACTAATTACTGCAATATCTGCCTTGATAACAACGATTTTTCCAGTGCAAATACTTGATCAACGACTTATCCAGATTGGTATTATGAGGGGGCATTCAGGTACAAAGAGAAGAAGCGTCTCAGACCATGGCCATGACCGAGGACGCTTCTTTATTCGGGCTGCCAAAGTGCCCTTAGTGACCGTTAGAAGATGAAATTGAGCATTAAGGTATAAAGCTGAGCGTCTTTGTCTTCATTATATAAAATAGGAGGTGAGATAAATTGCCCACTATTTCCATCGTTATAGTCTTTACGGTTCATATAGATACCCTGCCATTCGGCGTTGAGTGACACTGTGTGGGTTAAATCATAACGAACACCAGCAGTGACGCTATTGGTCTTTCTGCGGTCGTGGCTTTCTCCATAAACTAGGTAAGGGGTGAACTTGTTGATGTTATACGCTGCACTGACATACCAGTTGGTTTGTACATCGTCTGTTTGCACTTCTGACATAAATAGCCAGTCATCCATCGAGTATTCACCACCTAGGGTGTAAATATTCAGTGTTTCCTTGTCTGAATTTGGTCTAGGAGACACTATGTATTTTGAGTTCATATAGCCAAAATGAACACGATAGTTAAAGCCGCTAACTTCGGCAGATAAGCCTACCATATAGTCAGACTTGAACGTTAATCGACGGCCACTGATATTAAGTGTGCTGTCGTTTTCTAAACCATAGAAAGGGCTAAACCTCACCACGGTCTCGTCATTGAACTCCCATAGCCATGAAGCACTCGCCCCTTCAAAGGATGTAAAGCCAAGAATACTGTCATACACCTCTTGTGGTGGGCGTGCCCATGGGTAAGCCTGACCAACATAGAAGTACTCTGAAACAAGGAAAAGAGGAATACGTAATTTACCTGCCCGTACAGAGAACTGGCTGAATTCGTAATTTAAGTAAGCCCACTCCAACTCAGGGCTGGACCAATGATCTTGAGGGCGCTTAACGACTTGAACAGAGGCTTTTAAATCATCAATGATGGATAGGTCGGCTTGTAGTCCGAAGATGGTATCGCAGTCATAACAGGTGTTGTCGGTTATTTCGCGGTTTACAAATAAAGGAGCACTGTTGTCCGACTTTGTGATTGAGGTTGAGCCAAAACCACTGATTGAGAAATTATCCGTTACTTGTATTGTAGCCATACTGGTTAAAGGGGATACAAGCAGAGCGACTGCGAGTAATGATTTCTGAGTCATACCTTACTCTCCTTGTAAGACGGTAATGAGTATATTGGCATTTTCAGGAACGGCACTAACAGGCGCGTACGCTATGCCGTTAGGGTTATCGTTTAGCCACTCAATGATATCTCGGATGTCATCGCTGCTAAGCTCTTCTGGTGGGGTGCCTTTCCCTGAAAATGATAGGCTTGCCCAATAGCCATTCATCTGCGACACCGACTTTCCCAATAACATATTGTAGAACTCTTCCCGGTGTATCGATTTTTCTGGTAAATCCACCAATACAATTTTGATGCTACCGTTAAGTTTTTTGGTTTTTCCCTTATACAGCATCCTAGCCTTACTTTTGGTAAGTGCAGGGATATCACTATTTAATGAAAAAACAGCAAACTCGATATCTTTAGTATTGTCGTCGCCATAGGCTGGCAATGTTATTATTGGCAATAGTGTCAATAATAATGTGAAAGACAATAAGTTTTTTAAAGTCAATCCTTTGATCATTGATTTAGTTCCATCATTCGTTCCCATACCTGCTATAAATGTTAGTAGACATTGACGTTAGTACAAATATACAAAATTGGATTTTTTGATCAAGGTGAGGTTATGGGGCTGCTTAATCGGTTTTCGATAAAATTTAGGCTGATTTCTCTTGTTGTTCTGCCACTTACATTTTCTGGTTTGTTTGCTGTGATAGAGATTTCAGGCTTATTTGATAAGGTCTCTTCATTAAATACATTAATGGCAAGGATGGAATTGCTGAAAGCGAATTCACAGTTTTCGAATGTAATCCATGAATTAAAAATAAATAAGCTTTCTGGTACTGAAAATAATGAAACAGCAAATCTTTCTCTTGAACAGGCATCACACTATTCAGCGTTAATTCCAAAAGCATTCCCAAATGTTGATTCCACCGAGCAACTATCTTCCAGTGCTGAAATGAAAGATTTGATCGCCGAGTATGAATTTGTCGAACCGCTAGATATTAATGATTGGTCTGATTGGGGGTTTGATCTCCTTATACATAATTTGGTATCGCTTGAAAGGGCGCCGCTGAATGTGGCTGATCCCAATATTGAGCAAAAGCTATCAGTTTTGTACCAACTTCAATGGTTACAACTTTGGGCTCAGCAGGAAAACTGGTATATCCGTATCATTGCCAATCAACCAGAACAAGCGGAAGAGTACAAGGAACAATTAGATACGATAATCGAAAGGCAGCAATTGATCATCGAAAGGTATTTATCCGTCAACGCCACGCCAACACAGATTGAACTACTCCGAACAATATTTGCAAACCCCGTTTTTGCCACAAGTTACCAATTACGCGCAAGTATCTTTTCAAATTCATTTTCTGGATTTACCCAAAGCGATTCGTTTTCAGCATTGGATCAACGATATACATTGATTCAGTTTGTGGTGACTAGTATTAGTCGCGAATTAGCCCAAGATATACAGAACAGTATCAGTCAATCTAAGAGGTTGATTTGGTTATATTCTTTTGTGATTTCGCTTTCTGTCGTAATGATGATTTGGCTTGGGGTAAACTTAATCAGACGCATAGGCTCATATCTACACCGGGTTCTCAAATCAATGTCATTGTTGGAAACCAGCAGCAATGATCATTCCGCTGCCAAAATTAAGGTTGATGGGAAGGATGAGTTTACGATCTTCAGTCATCAGTTAAATGGCATGATTGAGGAGCGAATTGAAAATCATAACAAGCTGATTGTTGCCAAAGACGAAGCTGAAAAAGCCAACTTAGCGAAAAGTTCTTTTTTGGCGAATATGTCTCATGAAATACGCACTCCGCTTAACGGCATTATTGGTATGTCCGGTATTTTAGCCGATACAGACTTGTCACCCTCACAAATCGAGTACTTACAGACCATTGAAACGTCTTCTCAGACCTTGCTGCTACTTATCAATGATATTTTGGATTTATCAAAAATAGAATCGGGTAACTTGATATTGGCTGCGAGCGAAAGCAGGGTTGATGAGGTTGCATACGATACGATGACCGTTGTACTTGCTAAGGCTGCAGCCAGCAAACTTAACCTCGACGTGAAATTAGCCCCAGGCTTGCCGTCGATGGTTATTTTGGATGAGCACCGTTTACGGCAAGTATTGATGAACTTGGCGTCGAATGCCGTGAAGTTTACCCAAGAGGGTGGGGTGACTCTAGAGATCGATTGTATCCAGCACCAGGATGGTCGTGCCCAGCTTAACTTCTCCATGATAGATACAGGTATTGGTATTGAGAAAGACAAGCAAGCGCAGGTGTTTGCACCATTTATTCAGGAAGATAGCTCCATTACACGTCAATTCGGAGGTACAGGGTTAGGTTTAGCTATCTGTCGTCAGTTAGTTGAACTCATGGGGGGGCAATTAGCCCTAGAGTCAGAAAAAGGGGTTGGTAGTCGCTTTTACTTCAGCCTAGACGTAGAAGTATGCGAAACACATGATAGTTCGTTGAATGCCTTGAAAGCCCTAAGGGGGTTAGTACTTGGGGCTAATAAGAGCGCGAAGTACCGAGTGGATAGTGAGTGTAAAGCATTGGGGATGCAAGTGCAGTCAGCTGATGTTGCTGATCTATCAGACAAGCAGGAAAACGATTTTGATGTCATTTTTTACTGTCAGCAGAATATTAAGCAAACCACGTATGATCTTGGCTTGATTAAATCACTGATGCCGAAATTGAATATCATACTGTGCATAGACCACCGTGATGAACAACATGATTTCGGTAATCTGATATCGGGTATTGTAACCCTGCCTTTCTTTGGTAAGCGTTTAGTTAAGACGATTAACAGAGCCCTTGTGGCGAAAAAAGCGGATTCTTCGAACCAACGAGCAGACTTTGTTGCAGAAGAACAAACGGCGTCAAATACACTTGGAGTTGGCAGCATTCCATCGAATCATACTCAATCTGTTCAAGCTCCCGGCGTTGAGGCATCAGATTCTGATAAGCCTCGGGTTCTGATCGTTGAGGATAACGCTGTTAACCAAAAAGTCGCGAGTTTGTTTTTGAAGAAAGCGGGTTATCAATTTGATATAGCAAACAACGGGCAAGAGGCCGTGGATAAGGTGAAAGACGGTAATAGATACTATGCCATTTTAATGGACTGTATGATGCCTGTTATGGACGGCTTTACCGCGACACAGGCTATCCGTGAGTTGGAAAAAGAAACAGGCCAGCCAAGCCTGCATATTATCGCCCTTACTGCCAGTGTGCTCGATGACGACATTTCGAAGTGTTATGAAGTAGGCATGAATGATTATGTTGCCAAACCATTTAAAAAAGACACTTTGTTAGAGAAACTGGAGACGTTTAAACAGACTGAAGGGGTTGAAGACCAAGCGGTATAACTGAATTTGACGTAATTATCCCGCTGGCTTGTAAGAGATCTCTCACAAAGTAGTGAGATTTTTATATTTATGCATGCCAGCGTTTTTTTTTGCTAATTGTTGAATACTTTTAAATCAAGCTCTTATAGGTGTTTTGTTGTATAGGGATGAAGTGGACATAAAAAATGTGATCTTTGACGGTTGTTTAGAATCTCAGTTCACGTAATCTTAACTGCGTCGGAAGGAACTGACGGAACGGAACAGGAAAGAGGCCAAGGATGTTGGCACCCTCAGGATGAGGGCGGTGAATCAGGATGATTTATCGAACAGGGACTGTGAAGGGAATATCGAACGGAAACGATACAGTAAGTAGGATACTTACTAGTCAGGACGACAGAAATGGACCACTTCAGGATGAAGTTAGGGACACCTCCAGGATGGAGAAGAGAGTCGAGACAGGAAGAATCGACGGGTCAAGGCGAGACCAATAGGACATGTCCAGGACGGATATAAAAGGGAAGCGCTGAAGGATACAGCTTTATCATGGAGTGATGCAGGGAGCACTATAGTAGCCGGATTGCTGCATGTAAGACCAAAGGGCGCGACGAAAGTCGCGCCCGCTCTTTTTTTGTATCTAAAAATGCTATTGAGCCAGCGCTGTTGGCTTGGTTCGCAAACTCACCATCAACATGTAAATGGCTGTTGTAAGTAGCACCGCAAAGAAAAAACCAGTCAACCCCGTTTCTGTATGCATCAAGTAATTCGCCGCAACTGGACCAAAAGCCGAACCCACACTGTAACTAAACAGCATAATTTGCGTAGCAGACACAATCGAAGCCGATTCTAACCCGTCACAAGCTAGCGTAATCGCAATCGGATATAGCGCAAATGCCGACATACCCAGCAGAGCCAAAGCCATCACTTGAACTCCGTAGCTGTTATCTAGGTGAACTAAGCCCATGGCAAATACGCCTAACAGGCTCACCAATGCCAGCAGCAGTGTCTTCGGTATTCGACAGGACAACTTACTAAGCACAGGCTGAATACTCATACCACCTAATACTGTTGCTGCCAATAAACTACCTACCTGCTCTAGATTGCTGGTTGCTGCTCTTAGTGCTAGTGGCAATAAACCATAGATAGAGCCCATTACAATACCCGACACAAGACAGCCAATTAATGCTGGTTTGCTGAGTGCCAGGATTTGCTGCAAGCTTAAGCTAACATGCTCCTCTTGGGCTGGGTTTGCTTGCTTGGCGGTCATTGCTGGAATCATGGCGACTAGAAGTAAAGTGACCGTAGCAATAAATGGCAAAGATCCACTGGCACCAATTAAACCAATACCGAACTGACCTACCGTGGTACCGCCATACAATGCTGTCATATACAGGCCGAGGTTCTTCGCCCGCTCTTCTTTGCTATCGCCAATCAGTAGCCATGATTCAATGACGACAAAGATCCCGGCAACCGCAAAACCTGCGACAAACCGGCTTGCCATCCACAGGCCAAGCGTTGAAGTCAGCCCCATGAAAGCAACAGAAGCAGCAAGGATTGCAACGAACCCCATAAATGCTATTCGGTGTCCTACTTTTTTAATCACGGCAGCAAGCAAGCCGAAATAATATATGCTTGCTAGCCAACCTGCTGCGGCATTCGGTATGTGGTGGTTAACCAAAGTTAGAGGCAACACACTCATAAAATACCCTGAGGCAACGGCAAAAATAGTCAGACCTAATATTGGAACCCAAACTGGACTCTTAACAGGCGTTGTAGCGTGCTCAATCACTACAGTGATCTCCAAAAGCAAAGTTAATACTTACCGTTTAAAAGAGGTAAACGGCAGAAAGGTGAAATACCCAAGCGATTTTTAGACATTTGGGAACAGTTGGGTTTATAGCTGTTCGTGCAATGATCTCGGCAGAGAAAAGCCGCAAGAATTTTCGTTGGTCGGGAATATGGCGATAAAAGGTCAATGAGTAAAATGACTAATTCTAATGTGAAAAGCCACTCAGATTCATCTGGCTAATGCGGGGTATTTATTACTTTGTTTGGTAATGTTAAGTGAACTCTTTATAATCATTTGTTTTATTTTTAATTTATTGAAAAAATTTGATTTTAATGTTTAGTTTTCAAAGTTTAATTGTCAGTATGAATCGCTAAATCATTAGAGTGCTAACTAATTCGATGTTAACCATTTTATTACGTATTTGAATGATTAAAAGATGATATTTTTATTGTCTAGGTGAATATGTCGCTCTTTAGCGGTTTGAGGCTATGTTACAGCTTGGTGCAAGTCTTCACATTACTGGGGCAACGATAGTGACTTCGTATACATAAAGTATTGATTTTAAATAGGCCAAAAAATGGCAAGAATTGTGCTTTATCTAACAGGCAATCTGAAACTATTTATAATGAGGATGGTTGCTGCCGATGGTACATATCCCCATGGAGCGTCAAGGTGCTTGGGTATATCACATCTTTTCAGGTACTACTCTCAGTAGCGGGGGAGTAGTACTTTTTTTGTTTGACGTCTTGAGTTTTTATGAATCTGGGCTGTTGCGTACTCGTAGATACCGTGCAAAGCGAGGAATCCCACTGTCAGTAAAACCATTGAAACGGTAATGAATAATTGAACCCAGAGGAGGTGGCGACTGCCTGTCATGGTCGCTAAAGCCTGTACCAATTTTAAATTTCTTATTTTCAGGTGTAACGACCCAGACTGCTCCCATCTGCCCATGATATTTACCTTTGCCTGGTTCATACCCTACAACGACAGCTTCACTATCTTGGTAGGTTTTCAGTTTTATGAGTTGGTTATTACGTCCCGGCTGGTACAGGTTGTCTTTGCGGTGCAGCATAACACCTTCACCATTTTTGGCCTCGATAGTATCTTGCAGGTGCTCTAATTCAGAGACATGGGTGATTTCGTATTGTGGTACCAATTGTATGTGTGGTTGATTTATGGATTGGATATGCATCTCAAGGGTTTTCAGCCTAGCTTCAAATGGTGTGGTCATGGAAGGAGAATCAAAAACCATGAATTTTACTTTCTGCCATTCTTTCTCGTTGGGTTGCTGGTCGCGAACGATACTGCTGACCAATTGAAACTGCTGATGGCCAACCCATAGTTCTCCTTCTAACCATATGTTATTGGGTAAGGCATCAATAAACCACAGTGGGGCAATGATTGGGTTACCTTGGCGGGTGACCAGTGATGTACCGGTCCAAATGGCTCTTATCCCATCCAGTTTCTCACTGGCAAAGTAATGTTGTAGCTGGTCTTTGATGTCATTATTAAACGCTAAGGTTTCTATATTCATACTGCTAGCGTGCATTAGCTCTTGGCTTATTGCGGTTGAAGCGAACACCGGATTAAAAGGGCTGATTGCAAATAAGATCATTGATGACAAAGAGCTCAGTTGTATGCGTGGCGGGAAAAGAGGAGGATTCATTGTTTGTGGCCTTATTAAGTGCGAAATAATAACCGAAACAATAGAGGTGGATAGTGCACTGACAAAAATATCATTGGTGATAGGCGCTTTGATATACGACGCATCAAGCATTTTTGACACCCCCAAAGTAGAGGTGTCAGTTTTTTTGTGAAGTGCCACCCTGTTTGGGTATGCCGATCATTATTTGCTGTTTTGTGATATTTTGTTGCATCCTGACATGGTAGGAATAGAATTGGACGTTTGTGCTTTTTGATAAAGAATTACGACTTAGCCATGTCAAATATCCAGCCTACGACTTTCTCTTTCCAGTGCCATGCTTTTTTCCTTCGAAAAGGGGTGACACTTTCACCACGAACCTATTTCATCCATGCAATGAGCTTTATGGCGTTGGGTTTGTTTTCCTCACTTCTCATCGGCTCGATATTGAATACAGTTGGGATCAAATTTGCCATCCCTTTGTTTACAGATACCCTTTGGCCATTGGCGCAGCAAATGACAGGACCAGCAATCGCTGTTGCTGTGGCCTATGCCCTAAAAGCGCCACCGTTGGTAATGTTTTCTGTAACAACGGTTGGAGCCGCTGGGGCAATGCTAGGTGGCCCTGTCGGGGCATTTGTGTCGGCATTGATTGCAATTGAGCTTGGTAAATTGGTCGCGAATGAAACCAAAGTCGATATACTGGTTACGCCCGCGATTACCATGGTGAGTGGCGTCATGGTCGGAACCTTAATTGGGCCATATATCGGACAGTTCATGACTTCGCTTGGTGATCTCATCATGTCAGCCACACTTTTACAGCCATTTTTGATGGGAGTCGCTGTGGCTGTTTTGATGGGGATGGCGTTAACTCTCCCGATCAGCAGTGCTGCAATCGCCATTATGCTAAGCCTAAACGGCCTTGCCGCTGGAGCGGCGACGGTCGGATGCTGTGCTCAAATGGTTGGGTTTGCGGTCATGAGTTTCCGGGAAAACCGTTGGGCTGGAGTAATGGCGCAGGGGTTAGGAACCTCTATGCTGCAAATGCCGAATATTATTAAGAATTATAAAGTATGGATCCCAACTATTTTGACTTCAGCTATTCTTGGGCCAATCGCAACGACTATATTTGAATTAGAGAATACACCTCTCGGCGCCGGTATGGGAACATCTGGTTTTGTTGGTCAAATACAGAGTTTTATTGCCCTTGAAGGGGCTAACTGGGACAGCATGACGATGTACAGCGTTATACTATTGATGCACTTTGTGCTCCCTGCGATACTGACATTGGCATTTTCTGAGTTGTTCAGAAAGGCGGGATGGATCAAACCTGGTGATCTGACGTTGAATTTACAGTAGTCCTATATATCTCAAGTAACTTAACAGCACCCAAGTTATTTAGGTATATATAAATTTGTTAAAATTTGATTTAAGTCTGACATTGGTTTTCTCTATACTGGTAGTTTACCTCTTAGTACTAAAGGGGCTTACTTCCCCCTAGTCTATAGGTTGATGGCGTACAAGGCTGTATTGCTACTCAGTAAAGGGAATATTTACCGAACTTTATGGATATTGTGATATGGCATCTTGGAAATTATCATTAGTCGCAGGGTTGGTGGTTGGTGGGTTGTTGACAACCGCTGTTTGGCACCGCTCGCCTAGCCCGAGCCCAGAAGAGTTCGCAGAACTTCAAATAAAAAACAAACAATTGACGACTGAAAAAGCGGCCGTTGAATTGAAGCTAGAGCAGCATCAAACACAAAGCGCTCTTGAGATTGAGCAGTTACGCACCGAATTGAAAGCAACACAGCAAGTGATTGACGATCAGAAAATACAATTCGAGAAGCAAATCGCGGCGCTAACAACTGAACAGAAAACGCTGGTGGTGAAGAAGAAAAAACTTGATACCCAGGTTGTTAAGCTCACCAGTACTGCTGAACAACAAAAAGCGGTGTTGAATAATTCCAAGGTTTTGTATCAGCAGCAGTTGGAGCTGCAGAAGCAAATCAATGCGGCCAAGCTCGACGTCAAGAAAGCACAGCAGGTAGCGGCTGAGTTTAAACAAGCTTGTGATGAGTTTAAATCAGGAACCGGTTGGAATTGGGTATCGCAAGCTGATTGTGATAAGTACGATGCCAGGCTTAAAGTCGTTGAAGATGAGCAAGCCCAGCTTGCCGCACTTGAGCAAGAGCTGGATTCATTGAATCAGCGGATTGAAATCGAAATCCCAAGACCAAAATAATGTATAGAAAGAGGCGAGCTAAGGCTCGCCTCTTTTTTTGGAGTGTCTATGGATAATCTTTTTGCCGCAATTCCGTCATCGTTACCTGATGAGTTGTTTGAAGATATTGTTAATACGGATTCGGTGAGGGTTGAGCGTATAGTCTCTCGTGGCCATGTGACTCCCGAAGGGGATTGGTACGATCAAGAGGAATGTGAATGGGTTATGGTGATGAAGGGGGGCGCTACAATCTTGTTTGAAGAGGGGATGCGTGAGGTTCGCATGGAGCCCGGTGATCACCTTAATATCCCGGCCCACCAACGTCACCGAGTATCATGGACTGACCCAGCTCAGGATACAATATGGCTTGCGGTGTTTTATTCAGGGCATTGATATCACTATAAGCGGGATAGTCATCTGTGATGATATTCGGCTATGACTGTGTAAGTTAATAATGGGGCATCGAAATACCCCGAGTTAACTTTTAGTTTTAATTGCGCTTAATCGCTCAATTCAAATGAGAATGTTTTTGCTAATGCTTCTGGATAGTCTCGCTCATGGGCGAGCTGTATAGCATATCGTTCGACATCTATTGCAGAAAGTGACCGCGTCACAGGGAAGCACTGCTCAATGACTACTTCGTTACTTGGTGAGCGAAGCAGCTCTTCAGATTGTAATTTCTCAACAATACTGTTTGCAGCTGAAAGTGCTGAAGAGGCTTTGACAATCTCGGCGCGGGCATAACGCTGACCTGCAAAGGAGACATCAGCGGCGCGTAGGGTGATGTCGTCCCCGGGTATTTGCTGAGCACCAAAAAGTGGTTTCCCACCTACGCTGGCTGTTTTGTAGTTAGGGACAAAACGTGACATGTGTTTAATCGCACGGGATGAGCGGATGTCGATTTCGCTTTTGTCCCAACCAGACTTTATTTTTCGGATGAAGGTATTTGCAAGTTTTGGTTGTGCGCTGCTAGGTGTACTCTTTGCGAGGCCTTGCTTGAATAGGGTGATCTCTTCAGTCATGCCATGCAGCTGAAAATACCCATCAGGATATGGAGTAAGCTGCGCCATACCGTCCGGTGTACCTCGCTCACCATGGAAGATCACTTCAGGCCAAAAACCTTGGCTATCCGGCCATTGGGTTACATAGGCGGCTTTGAATTCTACCAAGCGATTTCGTTTTTGTTTTGCCATGTCATCAATTTCACCAGTTTGAAAACCACACGCATTGACTAGGTAGTCGACTTGGCTACGGCGAGTGATGTGATCCTGCTGAGAATTGTCGTACTGCTGGTATTCAATTAGCCAAGATTGATCGGCTTGCTGCTCTACATGAGTCACCTTGCTTTGGGTATGTACTTGGCTAGTGTTTAATTTGTCTAATGCAAGGTTAGCTGTTGCCGCTAAACGGAAGACACTCCAACCGTATTCCTGTACCAAAACCAATGGGTACTTAAACTGGTCTAGTTCGAGGTTTTTAGCGACTGGGATCATCCAATCATCAAAGCGTATCGGTTGAGCGGGCATTGGTTGCGATGATAAAGCCTGTAAATCTTCTTTGTCATAGAGTTTGAAATACTGATCAGGGTTACCGATAACCCGGTTGGTGGGATCTTCTTTGACTAACTGGCTGTACACTTGTTTTAATTTGCTTAAGCGAGGCAACAAGGCATTTGGGTCGCCGTTATCATGTTTAGGCACTGCTATTACTGTTGGGCGGATATTCACCGTATGGGGAAACACTTTTAGTGAATCAATTGACTGCTGAAGTAGGGCGGTACATTGTTCGTCTGATATTTCACGGTATAGATTACCACCAGCATGAAGGTGGCAGATAGGAGGGCCATTAACAAGACTGGTACCTTCCTCGAAGATCTCTACATTGACTCCCAACTCAGCTAAACGGAGCGCAATAGTTGAGCCTGCTATGCCACCGCCAATAATGCCTACCGAAAAAGAGGTGCGATGAATGTGCGGATTAGCTTGTTCTTTCATATAAATGCGCTTCGTTAAAATACAATGTGTAAGTTACCCGATTCTACTGTGCATAGATCACATTGAAAACCGAAAAAGAATAGGGTCATTAGGATTGATGTTTTTTGTGGTACTTTTCTATGGTTAACCTGTACTTAGCAACACCATTTTAAACAGGCGTATGGACACGAGCATTTTATCAAAGAGTTATAGTGTTATGAGGTGATGAATAACGATAAAAAGCACGTTATCTGCTCTTTTTGTTGAAGAATTTTGTTATCTAAATTTGTACAAAAGCTGTTCTTTGTTCTACACATAATGTGGTAGTGGTAATAATAAAATAAGGACAGTTAGTTATGAATAAAGTCTTCAAAGTTCTCCCGCTTGCACTATTGATATCCGGCGCTGTTCACGCTGCCACAGACAACCCTTGGTATGTGGGCGCACGGGTCGGTGGTACAACGTTCGATAATCTTGACGGGGTCATTAAAGGCCAAAACGCCGATAAGGATGATTGGGGTGGTGGTGTATTTGTTGGTTATAACTTCAACTCTTGGTTTGGGTTAGAAGGTGGTTATACCTACTTAGGTCAAGCCGACTATGGCAGTGATGGGTTTGAAGTTCAAGGTATAGACTTAGTAGGTAAGTTTACCTACGAGATGACTGAATCGTTTGATTTATACGGTAAATTGGGTGGTTTTGTCGCATTTGTCGATAATGACAATGTTAATGACGACAATAACAACTTGGCAGGGACGGCAGGTGTCGGTGTCGAGTACTTCTTCAATAATGACTTATCAGCTCGTGCAGAATACCAGTACTATAACCAGGTAGGTAAAACGGAATCCCCTGGTCAAAGTGATGTGCATTTTTACGGTTTGAGCCTGGTTTACCATTGGGGAGCGCCAGCTCCTGTTCCTGTCATCGAGCCTGAACCAGAGCCAATGCCTGAACCTGTTCCAGAAGTGGTTAAAGTTGAAGCGGTTGGCGCTGCCCTTCCGTTTGCCTTTGACAGTGATGATCTGACTCAGGAAGATATCGACTTACTGCAGCCTGTTGCTCAACAGCTGGTGAAATACCCTGATACTCAACTGTATGTAGTCGGTCATACCGATAGCCGAGGTACATTAGAGTACAACCAGAAGCTGTCTGAAGAGCGTGCAGCGGTTGTTGCAGGCTATGTTGGTCAGTATTTCGGTATCGATAAGAACCGAATTGTTGCCCAGGGCCGTGGTGAGCTAGAGCCTGTAGCCAGCAATGATACTGATGAGGGGCGTGCACAAAACCGTCGTGTGGAAGTGTTTGTTCCTGGGTTCGAAATGAACCAATAACCTCGCACAAGGTTTCAATAAAAAATCCAGCATCTTTCGATGCTGGATTTTTAGTTTTTAACTATTGGTATTATACCGCCTTCATATCAGCGGCTTCTAATTTAGCTTCTGCGGCCTTACAAGCAGCTGCAGTAAAGATAACATCGGTTGAGCTGTTCAGAGCTGTTTCAGCCGAGTCTTGGATAACACCGATGATGAAGCCTACAGCAACAACCTGCATCGCAACATCGTTTGGAATACCGAACAAGCTACATGCCAATGGAATAAGAAGTAGTGAGCCACCGGCAACACCAGATGCTCCGCAAGCTGATACCGCCGCAACAACACTTAGTAGAATCGCTGTTGCAACATCAACCTCAATTCCCATAGTGTGGACAGCGGCGAGCGTTAGTACGGTAATCGTGATTGCCGCACCAGCCATGTTGATGGTAGCGCCCAGAGGAATTGACACAGAGTAAGTGTCTTCATGCAAATCCATATCTTTACAAAGCTGCATGTTTACAGGGATGTTTGCCGCTGAACTACGGGTGAAGAATGCCGTAATACCGCTTTCGCGGATACAGCGAAGAACCAGCGGGTATGGGTTTTGTTTGGTTTTTACAAAAACAATGATTGGGTTAACAACAAAGGCAATCACGGCCATCGAGCCCAATAGCACGGCAAGTAGGTGTCCGTAGCCGAACAGCGCGTCAAATCCTGTTTCAGCGAAGGTATTGGCAACTAAACCGAAAATACCGATAGGCGCCAGACGGATCACAAAGCGAACGATAAGGGTAATGCCGTTAGACACATCGTGGAAAACCTGTTTGGTTGCATCGCTGGCTTGGTGAAGGGCAAAGCCAAGGGCAATGGCCCATGCCAAGATACCAATAAAGTTACCAGACATAAGGGCATTGACTGGGTTATCAACAATCTTGAACAACAACGTATTCAATACTTCGGCAATACCTTCTGGTGGTGTTGCGCCCGTTGCGCCTGTTACCAGAGTTAAAGTGGTCGGGAAAAGGAAACTCATGGTTACAGCTGTCAGTGAAGCCATTAAAGTACCGAAGAGGTACAGCACAATGATTGGCTTCATGTTGGTATGTGCACCTTTCTTCTGATTAGCAATAGAAGAAGCAACCAGAATGAAGACCAAGATTGGAGCAACAGCCTTTAGGGCGCTGACGAATAAACCGCCGAGTAAGCCGGCTTTAACGGCTGAAGCGGGGGCGAGGAGTGCAAGAAGAACACCGGCGACAATACCAATAAGTATTTGTACGACCAGGCTTCCATTTGCAACTCGGGCTAGAAAGGGTTGTGTTTGATTCATAATACATCCTGCATATTTATAGTTTTGACGCTAAGCATTAAATCTCGTTAGCGATACTTTTTGTAACAGGAATTCTTGCACATTTCCACTATCTATTGAAGAAACTTTTGCTTTACTTGATTTTAACAACTTGTTTCCGCTTATTGTGAAGTCTTTAATTCTATTAGGGGCCTAAAAGGTGGGTTGTTAAGAATGGGAGTTTCAAGCTTGCTCTGGATGTTAAAAAGCCCACCGTAAGGTGGGCCGTGAGGGTAATAAAGTGCTGTTATTGCGGGGTTATTGGTGCAAGAGCACTTGACTTATCGTTTACATTTTCAAAGGTATTTTTATTCAGTTTTTGCATGATTAATAGTGCATCCATCTTGCTGGCTTCTTTTTTCTGGCTTTTATCTTTGCTGTACTCTCGCTGCATGACATTTTGTATGGCCTTGTGCAGCTCGTCATGTAATGGATGGTTAGGGGAGTGCTTTAACCATTGCTGGTAGTAGCTTTGCAATTGAATGGGTTGATCTTGCTCTAACGCTTGAATCATGCCATCCACAGGCGAAAGTGGCTGTTTAGCCTGACCAGATGTAATATTGCGAGGTTGCTGTTTACGCTTGTATTTTTCAAAGAGCAACAATATTAGCGTAGTAAGCCACAGTATGGCTAAACACAAGCTCAGCCATGGCCACCAACCACTGTCTCGAATGATTTCTGTTTGAACGGTGTTTTTTTCAGGTGCCGCGTTATCTGATTGCAAAGCTTGTGGCGGTAAAAAAGCTTGGGTGCTTGGGTCTCCGGGTTGCACATTTAGCACTAAACCATCAATCTTGCTCGTTTCTTGTTTTGACGCCTCTGTGTTCCACCAGTTGATTGATAAAGCTGGCAGCGTGATTTCACCAGCCTGACGAGGAATAATGACTTGTTTTATGGTCATCGAAGTAAATTCATTGTCACTGCCATACACAGGGTTTTCATCATAAACACGAACAGAATCTGGGTATTGCAAGTTGAGGTTGGGTAGGGTGCTTTGCTCGGCATTTTTGATTCGCAATGTAATGGTTCGGCTGATTGGCTCGCCGACTTTCATTTCGTTGACATCTGGTTGCCATTGCTGATCCAATTCAAGTGCCTCAGTCGGCAGCCATAGCCCTTTGTAGTCAGCTGGCTTAGCTAAAACCGATAGGCTCAAGTCATCTGCTTGTTGCTCGAATGGGATTTGAAGTGTGGATCCAAATCCTCGGTTGCCCTTGATAAGGTTCCCGGTAAACTTTGCACCACGCAGTAAGATATCACCGTCTTTGTTGGCCGTAATTTGATAATCACGAGTAATAATGAGATAACGGCGACCATTGAGTACGGTTTCTACCTGTCTGTCCTCTCCAACCTGCTTAACATTGAGGCCATCACCTGAAGGTGCTTGCAGTGCCGCTTGGCTCATCTGCTCACCAATTCGAATTCTTACTGTATAGCGAAAACTTTCACCGACATAGAGTTGGTTTTTGTTACTTTCAGCATCAATCTTTATCTCAGGCTTTGACGGTGTACTTGCTGACTTGTTGGTAGACTTCATTACTGTCATCGTAATCGGATCAGTTTGGCTGGCGCCAATACGAAAGCTGGGAATGGTAAACTCACCAATTTCCTTTGCCGCAACCGCTATCTTCCACTCCGTCTGCCTCGTCACAACACCATTAACAAAGCTGGTACCGCTGCTTACAGACGGTGTGCCGTAATTGAAATGAACATCAAGATTACTGAGATCGAGCGCGTTAGTATTGACGTTGTCATCAACATTGATAGTGAGCTGGAACACTTCGTTAACACCAACAATATTCTTGGAAACTGTTGCAATAGCTTGAGCTGCGAATGAAGGTGATGAAAAGGCCAGAAGCCAGCCCAGAAATAACCCTTTTGACCAATGCTGCCAGCAAAGGGATGAATATCGATAATTGTTAAACATATTTTTAATGATCATATATTTACCATGAGTTTTCTGTTGCGTCAGGTGCTTGTTTTTCTCTAGCTTGCAAGATGAGCTGAGCACGAATCAGTGCGCTGGTATCGTTGGGCACCTGTTCTAATTTTTTCAATACGGGATCGCTGGCGGTGACGCTTTCTGGCGTCCCCTCATTTGATGTCGAAGCTGAAATTGAGCTTGGATTGTCACCATTCTCTTTTTGATCGCCTTTGGAATTATGCTCAGCTTGTACTGGTTGTTCTTCGGACTGTTCCTGTGAACCAGAGGGTTGTGCATGTTGCTGATTGAGCTCATTATTTTGATTCTGCTGTGATTGCTCTTGCCCTTGCTGAGATTGACTTTGTTCCTGTTCCCGATCTTGTCGATCCTGCTGGCTACCTTGCTGCTGCTGACTATCCTGCTGGGAACTATTGGGCTGGTTTGAATGTTGCTCTTGATTGTCTCCAGAATCCGAATGTTGTTGATCCTGTTGATCCGTATTCTGATTTCCTTCTTGCTTATCTTGTTGGCTGTTTGGTGACTGTTCTTGTTGGTTTTGCTGCTGAGATTGGTTTTGATCTGACTGCGATTGTTGGCCGTCTTGTTGCGAGTTACTATCTTGTTGCTGCTTCTCTTGTTGCTGTTTTAGTGCTTTAACCAAGGATAAGTTCTTTTTAGCATCCTGATGATCTGGGTTCTGTTCCAAGATTGATTGATAAAGTGATTCTGCCTTATCTAACTGTCCAGTTTGTGCATAAGCATTAGCAAGGTTGTATTGAGATTGTTGATCCGAAAGAGGCGAAAGAGTGTCTATGGCATTTTCATAATCACCTGCACGATATTGAGCTGCCCCTTTCCAGGCTGGTGAAGAAAATTGTTCAGCGGCTTCCGCATAGCTCTCTTGCTCGAACAATTCATACCCTAAATTATCACTGTTGGTAAAGGGTGCAGACCAACTGGCCGCAAAGGCGTGATCAACGGGTGTCACCATTAATACAGCTGCAAAAATAATTCCCCGACGGAAACCGAGTAACGCCAGAAGCGCAATAGGAATTAACAGCCAAAAGCCACCGTTGATTCGCTCCTCTAGCTCTTTACTCGCATCGGTATCGTGATTGCTGATCGGTTTTTCAGTCGCTTTGATGAGGCTATCAATATCGCGGTCTGTTGGCTGAGAAATCTGAAATAGGCCACCAGTCCTGTGTGTCAACTCTCGTAATGGGGATACTTCCAGTTTATCTATCACGGTTTTACCTTTGCTGTTAGCCAGTAGTGTGCCATCAGGTAGCCTGATCGGGGCACCTTGGGTCGTACCAACAGCTAATATAGAAAGCCTATATTGGTTTTCATCGAGAAGTTTTTGAGCTTCTTTACTTTCTGTATTGCTTAGACCATCGGTGATAAGAATAATATCACCTTGCTGGTGGCCCGCTTGCTTCAGCAAGTTGATTGCCTCCTGAATACCCGTTGCTGCATTGCTGCCTTGAATTGGCATAATTTCAGGCGACAGGTGGGGGATTAAACTTGCAAGTGTCGAACTGTCTTTTGTCAGTGGACTGACAATGTAGCCATCAGCGGCATACGCAACCAAACCTGTGCTACCTTCTTTCCAGCCTGGTAACAGGTCAAGGGCTTTAAACCGTGCTTGGCTAAGGCGATTTGGTACGATGTCGTCGGCATACATTGAGCGTGACATATCCATGACCAAAACGCGCGCCCCTGATAAGCTAAACGCGGGAAGTGGAGACTTTTGCCAACTTGGCCCTGCAAGTGACAGAACAGTCAGAATCCACAATGTGCCGATAGCGGGTAAGGCTATTCGGGTTTGCGATTTATTTGATAAACCGAGTTTTTCGGCCAAATGGGGGGCGATAAGTCCTTGCTTATGACGCTTTTTAGCTAACCACGGAAGTAGTAGCCCTAGCGGGATCAGTGCGATCAACCAATAGGGATATAGGAAAGTAAAACTAACCATTACGCTTTCTCATAACAACGATGATGACTGAAAGTAGTAGCGAAAGAGCCAAAGGAAAACGGAATAATTCCTGACGAGGTCGCCACGTTTGTTGTGCGGTATTAATTGGCTCCAGCTGATCAATCATCTGGTAAATTTGTTCTAACTCCTGCGGGTTTCGAGCTCGGAAGTATTGCCCTCCGGTCATTTCCGCAATACGGGTTAGCATCCTCTCATCGAGATCTTGGGAAGGGTTAACGGTACGGGTTGAAAAGAAGGTACGTTGCTCCATCTCTTCTGCACCCACACCAACGGTATAGATAGTGACGTCACTTCTTGCCGCAAGCTCCGCTGCCTCCAAAGGTTCAATCACCCCAGCGGTATTGGCACCATCACTGAGTAAGACAATGACTCGCTGAGGTGCTTCGCTATCAATGAAGGTTTTAGTTGCGATCCCTAGCCCTTCACCAATTGCTGTACTTTGACCAATGAGCCCTAATACGGTTCGGTTAAGCTGTTGCTGGACGGTGTCACGGTCAAACGTGAGTGGCGTCTGTAAGTAGGCATGGTTGGCAAATAAGACTAATCCGATGCGATCTCCACTGCGTTTACCAATGAACTGATGAAGTACATTCTTGACGGCCGTTAATCGGTCAATGGCCTCATCGTCTTCAGTGATCATATCTTTGATCGACATAGAGCCGGACAAATCGACAGCAAGCATCATATCGCGGTGATCAGGGTTGATCTCAATTGGATCTCCGTACCAAACGGGCCGAGAAAGTGCGGTGATCAAGCTAATCCAAGCGGTGGCCATTAAAACAACTAACCAACGGCTAATTATTGCTTTTTGCCCTAGGCCTGCTGGTAGCTTGGGCAGCCTAATTGCAGAAGGCTGCGCATGAGGCTTACTCAAGAAATAAACGGCGATAGGCAGTGGGAGCAGCAAAAAAGCCCAAAGCCAAGTAAATTCAAACATTGCCAGACTCCTTGGATACGCCTGGCATACTTTGGAAGTTGGCTTTACGAATCCATTTTTTTGCTTGTTGATAACACATAGCAAACTGTTCTTTTTCTAGTGGGGAAGGGGAAAACAGTCCTTGCTGCCAAACATCAGACAATCTGATGAAGCCTTGGTCCTTTTCTTTTAAGTGGAGATCGAGAAACGAAAGCCATGATTGCCCTGTTAAGCCTGCGACCTTAGCTCTGGAATGGTATGACATCGCGACTTGACGTAATAACAGGTTGAGTTGATTGAAATCATTAGGTGATTTCAATGCAGCTAACCGGATTAAGGCCTCTCGTCTGGCTAAGTTTTGACGACGACGTTTGAGAATGGCCAATATCAAGCATGTTAGTGCGATGACAGTCAGTAGGATTGCGACCCACCATCCCCAAGCTAGAGGCCATACACCCGGTGTTTGTGGTAGGTGGATATCGGCAAGTGGTAACGCAGGCATTGTTGTTTCAGCCATGTGTCCCTCCTTTATTCCCTTTAAATCCTGAATGGCCGAGTTGCTCCATCAGTGTCTGAGCGGCAGAGAGGTGATGTAACGGAATGGCTAAGCTTTTACACAGTTCTTGTATGAAATCTTGGTGTTCTTGATACTGCTGGTTAAGGCTATCGCGGGTGTTTTGGGCTGAAAAATCTAGCCAAGTTGCCTGCTGGTCATCGGTAACAAACTCGATGCCATTGAATGTAGTATGACCAAATTCAAGTGGGTCAAAGAGCTGAACGAACTGTACCCGGTTATGCTGTCTGAGCTGACTTAACCGTCTTTTGTCACTTTGTTGCAGTTGATAAAAATCACTCAGAACGACAATTTCACTCCCTTTTGGGCAAAGGTGATGGAGATGTTTGAGTGCATCAGAAAAGCTCAGGCGCTTTTCATTAACGCTGTCATCCCCACAATCTTTATGCGCATCAATCATGGCGTTAATCACCGTTAGTGGCCCTTGCTGGCGTGCTGTCGGTTTACACTCGTACAATCGGTTTCCATTGAATACGATAGCGCCGATCCTATCTTGCACACTGACGGCTAACCAGCTCAGCAAGCTTGAAAAATGGGCCGCTTGCACTGATTTCAACAATAGTTGCGTACCAAACTTCATACTGGGGCTGATATCGATCAACAGCATAACGGGCTGTTCACGTTCTTCAGTAAAAAGCTTGGTGTGGGTTTTACCTGTTCGTGCCGTCACGCGCCAGTCAATAGCGCGTATATCATCGCCTGCTTGATAAGGACGAACTTCGGCAAAGTTCATGCCGCGCCCTTTATGACGGCTCTGGTGCTGGCCGTTAAGCTGTGACCAAACACTTTGGGCGGGCGGCAACCATCGTACTGACTGGTTTTTGTATTGCAGAAGCTCAGCCAGACAAAGGTTAACGCCATCACTGTGTGCAGGAAGTGTTGGTGTTAATTCCTGTGAATTCATGCGCAGGCAACCTGTGAAATTAATTGTTCGACGATGGTATCGGGCGATACGGCTTCAGCTTGCGCTTCGTAACTAAGTAGTAAACGGTGGCGGAGTACAGGGTACGCCATTAGTTGTACATCTTCAGGTGTGACAAAGTCCCTACCATTTAACCACGCATGAGAGCGTGCGCAACGATCAAGCGCAAGGGTAGCGCGTGGGCTGACACCCATTTGCAACCAGTTAGCTAGTTGCTCGCTATAACGATGGGGATGGCGGGTAGCCATAATCAAACGAATAATGTATTGCTCTACTTCTTCAGCCATATGGATGTTGAGCACTTCTTTACGTGCATCAAAAATCTCTGCTTGGGTAACCTGTACCGTTTCATCGACGGTAACCCCCAAAGCTTCGCCTCTGTTTAGCCTTAGGATTTCCAGCTCGCTGCTTTCGTCAGGGTAATCGACATTAAGTTGTAGTAGGAAACGGTCAAGCTGCGCTTCAGGTAGGGGGTAGGTCCCTTCTTGTTCAATAGGGTTCTGAGTCGCCATGACCAAAAAGAGCTCAGGGAGGCGATAAGTTTTACGACCTGCCGTAATTTGCTTCTCTGCCATTGCTTCTAGCATTGCGGCTTGTACTTTAGCCGGTGCGCGGTTGATTTCATCGGCTAGCAATAAGGCATTAAAAATGGGACCTGGCTGAAAGGTAAAGTCGCCAGTTTCAGGACGAAAAATGTCGGTACCGGTTAAATCAGCAGGCAATAGATCGGGAGTAAATTGAATGCGATGGAAGTTTCCCTCAATGCTATCAGACAGCACTTTTACAGCGCGTGTTTTTGCCAACCCGGGCGGGCCTTCAACCAATATATGGCCATCGGCAAGAAGTGCGATCATTAACTGTTTAACAAGATTCGGTTGACCAATGACCTGAGTATTCAGGTGTGATTGAAGACGTTGGAAAGTTGCTGTCAACATGGGGTGTTATTTTCCTTAAATGAAACAGTTAAATATGAACATTAAGACTCAAATTGACCGTTTAAGTTCATCTGTACGGTTCGGTTGGTGATTTATTGGCCTCTGGTGTCGTCATTTAAATAGGTCTGACCTCTTGTTGCTGATGATTATTGATGCACTTCATCAGTGCGAGTTTGCACTGATAACACACCAAGTCTAGCTGTAAACGCAATCTATACCATTGTTTTTGCTCATATAAAACATGGCACATATCATGCTTGGGTTAATTAACACTATTGACACATTTGGAGGTTTGCCATGGATTCTAGGATTAGCACGATTCTATGCGGGAATATTGGTACGACCATTGATGCCCCGTGTTGATATTGTTATGTGCATGTGTTCTTATAATATTCGTGCAATGTAAAAGTCACCTAAGTGTCTTTTTCACTCGCTAGGATGCAATAAGATAAATAATAAGACTGATAAACAGTCTGCGTTGGTTAGTGGTCCTTATTGATAGATTGCATATAAGTGCATGAATTTAAGGATGGTATGTCATCATAAAGATGGAATGGAGTCTTCTGTAATGAGTAAGAAAGCATTAGTGACTGGTGCAAAAGGTGGTATTGGTTCATCGATTACTAAAGGATTAGTTGATGCGGGTTTTCGTGTAATTGCCACGTATTTCCCGAGCGGTGAAGCAAAAGCAAAAGAATGGTTTAAAGAGAATAATTATTCAGAAGAGCAGGTCCGTTTGTTCCCGCTGGATGTTACGGATGCTGATTATTGTGCAGAAGCTCTGGCAACATTACTGCAAGAAGAAGGTAACATTGACGTTCTTGTCAATAATGCTGGCATAACACGTGATACGACGTTCAAGCGTATGTCTAAAGAGCAATGGGGCGATGTTATTACGACAAACCTAAACAGTTTGTTTAATGTCACCCAGCCACTATTCGCTTCCATGTGCGAACACGGTAACTCACGTGTTATCAATATTTCTTCAGTTAATGGGCTCAAGGGTCAGTTTGGTCAGGCTAATTACTCAGCAGCTAAAGCTGGCATGATTGGCTTTACTAAAGCACTGGCTGCAGAAGGTGCGCGTTCAGGCGTAACGGTTAACGCAATCGCTCCGGGTTATACCGGCACACCTATGGTGGAGGCTATTAAGCCAGAAGTTTTAGATAGCATTAAAGCTGAAATCCCAATGAAGCGCCTTGCTGCTCCTGCTGAAGTCGCGGCTGCGGTAACTTTCTTGGCAAGCGATGCTGCGGCATATATCACAGGCGAAACACTGTCTGTGAACGGCGGCTTATACATGCACTAATGGGTTAATTTCTGAAGTTTGAAAGGACGCAAAAAATCATGTCAAAAGTATATATCGTTGCGGCTAAACGTACGCCTATCGGTAGTTTCAGCGGCGCGTTGAAATCAGTTCCTGCTTCTCAACTGGCTGCTGTAGCAATTAAAGCAGCGTTGGAAGAAGCCAACGTTAACCCAGCAAATCTTGATGAAGTTATCCTAGGTAATGTTGTGGGTGCTGGACAAGGTATGGGGCCAGGCCGTCAGGCTGCCATTTATGCTGGCGTTCCTCAGGAAGTACCTGCATATAGCCTCAACATGGTATGTGGCTCGGGTATGAAAGCGGTAATGGATGCTGCTGCGCATATTAAAGCTGGTGATGCTGAATTGGTTGTTGCTGCGGGTGCAGAAAACATGTCACAGATTCCATTCTGTGCACCAGCGACTATCCGTGACGGTCAGAAGATGGGGTCACTCAGTCTTGATGATCTACTGATTACTGATGGTCTGACTGATGTTTTCAATCAGTACCACATGGGTGTAACCGCTGAAAATGTTGTTGCTAAAGTGGGTCTTACCCGTGAGCAGCAAGATAATTTTGCATTGGCAAGCCAGCAAAAAGCGGTTGCCGCGATTGAGCAGGGCAAGTTCGTTGGTGAAATTGCACCTGTTGAAGTGACTGTTCGCCGGAAAACCAGTGTTGTTGACACGGATGAATACCCGAAAGCTGATGCGAGTATTGAAGGCTTAGCTAAATTACGTGCTGCATTCAAGAAAGAAGGCGGCTCAGTAACAGCAGGTAACGCATCAGGAATCAATGACGGCGCTAGTGCCATTATTGTTGCGTCAGAAGCAGCAGTAGAGAAATACGGCCTAACGCCACTTGCTGAAATTGAAAGTTATGCCCAGGCGGGTATTGCTCCAGAAATTATGGGCCTAGGTCCAGTTCCAGCGGTGGTTAAAGCGCTTGATAAAGCAAAGCTTAATATCAGCGAAGTGGGCCTGTTCGAATTCAACGAAGCATTTGCTGGTCAGGCTCTCGGTGTACTTCATGAATTGGCCGATGAACTAGGGTCTCAAGTAGAAGATCTGGCCGAGCGTTCCAATGTAAATGGTGGTGCGATTGCACTGGGTCACCCATTAGGTGCTTCAGGTAACCGTATTATTGTCAGCCTTCTTCACGAAATGCGTCGTCGCGGAACGGAGCATGGCCTAGCTACCTTGTGTGTAGGTGGTGGCATGGGTACAGCAATTGTTCTGAAGAGCGTTTAATTCAGTTGTATAGCTAACCAGTATCTGTATTCACCATGGCACAGGTACTTAATCAATCTTTAAATGAAGGAAATACCTATGTATACGGAAATGTTTAAGTCTTTCTCTGAGCAGACTGAAAAATCACTAGCACCGTACGTTAAGTTCAACAAAATGTTCACTAAGAACGTTGAAGAACTAACAGAGCTTCAACTTGCTGCTGTTCGCGCATACAGCGATCTTGGTCTTAATCAACTTAAAGCAGTAAGCGAAGTAAAAGATGTTCAGTCTTTCGCTGAATTCAATAGCCAACAGCTAGAAACGCTAACTAAGCTTTCTCAGCAGCTAATTGACGACAGCAATAAATTTAATGCTGTAGCTCAAAGTTTCAAAACTGAAGTTGAAGAGCTAGTCGCTGAAAATGTAAAGCAAGCAACACCTGCTTAAGTTGCATGACCAATTCTGCCGCCCCATTCGTGGGCGGCATTTTTAGTCCTGATATAGAGGTCATTGCAATGAATCATAACTTCTTTACGGACTACTTTGCCAAGCTCCAAGATATGAACCAGATGTGGTGGAAGGAGCTGGAATCCGGCAAAGCAGCCATGAATACTCCCTTAAATAAAGCGCTCAATGAAATTAGCTTAGAAGATACGACTAAGTTGATCGAACAAGCATCAGCGCAACCAGCCGTTATTGCCAAAGTGCAAATGGACTGGTGGGAGAACCAGATGAAGATCTGGCAAAATGTCACCATGAAAACGGGTGACGAAGACGATTTTGTTAAGCCTGAAAAAGATGATAAACGCTTTATTGATCCTGCATGGGAAAATGAAACGTTTTACAATTATATAAAGCAATCGTATTTACTGTTCAGTAATACGATGAAAGAGACAATAGACTCGATGGAAGGGCTAGACGATAAAGCGAAAGAGCGTTTAAGCTTTTTTTCTCGTCAGGCAATCAACGCTATGTCTCCAACGAACTTTGTCACCACAAACCCGGAATTAGCTAAGCTAACCGTTGAAACTAATGGTGAAAACTTAGTGAAGGGAATGGAGCTTCTTCAGCAAGATTTGCAATCTAGTGCCGATGTGCTGAAGATCCGCATGACCAATGATGCGGCTTTCCAATTGGGTGAAAATGTGGCGAATACCGCCGGTGATGTTGTTTACAAGAATCACCTGTTTGAGCTTATTCAATATAAGCCACTGACTGATAAAGTGAATGCAACGCCGTTGCTGATCGTGCCGCCATTTATCAATAAGTACTATATCTTGGATCTTCGAGAGAAGAATTCAATGGTACGTTGGTTGGTTGAGCAAGGACATACTGTATTCATGATGTCTTGGCGTAATCCTGATGCCAGCATGTTTGACGTTGATTTTGACGACTACGTTGTTGATGGTGTCGTTAAAGCCGTTGATGTTGTTGAAGAGATTACAGGTGAAAAGCAAATCAATGCCGCTGGTTACTGTATTGGTGGTACGCTGCTAGCTACAACGTTGGCTTACTATTCCGCCAAACGAATGCGTAATCGCATTAAATCTGCAACGTTCTTCACCACATTACTTGACTTCTCTCAGCCTGGTGAGATTGGTGCATACGTCAATGACCCAATCATTTCAGCCATCGAAGCACAGAATGAAGCGAAAGGCTACATGGATGGTCGCTCGTTGAGTGTGACATTCAGCCTGCTACGTGAAAACAGCTTGTACTGGAATTACTACATCAACAATTACCTTAAAGGTAACAGCCCGATCGACTTCGATTTGTTGTACTGGAACGGTGATAGTACCAATGTTGCAGTAGCCTGCCACAGTACATTGTTGCGTCAGTTCTACCTTGAAAACCGTCTTATCGATCCTAAAGGGTATAAGGTGGGTGGTGTGTATATTGATCTGGCTAAGATCAAGATCCCAACTTACTTCATCTCAACTCAGGAAGATCATATTGCGCTTTGGCAGGGTACCTATCGTGGTGCTAGCAAGCTAGGTGGAAAGTCTACGTTTGTATTGGGTGAGTCAGGTCATATTGCAGGTATCGTAAACCACCCTGCAAAGAACAAATATGGCTTCTGGACGAACTCTAAATCCTCGGCTGATCCTGAAACCTGGCTAGAAGGGGCTAAACGCCAAGATGGCTCTTGGTGGACCCACTGGAACAAGTGGATGGGAGGCTTTGAAGAGGCAGAGGCGATTGATGCTCGAAATGCAGGTAGTAATACATATCCTGCTACGGGTCCAGCGCCTGGAAACTACGTGATGCAGAAGTTGCCAATTGAAGTATCTAACGTGTTGCAAGGGCAACCGGAAGAACAACAGGAAGCGTAACATCTACGATAATAAGAAAGCCAACGTTTATACGTTGGCTTTTTTTTTGGCTTAAATATGCGCTAGCGTAACGGTGTCTGTTTGCTATTACAAATCGCTAGGGATCGGCATTGCCTTTAAATCTGGCGAAATGATTAACTCTGCTTCAGTTGCTGCCTGAATTTCATCAATCGTCGTACCAGGAGCAAGTTCGGTCAACATCATTCCTTGCTCAGTGATTTTGATAACGCCAAGTTCAGTGATAATGAGGTCAACTTGATTAGCGGCAGTAAGAGGTAATGAACAATGCTTGAGCAGTTTGGGTTTACCCTTGACTGTATGCTCCATGGCTACAATGACATTCTTCGCACCCACCACGAGATCCATTGCACCGCCCATACCTGGGACCATTTTTCCAGGAATAATCCAGTTAGCAAGGTTACCAAACTGGTCGACCTGCAATGCGCCCAGTACCGTCGCATCAACATGCCCGCCACGGATAATAGTGAACGAGTCTGCACTATGGAAAGTACATGCACCAGTCGTTGCTGTTATTGGTTGCCCACCGGCATTGACCAGATCCGGGTCAATATTGGCTTCATCCGGCATTTCTCCAATACCAATTAGGCCATTTTCAGCTTGAAGTAGAATTTCGATGTCTGAAGAGGTTTCATTGGCCACAAGGCTTGGTAACCCAATCCCAAGGTTAACCACATCACCATCATGAAGCTCTTGTGCAACACGCCAAGCAATCATACGGCGAATTTGATGTTTTTCTCGTTGAATGGCCATGATTAAGCTCCTTGGTAAATGTGATCAATAAACAAGCCCGGTGTGTGTACCGCTTCTGGGGCGATGTCACCAATATCGACCAAGCTAGCAGCTTCGATGATTACGGTGTCAGCGGCTGTCGCCATTAACGGATTGAAGTTCTGTGTCGTACCTTTGTAAACCGTGTTGCCTTTGGTATCAACAATAGAGCCACGGATCAGGGCAAGATCAGCGCGTAATGGTTTTTCTAGCAGGAAGTCTTTGCCATCAACCTGAATAACCTGTTTTGATTCAGCTACTAAGGTGCCAAGTCCGGTAGGGGTTAATACGCCCCCCAGACCTGCACCTGCTGCGCGGATCCGCTCAGCTAATGTGCCTTGTGGAACTAACTCTACGTCTAATTCGTCTCTGTTCATCTGCGCCCCGGTTTCAGGGTTCGTGCCAATGTGAGAGGCATAGAGTTTGCTGATACGCTTTGCTTTGATCAGTCGACCTGAACCAGATTCGGGTGTACCAGTATCTGTAGTGATTAGGGTGATGTTTTTGATGTTAGACTCAAGGATGATATCAATTAATCCTTCAGGTGCACCGTTGGCCATGAAGCCGCCGATCATGATAGTCATATCATCGCGAAGAAGGCTGGCGATCTCTTTTTTTGAGATAGATTTTTTCATAATGTACTCCTATTAGTTCGCCTGGCATCGACGGATGATCACGGCTGTTCCCATACCACCACCAATGCAAAGGGAGGCCAAGCCATAGGTCTGCTGTGAACGTTCTAGTTGGTAAATCAATGAGGTCAATATTCGGTTGCCTGAAGCACCGAGTGGGTGACCGAGGGCAATGGCACCACCATTGAGGTTGGTGCGTGACTCGAGCCAAGATTGATCGACGCTATGCTTTTCACATAGCTCTTTCATTACCCCGAGGGCTTGTGCGGCAAATGCCTCGTTAAGCTCAAAGTATTCGATATCGGCCAGTGTCAGTTTGGCTTTATCAAGTGCATTGGCGATAGCGGGCACAGGGCCTAATCCCATCACTTTTGGTGATAGCCCGGCTTGACCGCAGGCGATAACTTCAGCGAGAGGTGTGAGGTTGTAACGTTGAATCGCCGCTTTTGAAGCAAGGATAATGGCCGAACCACCATCATTGATCCCCGATGCGTTACCAGCGGTTACCGTACCTTCCTTCTTGAAGGCCGGGCGAAGGGCTTGCAGTTTTTCAAAACTGGCATCCGCTTTCGGGTACTCATCAAGGCTAACCGTATATTGCTTACGGCGGTGGGAAACATTGACTGGTTCAATTTCATCACTAAAGCCATGTTCTTTAAGCGCTGCAGTGGCTTTTTGTTGGCTGGAAAGCGCGAATTGATCTTGTTCTTCACGGCTTAATTGATGTAATTCCGCGATATTCTCTGCTGTTAGCCCCATGTGGTACTGATTGAAAACATCAGTTAAACCATCTTTGATAATGGAGTCGTCGAGCGTTAGTTGGCCCATTTTGACGCCATCACGTATTGGGTTGGCAGAGATAAAAGGGGCCTGAGACATGCTCTCCATACCGCAAGCAACAATGATCTCAGCGTCACCTGCTCGGATATGGCTAACGCCATCCATCACGGTTTTCATACCGGAGCCACAGATCATATTCAAGGTGTAGGCTGGGACAGTCTCAGGGATGCCGGCGAGAATAGCCGCTTGACGGCCTGGTCCCATCCCGATACCTGCACTTAATACATTTCCTGCAATTACTTCATCAATCAGGCTTGGATCAAGGTGACATTGCTCTAGTGCGCCTTTAATCGCGGTCGCGCCTAGCTGAGGGGCTGACACGGGGGCAAGTGCGCCGTTGAAACTGCCAATAGGGGTACGTTTTGCGGCAACAATGTAAACGGGTTCCATACAACTTCCTGTTTCAGTTTGATTTGTTAACCACATCTTATGAGGGACTGGCGTTTGGGTGTTATAGACATAGATTCAAATCTGATTTGCGAAAATGCAAAAATAAGATGCGTGCTTGGTCACGTCATTTTGGCTTGAGAGTGATTAGTCTGACTGTAATTTACTTTGTCCAGTTAATTGGTCACTTGAGGGTGGAACTATGAGTTATTCAATTGCATGCGCACCTTGTTGCTGGGGTGTTGAATCTTCAGACAATCCACATAATCCGAATTGGATGACGGTGTTGTCTGAAACGAGGTTAGGCCGGTTTTCCGGTACAGAGCTGGGACCTTATGGTTTTTTGCCGCTCGATGCGGATACGGTAAACACTGCGTTGTACGTTAAAGAACTTGAAATTTGCGCAGGTACTATTTTCGAACCGCTGTCCGAGCCGGGTAGTTATGAAGATATAATCAATAAAACCAAACGGCTATGTGACTTTTTGCAGAAGGTTGGTTGCGAAAAACTGGTGGTTATCGATTGTGTCAATGACATCAGAAGCCGCTATGCGGGGATGCCCGATCAGGCCCCAAGGTTGGACGCAGAGCGTTGGGCTCACATGATGAGCACTGTTAGAGATATCGCTGAGATTGCCAAGCGTCATGAAATTAGGACGGTTGTTCATCCTCATGCTGGTGGGTATATCGAATATCAAGATGAAATAGATCTTATGTTAGCTGATTTACCGTCAGAAAATGTCGGGCTTTGTCTTGATACCGGACATTTGTATTACGCCACCATGGATCCTGCAAAGAGCCTGATTGAATACGCCGATAGGCTAGAGTATGTGCATTTTAAAGATGTAAACCAGCACAGGTTACAGCGAGCCATTAAGGATCAAGTGGGTTTTTGGCAAGCTTGTGCTGATGGTGTGATGTGCCCATTAGGTGAAGGGGCGGTGGACTATGATGAAGTAGCCCGAGCACTTGAATCCATTGGCTACCACGGTTGGATCACAATTGAACAAGAACGCGATCCACGGCATTCCGACACCACATTACCCGATATTAAAAAGAGCCGTCAGTTCTTGGTTGAAAAAGGACTTATTCAATAAGCGTTCAAATAACAACGCAGACGATCTGCCAAAGAATTATTTCAAGAAATTTGTCATGTAGAGGATGTAATTATGGCAATGAAAATAGCGTGTGCACCTTGCAGCTGGGGAGTAGAGAACTCTATACAAGGCGATAACCCTAGTTGGGGTAAAGTGCTTGTTGAAGCCCGTGAAGCTGGTTATGAGGGGATTGAACTTGGGCCTGTCGGGTATTTCCCTGAAGACCCTTCTATTCTTGCAAGTTCACTACGGATCAGAGGCATGAAAGTGTGCGCAGGGAACTTGCATGGGGACTTTAGTTGTCCTGAGTCAAAAGATGAAATTCTTGCTAACGCTCATCGCGTTGTTGAGCTGCTCGTCGCGATAGGGGTCGATAAGCTAATTATTATGGATCGCACCAATGCAGACAGGGACTCCTATGTTGGCCATGGTGTGATTGCACCGAGGCTCAAGAAAGACCAGCTGGAGGCGATGATCAATACTATTTCTGCTGTTGCGGAAATCGCAGCTAATAGAGGAATTCGGACATTATTGCACCCGAGCTCCGGTGGTTATGTTGCTTTTTCCGATGAGATTGCAACAGTTATGCATGCCATTCCGGCTGAGCGCCTTGGTTTGTGTTTAGATATCGGCCACCTGTTCATTGATGGTATGAAACCCGAAGAGTTTATCCGCCGGTATGCGAACCGGTTAGAACATCTGCATTTGAAGGATGTTGATGGCCAGCAATTACATAATGCGATGCGTAGCCGTTGTGGGATGACAAATGCCTTTAGCCAAGGGCTAACCCGGCCACTTGGCGAGGGCAGTATCAATTTCTCAAGAGTCTTCCAAGTTTTAAAAGATATTGATTACCAAGGTTGGATTGTCGTTGAGCAAGAGCGCGCAGTGCATCAGCTAGACCATGTGAAACTGGATATGGCGAAGAGCCGTGGTTATCTAACTGAACACTGCTTGTAAGGATTGAGATGATAGTTACTGATCCTTGGTTTTATATTACTGCCGTTCCAGCTGTATTAATTTACGGGATTGGTAAAGGCGGTTTGGGCGGCGCACTAGGGATCATTGCTGTTCCTTTGATGGCCCTAGTGGTTTCGCCAACACAAGCTGCCGCTATCTTGCTTCCTATACTTTGCGTTATGGATGCATTTGCTGTTAAGCAACACTACCGTAGTGCCGATTATTCGATTCTACGGCAGATGTTGCCAGGCTCTTTATTGGGAATATTGTTGGCTGGTTTGTTTCTCAGCGTGACACCGGAGTCAGGGTTTAAATTATTGATTGGTGTTTTATCGCTGTTATTTAGCCTGCAATATGTGTTCGGTGGAGTTAAGCAGGACAAGAAGCCCGGTAAGGTGAGTGCATGGTTGTGGAGTAGCTTGAGTGGTTTTTCCAGCACCGCAATTCATGCCGGTGGTGGCCCAGCCAGTATTTACTTGTTACCCCTGCGGCTTGAGAAAGTGACATTGATTGCCACTATGGCAGTGTTATTTGCCATTATCAATTTAGTGAAGCTTATTCCCTATAGCCTGCTTGGGGAGTTTGATACCACTAATTTGATGACGGCGTTAGTGCTTATGCCACTGGCTCCTATCGGGGTGCATATGGGGGTGTGGTTACTTCATCGAGTCAGTCAAGAGGTGGTTTACCGTTTATGTTATTTGTTCTTGTTCATATCAGGGGTGAAGTTGGTTACTGATGTTCTGTAGTGCATCGTCTTTGGATGAGCATTGTTAGATATGAGCCACAGTGTAAATACACTGTGGCTTTTTCTTTATGCGTTATACCAACCTACATAAATATTTGATCAACTATTTATCCAGATTGGTACCCGAATTCAACTGCGAAGTGCGACACTCTCCAATATCAAGCAGCCAATGCCATTTCTTTAAAGACAATCGCTGGCT